>NZ_LZTB01000010.1 GCF_001665685.1 Mycobacterium sp. 852013-50091_SCH5140682
ATGCGATCGTCGGCAGCGTCAGATGTGTATAAGAGACAGGGGGACCACCACATCGGCGTTGGTGAGCGACGGGCCGAATTGAACGACAGCGCCGAGGATTGCGGCCACCCAGTGGCTGTTGCAGAATCGCGGGGTCGAAACGCGTGACTGAGGGTGTGGTTCTCGAGACACTCGGGTATGGCTCGTGGATATCGCCCGGTGGCCAGGGATCAGCAGTTCCTGTTGCCGCCGAACATGATCGATTGGTTACCCGAAGATCATCTGGTCTGGTTTGTGATCGAGGTCGTCGAGCAGTTGGATACGACGGCGTTCCACGCCAACCGCAAGCTGGGTGGGGCAGGTCGACAGGCATATGACCCGGACATGCTGCTGGCGTTGTTGATCTACGCCTACGCCAGCGGGGAACGCTCGTCACGGCGTATCGAACAGCTGTGCAGCGATCATGTGGCGTTTCGGGTGCTGTGTGCCCAGGACGCTCCTGATCACACCTCGATCGCCCGGTTCCGCGCCGCGCATCACGACGCGTTCACCAACCTGTTCGCCCAGATCCTGCAATTGTGTTCAGCTGCGGGGATGGTCAAGGTCGGGGTGATCTCCATCGATGGCAGCAAGATCGCCGCGAACGCATCGCACGGTGCCAACCGGTCACCGGAATCAGTGGGGCGCGAGGTCGAGCGGATCAGCCGCCAGATCGCCGAGACCGTGGTCGGCGAGGCGGCGGCCACCGACGCGGCCGAAGACGCCGAGCACGACCACCGGGACGGTGGTGGTCGAGATGGTGAGGGGCTGCCTGAGCAGTTCTCCCGGCACAGCGGCCGAGCGGCGAACATCGCCAAAGCGCTCGGCGAACTCAACCGCCGTCGCGACGCTGACGCGCGCGCCGATGCCGCCGACGCGGCTGCCGCCGAGGAATACCTGGCTCGGATCGCCGCCGGTGGCCCGATAAGACACCGACCGGGAAATGTGGACCCTGTGCGCTACCACCAAGCCCGAATTGACCGTGCCTGCAACCAGATTGACTCCGTCGAAGGCATCAAAGGTGCCGTCGCCAATAAGGTCCGCCGCGATGCCCGCTTCAAACTCAAGGTCGCCCAGCAGGCCTTGGACAAGGTCCAAGCAGACATCGCCGCCGGTCATCAACCCGACCTGCGCGGCAGGGCTGCTCAGCGACGCGATCGCCGGGCCAGACGAGCACACGCCCGCGGCGCCTCGGCCGATCCGGTCAACACCACCGACCCCGATTCCCGGTTGATGCTCGAAGGTTCCACCGGTGGGTCGGTGCAGGCTTACAACGCCCAGTTCGTTGTCACCGATGATCACTACGTCCTAGGCGTGCACATCAGCCAGGACGCCAACGACGCCCACTGCTATCTGCCGGCCATCGCCGAAGCCACCACACAGGCCGACGTCCTGGGAAAACAGATCGGTCTGGTCCTGATGGACTCGGGCTACTTCACCGACGAAAACCTCACCGCTGCTGGTCCCGATCGGCTCATTGCCCCCGGCAAGAACCGTGACCTGCACATCGAGGCACGCGAGGATCCCACCGACGGGAAGCCGCCAGCAGATCTCGCGCCCAAAGACGCCATGCGCTACCGCTTACGCCATCCCGGCAACACCGAACGCTACAAACGCCGCGGCGCCACCGTGGAACCCGTCTTCGCCCACCTCAAAGACCAGATCAAACTCCGCCGGTTTTCCCGCCGAGGACTGGCCGCAGTCACCGCCGAACTCCACCTCGCAGCCTCCGTCATCAACCTCCTGCGCCTGCACAACGCACAACCGGCCATCTAGGCCACCACACAAAGAAACCCCTTGGCACATCCAACGACATGCCAAGGGAATCTCATCAGCCGAGCAGAAAACGCAACAGCCACCCAGTGGCTGCAATCCGAGACGTAAGCACCGCGACACCCACTGCCTACCGCGAGCGTGAACCCTCTGCGAATCTGAGCGCCGGATTTCGCAGACAGTTCACACTCGTGGAGACGAATTCAGTCCAACCTCGCCACCGTCGCGCCGACAAACCGCCAAAATTGCAACAGCCACATGGTGACCGCAATCCTCGGCGCAACGTCCGTCGGACCGGCTTACTTCATCTGGAAGTTGGGCGCCCGCTTCTCCTTGAAGGCCAGGGGGCCTTCTTTGGCGTCCTGGGACAGGAACACCGGGATGCCGTTGGCGGTGTCCGGTTTGAACGCGTCGAGTTCGTGCATGCCCTCGGTCTCGCGGATGGTCTTGAGGATGGCCTGCACGGCCAGCGGACCGTTGTTGTTGATCACCTCGGCGATCTCCAGGGCCTTGTCCAGCGCTGTGCCGTCGGGCACCACGTAGCCGATCAACCCGTAGGACA
This sequence comes from Mycobacterium sp. 852013-50091_SCH5140682, assembly GCF_001665685.1. Classification (GTDB taxonomy): domain Bacteria; phylum Actinomycetota; class Actinomycetes; order Mycobacteriales; family Mycobacteriaceae; genus Mycobacterium. The sequence goes on from NZ_LZTB01000010.1 coordinate 2,354, forward strand.
GTGCCTCGGCCGCGGTGATGTGGCGACCGGTCAGCAGCAGATCGCACGCGATGGTGTACGGGATCTGGCGGACCAGGCGCACGGCCGAGCCGCCCATCGGGTACAGGCTCCACTTGGCTTCGGAGATGCCGAACTTCGCGCTTTCGCCGGCCACCCGGATGTCCGTGCCCTGCAGGATCTCGGTGCCGCCTGCGATGGCGGGGCCCTCGACCGCGGCGATCAGCGGCTTGGTGAGGCGGCGGCCCTTCAGCAGGCCGTCGATGCGTGACGGGTCGTAGCTGCCGTCCTTGAAGGAGTCACCCGGCGGCTTCTTGGTCGCGCCCTTCAGGTCCATGCCCGCGCAGAAGTAGCCGCCCGCACCGGTGAGGATGCAGGTGCGGATCTCCGGATCGTTGTCGACGCGGTCCCAGGCCTCGACCATGATCGAGAGCATCTCGGTGGAAAGTGCGTTGCGGGCCTCCGGCCTGTTCAGCGTCACGATCAGGGTGTGTCCGCGCTGCTCAATGAGGGCGTCGGGCCCCTTTGGGGTATCGCTCACGGGTGTCCGCCTCTCTGCGTTTTCGACCCAGACTTGTCACGAAATGTAACACGTTCTAGTTTAGGTTCTGTGGCTCTGAATATCGCCGATCTCGCCGAGCACGCCATCGACGCTGTGCCGGACCGTGTCGCCCTGATCTGTGGGGACGAACAGCTGACCTACGCCGAGCTCGAGGCCAAGGCCAACCAGTTGGCTCACTACCTCGTCGCCCAGGGCGTCAAGAAGGACGACAAAGTCGGCTTGTATTGCCGCAACCGCAACGAGATCGTCATCGCGATGCTGGGCATCGTCAAAGCCGGCGCGATCCTGGTCAATGTCAACTTCCGCTATGTCGAGGCCGAACTGAAGTACCTGTTCGACAACTCCGACATGGTCGCTGTGGTCCATGAACGCCAGTACTCCGACCGGGTGGCCAACGTGCTGCCGGAGCTGCCGCTGCTGAAGACCAAGCTGGTCGTCGAGGACGGCAGCGACCTGGACTACCAGCGATACGGCGGCGTCGAGTTCTATACCGCGATCGCCGACCAGTCACCCGAGCGTGATTTCGGGCCGCGCAGCGAGGACGACATCTACCTGCTCTACACCGGTGGCACCACGGGTTTCCCCAAGGGCGTGATGTGGCGTCACGAGGACATCTACCGGGTGTTGTTCGGCGGCACCGACTTTGCCACCGGCGAACCGATCGCCGACGAATACGACCTGTCCAAGCAGGCCGTCGCGAACCCACCGATGATCCGGCTGCCCATCCCTCCGATGATTCACGGCGCGACGCAGTCGGCCACCTGGATGGCGCTGTTCACCGGCCACACCGTGGTGCTGATGCCGGAGTTCGACGCCGATGCGGCCTGGCGAATGATCCACGAGCACAAGGTGAATCTGCTGTTCTTCACGGGCGACGCGATGGCCCGCCCGCTGTTGGATGCATTGCTCGCGCATCAGGACGCGGGTAACGAGTACGACCTGTCGTCACTGTTCCTGCTTGCCAGCACTGCTGCGCTGTTCTCGACCAGCCTCAAGGAGAAATTCCTTGAGCTGCTGCCGAATCGGATCATCACCGACTCGATCGGCTCGTCGGAGACGGGTTTCGGCGGCACCAGCATCGTGGCCAAGGGACAGAGTCACACCGGCGGCCCGCGCGTGACCATCGACAAGAACACCAAGGTGCTCGACGACGACGGCAACGAGGTGGTCCCCGGTTCCGGCGTGCGCGGCATCATCGCCAAATGCGGCCACATCCCGGTCGGCTACTTCAAGGACGAGAAGAAGACGGCCGAGACGTTCCGGACCATCAACGGTGTGCGGTACGCGATTCCGGGTGACTACGCCGAGGTCGAGGCCGACGGCAGCGTGACGATGCTGGGCCGCGGCTCGGTGTCGATCAACAGTGGCGGTGAGAAGGTCTACCCCGAAGAGGTCGAGGCAGCGCTGAAGGGTCACCCCGACGTGTTCGACGCCTTGGTGGTGGGTGTTCCCGACGAGCGTTTCGGTCAGCATGTCGCCGCGGTGGTGCAACCGCGCGAGGGCGCCCGCCCGTCACTGGCCGACCTGGACGCGTTCGTGCGCTCGGAGATCGCCGGGTACAAGGTGCCGCGCAGCCTGTGGCTGGTCGACGAAGTGAAGCGCTCACCGGCAGGCAAGCCCGACTATCGGTGGGCCAAGGAGCAAACCGAACAGCGGGCCGCCGACGAGGTGCACGCAAATCACGTGGGAGCAACCAAATGACCGGGCGAGCGAAGCGACGGGGGAATTAGATGAAGACAGATCTGTGCGAGCGGTTCGGGATTGAATACCCGATCTTCGTCTTCACCCCGTCGGAGAAGGTCGCCGCCGCAGTGAGCAAGGCCGGCGGGCTGGGCGTGCTCGGCTGCGTGCGATTCAACGACGCGGACGACCTGGAGAACGTCCTGCAGTGGATGGACGCCAACACCGACGGAAAGCCCTACGGCGTCGACGTCGTGATGCCCGCCAAGATCCCCACCGAGGGCACCGCCGTCGACATCAACAAGCTGATCCCGCAGAGTCACCGTGACTTTGTCGCCAAAACCCTTGCCGATCTTGGTGTTCCACCCCTCCCGGAGGATGAGGAGCGCAATGAGGGCGTGCTGGGCTGGCTGCACTCGGTGGCCCGCAGCCACGTCGAGGTGGCGCTGAAGCATCCGATCAAGCTGATCGCCAACGCGCTGGGCTCACCGCCCAACGACGTCATCGAGCAGGTGCACGCCGCAGGTGTGCCGGTGGCAGCGTTGGCAGGCAGCGCCAAGCACGCGCTGCGCCACGTCGAGAACGGCGTGGACATCGTCGTCGCGCAGGGACACGAGGCCGGCGGGCACACGGGCGAGATCGGCTCGATGGTGCTGTGGCCGGAAATCGTTGACGCGCTTGACGGTAAAGCGCCGGTGCTGGCCGCCGGCGGCATCGGTACCGGTAAGCAGGTCGCGGCCGCGCTGGCTCTCGGGGCGTCGGGCGTGTGGATGGGCTCGGCATTCCTGACGTCGGCCGAATACGACCTGGGGCATCGGCTTCCCGGCGGCACGTCGACCATCCAGGAGGCGCTGTTGCGGGCCGGCACCGCCGACACCGTGCGCCGCCGGATCTACACGGGCAAGCCGGCCCGGCTGCTCAAGACCAAGTGGACCGATGCCTGGGATGCCCCGGACGCACCGGAACCACTGCCGATGCCGCTGCAGAACATCCTGGTCAGCGAGGCGCATCAGCGGATGAACGAGTCGGACAACCCGGACACCGTGTCGATGCCGGTCGGTCAGATCGTGGGCCGGATGAACGAGATCCGTCCCGTCGCCGACATCATCGGGGAACTGGTGAGCGGTTTCGAGGCGGCCACAAGGCGCCTCGACGACGTCCGCGACAGCTGATTTCTTTCCGCGAGCAGTCACGCCGGTACCGGAACTGCGGCGTGTTGCGGACCTGAGTGTCTGCTGGCCGGAAAAACTCGCGCGAAAAACTCGCGCGGAAGAAGTGGGCAGCTACGGAGCCGGTGGTCGGACGTGATCGGCCGCCGCCGCCCGCGCGACCGCGATGCGACCTGAGGTAGCCGCCGTCGCACGCTTGTTGTAGCGCATCCACGCCCAGAGCAATATCAGCGGAACCACCAGCCCGCCGACGCCGAACACGATGAAACTCGTGAAGCCGCTCATGTGTTCGGTGAGCCAGGCGAAGTTCTGCCCGAAGAAACCGGTGATGAAAGTCAGCGGTAGGAACACCGTGGCCAGGATCGTCAGCTGCTCGATCGTGCTGTTCTGGCGCACGCTCACCTCGGTTTGTTCCACCGAGATGACGGCCATGTTCGCTTGCAGGACTGTGGCCAGGAGTTCCTTCTGCGCGGCGACTTCCTCGCTGATGAGATGCACGTGATCGTGCACATCGCGCAGATACGGCGCGAGTTCGGCCTCCTCGACATTGCGCTCGACGCGAGTGAGCACCGCGAGCAACGGGTGGACCGCGCGATAGAAGTTGGTGACCTCGCGACGGAGATCGTAGATCTGCTCGGTCGGCGCGACCGCGCCGGAGAATACGGTGCCTTCGACCAGCTCGATGTCGGATTCCAGGCCGGCGACCACCGGGCCGTACCCCTTGATCACCTGGTCGAGGATCGCCCACAACACTGAGTTGGGGCCCAGTGCAAGCAGTTTCGGGTGTTGTTCGAGTCGGGTCCTGGCACCGTGCAGCTCACTCGCGACGCCTTGGCGAACTGTGATGACGAAGCCGGGCCCGACGAAGATGCTGATCTCGCCGAAGTCGACCTCGTCCTGCTCGTGGTTGTAGCGGGCCGTGCGCAGGATGACGAGCTGCACCCCGGATTCGTACTCTTCGACCTTGGGACGCAGGTGAAAGGTCTTGGCGTCGTCGACGGCCAGCTCGTGCAGATCGAAGGAGTCCCGCACCTCGTCGAGTTCCTCGCTGCTGGGCTCGAAGAGGCCCAGCCACACGAACCCGCCTTGATGGCATTGCTGTGCCGCTTCGTCCAGAGAGATCGTCCGGTCGCTTTGCCGGCTACCGTCGAGATAGTGCGCGCAGTCGACAATCACGGGGCACCTCCTGCAGAACATGGGGTAGCTACTGGCTGTATTCAACACCGCCGTCGAAATCTACGGTCGGCATATGAGCGCACACCTTCCTCAAATCCCAATGTCATGACGTGCCAAGGGGTTTCCGCGGAGATTAACTGAGAACTAGCTGCAGAATGCCTGGGTATCTCCCGCGAGCAGCCCCCAGACAGCTGCTCGCGCGGGAAAGGTCAGCGGCCGGGCAGCTTCTGGACGGCCTGGATCATGGGCGTCAAAGCCTTCTGCCACAAAGTCTGTGATATGCCCAGCGGCGGGTCGAGGTTGAGCACCCGTGCGGTGGAAACCGTCTGTGACTCGGTGTATTTGAGGATGCCGTCGGCGCCGTGGCGGCGACCGATGCCGGAAGCTTTCATGCCGCCCATCGGTGCCGCGGTGCTGCCGAACGCCAGCGCGTAGCCCTCGTCGACGTTGACCGTGCCCGCCTGCAACCGGGCCGCGATGGCCTCGCCTTCGGCCTTCGACGCGGCCCAGACACTGGCGTTCAGGCCGTATTCGGTGTCGTTGGCCTTGGCGATGGCCTCCTCGACGGAATCCACCGGATAGATCGACACGAGGGGGCCGAACGTCTCGTTGCGGCCGCATTCCATCTCGTCGGTCACGTCGGTCAGCACGGTCGGTTCGAAGAACAGCGGTCCGATGTCCGGACGGGCATTGCCGCCCGCGATCACCTTGGCGCCCTTGACCTTCGCGTCGTCCACGTGGCCGGAGACGGTCTTCACCTGATCCTCGGAGATCAAGCTGCCCATGTCGGCAGTGAAGTCATAGGCGCTTGAGAGCTTCATGTTTCGCACTCGTTCCCCGAACTTGGCGGTGAACTCCTCGGCGATATCCCGTTCGACGTAGATGCGCTCGATGGAGATGCACAGCTGGCCGGCGTTCGAGAAGCAGGCGCGGGTGGCGGCTTTGGCGACCACGTCCAGGTCGGCACCTTTGGTGACGATCATCGGATTCTTGCCGCCGAGTTCCGCGGAGAAACCGATCAGCCTGCGGCCGCACTGTTCGGCCAGTGAGCGGCCGGTGGCCGTCGACCCTGTGAACATCAGGTAGTCGCAGTTCTCGACGATTGCGGTGCCCACCACCGAACCCGGCCCGGGAACGACCGCGAACAGGTCGCGGGGCAGCCCGGCCTGGTACAGCAGTTCGGCGTTGGCCAGGGTGCAGTACGGCGTTTGGCTGTCCGGCTTGACGACGACGGCGTTACCGGCGAGCAATGCCGGGATGGAGTCCGAAATGGACAGTGCCATCGGGTAATTCCACGGCGAGATCACGCCGATGACGCCCTTGGGATGGTGGTTCACCACGGTCTTGACGAAACCGGGCAGCAGGCCCTGGACTCGCTTGGGGGAGAGCAGCTTGGCGGCCTCGCGCGCGTAGTAGCGCGAGTTGAGAATCATGTCCACGATCTCTTCCTGCGCGGCCGACCGGGCTTTACCGGTCTCGGCTTGAGCCACGTCCATCAGAAAGTCGCGGTTCTGCGCCACCAACTCGCCGAATCGCTCGATGATCGCGCACCGGTCCTTGACCGGACGCTTCGCCCAGTTCGCCTGGGCAGCGCGGGCTTTTGCAAACGCAGCGGTGACGTCTTCGGCGGTACCGACCGGAATGGTGGTCAGCTCTCTGCCGGTGAAGACCTCCTCGATCGACTTCGACTGGCGTGCGTTCGGATCGGCGATCGCGACGAGATTGCGGAGCCGGGCGAAGTCGGCGGCGGACGGAGCGGGCATGGAGGACCCTCCCTACTGACGAGTAACTAGCGTATTAGGCCCAACCTACCCGGTACCCGTGGTCCGACCAACCCTCCCGGGAGCCGATAAATCCGTCAAACTTCGTCTGTTGCCGACTAGACCTGCCGGCGACGGTGGACCCAACGTTGTCCGATCTGTTCACGACGGTGCTACCCGCACCGTTCTAACCTGCAGATATGCCTGTTGAGTTCACGTCGACCGTGGTCGAAATCGTCGCCAAAGACCTGCACCGCTCGTTGGAGTTCTACCGATTGCTCGGCCTCGCGGTCCCCGAGCCCGACGGACCGCACGTCGAGGTGGCCCTGCCCGGCGGCAACACGCTGGCGTTCGACACCGAGGACGTCATAGCCGGGATGCACGCCGACTGGGCTCCGCCCACCTCAGCCGGCCGGGTCGCGATCGCGTTCGGTCTCGCCGCGCCCGCCCAGGTCGACGATCTGTATGAACGGCTCACCGCTGCGGGGCACGCGGGAACGCTCAAACCGTTCGATGCGCCGTGGGGCCAGCGCTACGCGACCGTCGAAGATCCTGACGGCACCTCGGTGGACCTGTTTGCGGCGCTACCGAGCTGACCAAGGGGCACCCCGGCCAGTGACCGCACCTCGCGGTGCAGATGGGGTTGGTCGGCATAGCCCGCTTGGGCCGCGACGGCGGCGGGCGCGAGGCCGGACTGCAGCAGCCGCATGGCCCGCCGGAAGCGCAGGATGCGCCGCAGCTGCGCCGGGCCGTAGCCGTACACCGTCGTGCAGTGCCGCTGCAGGCTTCGGCTGGACCAGCCTGTGGCACGGGCTGTTTCGACGACGCTGGCACCCTCGGCCAGCCGTCGGGTGACCCGGTGCAGGACCGGTAGCGACCAGGGCGCGGTCTCGGCGCGCGGGGATGCGGCGACGAGCGTGCGGGCCAGCCGCTCCAGCGTGGTGTCTTGGCGGATCGGGCGCAGCTCCCGCAATGCGGTCCGGGTGTCGCGAAGCACGACGGCCGGGACGCCGAGCAGTCGCGGGAGTACGCCGGGAAGAAATCGCAAGCCCTGCACCGATTCCTGGCTACCGGACGCCGTGAACGCCGTGGTGTCGGGACCGGCCACCACGATGTCGTCGTCGACCCGGATCAAGTCCATGCATCCGTCGGGCAACACCAGTCCCGGTGCTGCCGGACCGGTGCGCTCCCACCGGCACTCGATCAAGTCACCCATCCCGCGCGGTGGTGGCAGTTCGCGGTAGCCCCCGACCGCGACGTTACCCGCCCACGGTGACGTTTCTCGGCCCGAACGACGCGGCAATCGCCTCCTGCGGCGACCGCCAACGGTCGATGCCGAGGTCGGCGAGCGTGTCGGCGTCATCGGTCGGCGTGGCAGCCGTGAGCAGCAGCGCGGCTTCGTAGCTGAGTCCGTCGCCGAGCGGCAGCACGCTGCCGGCCTGGTCGGCAAGCCAGCCGATGGCTCGGAACACACTCGGCGACAGGGGGATTCGTCGAATACTGCGTCCGGTTCCCTGAGCGAGCGCATCGATCATCTCGTCGAACGTCAGCATGACGCCGCCGCAGACGTAGCGCCGCGGACCCCGGCCGGGTCGCATGAGCCGCACATGTACGTCGGCGACGTCGCGGACGTCGATCATCTGCATGCCGCCCCGCAGCTTGGGCGCGATCCCGGCGCGCACGATCGGCGCCCAGCCCCGTTCGGTGACACCGGCGGCGGTGAAGTAGGCGGGGCCGACGACCGAGGACGGATAGGTGACGACGACGGGCGCGCCTTGCTGCTGCAGTCGCCGCGCCACCCGATCGGCGTATGCCTTGGTCTGCGCATAGGGGCTGCGTCCGGGAGCCGGTGGGGTGTCCGCGGAGATGACGCCATCAGGCGCCGGGAACAGCGCGCTGTAACTGCTCACGCAGACAACAGGATCCAGCCCTGCCTCGACCGCGCGGGTCAGTACGGACTCGGTGGCGTGGGCGTTGATCTGCCACATCAACTCGGTGCGCCGTCGGTCGGTACCCACCACGCCTGCGGCGTGCAGAACGGCTTCACACTCGGCGAGCAGCTGCTCGACGACGCCGTCGTCGCGGATGTCGCCCTCGACGACCGTCAGATTCCCGGCATTCGTGAGGTGGCCGAGCACCGGATCGTCGGCGCATCCGGGTGCGGCCAGCAGACGGACCTCATGCCCCGCCCGCAGCAGACCGCGCACGATGTGCGCGCCCACATATCCCGTCCCGCCGGTCAATGCGATTCGCACAGTTCACCTTTCGATGGGCCATACCGGGTCGGCGCAGTCGGGACCTTCCGCGGACAGCTGCCGCTTGATCACCTTGAACGTCTCGGTGCGCGGCAGTGCGGTGGCGACCCGAATGTGCGCAGGCCATTGTTTGGGCCCGAGATCGGACTGATCGGCCAGGAATATCCGGAACGCAGTGGGATCGAACACCGCGCCCGGCCGCAGCACCAGCGCGGCCATCACCTGATCGCCCACCGCCGGATCCGGGATCGGGTACACCGCTACCTCGACGATGTCGGGGTAGCGCAACAGGATTCGCTCGATGGGCGCGGTACCGAGATTCTCGCCGTCCACCCGCATCCAGTCGCCGAGCCGCCCGGCGAAATACGCGTAGCCGTTCTCGTCGCGGTAGGCCAGGTCGCCGGTGTGGTAGACACCGCCGGCCATCCGCTCGGCCTCGGCGTCGGGATCGTTGTAGTAGCCACGGAACCAGCCGCGCCCCGTCGGGTTGACCAGCTCACCGACGACGCCCGGCGGGCAGGGCTCGCCGGTGTCGACATCGAGGATCGTCACCTCATCGGTGAGCGGGCCGAGGGATCCGTCGGGAGTATCGGGGGTGCGGGCGATCGCCACTCCACCTTCGGTGGAGCCGAACCCGTCGACGACCATCACGCCGAACCTCTTGGCGAACCGGTCGATATCCCGCGGCGCGGCCTCGTTGCCGTACATGATCTTCAGGGGATTGTCGGCATCATCGGGGTGGGCCTCGGTGGCCAGAATGTAGGACAGCGGTTTACCGACGTAGTTGGCGTAGGTGGCGCCGTAGCGCCGCACGTCTGGAAGGAAACCCGATGCGGAGAACTTGCGGCGCAGAGCAATTGACGCTCCGGCCGCTGCGGCGACCGCCCAGCCGGCCATGATCGCGTTGGAGTGGAACAGCGGCATCGACAGGTAGGCGGTATCGGCCGGGCCGAGTCCGAAGCGGTCGGCGAGCATCCGGCCGGGAAAGGCGACCTTGTCGTGGGTGATCCGGACGGCCTTGGGGTCGCCGCTGGTGCCAGACGTGAAGATCAGCATGAACAGGTCGTCGGCGGACAGGCTCGCGAACGTCACCGGGGCGCCCGCGTGAGATCCGAGTTCGCTTGCCCATGAACGCGATTCGACGTCGATGTGGTCGACTTCGGGCGGAACGATGTCGGGGTTGTCGGTGAGCACCAGCTGGCAGTCGGCCCGGGCGATGTCGCGAGCCAGTGCCGCGCCGCGTCGGGTGGGATTGAGCCCCACCGGGACCAGGCCCGTCAGCCCGGCAGCCACCAGCAGACTGGAGAAGAACGGCGTGTTGCCCAGCAACACGCCGACGTGCGGTGGCTTGGCCGGGCGGGGTAGCCGGGCCCGCAACGCCGCCGCCAGCTGGGCTCCGGCGGCGATGTGGTCGGCCCAGCTGACGAAGGTGTCGTCCGCGTAGATGCCGCGGTCGGTCACGTTCGCCAGCGGGGCCAGGAGTTGTGTGACGGTGGGACCGGTCAAGCGGGCGTGCGGACTCGGCACAATCAAGCTGGCGTGTCTGCTAATTCGCGTCCGATCCGCAGCAGCTGCCCGGTCGCGCCGCCGAGACCGAACTCGGTCTGCTTGGCGGCCAGGAAGTAGCGGTGCACCGGATGATCCATGTCGATGCCGACGCCGCCGTGCACGTGCACGGTGGTGTGCGCGACCCTGTGGCCGGCCTCGGCGGCCCAGAACGCGGCACTCGCGACGTCGATGTCGGCGGGAAGGTCCTCCGACAGCCGCCAGGCGGCCTGGGTGAGCGTCAGGCGCAGTCCCTTGATGTCGATGTACCCGTCGGCCAGCCGTGACGACACGGCCTGGAAGCTGCCGATCGGCCGGTCGAACTGTTCGCGTTCGCGGGCGTACTCGGCGGTGAGCTCGAGGGCGCGTTCCAGGACGCCGAGCTGATACGCGGTGCGGCCCAGGTCGGTGTGCGTGGTGAGCCAGTCCACGACGTCGGCACCGCCGACGAGGCGTCCGGCGCTGACTTCGGTGCCCTGCAACTCCAGCAGCCCCACGCTGCCGCGGGCGGTGGTGTCCAGCGCCGTCACCGTCACCCCGGGATCATCGGCGGCGATCAGGACAACCCTTGTCCCCGAGCCTGTCTCGGCGGGCACCAAAAACGCGTCGGCGACCGGCCCGAAGCCCACCAGGGTGCGGGTACCGGTGAGCCGATACCCGTCGCCTGCGGACTGGGCCTGCACGGGGCCCTGGCCCATCTCGCCGTCGAGCGCGACCGTCAGGATCTTCTCGCCCGTCACCGCCGGCGTCGCCCACTGGTCCCGTAGCTCATCGGATCCGAACGCGGCGAGCGCACCGGCAGCCAGCACCACCGACTCCAGGTACGGCACCGCGGCCAGCTGACGCCCCAGCGCGGTCAGCACCGCGGTCTGCTCGAGCACGCCGAAACCGCCGCCGCCCAGCGACTCTGGGGCCGCGGCCGAAAGTACGTCGGACTCGATCAGCTTGGCCCACAGGTCGCGGTCGATACGCTGCGGCAGCCCGTCGAGTTCACGCTGATGTTCGGGAGTGCACACCGCTTCGGTGATGGTGCGCACCAGGCCGCCCAGGTCGTCGGCGGCTTCTGTGGTCGTGAAGTCCATTGCTGTGCTGTCCTTACCGGTTCACTCGGGGCAGGCCGAGGGCAACCATGCCGATGATGTCACGCTGAATCTCGTTGGTGCCGCCGCCGAAGGTCAGAATCAACGCCGAGCGGTGGAAGCGTTCGATGCGGCCGCGCAGCAGCGCGCCGTGGCTGTCGGCCCGCAGCGTCGCCGAGGTGCCGAGCACCTCCATGAGCAATCGATAGGCCTCGGTGGCCAACTCGGTGCCGTACACCTTGGCCGCCGATGCGTCGGCGGGTGAGGGCGCGGCGTCCTGTGCAGAGGCCAGTTCCCAGTTGATCAGCTTGAGTACCTCGGCCTTGGCGTGCACGCGGGCCAGGTTGAGCTGCACCCACTCCGCGTCGATCAGCCGCTTGCCGTGCACGTCCTTGGTGTTCTGCGCCCACTCGCGGACACCGTTGAGCGCGACGTAGATGGGCTGCGCGGAGACCAGCGCGACGCGTTCGTGGTTGAGCTGGTTGGTGACCAGCTTCCAGCCGGCATTCTCCTCGCCGACGAGGTTGGTCACCGGGATACGCACGTCCTGGTAATAGGTGGCGCTGGTGTCGACGCCGGACATGGTGTGCACCGGAGTCCACGAGAAGCCTTCGGCTGTCGTGGGCATGATCAGCATGGAAATCCCGCGATGCTTCTTCGCCTCGGGGTTGGTCCGCACGGCCAGCCACACGTAATCGGCGTAGGCGATCAAGCTGGTCCACATCTTCTGGCCGTTGACGATGTAGTCGTCGCCGTCGCGGACCGCGGTGGTGCGCAGCGCGGCCAGGTCGGTGCCCGCACCGGGCTCCGAGTAGCCGATCGAGAAGTGCAGTTCACCGGCGGCGATCTTGGGCAGGAAGAACTTCTTCTGCTCCTCGGTGCCGAAGTGCATGATCGTCGGGGCGACGCTGTTGATGGTCAGGAACGGCACCGGGGCGCCTGCGATCGCGGCCTCGTCGGTGAAGATCAGCCCGTCCATCGGCGGGCGGGCCTGGCCGCCGAACTCCTTCGGCCAGCTCAGCGTCAGCCAGCCGTCCTTGCCCATCTGAGCCACCGTCTCGCGGTAGACGTTGCCGCGACCCATCTCGCCCTCTGAGGAGGTGAGCGCCTCCACGCGCTCCGGCGTCATCAGCTGGGAGAAGTACGCGCGCAGTTCGCGGCGCAGCTCCTCCTGCTCCGGGGTGTAACCGATCCGCATCCGCTTGCATCCTCACTGCTTGATGGACCTGAGTTCTCACCCGGTTGTAACACGTTCTAGTCTTGGGGTCCAGGCCGGTGCTGGACTGGCATCGGCCGGACCGGGTCGTATTCTGTGGCTGCGTGCAGGCAGCCCGGTGCGCACACACGTCTTGAGGAGGTCGTGATGCGAGTTGAAGTTGACCGTGATCGGTGTGAAGGCAATGCAGTGTGCGTGGGAATTGCCCCCGACCTGTTCGATCTCGACGACGAGGACTACGCCGTGGTGAAGGCCGATCCGGTGCCTGCCGACCAGGAGGATCTGGCCGAGCAATCCATCGCGGAATGCCCCCGCGCCGCCCTGCTCCGTAAAGACTAGAGGTATTCATAAATATGACCGACCCTGATATCGACCTGTCCGGAAAAGTCGCGGTGGTGACCGGCGCGGCGGCGGGACTGGGCCGCGCCGAGGCCATCGGGCTGGCCCAGGCCGGAGCCACCGTGGTGGTCAACGACATGGCCGCCGCGCTCGACGCCTCGGATGTGTTCGACGAGATCGCGGCAGCGGGCTCCAAGGGGGTGGCCGTCGCAGGTGACATCAGCCAGCGTTCGACGGCTGACGAGCTCGTGAAGACAGCGGACGAGCTGGGCGGCCTGAACATCGTCGTCAACAACGCCGGCATCACCCGCGACCGGATCCTGTTCAACATGACCGACGAGGAATGGGACGCGGTCATCGCGGTCCACCTGCGCGGCCACTTCCTGCTGACCCGCAACGCGGCCACCTACTGGCGCGCGAAGGCCAAAGCAGGGGACGGCAGCGTCTACGGCCGCATCGTCAACACCTCGTCGGAGGCCGGCCTGTCCGGACCCGTCGGGCAACCCAATTACGGCGCCGCGAAAGCCGGCATCACGGCCTTGACCCTCTCAGCGGCGAGGGCCCTGGAGCGCTTCGGGGTGCGGGCCAACGCCATCGCGCCGCGCGCCCGCACGGCCATGACCGCAGAGGTGTTCGGTGACGCGCCGGAGCTTGCTGACGGCGCGGTCGACCCGCTGTCCACCGATCACGTGGTCACCCTGGTGCGTTTTCTCAGCTCACCGGCAGCCGAAGCCGTCAACGGGCAGCTCTTCATCGTTTATGGTCCAACTGTCACGTTGGTCGCGGCGCCGACGGCCGAACAGCGCTTCACGGCGAATGCCGACGCGTGGGCGCCGGAAGACCTCAGCGTGACACTTCGCGATTACTTTGCTGATCGTGACCCTGAGCGTGGATTTTCGGCCACCGCGCTGATGACGGAACGAGACTGACCGTCTCGGTCTCCAGGATTCAGTGCCGGGTAGAACACGTTCTAAAAAGGTGTCGTCGTTACGTGTCTTGATCAGCAAAAACGCGTGAATATTGACTGTTTTTGCGGTTCTTTGACACTGCGAACGTGTTCTAGTTAATATGAGCCGGCTCACTATGAGCGACGTAAGAACATGGGGTGGGAGCGCCGCCGGGAACGACGGCCTAGGGTCTTTCGCCATGCAGCCCAACACCTGCCCCGACCGCCGAGAATGGAGCCGAGGTTGATCGAACAGCTTGCGGTTCCGGCCCGGGCCGTGGGCGGGTTCGTCGAAATGTCGTTGGACACTTTCGCCAAGATCTTCCGCCGCCCGTTCCAGCTCAAGGAATTCCTCGATCAGACCTGGATGATCGCGCGCGTCTCGCTGGTACCGACGCTGCTGGTCGCCATCCCGTTCACCGTGCTCGTGGCGTTCACCCTCAACATCCTGCTGCGCGAGATCGGCGCCGCCGACCTGTCCGGGGCGGGCACGGCGTTCGGCACCATCACCCAGCTGGGCCCGGTCGTGACCGTGCTCGTCGTCGCGGGCGCCGGTGCCACGGCCATCTGCGCCGACCTGGGGGCCCGCACCATCCGCGAGGAGATCGACGCGATGCGGGTGCTGGGCATCGACCCGATCCAGCGCCTGGTGGTGCCTCGCGTGCTGGCCTCGACGTTCGTGGCCCTGCTGCTCAACGGCCTGGTGTGCGCCATCGGCCTGGCGGGCGGTTACGTCTTCTCCGTCTTCCTGCAAGGCGTGAACCCGGGGGCCTTCATCAACGGCCTGACAGTGCTGACCGGCCTCGGCGAGTTGGTGCTCGCCGAGATCAAGGCGCTGTTGTTCGGTGTGGTCGCCGGACTGGTCGGCTGCTATCGCGGCTTGACCGTCAAGGGTGGCCCGAAGGGTGTGGGCAACGCCGTCAACGAGACCGTGGTCTACGCGTTCATCTGCTTGTTCGTCATCAACGTGATCATGACCGCCATCGGCGTCCGGGTGCTCGTCCGATGACCGGCATGATTGTTGCGTGCGAAACAACCGCGGGATCGAAGAAGGCGACGGTATGAGTTACGACGCCACGCTTCGTTTCCGCCGACTGTTCCGCGGTGTCCCGCGGGTCGTCGACACCGTCGGAGAACAGGCGCTGTTCTACGGCGAGACCATGCGGTACATCCCCAACGCCATCACCCGGTACCGCAAGGAGACCATCCGCCTGGTCGCCGAGATGACGATGGGCGCAGGCGCGCTCGTCATGATCGGTGGCACGGTCGGCGTCGCGGCCTTCCTGACCCTGGCCTCGGGTGGCGTCATCGCCGTCCAGGGCTACTCATCGCTCGGCAACATCGGCATCGAGGCGCTGACGGGCTTCCTGTCGGCCTTCCTCAACGTGCGCATCGTCGCGCCGGTCATCGCGGGAATCGCACTGGCCGCCACCATCGGCGCAGGCGCCACCGCACAGCTGGGCGCGATGCGGGTGGCCGAGGAGATCGACGCGGTGGAGGCGATGGCCGTGCACGCCGTGTCCTACCTGGTGTCGACGCGGCTGATGGCCGGGCTGATCGCGATCGTGCCGCTGTACTCGTTGTCGGTGCTCGCCGCCTTCTTCGCAGCGAGGTTCACCACGGTCTTCATCAACGGCCAGTCCGCGGGCCTGTACGACCACTACTTCAACACGTTCTTGATCCCCAGCGACCTGTTGTGGTCGTTCCTGCAGGCCATCGTGATGGCTGTCGCCGTCATGCTCGTGCACACCTACTACGGCTACAACGCCTCCGGCGGCCCGGTCGGCGTGGGCATCGCGGTCGGGCAGGCCGTGCGTACCTCGCTCATCGTCGTCGTCACCATCACCCTGTTCATCTCCCTGGCCGTCTACGGCGCGTCCGGCAACTTCAACCTCTCCGGGTAGGCCCATGTCTGACGGAAACGCGAAGAAGAGCCATGTCAGGATCGCCGCGGCGATCCTGGCCGCCATCGTGGCCGTGGCGGTGACCTTCACCTACCTGTCCTACACAGCCGCATTCACCAGCACCGACACCGTCACCGTCACCGCACCGCGGGCCGGTCTGGTGATGGAGCAGGACGCCAAGGTCAAATACCGCGGCATCCAGATCGGCCAGGTCAAGAACATCGAGTACGCCGGCCACGAGGCCAAGCTGACGTTGTCGATCAAGAGCGACGAGATGCGCTACATCCCGTCGAACGCCGGCGTGCGGATCGCGGGAAACACCATCTTCGGAGCCAAGTCGGTCGAGTTCCTGACGCCGGACAACCCGGACAGGAAATCGCTGCGGCCGGGTACCAACGTTGCCGCCAAGGACGTGCAGCTGGAGGTCAATACCCTCTTCCAGACCCTGTCCGACGTGCTGAACAAGATCGACCCGGTCAACCTGAACGCGACCGTGAGCGCGTTGGGGGAGGGCCTGCGCGGCCACGGCGATGACCTGGGTGCCGCCATGACGGGGCTCAACCAGTACCTGCAGCAACTCAATCCGAAGTTGCCGACGCTGCAGGACGATTTCGCCAAGACCGCCGTGGTGGCCAACATCTACGGCGATGCAGGCCCCGACCTGGCCAAGATCATCGACAACTTGCCCGCGCTCAACAAGACCATCGTCGACGAGAAGGACGATCTGAACGCGACGCTGCTGTCGGCGATCGGGCTGGCCAACAACGGCACTGCCACGCTGGCCCCCGCTGCGGACAACTACATCGCCGCCATTCAGCGGCTGCGGGCGCCGCTGAAGGTGGCCGGCGACTACTCCCCGGAGTTCGGCTGCATTCTCAAGGGGACCAGGGTCGCGACCGAACGGTTCGCCCCGATCATCGGCGGTATCCGGCCGGGCCTCTTCGTGTCGTCGAACTTCCTGCCCGGTTCGCCGGCCTACACCTACCCGGAAAGCCTGCCCATCGTGAACGCTTCCGGCGGTCCGAACTGCCGCGGCTTGCCGGACATCCCGAGCAAGCAGTTCGGCGGTAGCTGGTACCACTCGCCCTTCCTTGTCACCGACAACGCCTACGTGCCGTTCCAGCCGAACACCGAAGTGCAGTTCGACGCCCCGTCGACCCTGCAGTTCCTGTTCAACGGCGCGTTCGCGGAAAGGGACAGATTCTGATGACCGCGCGTCACGACCGCACCCTGCTCAAGGTCGCCATCTTCGCCGTCGCCATGCTGCTGGTGGCGGCCATGCTGGTGGTGGTCTTCGGCCAGTTCCGGTTCTCTTCGAACAACAGCTACCACGCCACGTTCACCGAGGCGTCCCGGCTCAAGGCAGGCCAGGACGTGCGGATCGCGGGCGTGGCGGTCGGCACCGTCAACAAGGTCAAGCTCAACCCGGACAACACCGTTGACGTCGCGTTCGACGTCAACAAGCGCTACCAGCTCTACACCTCCAGCCGCGCGCTGGTGCGGTACCAGAACCTGGTGGGCGACCGGTACATGGAGATCGCCGCAGGCCCGGGTGAGCTGCGCAAACTACCGCCCGGCGGAACCATTGCCCTTCAGAACACCCAGCCCGCGCTGGACCTCGACGCGCTGCTCGGCGGGTTGCGCCCAGTGCTCAAGGGCCTGGACGGAGCCAAGGTCAACGAGATCTCGAACGCGGTGATCGAGCTGCTGCAGGGCCAGGGCGGCGCCATCTCGAACCTGCTGACGAGCACCGGAGCCTTCACGCAGAATCTCGCGGCGCGCGATCAGCTCATAGGTGACGTGATCACCAACCTGAACACCGTGTTGGGCACCGTCGACGAAAAGGGCGCCAAGTTCGACGCCAGCGTCGACGAGCTGCAGAAGCTCATCACCGGGCTGGCTCAGGGGCGGGACCCGATCGCAGGTGCCATCGGCCCGCTGGCGTCGGCCGAGAACGATCTGACCTCGATGCTGCAGGAGTCGCGGCGGCCCGTGCAGGCGGTCATCGAGAACGCGCGCCCGTTTGCGCAACGTCTCGACGAACGCAAGGCCGACGTGAACAAGGTGATCGAGCCGCTCGCCGAAAACTATCTGCGGCTCAACGCGCTCGGCGCCTACGGTGCGTTCTTCAACATCTACTACTGCTCGATCCGGATGAAGATCAACGGTCCCGCCGGCAGCGACATCCTGATCCCGTTCGGCGGTCCGCCGGACCCGTCCAAGGGGAGGTGCTCGGACATTGGCTAGGCGCGACGGTGACAATGCGCTGCGGACCGGAATCTTCGGCATCGTCCTGGTGACCTGTGTGGTGCTGGTGTCCTTCGGTTACAGCAGCCTGCCGTTCATGCCCCAGGGCAAGGTGTACGACGCGTACTTCAGCGACGCGGGCGGCATCAGTCCCGGCAACGACGTCAACGTGTCCGGAATCAGGGTAGGCAAGGTGACCGGCGTGGCGCTTGCCGGTGACACCGCCAAGGTCAGCTTCACCGTCAACCGGGACATCAAGGTCGGTGACCAGTCGTTGGTCGCCGTCAAAACCGACACCGTGCTGGGGCAGAAGTCCCTGGCAGTCACGCCGAAGGGCTCGGGCACCTCGTCGGTCATCCCGTTGGGACGCACCACGACTCCCTACACCCTCAACACCGCGCTGCAGGACCTCGGGCGCAACGTGGGCGAACTGGACAAGCCGCGCTTCGAAGAGGCCCTGCAGACCCTGACCGACACCTTGCGTGATGCCACCCCGCAGCTGCGTGGTGCGCTCGATGGCGTGGCGAATCTGTCGCGCAGCATCAACAAGCGCGACGAGGCTCTCGAACAGCTGCTGATGCACGCCAAGCGCGTATCGGATCTGCTGGCCCAGCGTGCCGGCCAGGTCAACCAGCTCGTCACCGACGGCAACCAGCTGTTCGCCGCGCTCGATGAGCGCCGCCAGGCGCTGAGCAACCTCATCGGTGGCATCCGCGGTGTGTCCGAACAACTTTCGGGATTCGTCGCGGACAACCGGCGGGAGTTCAAGCCGGCGCTGGAGAAGCTGAACGCCGTCATGGACAACCTGCTGGAGCGCAAGGAACACATCGGCGAGGCACTCAAGCGGCTGCCGCCGTACGCGACCACCCTGGCCGAGGTCGTCGGCAACGGGCCGGGCTTCAACATCAACCTGTACGGTCTGCCGCCTGCGTCGATGTCCGAGGTGCTGCTCGATGTCTACTTCCAGCCGGGCAAGCTCCCCGACAGCCTTGCCGACATGCTGCGCGGCTACATCTCGGAGCGGACGATCGTGAGGCCGAAGTCGCCATGACGCAAGACAATTCGGTGTCCAAGCGCAGCCGCTGGCTGCGGACGGGGCTCGCCGCGGTGCTGCTGATCATGCTGGCGGTGGGCGTCTACGAGGTGTGGCCGTCGCGGGTCGGCAACAAGTTGACCGCTTACTTCACCAACGCGGTGGGGCTCTACCCCGGCGACGAGGTGCGCGTGGTCGGGGTTCCGGTCGGCCGGATCGACTCGATCGAGCCGCGGCCGACCGACGTCAAGGTCAACATGACGCTCGATCGCGGGGTCAAGGTGCCCGCCGACGCCAAGGCGCTGATCATCGCCCCGAACCTGGTGTCCGCCAGGTTCATTCAGCTGACTCCCGCCTACACCAAGGGCGACGCGATGGCCGACGGAGCGTCGATCGGCCTGGACCGCACCGGGGTTCCGGTGGAGTGGGATGACGTCAAGGAGCAACTGACCCAGCTGAGCACACAGCTCGGCCCGCAGCAGGGTTCGGTTCAGGGACCGCTGGCCCAGTTCGTCAACCAGGCCGCCGATACCTTCGACGGCAACGGTGACTCGTTCCGCAACGCATTGCGCGAGCTGTCGCAAACAGCTGGGCGACTGGGCGATTCGCGCACCGACCTGTTCGGCACCATCAAGAATCTGCAGATTCTCATCGATGCGCTGTCCAACAGCAACGAGCAGATCGTGCAGTTCACCAACCATGTGTCGTCGGTATCGCAGGTGCTGGCGCAAAGCTCCAGCGGCCTGGACACCACGCTGGCCACGCTCAACCAGGCGCTCGGCGATGTGCGCGGTCTGCTGCACGACAGTAACGACGCGCTGATCGGGCAGGTCAGCAAGCTGGCCGAGTTCACGCAGATCCTCACAGATCACAGCGACGACATCGAGCAGATCCTGCACGTGACGCCCAACGGTCTGGCCAACTTCTACAACATCTACAACCCCGCCCAGGGCACCGTCGGTGGTCTGCTGTCGCTGCCGAACTTCGCCAACCCGGTGCAGTTCATCTGCGGCGGTACGTTCGACGT
Organism: Mycobacterium sp. 852013-50091_SCH5140682; assembly: GCF_001665685.1. GTDB lineage: Bacteria > Actinomycetota > Actinomycetes > Mycobacteriales > Mycobacteriaceae > Mycobacterium. Next base: position 22,289 of record NZ_LZTB01000010.1, read on the forward strand.
CGGGGCGAACCCGGACAACTACAAGCGCGCCGAGATCTGCCGGCAGCGGATGGGCCCCGTGCTCAAGCGCATCACGATGAACTACCCGCCGGTGCTGTTCCACCCGATCAACAGCATCACCGCCTACAAGGGACAGATCATCTACGACACTCCCCAAACGGAGGCCAAGTCGGAGACGCCGGTGCCCTATCTGCAGTGGCAGAACGCACCGGGCGTCACGCCGCCGCAGGTTCCCGCGGACGCATCGCTGAGTTCGTTGATGGTGCCCCCGGCGCCGGCTGCGGCGCCGAGTACGTCGCACGCCGGTGGTCCCGAGGCCGCCGCACCTCCCGGGCCCGCTCCGGCTGAGCAGGCCCCGGCCGCGCAGGCTCCCGTGGCGCCACAGCCCGCCGAGCCGGGGGCCGGCGGATGATGCGGGGTAAGGCATTGAGGCGTAAGGCATCACGGCTGAGCAGCCGGACCGTGGCGATCGGGTGCGGCACGGTGTTGCTTGCGGGCTGCCAGTTCGGCGGGCTCAACTCGCTGAACATGCCGGGCACCGCCGGGCACGGTGCGGGTTCGTTCACCGTCACCGTGGAGCTGCCCGACGTGGCCACGCTGCCCCAGAACTCGCCGGTGATGGTCGACGACGTGACTGTGGGCAGTGTGTCCGGGGTGGACGCGATGCAACGTCCGGACGGCTCGTTCTACGCCGCGGTGCAACTGTCGCTCGACGGCAACGTCAAGCTGCCGGCCAACGCCACCGCCAAGGTCGCCCAGACGTCGCTGCTCGGATCGCAACACGTGGAACTCTCCGCGCCGGTCAACGAGCCCGGCGAGGGTCAGCTGCGCCAGGGCGCCAACATCCCGCTGAAGCAGACCGGTCGCTACCCGACCACCGAGGAGGTGCTCTCCTCACTGGGAATGGTGGTCAACAAGGGCAATCTCGGTGCGCTGCAAGACATCACCGACGAGGCCTACGCGGCCGTGGCCGGCAGGGCGGGCCAGTTCACCGACCTGATCCCGCGACTGGCTGAGCTCACCCAGTCGCTCGACCGGCAGACCAACGACATCATCGCGGCAGCCGACGGACTGAACCGCTTCGCGTCAATCCTGGCGCGCAGCAAGGACAATCTGGGCCGCACGCTGGATACGCTGCCCGGTGCCCTCAAGGTGCTCAACGACAACCGGTCCAACATCGTCGAGGCGTTCACCGCGCTGCGCAGCTTCGCCGAGGTGGGCGCTCGCATCCTGTCGCAGACCAAGGACGACTTCGCCGCGGACTTCAAGGACCTCTACCCGGTGATCAAGTCGTTCAACGACAACGCCGACGACTTCATCAAGGATCTCGAGTTCCTGCCGACCTTCCCGTTCCACTACAAGTACCTGCGCAACGCGGTCCGCGGCGATTACCTCAACGTGTTCGTGACGTTCGACCTGACGTTGCGCCGCTTCGGCGAATCGGTCTTCACCACAGGCGGTTTCGACCCGAACATGAAGCACCTCGACGAGGTGATCAACCCGCCGGACTGGCTGACGGGCGAGATGGCGAACCTGTCGGGGCAGGCCGCCGATCCGTTCAAGATCCCACCGGGAACCGCGACACAGCATGAAGGGAAGCCGTAGATGATTGACCGGCTCACCCGTATGCAGCTGATGATCTTCGGCGTCGTCACCGTGCTGACCGTCGGGGCGATATCGCTGTTCTACCTACACCTGCCCGCCGCGGTAGGTATCGGCACGTATCACGTGAACGCCAACTTCGTCACCGGCGGTGGCATCTACCAGAACGCCAACGTCACCTACCGCGGCGTCACGGTCGGTCGGGTGGAGTCGGTCGGGCTGGCCCCAGACGGTGTGGTCGCGAATCTGCGGCTCAACAGCAACACGGCGATCCCGGACAACGTCGTCGCCACGGTCAAGAGTGTCTCGGCGGTCGGCGAGCAGTACATCGATCTGGTGCCACCGGCCGACCCGTCGGCCAACAAGCTGCGCAACAACGCGAGCATCGACCAGAAGAACACCCGGGTCGGCCAGGACATCGCCGGGCTGTTGGCCACGGCCGACACCCTGGTCAGCAGCGTCAGCAACAGCCGGCTGCAGGATCTGCTGCGGGAGACGTTCAAGGCCTTCAACGGTTCGGGACCGGAGTTGGCCCGGCTCATCCAGTCGTCGAGGCTGCTCATCGATGAGGCCAACGCGAACTCCGCGCAGACCAATCAGCTGATCGACCAGGCCGGCCCGTTCTTGGACGCCCAGATGCGCAGCGGCGACAGCATCCGCTCGCTCGCCGACGGGCTGGCCCGGTTCACCGGTGAGGTCAACAACGCCGATCCACAGCTGCGCTCGGTGCTCAAGACCGTGCCGGGAGCGACCGCCGAGGCCAACACCACGTTCAGTGGCATCCGCCCGACGTTCCCGGTGCTCGCCGCCAACCTGGCCAACTTCGGCCGCATCGGGGTGATCTACAACAAGTCCATCGAGCAGGCGCTGGTGATCTTCCCGGCCCTGCTGGCCGCGCTGAACACCGTGGCAGGCGGCGTGCCGTCCGACGAGGGTGGCAAGCTCGACTTCAAGATCGACCTGGGTGATCCGCCGCCGTGCAACACAGGCTTCCTGCCGCCGACCCAGATCCGGTCTCCCGCCGATCTGACACTGCGGGATCTGCCGACCGACATGTACTGCAAGACCGCCCAGAACGATCCGGCGGTTGTGCGCGGTGCGCGCAACTACCCGTGCCAGGAGTTCCCCGGCAAGCGGGCGCCCACGGTGCAGTTGTGCCGCGACCCCAAGGGCTACATCCCCCTCGGTAGCAACCCGTGGCGCGGGCCGCCCGTGCCGTACGGCACGCCGATCGAGGACGGCCGGAACATCCTGCCGCCCAACAAGTTCCCAAATATCCCGCCGCAGGTGGACCCGGATCCGGGCCCGCCGGTGGTACAGCTGCCGCCCGGTGTCGAGCCGGGCCCCGGGCCGGCGCCACACGCGCCGTTCCCGTTGCCCGTGCCGCCGAACAAGCCGGGTCCGCAGCCGCCGCCATGGCCGTACTTCGCGCCGCCGGACCAGGTGGTGCCGCCGTACGGGCGGACCCCACCGGCTCCGGATGCGCCGCCTGCACCGGAGGCCCCGGCGCCTGAGGCTCCGCCTGCACCGCAGGCACCCCTACCTGCGGAAGCGACACCGCAGGCCAGTGCTGCCAGCTTGGGCACCTACGATCAGCACAGTGGGGTCTTCGCGGACGCCAACGGTGGCACCGGTGTGTACGCGCCCGGCGCCGAGAATCTGAAACCCGCGGAAACCTGGGTAGACCTGATGATGGATCCAAGGCAGGCTTGATGACCGAAGAAACGGCCTTGACGCAGGACACGAGGCCGGTGCGACGCAAGGCGTCGCGGGCAGCCGGCCCAGCGGGTGAGGCGGCCACGACGACCACTGAGGTGCGCGTCGAACCGGCCATCACCCCGGTGCGGGCGAAACCGGCGACGAAGATGAAGCCGCCGCCACGTCGGCGCGCGAACGGCAGGCTGGTCGTGAGCGTCGCCGCTGCGGTGCTGGCTGTTGCGACCGGCGCGGTAGGCGGGCTGACATACGCCATGCTCAACGAGCAGCGGGCCGCCGAGGCCGAGCAGGCCCGTGAGGGACGGTTCGTCGACACGGCCACGCAGACCGTGGTGAACATGTTCAGCTACACCCAGGACACCATCGACGAGAGCGTGAACCGCTTCATCGACGGCACCAGCGGGCCGCTGCGCGACATGATGAGCCAGGGCAACAACGCCGACAATCTCAAGGCGCTGTTCCGCGACACCAAGGCCAGTTCTGAGACCGTGGTCAGCGGAGCGGCTCTGGAGAAGATCGACAACATCGCCAACAACGCCTCGGTGCTGGTGTCCGTCCGGGTGACCGTCACCGACCCCGACGGTGTCAACGCGCCGTCGAAGCCGTACCGCATGCGGGTCGTCGTGCACGAGGACGACAACGGCCACATGACGGGATACGACCTCAAATACCCCGACGGGGGTAACTGATGAACCGCATCGCCGGCGTCGTCGTCGCGCTGCTCGCGGTCGCCTTTGTGGCGGTGTCCGGGGCGGGCGGCGTGCTGTACTGGAACCGCGTCGAGCAGCACGGCGAGCAGCAGACCCGGGCGGAGCTGCCGGGCCTCGCCGCCACGCAGGTCCCGCTGATCCTCGGCTTCGACTACCAGACCATCCTGGATACCAGGACGAAGGCCTACCAGCTGATGACGCCCACGTTCCGCAGCCAATACGAGGACGACACCACCAAGAACGTCATCCCGCAGGCCCACGACCGGCAACTGATCAGCCAGGTCAACGTCGTCGGCGCGGGAATGCTTGACGCACAACGTAATTCGGGATCGGTGTTGGTCTTCATGAACCGCGTGCTTACCGACAAGAGCAAGCAGTCCCTGTACGACGGCTCACGGCTCAAGGTCGACTACCGCAGGGTGGACGGCAAGTGGCTCATCGACGGGATGAAGCCGATCTAGCGGGCTACTGATCGGCCTGGTCGGCAGCCGAACTGGTGCCCGCCAGTGCGTCGAGGAACGACCGTGCCCAGCGGTCCACATCGTGGGCCAGCACCTGACGGCGCAATGCTCGCATCCGTCGTCGGCCTTCCTCGGGCTGCTGCTGCAGCGCAGCCTCGATGGCGTCCTTGACGCCCTCGAGGTCGTGCGGGTTGGTCAGGTAGGCCTGTCGCAATTCGGCTGCCGCGCCGGTGAATTCGCTCAGCACCAAGGCGCCGCCCAGGTCGCTGCGGCAGGCCACGTACTCCTTGGCCACCAGATTCATGCCGTCGCGCAGCGGGGTCACCAACATGACATCGGCGGCCACGTAGAACGCGATGAGCTCCTCGCGCGGCACGGGCCGGTGCAGGTAGTGCACGATCGGATGGCCGACCTCGCCGTACTCGCCGTTGATGTGGCCGACCTGCCGTTCGATGTCCTCGCGCATGGCGATGTAGCTGTCGACGCGTTCGCGGCTGGGGGTGGCCAGCTGGACCAGCACGGTGTCGTCGTGCTTGACGCGATGCTCGTCGAGCAGTTCCGAGAACGCCCTCAACCGGACGTCGATGCCTTTGGTGTAGTCGAGTCGGTCCACCCCGAGCAGGATCTTGCGGGGGTTGCCGAGCTCGGCGCGGATCTGCCGGGCCCGCTGCCGCACCGAGCGGTCGCGAGCCTTGGCGTCGAGCTCGGTCGAGTCGATGGAAATGGGGAACGCGCCCACCGTGATGGTGCGGAAGCCGTACTGGACCTCGCCGAAGCGTGAGCGCACCCCGATCGAGGCGCGTGAGGTGTTGGCGCCGACGAGACGACGGGCCAGCACCAGGAAGTTCTGCGCCCCGCCGGGCAGGTGGAAACCGACCAGGTCGGCGCCGAGCAGTCCTTCGACGATCTCGGTCCGCCACGGCATCTGCATGAACAGCTCGACCGGCGGGAACGGGATGTGCAGGAAGAAGCCGATGGTCAGATCGGGCCGAAGCATCCGCAGCATCTTCGGCACCAGCTGCAGCTGGTAGTCCTGGATCCACACGGTGGCGCCGTGCGCGGCGGCGCGGGCGGTGGCCTCGGCGAAGCGCCGGTTGACCTCGACGTAGCTGTCCCACCATTCCCGGTGGTACTCGGGTTTGACGATGAGATCGTGGTAGAGCGGCCACAGCGTGGCGTTCGAGAACCCCTCGTAATAGGCCGCCACGTCGGCGGCCGACAGCCGCACCGGGTGCAGCCGCAGATCGTCCTGGACGATCGGTTCTTCGTCGCTGTCCGGTATGCCGGCCCAACCGATCCACGCGCCGCGGCGCTTCCGCAGCAGCGGCTCCAGGGCCGTGACCAGCCCACCTGGGCTGCGGTTCCATCGGGTGGTGCCGTCGGGCAGCCGCTCAAGATCGATGGGCAGCCGGTTGGCCACCACGACGAAATCGGACTCCCCGGAGGCAGCTGTCAGACCGCCGTCCGGAGTCACTTACGCCTCGATTTTCGACGGCCCAATGCCGAGCATCGAAAGGAACATCCGGCATTCGTCGGCATCGGTCGCGTAGGTGGCGACAACCCGTCTGGCCTGGCTGGCAGTGCTATCGGCCAACGGTTCGACGTCGTCGATATCAGTGGGATCAGTTTTTGCAGACATACGGCAACTCTAGGCGACCGGGCGGTGCCCGGTCGCCACAGCGGCCGTCAGCCGATGGAACCGGTGACGGTCGGGCTGCTGCCGACGGTCGATTCGGGCACCGGCTGCGGGCCCTCGGACTGCTGTTCCTCGGACAGGCCGATGCACTCGCCGGAGTTGGCGCCCGTGCACGGGATCGAGCCGCCGCCACCGGGTACGTCGACCGACGGCAGGGTCGGGTTGTCCGGGGTCGCCGCGATCGGAGAGCCGGAATTGGGCACGGTGTGGGGGACGCACATGCCCGTGTAGAGGTCTTCCTCTTCACCGGCGACACAGGCCACAGCGGGTGCGGGCGACATGGGGAGGGCGGCAACGGCAATTGCCGGAGCAGCGACCGCTGCGACGGCGAACCCGCCGGCCAGGATCAAACGTCGCATCGGGAACGGGAAGGTCGCCATCGTCACGCTTTCTGTAGTTATTCGACTGCTTGTCGGTGGATTCTATGAAAGCTGAGAGCAATCTGCATTGGTTCTGCCTGTTGTCTGAGTGTCCGTGCGCTTCGTGGCTATGGGCTCGCGCTGATGGTCGAGCGAGGCACCACCCCCGGCCCCTCGGCCTCGGCATCCTCGGCCAGGCCGATGCACTGACCCGAATCGCGCCCCGTGCACGGCACGCCGTCGATCGCCGGGATGTCCGGATTGCCCGGGATGGCGGTGAACGGTGACGTGGTGTTCGGCGCCATGAACGGCGTGCACACCGTCGTGTAGACGTCCTCTTCTTCGCCCGCTGTGCACGATGCGTGCGCAGCGGGGGCGAGCAGCGTCGAACCGGCGATGACCACCGCGAAACCGGCGGGCAGAGTCAGGCGTGGGATCACACCTGGCAGCTTATGGCTGCTGGGCGTTTCCTGGGTGCGGTCTGCGGATCCGCTGTGTCAGCCGATGGAACCGGTGACGGTCGGGCTGCTGCCCACGGTCGACTGTGGAACCGGTTGCGGCCCCTGCGCCTGCTGCTCCTCGGACAGGCCGATGCACTGGCCGGAATTGCCACCGGTGCAAGGGATCCCGTCGATTTGCGGGAGCTGGTCGGGTGCCGAGTTGATCGACGGGGTGTTCGGCGCGATGTCCGACGTGCACATCCCGGTGAAGAGGTCCTCGGACTCGCCGCTGGGGCAGTCCGCGAGCGCGGTGGCCGGCAGGGTGAATGCGGTCAGCGCGGGGGCGCCGACGATTGCCAGCGCAAGTCCGCCCGCCACGATGAACCGGCGTGCTGAAAGCTGGGAAATGGCCATGAGTCATGCTTTCTCTAGAGTGCTGACCAGTTTGCTGACTGCACGGTTGCGATGGTTGCACCATCGCTGGCCACGATGTCGTCTGGTGATGCACAGATTACGCGTAACCGGCGAAATGTGCTGCAGGATCGGGGGTGTCGGTGCGTGCCGGGGTCTCGCCTGTGAGCCCACTGGCAAAATGCTGTAGGACCGGTGGCGGAAGCCCCGCGTGATACACGTAGTGTGCAGTTTGTTACGTGCCGGCCCGCTCGACAAGGTGGTTCTCGATGGTCAGTTCCGACGACGGCTCGACGCGCCAGGTCGATTACGAAACTCTGGACGACGGCCGCATCGCGCGGATCTGGCTCAATCGGCCCGCGGCACAGAACGCCCAGACCCGGACGCTGCTCGTGCAATTGGATGAGGCATTCACCCGGGCTGAGGCCGACGACGCGGTCAGGGTGGTGATCCTGGCTGCGCGCGGCAAGAACTTCTCGGCGGGCCACGACCTGGGCTCGGAGGAGGCGCTCGCCGAACGCCAACCGGGCCCCGGCCAGCATCCGACCTTCAGCTCCCACGGCGCCACCGCGGCGGGGGTCGCCGAGCGGACGTATCTGCAGGAGTGGCACTTCTACTTCGAGAACACCCGGCGCTGGCGCGATCTGCGCAAGATCACCATCGCCCAGGTGCAGGGCAACGCGATCTCGGCCGGGCTGATGCTGATCTGGGCGTGCGATCTGATCGTGGCGGCCGACGACGCCAAGTTCAGCGACGTCGTGGGTGTCCGGATGGGCATGCCCGGCGTCGAATACTATGCCCATCCTTGGGAATTCGGGCCTCGTAAAGCCAAAGAGCTGCTGCTGACCGGTGATTCGATCGACGCCGAAGACGCCTACCGGCTCGGCATGGTGTCGAAGATCTTTCCGCGCGAGGAACTCGACGCCAAGACGCTGGAATTCGCGCGCCGCATCGCCGAGAGGCCCACCATGGCGGCGCTGCTGATCAAGGATTCGGTCAATGCGGCCAGTGACGCCATGGGATTCACCGAGGCGTTGCGGCACGGCTTCCACATCCATGAACTCGGGCATGCGCACTGGGCGGCGGCCAATGAGAACCGGTTCCCGGTGGGTATGCCGCCCGATGTTCCGGATTGGCGCACATTGGGCGCCCCGAAGCCGGCCCGGCGTGATACACCTTGACGCGATAAGAACGTGTTCCAGTTTTAAGGGGTCGCAGCAGTGCAGCTGTCGTTGGCGGATCGGACATATCTGGTAACTGGCGGCGGTAGTGGCATCGGCAAGGGTGCTGCCGCCGCGATCGTCGCCTCCGGCGGTAACGCCGTGCTCGTGGGCCGCAATACGGACAAGCTCAGCGCCGCGGCCGATGAGATCGCCGCGCAGGGCCCCGGTTCGGTGCGGTACGAACCCGCCGACGTGACCAACGAGGACGAGGTCAGCCGCGCGGTCGACGCCGCCACTGCCTGGCACGGCCGGTTGCACGGCGTCGTGCACAGCGCGGGCGGGTCGGAGACCATCGGGCCCATCACCCAGATCGATTCCGAGCTGTGGCGGCGGACCATCGATTTGAACGTCAACGGCACCATGTACGTGCTCAAACATGCCGGCCGCGAGCTGGTGCGCGGCGGCGGCGGATCGTTCGTCGGGATCTCGTCGATCGCCTCGAGCAACACCCACCGGTGGTTCGGCGCGTACGGCGTGAGCAAGGCCGCGCTGGATCACCTGCTCAAGCTGGCCGCCGACGAGCTCGGGCCGTCATGGGTGCGGGTCAACAGCATCCGGCCCGGGCTGACCCGCACCGACATGGTCGGTCCGGTCTTCGAGCTACCAGCAGCCCGCGACGACTACCAGGCCTGCACGCCGTTGCCGCGGTTCGGCGAGGTCGAGGACATCGCCAACCTGGCGGTGTTCCTGCTCAGCGATGCGGCGGGCTGGATCACCGGACAGGCCATCAACGTCGACGGCGGTCATGGGCTGCGCCGCGGCCCTGACATCTCCGCGATGCTGGAGCCACTCTTCGGAGCCGACGGCCTGCGCGGCGTGGTGCAGTCCTAGCTGCCGAGTGGCCAGTTATGTACGCAATGTCCGTATTTCCGGGCATAGCTGGCCACTGGCCGTGACATTGCCTAGGCAGGGTGGTCCGCGCCCGACTCCCAGGCGCTGAGTGCACCCACCGCCGCCCAGTCCAGCTCACCACCGCCCGTGGCCAGCAGGGTCAGGAAGCGGTCGCGCAGCAGGCTGGCCACCGGCAGCGGCACCTGCAACGCCTCGCCCGCGCTGAGTGCGAGTTTGACGTCCTTGAGTCCGAGGCTCGCGGCGAAACCGGCCGGGCTGAATTCCCCGCGGGCCAGCAGCCCGCCGTAGGTGCGGTACACCGGAGCGTCGAACAGGGTGGAGGTCAACAGCTCGAGGTAGAGCTGTTTGTCGACGCCTGCCTTGCCGACCAGAGCCATGGCCTCGCCGACCGATTCGATGACCGACGCGATCAGAAAGTTGCCGCTGATCTTCACCAGGTTGGCGGCGCTCGGTTGCTCGCCGAGCACGAACGTGCGCTGACCGACCGCATCGAAAACCGGAGCCATCGCCTCGACGGCGGCCGGCGCACCGGCGGCGACCACGAACAGCTTGGCGGCGGCAGCGGCCTCGGGCCTGCCGAACACCGGTGCGCTGACGAACTGCTGACCTGCCTCGGCATGGCGTGCGGCCAGCCGGTCGGCCAGCTCGACGCTGATGGTCGAGCACGAGATGTGCGTGGCGCCTGTGGGCAGTTCGGCCAGGATGCCGTTGTCCCCGAACGTGATTGCTTCCACTGCGGCGTCATTGGCCAGCATGGTGACGACGGCCTCGCCGCGACATGCCTCGGCGACCGACGCCGCAGGGTGCGCGCCCCGGTCGGCCAGCGCCGTCACTTTGTCCGGGGACCTGTTGTACGCCGTCACGTCGTGACCTGCCGTCAGCAGATTGGCGGCCATCGCCGCACCCATGTTGCCCAGTCCGATGAATCCGATCCTCATGACTCCACTCTTACCGGGTTAGTTTGGAGTCGGGAGGGCTCATGAAATTCTCGACGGAAATGCTCCAGATGGGCAACAACACCGGTATCGAGGTTCCTGCCGAGGTGGTGGAGGCGCTCGGTGCGGGCAAGCGTCCGGCTGTGGTGGTCGACGTCAACGGTTATCGGTACCGCTCGACCGTCGCGCCTATGGGCGGCAAGTACCTCATCCCGTTCAGCGCCGAACGGCGCACCGAATCCGGCATCGGGGGAGGAGACGCGATAGACGTCGAGTTGACCGTCGACACCGAGCCGCGCCTCGTCGAGGTGCCCGAGGATCTACGTGCCGCACTCGACGCGTCGCCCGCAGCGGCCAAACGCTGGGAGACGCTGTCCTACAGCACGCAGAAGGGCCACGTCACCGCGGTGGAAGGCGCCAAGGCGGCCGACACCCGGGCTCGTCGCATCGCGAAAGTCATTGCTGCGCTACAGGGTTGAACTCCACGGCGGCGCCGGCCCGGCGTACCGCGGCGATGATGCCCTGATAGCCGGTGCACCGGCAGAAGTTGCCGGAGAGCCCTTCGCGGATCTCGGCGTCGGTGGGGGCGGGATTGTCCCGCAGCAGAGCGGTGATGGAGGTGACGAAACCCGGTGTGCAGAAGCCGCATTGCAGCCCGTGGCACTCCTTGAGCGCGGCCTGCACCGGGGAGAGCGCGCCGTCGGGACCCTCGATACCCTCGACGGTGGTCACCTGTTGGCCGTCCACCTGCACCGCGAAGATCAGGCAGGACCGCACGGCCTGACCGTCCAGCAGCACGGTGCAGGCACCGCACGCGCCGTGTTCACAGCCCAGGTGGGTGCCCGTGAGCCCGCAGTTCTCCCGCAGAAAATCCGCGAGCGTGACGCGAGGCTCGACCACACTGCGGTAATCGCGGCCGTTGACCGAAACAGCAACGGGCAGTTCATGCATTGAGCGCCTCCGCACTTGCGTGTTTCCAGGCCCGGGCCACCATGGCGGCACCGACGCGGGCCCGATAGGACGCCGAGCCTTGAAGGTCCGAGGGGATGTCGGGCAGTGCTGACATCGCGAGTTCGCCGATATGCTCGGCGGTCACGTTGCCGATCGCCGTGCCGGTCACGGCGGATTCGGCCGCGGTGCCCCGCTTCGGCGTCGACCCCAGGCCCAGCAGGCCGATGCCGCACCTGCGCACCCGGTTGTCGTCGTCGAGCTCGATACCGACAACCGCTCCGGCAATGGCGAAATCGCCGTGGCGGCGGGCGAACTCCTCGACCGCGAAGCCGCTGCGCGCAGACCACACCGGAAACCGCACTGCGGTGAGGATCTCGTCGGCGGCCAGTGCGGTCTCCCACAATCCGGTGAAGAAATCGCTTGCCGGGATCGCGCGGACGCCGCGGGGTGAGGTCGCCTCGATCGTCGCGTCGAGCGCCAGCGCCACAGCTGCGTATTCGGCCGCCGGATCGGCGTGGGCGATCGCGCCGCCGAGGGTGCCCCGCGTACGGATCTGAAAGTGCCCGATGTGCGGGGTGGCCAGGGTGAGCAGCGGAACCGATTCGGCGACTTCGTCATCGAGGCCGACGAGCGCATGCGGCGTGGCGGCGCCGATCACGACCTCGTCGCCGCGCCGGGCGATGTCGCTGAGCCCGGCGATGCGGGATATGTCGATGAGATTGTCGAAATGCGTCAGCCGCATGGCCAGCATCGGCACCAGGCTCTGCCCGCCGGCCAGGATTTTCGCGTTGTCGCCGTACTCATCGAGGAGCGCGACCGCGTCGTCGATGCCGGTCGGCCGGTGGTAGGCGAACGGAGCGGCTTTCACGAGACCGACCGGAGCCGGCCCAGCAGATAACCGAGCACACCCGCGACCGCCACGGCGCCGATGGTCGGGGCGAACCGCTTGGCCATCGGCACCGCCATCACCTTGGCCAGCGCGATCGCGTTGATCGGGGCGCCCTGTTGACCCTCGGGTGTGGTTGTGGCGGAGACGCTTTCGGTTGCGGGTGCGGCACCGGCGAGCAGTTCGGCTTCGAGGTTGCCTGCGAACTGGTCGATCAGGGTTCCGGCGACATCGCTCAGCACACCGCGGCCGAACTGGGCGGCCTTGCCCGAGATGGTCAGGTCGGTGGTCACCGAGACAAGGGTGCCTGCGGTGCCGTCGTCTTTCAGTTGGGCGGTGACGACGGCGGCGGCTCTGCCGTTGCCGCGGGCCTCCTTGCCGTTGGCCGTGAGTACCACGCGCTGGGCTTGCGCATCCTTCTCCTGAAACCTCGCATTGCCTTGATAGGACACCGTGATGGGCCCCACCTTGACCTTGACAGCGCCGGTGAAGTCGTCACCGTCGACGCTCAGCAGGGTCGCGCCGGGCAGACACGGCGCCACGCGTTCGACGTCGGTGAGTACCTTCCACGTCTGCGCCGCAGGCACCGCGACCCGGAATTCGTTGTTGAGCTCCACAGCTAGTGGTCCTTCCCTTCGGATCGTTCGAGGGCCGCGACGATGGCGGCAGGGCTGGCGGGCAGGCTGGTGACGGTGACTCCGAGTGGGGCCAGAGCGTCGTTGATCGCGTTGATCACGGCGGGCGTGGACCCGATGGCACCGCCCTCGCCCGCTCCCTTGTAGCCGCCCACGCCAGGTCCCGGGATCTCTACGTGGCCGTACTCGATGAGCGGCACCTCGGTCGCGGTGGGAAGCAGATAGTCGACAAAGGTTGAGGAGAGCGGGTTTCCGGCGTCGTCGTACGAGAGCTGTTCGAGCAGGGCGCCGCCGATGCCCTGCACGGTGCCACCGGCGATCTGGCCCTCGACAACGTTCGGGTTGATCATCGGGCCGACGTCCTCGCTGACGATATAGCGCGTGATGTCGACCCGGCCGGTGTTCAGATCCACCTCGCACGTACAGGCGTGGGTGGCGTTGGCCCAGTGGATCGGTGCCGTCGGTGGAGCGGTGAAGCGCGCGGTGGCTTCCAGCGTCGCCGACATCCCCGGCGGCAGCTGCTGCGGCTCGTAGTACGCGCGGTACGCGAGATCGGCGAAGGTGACCGCCTTTTCGGCGTTGTCGCGGACCGTCGCTCGCGACCCGGCGAGTTCGATGTCGGATTCGTCGACGCCGAGCCTGGCGGCGGCCATGGCGACGAGTTGCTTGCGCAGGATGGTGCCTGCCTCGTTGACCGCGCCTGCGGTCATCGGCGCGCTGCGGCTGCCTTGCGTGCCCGCGCCGTACGGCGTCACCGCCGTGTCGCCCTGGATGGTGGCGACGTCGGCGATATCTGCGCCGAGGGCGTCGGCGGTGAGTTGAACGACGGTGGTTTCCAGACTGTTTCCGGTCGACCCGCCGTTGACGTAGACGTTGATCTTTCCGGTCGGCTCCATCCGGATCGTGCAGCCCTCGGTGGCCAGGTGACCGGTCGCCGCACCGGTCGGCTCGATGTAGGCGGAGAAACCGAGCCCGAGGTAGCGGCCCTGTGCGAGCGCCTCGGCCTGTTCCTTACGGAAGCCTTCGTGATCGAGGATCTTCACCGCCTGTTCGAAGGTCTCGATGGGGGCGACGTGGTCATAGGGCATGCCGTTGGGGTTGAAGTACGGCATCTCGTCGCGGCGCAGCAGATTCTTGCGCCTCAGGTCGACGGGATCCATGCCCATCTTCCGTGCGGCGATGTCGAGAAGGATTTCCCGCGTGAGGGTTTCGTACTGCCACGGCCCGCGGTAGGCGTGCAGGCCTGGGGTGTTGGAGAACACCGTCTTGTAGCTGAAGCTGGCCTTGGGCACCCGGTACGGGCCGGGGAAGAACATGCCGATGGCCGCGGTGGTCAGCACCGGGTAGGGGGTGGGGTAGGCCCCGACGTCCTGGATGAAGTCGATGTCGGCGGCCAGGATGGTGCCGTCGTCGGCGAAAGCCATCCGCACGTCGCCGTCGACGTGGCGGGATTGCCCAGCCGACATCAGGTTCTCGCGCCGGTCCTCGATCCATTTGACCGCTGTGCCTGATCGCGCGCTCGGCGTCGTGGTGGCAACCTTGCGTGCGGCGAGCATGATGCACATGTCTTCGCGCATCGGCACCACCTTCTGCCCGAAACCGCCGCCGGTGTCGCGCATGATGACGCGGACGTGGTGGGCCGGGATACCCAGCAGCCGTGCTCCGAAGGCCCGCAGTTCGTGGGGCGTCTGGGTGGACGCCCAGATGGTCAGTTCACCGGTCGACGTCACCCATTCGACGACCATGCCGCGGGTCTCGATCGGCACGGGAACGTACATCTGTTGGTAGATATGCTCTTTGACCACGTGGGCGGCCGAGGCGAAGGTGTCCTCGTCGGGTGGTGCCCCGGCCAGGCCGCCCGCGTTGTTGTCGGGGTACGCCGCGTGTACCGCCACATCGGAGGTCAGGGCGGTGCGGAAATCGGCGATGGCGGGCAGGGGTTCGTAGCCGACGTCGACCAGATCGGCCGCGTCCTCGGCGACGTAGCGGCTCTCGGCGATCACAAGGGCGACCGGGTCGCCGACGAATTTGACCTCGCCCTCGGCCAGTGGCGGTCGTGGCGTGTCCGGCATGTCCTTGCCGGCCACGGCGTGCCAGGCCTCCTTGACGTCGGGGTTGAGATCGGCCGCGGTGAACACCGCGCGGACGCCGGGGAGGCTGAGTGCAGCAGCGGTGTCGATGCCCGTGATGGTGGCCCGGGCCAGCGGGCTGCGGACGAAGCAGGCGTGCAGCATCCCGGCGCGGGTGATGTCGTCGACGAACGTGCCGCGCCCGGTGAGTAATCGGGTGTCCTCGACGCGTTCGATCCGCCGGCCCGCGTAGCGGGTGCTGACGGTCTCGGATGTGGCTGACGCCATAGCTGCTCCGATTCGTGGGCTTCTGCGCGTAAGTAGAGTCGGATTATCGTATAACGGAAGTCGATCATCCTGTATAGGAGAGTGATATTTCCCACTCGGGTGCCCACCGGCCTTTAAGCTTGCCGACTATGCGTCGCATCGCGTTCGGGCTGCTGGTGGCTGTGGCCGCCGCGCTGGTTCCGGCACCTGCCGCGTCGGCCGTGCCCGCGGCCGCCGCCGGGCTCGTCGACATTCACACCGTGGTCCCCGATGCGATCGTCGATCTGCGGTACGCCACCGTGGATAACTTCGTCGGCCTGCAGCTCTACCCGGCCGACGCCCACTGCCTGGTGCACGAGTCCATGGCCGCCGGACTGGCCGCAGCCGCCGCGGCACTGCGGCCCGACCGGCTGGTGTTCTGGGACTGTTACCGCCCACACGAAGTACAGGTCCGCATGTTCGAGGCGGTGCCTGATCCGAACTGGGTGGCCCGGCCCGGCACCTCGGCGCGCAGCCACGAGGCAGGCCGGTCGGTGGACGTGACCATCGCGGGCCTCGACATGGGAACCGGGTTCGACGACTTCACGCCGCGAGCCAAGGCATACGCGACCGACGGAGTCAGTCCTGCCGAACAGGCCAACCGCGCCAGGCTGCGGCAGGCCATGCAGTCCGGTGGGCTCTCGGTGTACTCGGGGGAGTGGTGGCACTTCGACGGCCCTGGCGCCGCCGATCCACGACCGTTCCTCGACGTCCCCCTCGACTGAACCGCGGGATCACCCGCAGCGCCGCATCTTTCGCGTGAGTCAGCTCTGACGCTGGCGCCAATTTCACTTGACACATCGAACGTTTCGCGTCGAGGTCGTCCCGGGTATGCGTTTGCGCGTGCACACGACCCTGATGGATAACGATTTGAAACCTCAACGATTTCAAAGTGATACGAGAGACGAAGCCTATCCTTCGCACACACTACGGTCACTTGGTGCACCGTCGAACGGCCCTGAAGCTCCCGCTGGCGCTGGCAGCCGCCGCGGCTCTGCCCGCCATGTCCGCGATGCCTAGCGCCGGCGCCGACACGGGACGCTGGCCGGCCGACCGCGCGAACGCGTGGTACCAGGCGCAGGGCTGGTTGGTCGGCGCGAACTACATCACGTCGACCGCGATCAACCAGATCGAGATGTTTCAGGCAGGCACGTACGACCCGCGGCGAATCGACGCCGAACTGGGTGCGGCCCGGCTGCTCGGGTTCAACACCGTACGGGTCTTTCTGCATGACCTGCTGTGGGCGCAGGACCGCGGTGGATTCATGAGCAGACTGGCGCAATTCGTCGGTATCTCGGCGAACCACGGCATCAAACCGCTGTTCGTCTTCTTCGACTCGTGCTGGGATCCGTATCCGCGGCTCGGTGCCCAGCGTGCGCCGCGGCCCGGCGTGCACAACTCGGGATGGGTGCAGAGTCCCGGCGCCGAGCGGATCGCCGACCCGCGGTATCGACAGGTCCTCTACGACTATGTGACCGGGGTGATCGGCCAGTTCCGCAACGACCAGAGGGTGCTCGGCTGGGATCTGTGGAACGAGCCCGACAATCCCTCGGGCCAGTACCGCTCCGTCGAACGCAAAGACAAGCAGCAACAGGTCGGGGCGCTGCTCCCGCTCGTGTTTCAGTGGGCGCGGTCGGTCAATCCGGCCCAGCCGCTGACCAGTGGTGTCTGGCAAGGCAGTTGGGGATCCGGGGACCGCAGCGCGATGAGCGGTTTCCAGCTCGACAACTCCGACATCATCACGTTCCACTCCTATGGCACGCCCGATCAGTTCGAGGCGCGGATCGGGGAACTGACGCCGCTGGGACGACCGATCCTGTGCACGGAGTACCTGGCCCGTACGCTCGGCAGCACGATCGAAGGGGTGCTGCCGGTCGCCAAGCGGCACAACGTCGGCGCCTACACCTGGGGACTGGTCGCCGGGAAGAGCCAGACGTACTTCCCGTGGGATTCGTGGAGCCAGCCCTACAAGACGCTGCCGAAGGTGTGGTTCAGCGATCTGCTGCAGCCCGACGGCCGGCCCTATCGCGACACCGAATACCAGACGCTCCGTAAGCTCACGAGTACACCGGGCGCGACCTAGAACAGGTCGCCGGTCTCGCCGAGCATCGCCCTGCGGATGAGGGGCAAGGGCAGTGGACCGATCTTCACGAAGGCGTCGTGGAAGCCTTTGAGTGAGTAGGCGTCGCCCATCTTCGCCTTGTAGTCGTCGCGCAGTTTGAGGATCGCCAGCTTGCCCATGGTGTAGTAGCCGTACGTCGCGTCCGACGTGCCACGTTTGGCTTCCGACTCGGCCACCGGCGCCGGCTCGTGCGCTTGCTCGACGAACATCTGCTGCGCCTGCTCGACCGTCATCCCTTCGGTGTGCATCTTGATGCCGACGATGAAGCGGACATCGCGCAGCAGCGCATCCTGCAGTTGGGCCAGCCGATCCCGCGGATCGCCGCCGTGCAGGCCCTCGTCGAGCATCATCTGTTCGCAGTAGTGCGCCCAGCCCTCGAAATTGCTGGCCGCGCCGAACACCTTGCGGACGTCGGAGGGATAGTCCTTGGCGTAGAGGAACTGCAGGTAGTGACCGGGCCACACCTCGTGCACCGACACATTGCTGATCGCCGGGCGGTACCACTGCGACATGAACTCGTCCTGTTCCGGCTTCGGCCACGTCGGATCCGGCAGGGTCATGTTGAAATACGCTTCGGTGGCGACCTTTTCGAACGGACCGGGGATGTCCATCGACGCCGACGTGGTCGCGCGCAGGAAGGGCGGGGTCTCCACCACCCGCGCCGCAGGCGCAGGCGGGACGTCGACGATCTGCTTGTCGCGGACGAACTGTTCGACGCTGTCGAGATTGCTCTGCGTCACAGCGAGCAGTTGCGACGGTGGCGGGTAGTCCTTCTGCACGTCGGCCAGCACATCCAACGGTGCCTTGACAGGATCGATCGCATGGGCCGCGTCGGCGAATGCCTGCTGGTTGCGCTTGAGGTCCGCCTCCGCGATGTTCAACAGGTCGGGTAGCGGTGTGGTGATCATCTCGTCGGCGGCCAGCACCTGCCGATAGGTGTCGGCGCCGTAGGCGAACGATCCGTTGGAACGCGGCAGCAGGTCGTTCTGCAGCCATCCCTTGTAGTCGTCGAGCGCGGCGATCACCGCGGCATTTGCCGTCGCGAAATCGGCAAGCAGTGTCGTGTCTTTCACGTCCGTAAATGCCGCGGGCACGTCCTTGGCGAAGAAATCGCGATTGCCGTCGAGCTGGTCGATCGCGATCTGGGTGTAGATCCGTGGCGGATCGTCGAGGTTGTCGCGCGCCGCGGACAAGGCGTTCGGCATCAGCTTCAGCCGGTTGGTCAAGGACCGCAGGCGCTGCTCCGGCGGTGCGAAATTGCGGGAGATCATGACGAAGGCGTCGTTGGTGATCCCGCTGCTGTAGACGTCAGGATCCTTCGCCCAGCGGCGAATAACCTCGTTCTGCAACAGGATTCCATCGAGCGCGTGTTTGGTCTGCTCGAGATCGAGCTGATTGTCGAGGGTGAGAGTGTCGGCGTCGATCCCGTCGAGGCGCGACCGGAAGGACTTAACGGCCTCGGTGTCGGCCGCCACGGCCGGCGCGGAATAGTCGGCGATCACGTCGTCGTACTTGTGGATACCCAGGGACGTGGCGTGGGAAGGATTCTGCCGGTAGGTGTATTCGAGAATCTCAGCGGTGAGCTGCTGGAAAGCGGTGTCACCGGCAGCGGCTGCGGGCTCGGCGCGTTTGTCGCATGCCTGCAGGAAACCGATGGCGAGTACCAAAACCGTGAGCGTTGACCCCAGACGCTTCATGGACGGAGGCTAAGTCACGGGGCCGCCGATGGGAAACCCTTCGTGAAATCCGCCGAGTTCAGACAGCGGGCCTGGGCCTCGACTGCGACCCGCAAAGCAGCCGCCGAGCCGAGGTGCCTGCCTGCCTCGATGGCGGCCCGCGCACCTCGAACGGCGAGTGGCGGCAGCGCGGCCAGCCGGTCAGCGAATTCGTCAGCAGCGTAATCGAGTTCGTCGCCTGCAACGACACGGTTGGCCAGCCCGATACGCAACGCCTCTGCCGCGTCGATGATCTCACCGAGCAGGATCAGCTCGCGTGCGCGACTCTCACCGACGATACGTGGAAGCCGGAAGGTGGCCCCCATATCGGGAAGCAGGCCATAGCGCGATTCGGTGAGGCCGACGCGGGCGTCGGCGGCGAAGATTCGGAAGTCGCACGCCAATGCGAGTTGGAGACCCGCACCGTAGGCGTGGCCGCGCACCGCTGCGACGCTGGGGCAGGGCAGCTCGGGGATGAACTCGAAGACCCCGGCCACAGTCAGTCCCAGCTCGACGGTTTTCTCGTCGGGTGCGCAGTCGGCGAACTGGGCCAGGGTGCCGGTCATCGCCTCGGTCAGGTCGAGGCCGGCCGAGAACGATGTTCCCGCGCCCGTCACGATCAGACACCGCAGCGTGTCGTCATCGGCCAACAGCGCGCCGAGACGCTCGAGATCCTCGCGCATCTGCGGGTTGAGTGCGTTGAGCTTGGCCGGGCGATTCAGCGTCAGCGTGCCGATGCCGGCGCGGCGCGAATAGCGGATGGCCTCGTAGTCCGGCATCAGCGTGTCGCCCGCCGGGCCAAGGGGGACAGCGGGAATCCGAGATGGCCCAACTTGTCCGGATTGATCACCGAGCGGACAGTGCAGATGCTGTCGCCTTCGACATCGATCGTCAGCACGTTGATGAGAGCGCCGTCAGGGTCGAACGCCAGCAGCCCGGGCTGCCCGTTGACCGGTGAGCGCTGCAACCGCGCGCCGACGCCGTGATACGCGTGCACGATGCCGGCAAGCACTCGCTGGACGCGGTCGCGTCCGAAAACGGGACGCGGCAGGCCCCGGCCCGTTCCGCCGCCGTCGCCGTAGAACGCCACGTCGGCAGCCAACAGCTGCACGAGATCATCGAGGTCGCCGTCTTCGGCGGCGTGGAAGAACCGGTCGGCCAGTTCGGCGCGATGTGCGGCGTCGACGTCGAAGCGGTGCCGGCCTGCTTCGATGTGCCTGCGCGCCCGGTTGAGTAACTGCCGGCAATTCGCGGGCTCCTTACCGACGATGCGGGCGATGTCGTCGTAGTCGTAGGCGAACACCTCGCGCAGCAGGAACACCGCCCGTTCGACCGGAGAGAGTGTCTCCAGCAGCACCAGGAATGCCATGGACAACGAGTCCGATGTCGCCGCGAGTTCTGCGACGTCGGGATCGGCGGAGGTGAGCAACGGCTCCGGAAGCCATGGGCCGATGTAGGTTTCGCGCCGCACCCGGGCCGAACGCAGATGGTCGATAGCCAGCCGCGTGGTGATGGTCGTGAGCAGGGAACGCGGCGAATCCGCCTCGCTGCCGCGGTCCAGGTAGTCGAAGTACCGCAGGTATGCGGCCTGCACGGTGTCTTCGGCCTCGGTGACGCTGCCCAGCATCCGGTAGGCGATCGAGAACAGCAGCGGCCGCAGCTCGGTGGGGTCTTCCGGGTCAGTCATGGCACCTCCCTCTCTGTCCCCTAGACGATCCGGCGAGCGGATCTGTGACACGGCATGTCACAGCCGGCGGCGGTGGCCCGTCATCAGGTCTGCACACCAACAGAAAGGGATACGACCATGAACATCGCACTGTGGACCGCGCAACTCGTCCTGGCCGCGACATTCGCGTTGTCCGGCACGGCCAAACTCGCCATGAGTCGCCAACGGTTGCTGGACACCGGCCAGACCGGGATAGCCATGTTCCCCATGCCGGTGGTCCGGTTCACCGCGGCCATGGAGTTGCTCGCGGTGATCGGGCTGGTGGCACCGGGGCTCACGCGAATCGGCCTGATATTCACGCCGCTTGCGGCCGCCGGGCTGTGCGTGGTGATGGTCGGCGCTGCGTGGGCACACAGCCGACTGCACGAGCCCCGCAGCGTCCTGGCCAACGCCGTGCTGTTCGGGCTGGCCGCATTCGTGTTCGTCGGGCGGTTGCTCTAGTGAGTGATTCGGTAGCGCACGTGCGTCGCCAACGGCGAATGCTCGGTCTCGACGAGCGTCAGCTCATTGACCGTGGTGTCGTCGAAGATCCGTTCGCCGCGTCCGAGCAGTACAGGGATGATGTCGAGCGTCAGCTCATCGAGCTCGCCGGCTGCGAGGGCCTGGCGGACCGCAGAGGCGCCGCCGGCGATGTCGACGTCACCGTCGCCGGCAGCGCGAGCCTGCGCCAGCGCGTCGCCGATGCCGCCGGTGACGAAATGAAAGGTGGTACCACCCTCCATCTCGATGGGCTCGTGCTCGTAATGCGTCAACACGAAAACCGGTGCGTGATAGGGCGGTTCGTCACCCCACCAGCCCCGCCATTGCTCACCGTCGGTGGCCCACTCGCCGCGGATCGGCCCGAACATGTTGCGCCCCATCACATATGCCCCGCGGGGGCGCAGCAGCTGGGCGGTCCAGCGGGCGTCGACGTCATGCTGGGGCTGATCGAGGTGCCAATGATGCAGCCGCAGCCCGCCCCGGCCGATAGGGTCGTCGCGCGACTGGTCGGGGCCTGCGACGAAGCCGTCCAGTGAGATCGACATGTGTGCAGTGGTGAAAGTCATGTACTAGTAGACCGCCGGCGCGCGAGAAATTCATCTGCGGCTAGTACGACTGGCCGTTGGCATACCGCTCACGACGGTAGTGGCGCCCTTTGCCACGGTTGCGACTCTTGTACGTCGGCAGTTGGGAGTCACAGTTCGGGCAGATCAGGCGCAGGTTGTCCCGGCGGTTGTTGGTCGCGTCGCCATCCATGTGGTCCAGCACCAAGACCAGCGGGAGGTCCTGCCACGTGGTGGCTCTACGGCAGATTGCGCAGCAGCCGTCCTGAGTCTCGGCGAGATACTGCCGGATGTAGTGATCCGGGTACGTGCCGACGAACGCTTCGCCGGTCTCGAGCCATCGTTTCCTACGCGCGGCGCTGCGGGCCGAAGCCTGACATACATTGCTGCAATAGATCTTCTGGCTGCGCTTCGTCAGCGGAGCACCGCAAGCGAGACACGACCTCATGAGCGGACACTACGACCAGCCACCGACATCAGAACGTGCCGCGAATGGAGCCTCCTATCGGGATTGAACCGATGACATTCCGCTTACAAGGCGAACGCTCTACCACTGAGCTAAGGAGGCGGGTGGACCGCGCTACATCCTAACGGGTCACATGTCTTGGTCGATGACCCGCTGGGACGCGACGACGCGGGCTGCGGTGCGGCGCCGTTGCCGGGAGAGCGGAATCCGGTCGGCGATGTTGCTCAGCGGGTTGACCACAGCGGTCAGCGACAGGACCGCGTCGTGCAGGGTGTCGACCATCGGTGCCAGTGCTTCCAGGCCAGGCACCAAGCGGTTGAGGGTGTCGGAGAGGTCGACGAGCTTCGCTAGCGGCCCATCCGGATCGGCCAGGGTCTCCAGCAGACCGTCGTCGGCGAGCAGTTTGTCGACGACACCGTCCTCCCGCAGCAGGCGTTCGATCAGACCGTCGTCGGCGAGTAGCTGATCGGCCAGGCCGCCGGGGGAGACGACGCGCGAGAGTGCGCCGTTCTCGGTGGTCAGCCGGTCCATCAGGCCACCTTCGGAGGTGACTTGATCTACCAGGCCGCCTTCTTGCAGTGCACGGTTGACGGGTCCGTTCTCGGCGAGCAGTTTGTCGGCAACACCGTCGTCGCGCAGGATCCTTTCGACGATGCCGTCCTTGGCGAGCAGTCGGTCGGCCAGACCGCCCGGGGCCAGCACTCGCGACACCACGCCGTCCTCGGCCGTCAACCGGTCCGCGAGCCCGCCCTCGGCGGTAATCTGATCGACCAGTCCACCTTCGGCCAGCGCGCGCGACACCGGTCCGGTGTCGGAGTTGAGCCGATCCAGCAGGCCGCCGGGTTTGGTCAGCTGGTCGACCAGGCCGCCCGGCTGCAGGAGCTGATTGAGCGGGCCCTCCGGTGCGAGGGCCCGACCGATCGGGGCATCGTCGTCCATCAGGTGGGCCAGCCGGTTTGCCCGATCCACCGCGTCGTCGAGCCCGAGCAACCCGGCCACCGACGGCTTGCCCTGGATGGGGTTGGCGTCATTGAGGGACCGTTGCACGACGTTGAGGGTGCCCCCGGCGATACCGAGGCCGAGGTCAGCGACGGCCAGACCGACCTTGACCGGGGCGGTGGCAACCTGGACCAGGGTTTTGCCGAGGTTCATGACGCCAGTCTAGGGGCGTGTGGCCGGCGTCACCCGAGGGGTTCTCTCGGGACCTTGAAGCAAAACTTCCAGGAAGCTCACAGCTAGCGCGCAGGATTAAGTTATGCGGCAGCGGCAACATGGCAGGATGGCCATGCCAGCAGTACCCGAGAACGTCCCTGAAGCGCGGATCCTTGTCGTCGACGACGAGGCCAATATCGTCGAGTTGCTGTCCGTCAGCCTCAAATTCCAGGGCTTCGAGGTGCACACCGCGTCCAACGGCGCGGCTGCCCTCGACAAGGCCAGGGAAGTTCGTCCTGACGCGGTGATCCTGGACGTGATGATGCCCGGCATGGATGGCTTCGGCCTGTTGCGTCGGCTACGCGCCGACGGCATCGACGCGCCTGCGCTGTTCCTGACCGCGCGCGACAGCCTGCAGGACAAGATCGCCGGGCTCACCCTCGGCGGCGACGATTACGTCACCAAGCCGTTCAGCCTCGAAGAGGTGGTGGCCCGGCTGCGGGTGATCCTGCGCCGGTCCGGCCGCGGCGTCGAAGAAACCCGCGTTGCCCGGTTGTCGTTCGCCGATATCGAACTCGACGAGGACACCCACGAGGTATGGAAGGCCGGCGAGCCGGTCTCGCTGTCGCCGACCGAGTTCACGCTGCTGCGCTACTTCATCATCAACGCGGGCACCGTGTTGTCGAAGCCGAAGATTCTCGACCACGTGTGGCGCTACGACTTCGGCGGCGACGTCAACGTCGTCGAGTCCTACGTCTCCTACCTGCGCCGCAAGATCGACACAGGCGACAAGCGACTGCTGCACACGCTGCGCGGCGTCGGCTATGTGCTGCGCGAGCCACGCTGAGGACTCTCCGCGGCGAGCCGCGCAGATGGCAATTGTCCGGCGGCATACTTCTTGAGTGGTGTTAGACCGAGTTAACCGCGCGCGCGGGCAAGGCGTGCCGCTGCGGGTGGGGTTGGTTGCCGCTGCCCTGGTTCTGGTGGCGTGCGGCCTGCTCGCGTCGGGCGTCGCCGTCACCTCGATCATGCGGCACACCGAGGTCGACCGGATCGATCAGACGTTGCTCGACGCATCGCGCAGCTGGGCGCTGGAACCGCGGCGCATGCCGTCCACGCCGATGGAAGGTCCGAACCCGGCCCGGCCGCCGTCGAACTTCTACGTGCGCGGCGTCGACGAGGATGGGCGCACCTGGATCGCGATCAACGACCGGGAAGCCGAACCGGACCTACCCGACAACAACGACGTCGGGCCGATCCCGGTGACCGTCGGGTCGATCGGGGATTCCAACATCCAATGGCGGGCGATGACGGTGCGGTCATCGGACGGCTCGCTCACCACGGTCGCGATCGATCTGTCTGACGTGCAGTCGTCGGTGCGGGCGTTGATCTGGTCGCAGATCGGGATCGGCGCGGCTGTGCTGCTGGTGCTCGGTATCGCCGGCTATGCGGTGGTCCACCGGAGCCTGCGTCCCCTGGTGGAGGTCGAACAGACAGCTGCCGCGATCGCTGCCGGGCAGCTCGATCGTCGTGTCCCCGAACGGGATCCGCGCACCGAAGTCGGGCGGTTGTCGTTGGCGCTCAACGGGATGCTCGCACAGATCCAGCGGGCGGTGGCAGCGTCGGAGGCCTCGGCCGAGCAGGCGCGCAGCTCTGAGGAGCGCATGCGACGGTTCATCACCGATGCCAGCCACGAGTTGCGCACGCCGTTGACCACCATCCGCGGTTTCGCCGAGCTGTACCGGCAGGGCGCGGCCCGCGACACCGAAATGTTGATGGGCCGCATCGAGAGCGAGTCGCGGCGCATGGGCCTGCTCGTCGAGGATCTGTTGCTGCTGGCGCGCCTCGATGCACAACGACCGCTGGAACGCCGACGGGTCGACCTGCTGACGCTGGCCACCGACGCTGTGCACGACGCGCAGTCCATCGCACCTGAGCGCAAGGTGTCCATGGAGGTGTTCGACGGGCCGGGAACACCCGAAGTGCTCGGGGACGACGCCCGATTGCGGCAAGTGCTGGGGAACCTGGTGGCCAACGCGCTGCAGCACACGCCGGAGACCGCGGGCATCACGGTGCGGGTGGGCACCGACGGGGACAACGCGGTGCTCGAGGTGTGCGACGAAGGCCCTGGCATGAGCCAGGAAGATGCCCGACGGGTCTTCGAGCGGTTCTACCGTGCCGACACCTCACGCACCCGGGCCAGCGGTGGTACCGGGCTGGGCCTGTCGATCGTCGATTCGTTGGTCTATGCCCATGGCGGGACGGTGCGCGTCGCCACCGCCCCGGGCCAGGGCTGCCGGTTTACCGTCAGCCTGCCGCGGATTGCAGATCTGCCAGCGCGGCTGTGATCTTCGACTGGGCCTCGTCGAGGGATTCCGGCGACGGGTTGTTGTCGACGTGGGCGAACCCGAAGTCGGACAGGTTGTAGGCCGGGAAGACGTGCACGTGCAGGTGGGGAACCTCAAGCCCGGCGATGATCACCCCGGCGCGCTCCGCACCGAAGGCCTTGCACACGGCCTTGCCGATCAGCTGCGACACCTCCATCACGCGCGCGAAAACGGCGGGCTCGACATCCTGCCAGTTGTCGATCTCGGCGCGGGGCACCACAAGCGTGTGGCCCTGGGTCATCGGGGCGATGGTCAGGAACGCGACGATCTCGTCGTCCTGATAGACGAATCGGCCCGGTAGTTCGCCGTTGATGATCTTGGTGAAGACGGTCGCCATGCCCCGAGCATAGTGAGCGCTGTCTCGACCGACTCAGCCGATCAACTCGGCCAGTTCCCCGACAGTCCACGGCGGTGCGGCATGGTGGTCCCGGTAGGCGATGAAACCGGGTGTGGGACGGGCGAATTCACCGACGAAACCGCCTGCTGCGATGAAGATCGGGCCGGTCACGTCCCGCGCGGCGTCGCGGACCAGGAAGCCATATGTCGGCGCCACGTAGTCCGATGGCGCGGCGTCGAGGGCACCCTGCATGCTCACGTCGTCGAGCAGGCCGCGGCGGTTGAGTTCGGCGATGTGCTGCTCGTAGTCGGAGCCGGTGGACAGCCGCGTGCGCGCTCCGGGGCATACCACGTTGGCGCGCACCCCGTGCTCCTTGAGTTCGGCCGCGCGGCCGGCCAGTGCTCCGGTGGTCAGCTCTCGCCGTCCTGGGCGAACGTCATCGCATCCATGTTCCAGTAGCCCCGCAGATTGGTGATCAAGCCGGCGTCATCGACCTTGTAGGTGAACACCCCGCGCACCGTCGCGGTGAAGCCGTTGGGAAACCTGGTGTGCAGCACCAAGATGTAGGCGATCTCGGTCGGCGAGCTCGACGGGAAGGTCTCCTCGCAGGTGACGGTCAACGTGTTCGGAGCGATGTTGGCGTCGTAGAAGGCCGCAACGGCTTCCTTGCCACGAACCCCTGAGCCGTCGGGGTTGGTGATGGCCTCGCCGATCGGGTCCTCGACCACGACGTCGTCGGCCATCAAGGCCAGCCAGCCGTCCCTGTCGCCGGACTGCACGCAGCGCCAGGAGGCCTGCGATGCGATCTGGACGGGCGAAAGCTCTTGGGTCTGGGTCATATTCGTCTCCTACCCGGTGAGCGGCGGCGCGCATCGCAGCCACTCACCGGATCACGGTTGTCAGCGGTCGGCGTCGGTGTAGCGGATGATGCCGCGGATGTTGCGGCCCTCGAGCATGTCCTTATAGCCGTCGTTGATCTGCTCCAGCTTGTACTGGCGCGTCACCATGTCGTCGAGGTTGAGCTTGCCGGCCTTGTACATCGACAGCAGTTGCGGTATGTCGTAGTGCGGGTTTCCTCCGCCGAAGATGGTGCCCTGCAGGTTCTTCTGCATGAGCGTCAGCATGGCCAGGTTCAACGTGACGTTGGTGTCGAGCAGGCTGCCGATCGCTGTCACCACGCAGGTGCCGCCCTTGCTGGTGAGGTTGAGGTAGTTGTCGATGTCCTCACCCTTGAGTTCACCCACCGTGACGATCGTCTTCTTGGCCATCAGGCCCCACGTCACCTCGGCGACGCCCGCCATGGCAGCGAAGATGTCCGGGTAGACGTGGGTGGCGCCGAATTTGAGCGCCTGATCACGCTTCCACTCGACCGGGTCGACCACGAAGACGTGCCGAGCGCCGGCATTGACCGCGCCCTGCAGGGCCGCCATCCCGACGCCGCCGACGCCGATGATGGCCACGTCCTCGCCGGGGCGGATGTCACCGGCGCGCACCGCTGAGCCGTAGCCGGTGGTGACGCCGCAGCCGACCAGGCAGGCCACCTCGAACGGAATGGACTTGTCGATCTTCACCACCGAGCTCTTGTGCACCACCATGTACGGGCTGAACGTGCCGAGCAGGGTCATCGGGAAGACGTTCTGGCCCTTGGCCTGAATGCGGAACGTGCCGTCGGACACTGCTTGGCCGCCGAGCAGCCCGGCGCCCAGATCGCACAGGTTGCGCAGCCCGGCCTGACACGACGGGCACTGGCCACAGGACGGGATGAACGACAGCACCACGTGGTCGCCGGGCTCGATGCCTTCGACGCCGGGCCCGACCTCCGTGACGATGCCTGCACCCTCGTGGCCGCCCAGGACGGGGAATCCGGCCATCGGAATGCCGCCGGTCACCAGGTGGTGGTCGGAGTGGCACATGCCCGACGCTTCCATCTGGATCTTGACCTCATCCTTGACGGGATCACCGATCTCGATCTCCTCGATCGACCACGGCTGGTTGAACTCCCAGATGAGAGCACCCTTTGTCTTCATCACGTCCTACTTTCGTTGGAGGCTTCCCGCGCCAGACTAAGTTATCTAGGTCACATAAGGAAGGTCGCATTTGACCTTCCGGCTCACCAGATCGGAACCGGCGCTTCTCCGAGCGGGTAGTAGCCGGGCAACTGCTCGCCGGCCAGACTCCGTTCGATGCGCTTCTGCATGCCCGCGCTGAGGTCGCCGGAGGAGATGAGCTTCATGAACATCGACGAGACATGGCCGAAATCGAAGAAATCGCGTTGCCATTCGATCAGCAGGTCACCGTCCTGCTCGGTGAGCCGGAACCAGCTCCCGCCGATACCGTAGATCTCGTCGGTGGTGCCGTCGGACTTGTTGACGATCTGCTTCCAGAAGCCGACGATCTCGCCCTGCCTGTCGTCGACCAGAACCTTCTGGTATTCGTAGACCCAGTTCTCCAGGCCCTCCATCTCCAAACCCAGTGCCACGTCGCGTATTTCGTCGCGTCCGACGCACATGACGTCTTCCTTCGGACCGATGTTCCATCCGTAGGTGGCGTCGGCGGTGTAGAAGTCGGCCAGCGGCTTCCAATCACCGGCCTTCTCGGCGTCCTTGTTGGCTTGCAGCCAGCGCTCGACCCAGTGATCCAATGCTTCGCGTGACGGCATCGCTATTCCTTCTCGGTGATGGATAGTGCTCGGGTAGGACACATTTCGACGGCTCGCTCGACATCCTCGCGGAGTTCGTCCGGCGGCTCGGGGTCGGTGATCTCCACGATGCCGTGTTTGGGCACGGCGAAGACGTCCGGGGCCTCCATTTCACACATCGCGTGGCCCTGGCAGAGGTCGGCGTCGACCTCAACGCGGTAGCAACCCATGGGCGCTCACCCCTTCGTGCGTCTGCGGTACCGAACCTTGGCGGGGCGTTCCAGCTGGACCACCATCTTCGAGTGGTCGTTGCGGTAGGAGTCCGCGGGCTGCGCCATCTCGAACTCATACTCCCGCAGCAACACCGAGAAGATCGCCTTGATCTGCATCTGGGCGAACGCCGCCCCGACGCAGCGATGCCGACCGGCGCCGAACGGGATCCAGGTCCACCTGTTCACGACGTCGGCCTGCTCGGGTTTGTTGTAGCGATCGGGATTGAACGCGTCGGGGTCGGGGAAGTCCTCCGGGATGCGGTTGGAGATCGCCGGGGACGCCGCGACGAAGTCGCCCTTGTGAATGGGGAATCCCTCGACCTCGAATTCGCCCTGGGCCACCCGCATCAGGATGATCAGGGGTGGATGCAGCCGCAGCGTCTCTTTGACCACGTTGTCCAGCTTCGGGATCTGGCGCAGCGCATGGAAACTCACCTCTTGGCCGTCGGCGTAGAGCTCGTCGAGTTCCTTCTGCACCTCGGCGTACACCTCGGTGTGACGGATCAGCTCGATGAGAGTCCATGATGAGGTGCCGGAGCTGGTGTGGTGGCCGGCGAACATCAGTGAGATGAACATGCCGGTGATCTCGTCGGCCGAGAACCGCAGGCCACCTTCTTCGTCCTTGATCGACACCAGCACGTCGAGCATGTCGCGATCCGACTTGTCCTTCGGCGGGTTGGCCAGCCGCTGGTCGATGATCTCCTGCACCAGCGCAACGAGTTTCACGCGGGCTTCATCGCGCCGCTGGAAACTCTCGATCGGCAGATACGGGTCGACGTAACACAGGGGATCGGTGCCACGTTCCAGTTCGTGGTAGTACCGCGCGAACCGGGAGTCCAGTTGTTCGCGGAATTTCAGGCCGATCAGGCATGCCGTCGAGGTGTAGATCGTCAGCTCGGCGAAGAAGTCCAGCAGTTCGATCTCGCCCTCGTCGCCCCAACCGGCGATGATCTTCTTCACCTCGCCCTCAATGGTCGCGGCGTGCGCTTTCATGTGGTCACCGCGCAGCGCCGAGTTGTGCAGCATCTCCTTGCGCCGCTCAGGACTGGCGTCGAACACCACGCCCTTGCCGAAGATCGGCGTCATGAACGGATAGGCCTCGGCCTGGTCGAGATCCTCGTCGGCAGAACGGAAGAAGAACTCGTTGGCCTGCGCGCCCGAGAGCAGGATGACGTGCTTGTCGACCAGTTGAAACCAGCCGACATCCCCGCACTCGTCACGGACCCGTTGCATCAGGCCGATGGGGTCGGTACGGAACTCCTCCAGGTGGCCGTGCTCTTCTGCGCCACCGGAAACGCGCTGTACTTCCTTGAGGGCATTACTCATTGGTTTGGCATCCCTTCGTCGCCCAAAGCGAGCTTCTGGCGGTCCTTGACGTCCGCGAGCGGAGCTTCTGGCTGAATTTCCAGGTTCGCGATAAACCCGCCCCGTGGCGTCTCGGCGACGAACGTGATGGCCCGCGCGAGATCAACGGCCCGCAGGAAGTAGTCGTGACGGGCCTGCCCCCACTTGGCCCAATCTTCCAGGGCCGGGCCGATTTTCTCGGCGGGTAGCGTCCAGCCCATCGCCGTGCGGGTCGGCCCCGGATGCACGATCGAGGCCCGCACACCGGTGCCTTCCAGCTCCATCTGCAGGTTGGTCACCATCGCGACCAGACCGGCCTTGGCGGCGCCGTAGGCACCCATGTGGGGGCGCTGCCGCAGGGCGACGTCCGAGCCGACGAAGATGACGTCGCCGCGTCGGCGTTCCACCATGGCGGGCAGCACCGCCGTGGCCATCCGGTTGGCGCCGATGAGATGGATCTGCACCTGGGCCTCGAACTCGTCGGTGCTCATCTCGTGGAGCCTGCCGAAGTTGGTGTCACCCGCGCCGGCGACCAGCACCTCGATCTCACCCAGCGCCTCGGTGGCACCGTGCACGAACGACTTCACCGAATCTGCGTCGGTCACGTCCAGCGGGAGCGCAACCGCTTCGCCGCCACCGGCTTTGATCTCCTCGACGAGTTCCTGACATTTCTCGACCCGGCGTGCGCCGAGTGCGACCGGGAAGCCGTGAGCGGCCAGTTGCTTCGCGGTCGCGGCACCGATGCCCGAGGAGGCGCCGGCAACGATCGCGGGCCGGCGGTCTGGGTGCGGTTCAAAACGGGCCATTTAGCGTTTCTCCACTGTCATGGGTTTCAGCGGTGGGACACCGCAATGGGGAGGTGTGCGAATCCACGGACGTTGCTGGAGTGGACGCGGACGGCGTTGGCCTCGTCGACCTCATATCCGCGGATTCGTTTGAACAGCTCGGTCAGTGCCACCTTCGCCTCCATGCGTGCCAGATGGGCGCCGAGGCAGAAGTGCGCCCCACTGCCGAAACTCACCAGCTTCGAGCCGATGTCGCGGCCGATGCGGTATTCGTCGGGGCTGTCGAAGACGCGTTCGTCGCGGTTGGCGGACCCGGCCAGCAGCAGTAGCACATCGCCTTGTGGGATGGTCGTGTCATAGAGGGTGATGTCCTCGACCACCGCGCGGGCCAGAATCTGGCTGGACGTGTCGTAGCGCAGCGTTTCCTCGACCCACGGGGTGATGAGGTCGTGATCGTCGAACACCGGCGCCAGCTGGTCCGGATTCTTGAATCCCCAATATGCGGCGTTGGCAAGCAGTTTCGTGGTGGTCTCGTTGCCGGCCACGACCATGAGGAACAAGAAGGCCATGATTTCGTCGTCGGTGAGCTTGTCGCCGTCGATCTCCGCCTCGATCAACGCCGAGGTGAGATCATCGGTGATCTGGTTGCGTCGTTGCTTCACCATGTCGGCGTAATAGACCAGCAGTTCCGCCGAGGCCTGCATGGCTGAGGCAGGGACGTCGGCCACCCCGTCTTCGCGGTGCATGACACCGTCGGCCAGCGCGCGGATCCGGACCCGGTCCTCCTGCGGCACCCCCATCAGTTCGGAGATGACATCCATCGGGAGCTTGCCCGCGAATTCGTCGACGTAGTCGAAGGTTTCGTGGTCCAGCGCGGCCTCGAGGTGCTGGACCGCGATCTCGGTGACCCGACCCTCCAGCTCGCGGATGCGTCGCGGAGTGAAACCCTTCGACACCAGGGTGCGCAGTCGCAGATGGGCCGGATCATCCAGCGCCAGAAACGACATCACCCGGTGGGCCTCGTCGTTGCGGGAGATCGGGTCCAGCGAGACTCCGTGCTTGTTGGACAGCGCGGTGCTGTTCCTGAAACCCCGCAGCACGTCGCTGTGCCGCGACAGCGCCCAGAACTTGAGCTTGTCGTTGCGGTACAGCGGGGCCTCGTCGCGTAGCCGCCGGTAGTACGGGTACGGGTCCTCGTGCAGGTCGTAGGCGTACGGATCGAAAACCAGTTCTGGGGCTTCCACGCTCATTGGTCCTCTCCCAGGATCAGTCCGACCACATAGGTCAGCCGGTCGGCGATCTGGTGGTAGGTGAAGGCGCCGCTGCCCGCATTGACCAGTGCGCCGAAAAACGTCATCTCCAAGGCCGAGACGATGCGTGGATCGGCGTCGGGACCGACTGCGGAGCGGATGCGTTTGTGGATTTCGGCGCCGATGCGGTCGCGGACAGTGCGTACCGCCGGATCGCTGCCGCCACCGAGCAGGGCCGTGGTGCATGCCGCGGCGACTTCGGGCTCGTCGGCCACGACCAGCGCCAGCGCGCGCAGCACCTTGTCGACGCGTGTGGTCATCGCGTCGTTGACGTCGGTGAAGTAGGGAACCTTGTTGACCAGGTCGAGGTACACCTCGGCGATCAGGTGGTTCTTCGAGGAGAAGTAGGTGTAGGCAGTCGCAGGCGCAACCTTCGCGCGGGCGGCAACGGCGCGCACCGTCAGATCGGCGTACGAGGACTCGCGCAGCATCTCGATCCCGGCGCTGAGCACCTTGCGAAAGGTCTCTTCCTGCCGACGGTTGCGCGGTGTTTCTGTGACTGCTGCCACGGCATCGCTGGACACATGTCCAAATTATCCGACGACTCGGACGTTGGGCAAGTGTGCGTCACATATTCGCTGCTCATATATGTCTCTTTCCTGTGTTTCGGCAGGGTCTGCGGGTGCGCTCTTGCGGGTCTGCGGGCTCTGAGGCTATCGTTCGAAATGAGACAGCCGGACAGTTGTCCAGAAATCGTGAAGTGGAGTTCACCGATGCCGGTACTGGCCGATCGCCAGAGTCAACTGCTCATCGACGGCAAGCTCGTCGCCGGTCGCGGCGGCGTGTTCGACACCGTCAACCCCGCGACCGAAGAGGTGCTCGGCGTCGCGGCCGACGCCGATACCGAGGACATGGGCAATGCCATCGAGGCGGCGCGGCGGGCGTTCGACGACACCGACTGGTCGACGAACACGGCACTGCGAGTACGTTGCCTGCGTCAGCTGCGAGATGCCTTGCAGGAGAACCTCGAAGATCTACGAGAACTGACCATCGCGGAGGTCGGTGCACCGCGCATGCTCACTGCCGGCGCGCAGTTGGAAGGCCCCATCAGCGATTTGGCGTTCTCCGCCGATACTGCGGAGAACTATCAATGGCGCACCGACCTGGGACACGCTACCCCGCAAGGGATTCCGACCAACCGCGTGGTGGCGCGCGAAGCCGTCGGTGTGGTCGGCGCCATCACGCCGTGGAACTTCCCGCACCAGATCAACCTGGCCAAGGTCGGACCCGCGTTGGCGGCGGGCAACACCCTGATCCTCAAGCCTGCCCCGGACACCCCGTGGGCCGCTGCGGCTGTCGGCCAGATCATCGCCGAGCAGACGGATTTTCCAGCCGGTGTGATCAACATCGTCACCTCCAGCGATCACTCCGTAGGCGCGTTGTTGTCGAAAGATCCTCGGGTGGACATGGTTTCGTTCACAGGGTCGACCGCCACCGGGCGCGCAGTGATGACGGACGCCGCGTTGACCATCAAGAAGGTGTTCCTCGAGCTCGGTGGTAAGTCGGCGTTCCTGGTGCTCGACGACGCCGACCTGGCCGGCGCGTGCGCGATGGCGGCCTTCACCGTCGCCATGCATGCCGGGCAAGGCTGCGCCATCACCACCCGCTTGGTGGTGCCGCGATCCCGCTACGACGAGGCCGTCGAGGCCGCCGCCGCGACGCTCGGGTCCATCAAGCCGGGCGATCCCAACAGCAAGCGCACGGTATGCGGGCCGCTGATCTCCGCGCGGCAGCGGGATCGGGTGCAGGCCTACCTGGACCTGGCTCTGCAGGAGGGTGGCCGGTTCGCGTGTGGCGGTGGGCGCCCCGCGGATTTGGATACCGGCTACTTCATCGAACCGACGGTGATCGCCGGACTCGACAACTCGGCGCGGGTGGCGCGCGAGGAGATCTTCGGGCCGGTGCTGACCGTGATCGCCCACGATGGTGACGACGACGCGGTGCGCATCGCCAACGACTCGCCGTACGGCCTGTCCGGCACGGTGTTCTCCGCCGACGACTCCCGTGCCCAGGCCGTGGCCGCGCGGATGCGCGTCGGCACCGTCAACGTCAACGGCGGCGTCTGGTACTCGGCGGACGCACCGTTCGGCGGCTACAAGCAGTCCGGAGTCGGCCGGGAGATGGGTGTGGCCGGCTTCGAGGAGTACACCGAGATCAAATGCATTGCCACTCTGGCCAGTTGAGACGGTGTCGAGCGGCCAGTTGTGACACGCAATCTCACGAGAACCGGGCATTAACTGGCCATTCGGCGGGAAAGGGATGAGACATGGGACAGTTCGACGACAAGGTGGCCATTGTCACCGGGGCCGGTGGCGGCATCGGCCAGGCTTACGCCGAAGCGCTCGCGCGTGAGGGGGCGGCGGTCGTGGTGGCCGACATCAACACCGAAGGCGCGCAGAAGGTCGCCGACGGCATCAAGGGCGAGGGTGGCTCGGCGCTCGCGGTACGGGTGGACGTATCCGACATCGACTCGGCCAAAGATATGGCAGCACAGACACTTTCGGAGTTCGGCGGGATCGACTACCTGGTCAACAACGCCGCGATCTTCGGGGGTATGAAGCTCGACTTTCTGCTCACGGTCGACTGGGACTACTACAAGAAGTTCATGAGCGTGAACCTCGACGGTGCTCTGGTGTGCACCCGTGCGGTGTATCGCAAGATGGCCAAGCGTGGCGGCGGCGCGATCGTCAACCAGTCGTCGACGGCGGCTTGGCTGTACGCCAACTACTACGGTCTGGCCAAGGTCGGCATCAACGGCCTCACCCAGCAGCTGTCCCGCGAGCTTGGTGGGCAGAACATCCGCATCAATGCGATCGCACCCGGCCCCATCGACACCGAGGCCAATCGGACCACCACGCCCAAGGAGATGGTGGACGACATCATCAGGGGAATCCCGTTGTCCCGCATGGGCCAACCGGAAGACCTCGTCGGCATGTGTCTCTTCCTGCTCAGTGACCAGGCCAAGTGGATCACCGGCCAGATCTTCAATGTCGACGGCGGACAGATCATCCGCTCATGAGCGATCTGAGATACGGATACATCGGCCTGGGCAACATGGGTACTCCGATGGCTAAGCGCCTGGCAGAGTGGCCGGGCGGGTTCATCGTGTACGACGTGCGGGCCGAAGCTCTCGAGCCCTTTGCCGAACTCGGCGCGTCGTTGGCAGAGAGTGTGGGCGACATCGCCGACGCCGACATCATCAGCGTCACAGTGCTCAACGACGAGCAGGTGCGGTCGGTCGTCGCAGAGCTCGCCGCAAAGGCCAAGCCCGACACGGTGATTGTGATCCACTCGACCATCAGCGACACTACCGCCGTCGAGCTCGCCGAGCAGTACAAGCCGCAGGGCATCCACATCGTCGATGCGCCGGTCAGCGGGGGTGGGGGAGCTGCCGAGAAGGGTGAGCTGGCCATCATGGTCGGCGCCGAGCGGCCCGTCTACGAACGGATCAAGCCCGCGCTCAAGCAGTTCGGCTCGATGGTAATCCACGCAGGTGAACCCGGGGCCGGTACCAGGATGAAGCTGGCCCGCAACATGTTGACCTTCACCTCGTATGCCGCGGCGGGTGAGGCGATGAAGCTGGCCGAGGCGGCCGGGCTGGATCTGCAGGCACTCGGTCGGGTGGTACGTCACACCGATGCGCTGACCAGCGGTCCAGGTGCCATCATCTTGCGCGACAACATGTCCGAGCTGACGCCGGATCACTGGCTCTATGACGCCTTCACCCACACCCGCGGACTCGGCGAGAAAGATCTCAGCCTGGCGCTCGGCTTGGGCGAGGCTGTGGGAGTGGATCTTCCGTTGGCCCAGGTGGCCTTGCAGCGGCTTGCCGAGGGCCTCGGCGTGCCGCACGAGAACGACTAGGAGAACTGTCTATGGATGAGCTGCGCGCCAAGGGCCTGGCCAAGATGAACGAGGTCTACGGCTGGGAGATGCCGAACATCGAAGGCGATCCATATTTCGATCTGACCGTCGACCACCTGTTCGGCACCATCTGGACCAAGCCCGGACTGTCGATGCGCGAGAAGCGGCTGATGACGTTGTCGGCCGTGACGGCACTCGGTTTGCAGGACCTTGCCGAGGTTCAGGTGAATGCCGCGCTGCTCAACGGGGAGTTCACCGAGGAGGAACTCAAGGACATCGCCATATTCCTCACCCACTACGTCGGTTTCCCGCTCGGGTCCGGTCTCAACGGGACCGTGTCGAAGGTTGCGGCCAAGCGGCGCAAGGCCGCCGAGCAAGGGCTTGATGAGGACAAGCGGGCCAATGTGAACGCCGCCGTGAAGATGAACACCGGGAATGAGCTCGATGGCAAGTAGGTATGCGTCGCTGTCGCACGCTGAGCTCGTCAAGCTGGTTCCCGAGCTGCTGCTCATGGGGCAGCTGATCGACCGCTCCGGAATGGCCTGGTGCATATCATCATTCGGCCGCGAAGAAATGCTGCAGATCGCCATCGAGGAATGGATGGCGTCGAGCCCCATCTACACCAAGCGGATGCAGCAGGCGCTGAACTACGAGGGCATCGACGTCATCACCATCTTCAAGGGGCTGCAACTCGACATCGGTGCGCCGCCGCAGTTCATGGACTTCCGCTACACCGTGCACGACCGCTGGCACGGTGAGTTCCAGCTCGACCACTGCGGGGCACTGCTCGACGTCGAGCCGATGGGCGACGACTACGTGCGTGGCATGTGCCACGACATCGAGGATCCGACCTTCGATGCGACGGCGCTGGCCACCAACCGGCGTGCGCAGGTCCGGCCGATCCACCGCCCGCCCCGGACTCCCGCCGACCGACAGCCGCACTGCGCGTGGACGGTCATCATCGACGAGTCCCACCCTGAGGTCCCCGACATCCCGGTACCCGATATCATTCGCCGAACTCACGCTGCGCAAACGGTTCTCGATGACATCGACGTGTCTCAGTCCGGGCAGAGTGACTACTCGGGTCCGCTCGTGTCGGACTTCGACTTCGCCGCCTTCTCGCACTCCGCTCTGGTGCGGATGGCCGACGAGGTGTGCCTGCAGATGCACCTGCTGAATCTGGCATTCGTGTTGGCGGTCGGAAAGCGGGCCGGTACCGACACGGCGCTGGCCGCCGATATCTGCGTCAAACAGCTGATCGGCGTGGCAGGCGTCGGCGCTGAACGCATTCACCGCGCGCTCGGGTTGCCCGGGGGAATCGAGGGCGCGGTACGTGTGCTCGAACTGCATCCTCTCCTGAACCCGGCCGCCTACGTCGACGCGGAGTTCGGGCCAGATGTGGTGTCGGTACGGCGCTCGCCGGCGCACGAGGACGGGGCCTGGGTGTCGTTGACCGGGCCACACGAAACCCGGCCCCTGCAGGCCATCGTCGCGGCGGTCGACCCGCATCTTTCTGTCGAGGTGACTGGGTCGGATACTGAATGGACGGCTCACGTTGTTGAAACCGACACGGCAGCCAAGGAATTCGGTGAGGTTGCGGTGGTCAAGTTCAGTGGCGGGGCGTCGTTCGTCTTCGAACCACGCAAGTCACTGCCGTTGACGGTGAAGTGAGGGGGTTCTTGTCTGCGCGTCTCACGGCTGTGCATCCTGGAGCCGCTCAAGAAGACTGAGTGCGTCTAGTGAGGCGAATTCGCTTGGTACCAGTGTCGACACTCCAAGAAGGGTGGTGTCCACAACCCGGTACCCGGCAGTGACCATGTCGCCGTTGAGGATCAGCGTGTTCGCTTCAGTTTATGGGCTGGTCGTAGGGCGTTCAGTCGGCAGTTTGATTGACGTTTCGGTCGCGCCAAAACGTCGCTTAGGCTTGGGTAATGGGGTCACGGGTAGCCGCGTGCGTTGTGGCGGGTTGTACAGCTGTCGTTGCCGTTGTTGGTTGCTCGCCGAGTTCGCACGACGCGGCTCCGACGACCACGACGGCGAAGGCCGCGGACTATGACATCTCGCGGCTGGAGAGTCTGAAGGATAAGTTCCCGCAGGGGTACACAGCTCAGTGGTTTGCGCTGAGGCGACTCGACGAGCGTCAGGCCGAGAGTGTCAGTGATGTGGTCGGTTACGGCGATCCCGTTACGGTGGAGCCGCAGGCGTGCGCGGTGTTGCTTAAGCCGATACACGCTGGCGCGGGAACTGAGTCGGTTGCATTCCGTGCCGACGGTCCCAGTGGACAGCAACTATCCGTGGCAGCACAACAAACCACTGATCCATTTAGTGTCGATATTCCTTCGGCAGATTGCGATCGACTGTCTTTCACGGCAGAGGACCCGCGCGGAACCGGCACGGCGGAACGATTGAGTGCCCCGACGATTGATGGTGCAACGACGGCGGCGGTCAAGAGTCGGGTCGACGGAGGTCCCGGTGTTGTCGATTACACCTATTACGCCCTTGTCGGTGACCGGATCATTGTCAGCGTCCACGAGCGCACGGACGAAAATTCTCGACCACAGCAGGATCTATCCGATCTTCTCACCCACGCCGTGGCGGCCGTCAAAGCCAGCTGACCGTTCCGCGCACGACTGTCCACAGGGGCTGCAAGCTATCGAGCGCCTGCTGACCCGCACCCATGTGATTTGGCCCCGCCGATTCGCGTGGGAGAGCCGTTATCTCGCCTCATGGCTCGTGGTTTGGCCGACTCTATGCTCTCCGGCGGCCCAGGGCTGTGGTGATCTTCGATGAAGATAGTTGTGCTGGCTGAAAGATAGTTGCCGATGGTCTCTACCGGTTGAATTGCCTAGCGCGCTAACCGATCAGGGCACAACCCGCAACGCGGGTGTATTGGCGCACCGGATCAGTCTCAGATGCGGTTAGGCTCTATCAATGATCAGGCTACAAACCGTTGCATTGACGATCGCAATTTGTGCAGGAGTCTGCTCAATTGGTGCCTGTTCTCCGTCATCGGAGCCGCACCCAGCGCAATCGCAAACGTCAGCGGCGCCTGCGCAACCATCTGCACCGACAACCAATTCGGAAAATTTAGACATATCCCGAATAACGAACATCCAAAATTTCTTTCCATCTGGACTGATACCCAATGTGGTTCCGCTGCAACATAACGGCGCGGATCGCTCGTCGAAGTACGGTCGTGTTCTTGGGATGACGCCGAGTGAAGTTGATCCAGCGCAATGCGAACCCGGTCTTCAGGTGGTTTTAGCTTCGGATGGATATGACTGGATTGGTCTGCAGGCGCATGAGCAAAGTGGACCCCAGGCGTTCGTCGGCGCGATCCGAGCCACTGAGCCGTTCGCCATCAGTCAGCCAAGCCCTGGATGCGACCGTGTCTCGTACAAGGCTGATCGAGAGCAGGGCACGATCGAGACGGTTGCAGCTCCCGTCATTGACGGCGTTACTACTCGGGCATACAAGATTCAATCCGACGGCGAGTTGGGCAGCGGGGTTCGCTACTATTACGCCGCGATTCTCAGCGATCGCATATTCATCGATATTCGTGGTGTACTCGAACCGAGTTCGCAAACAGAGCAGGCATTTTCGGATCTACTAGGCCGAGCGGTTGCCGCAGTACGGGGCGCGTGAAACGCTCGGTTGCCCTCCTGGCTATACCGATTCTCGCGGCGAAGGCCGCTGAATGTTCTGCGAGTCCGGATCAGCTCATCCTCCGGTCCCTCGTGGACTACTGATCCCTGGTTGAGGCCATATCGTCGGTGGGCCTGGAACCCATACTCCGCTGCCTGTGCCCAGTTCTACATATCCTTGAGGGACGAGAGTTCCACTGCCCGGTGTGACGCGAATTATTTTACCGAGATCCAGCGGCACGAAGGGCTCTTTTGGCGTGTGATTAGGATCGTTCGGATCTGGGATCCATACGCCAGGTACTAGTTGCCCTGGTCCGTATGGGCGATTGGGGCGACTAATGCTGTCATCGATAATAAGATCACTTACGTTGACTGGGCGCTTAGGTGGGTGCGGTATCGTTCTCGGATCGCTCGGATTGGGTACCCACACGCCCGAGTTGGGTACCAATTCCATGTAGTTGGGCGGGATTATGTCACCGTCAATGGGTCTTCTGATGTCGTCTTGGTCAAGAGGAAAAGACTTGGGCAACTGCGGCGTCAACTTCGGACCCATGAAGTTCGACATCTCTTTGGCGTCGGGCGCCTTCTTCTTGTCGTCCCCGCCGATTTCGTCGTATTCCTTGCCGATGCCGCGGACGCGTTCACCGATCGCGCTCATCTCGCTGTTGGACTGCTGGATGATGTCGCTGATCTGGCTCAGGCCCTTGCTGGCGATGGCGAGTTTGACGTATTCGCCGGACTTGTCGTTGGGGGCGGATGCTGCGGCGGTGGTGACCCAGTCGCGGACCTGATCGAGGTTCTGCCGCCCGGCAGTGACGACTGCTGCGGATCGGTCGACCTCGGCGGCCATCCGCTGGTCGAGGTCGGCGAGCTTGCCGTAGACGGCCGCGTGCTTCTCGTTTTTGGCGGTGTAGGCGTCGGCGGCCGATCCCTGCCAGCGGGAATCGGGGGTCGCTGCCTGGACGGCCGACTGCATGTCACGCAGTTGGGAGCTGCGGTCGAACTCTGCGCCGGTTTGCGGTGCGCCGGATCCGAAGGTGTTGCGGGCCTGATCCCAGGTCGAGTAGAAGGCGTCGAGCGCGCTCATCCCATCAGTCTAAGGGCGATGCAGCGGGCGCAATGACAGCAGATCCGACCCATCGTCGCAGGTAGGCGCGTAGCGCCTCGCCGGTGCGGGGCGGACGTCCGGGGTCGATGACGAACGACTGGATGATCCGCAGCAGGTGCTCGGCAAGCTCGTCGAGGTCGTCGTCGGTGAACCCCAGGTTCGCCCAGTCGACGTCGAACCGGCGCAGGACGGCCCGGGCAAAATCGACCGCCACATCCGAGGTCACCGACTCGGTGTGGGCGTCGGCGCGCCCGGGAGCGATCAGCAGACCGATGTGCTTGTCCTTGGGCAGCCACTCCAGCGCGGTGGCGATCGCCTCGGTGACAGCCTCCACGGGATCGGTGATGCCCTGCAGGTGCGCGGCCAGCCGGTCGAGGAAATCGCTGGCCGCATGCACCGCGGCGGCCACCAACAGGGCGTCGGTGCTGGGGAAGTACCGGTACACGGTCTGGCGGGTGACGCCGAGGGTGCGGGCGACGTCGGCGATCGAGAAGTCGGCGCCGCGCTCGTCGATCGCCTTGCTGGCGGCGGTCAGAATGCGCGCGACGGCCTCGTCGTCGGTGGCGGGCGCTGAGCCGGCCCAGCCGTGGGTACGCACCCGGGAATTGTAGCCAGCTACCGGTAGGCGACCTGCAGATCCTTGACGCCGTTGATCCATCCCGACCGAAGCCGTTGCGGTTCAGCACGTTTGGAGATGTCGGGAATCTGGTTGGCAATCTCGTTGAAGATCAGCTTGATCTCCATGCGGGCCAGGTTGGCGCCGATGCAATAGT
Organism: Mycobacterium sp. 852013-50091_SCH5140682; assembly: GCF_001665685.1. GTDB lineage: Bacteria > Actinomycetota > Actinomycetes > Mycobacteriales > Mycobacteriaceae > Mycobacterium. Next base: position 64,227 of record NZ_LZTB01000010.1, read on the forward strand.
GCGCACCGTTGCCGCCGAACCCGAGGTGCGGATTGGGATCGCGCAGGATGTCGAATGTGAACGGATTCTCGAACACGTCTTCGTCGTAGTTGGCGGAGCTGTAGAAGAGTCCGACGCGTTGGCCGGCGCGCACTGTGACACCGCCGATTTCGGTGTCGACCAGGGCGGTGCGCTGGAAGCAGTGCACGGGGGTGGCCCAACGGACGATCTCGTCGACGGCGGTGGCGGGGCGCTCGCGCTTGAAAAGCTCCCACTGGTCGGGGTTTTCGAAGAACGCGTTCATGCCGTGCGTCATGGCGTTGCGGGTGGTCTCGTTGCCGGCCACTGCAAGCAGGATGACGAAGAACGCGAACTCGACGTCGCTGATGGACTCGCCGCCTCCATCGCTGAGGTCGGCCTGCACGAGCTTGGTGACGATGTCATCGGCCGGGCACTGACGACGCTGCTCGGCCATGTTGTACGCGTAGCCCATCAGCTCGGCGTTGGCCATCGTCGGATCGCTGTCGAAGTCGGGGTCGTCGGTGTTCATGATCGCGTTGGTCCAGTGGAACAACTTCTCCCGGTCGGCTTCCGGCACGCCGATCAGGTCGGCGATGGCCTGTAGCGGCAGGCTCATCGCGATGTCGTCGACGAAATTGCCGCTGACCTTCTCGGCGGCCGCGGCGACGATGTCGCGCGCGGCGACGGCGAGCTTCTCCTCCAGCGTGGCCACGGCCCGCGGAGTGAAGAGACGCGACACGATCTTGCGCAGCCGGGTGTGCTCGGGTGCATCGTGATTGATCAGCAGGGCTTTGGTCAGGTCCAACTGCTCACTGGTGACGCCCTCGGGCAGTCGCATCACCGCACCCTTGGCGTTGGTGGACCACACGTCCCCGCCGTTGCGGGAGATGGTCTTGATGTCCTCGTGCCGGCTGACCACCCAGTAGCCGCCGTCGTTGAAGATCGATTCGCCCTGCTCGTTCCACCACACCGGGGCGGTCTTGCGCAGCTGGGCGAACTCGGCGACGGGGATGCCGTGGAGCAGCACCTCGGGGTCGGTGAAGTCGTATCCCTGCCCGAACGGACAGGCGCTCAGTGTCGTCAAACCGACCATCTCCTCATGTGACGTCGAACACTTTCTCGGGTTTGACCATACACCTCGGTGTCAACTGTATGCCCTAAGGCGTGCCGCTACGCTTTACCTCCGTGCGCGTCCTCGTGATCGGATCCGGTGCCCGTGAACACGCTCTGCTCCTGGCGCTGCGCCGGGACCCAGAGGTCGAAGAGCTGGCAATCGCCCCCGGCAATGCGGGAACGGCGATCATCGCCGACCAGTACGACGTCGACGTCACCTCCGGCGAAGCGGTCGTCAAACTTGCCCAGCGGCTCGAATCCGACCTCGTGGTGATCGGCCCCGAGGTGCCGCTGGTGCTCGGTGTCGGCGACGCCGTGCGCGCGGCAGGCATCGCCTGCTTCGGCCCGACGAAGGACGCCGCCCGCATCGAAGGCTCCAAGGCGTTCGCCAAGGACGTCATGACCAAGGCCGGAGTTCGCACCGCGAGCAGTGAAATCGTCGACAACCCCGGCCACCTCGACGCGGCGCTGGACCGGTTCGGCCCGCCGGCAGGGCAGGCCGCGTGGGTGGTCAAGGACGACGGCCTGGCCGCGGGCAAGGGTGTTGTGGTTACCACCGACCGCGACACCGCGCGGGCGCACGCGGCCAGCCTGCTCGACTCCGGCCACCCGGTGCTGCTGGAGTCGTTCCTCGACGGTCCCGAGGTCTCGCTGTTCTGTGTGGTCGACGGGGAGACGGTGGTCCCGCTGCTGCCGGCGCAGGATTTCAAGCGCGTCGGCGACGGTGACTCGGGACCCAACACCGGTGGCATGGGCGCCTACTCACCGCTGCCGTGGCTGCACGAGGCCGTGACCACACAGATCGTCGACGAGATCGTCAAACCCGTTGCCGCCGAACTGGTTGCGCGGGGCAGTTCGTTCTCGGGCCTGCTCTATGCGGGGCTGGCCATCACGTCGAACGGGCCCGCGGTGGTCGAATTCAACTGCCGCTTCGGCGATCCCGAGACGCAGGCGGTGCTGGCGTTGCTGGAGTCACCGCTGGGGCAGCTGTTGCGTGCGGCGGCAACCGGGCAACTGGCGTCGTTCGGTGAGCTGCAGTGGCAGGACGGTTATGCCGTCAGCGTGGTGGTGGCCGCCGAGAACTACCCGGGCCGGCCTCGGCTGGGTGACGTGATTGCCGGATCGGAAGCCGACGGCGTGCTGCACGCCGGTACTGCTCGTCGCGACGACGGTGCCGTCGTCTCGTCTGGCGGCCGGGTGCTGTCGGTGGTGGGCACCGGCCCTGACCTCTCGGCCGCCCGCGATGCCGCGTACTCGTTGGTCAAGTCAATCAAGTTGCCGGGCAGCCACTTCCGCACCGACATCGCATTGGCTGCGGCTGAGGGACGCATCAGCCTGTAGGGCTCGCCTTTCCGGCGCGAGCAGGCAGTGCGGTACGCGAAACGCGGCGTGTCGCGTACCGCCGCGTCTGCTCGCCGGAAAAGGGTGTCGCCGGAAAAAGGTGACGCCGGATCAGGCGACGAGCAGCGGAGCCATCCAGGAGATCTCGGCGGGCAGCTGCTGACTCCAGAATCCGGAGTCGTGGCCGCCGGGGGAGAAGCCGCCGGCCGGATGGTTGGGCAGCTGCGCGATGAACTGCTGAGTGGCCGAATAGAACGGATCGCTGTTGCCGCAATCGATCCGGATCGGGATCGATCCCAGCGCGGGCAGTCCCCACACCGTGTTGGCGGCATAGTCGTCGGCGCCGTCGAAGGCGCCCGGCGCGGTCGCCCCTGACGACGTCCACAGCGCCGGGCTCACCGCGCAGATCGCCGCGGTGCGCGCAGGCCCCAGTCGTGCACCGAGCAGCAGAGCGCCGTACCCGCCCATCGACCAGCCCAGGAAGCCCACTCGCGAGGTGTCCAGACCCTGGTCGCCGAGCATCGGGATCAGCTCGTTGAGCACCATTGCGCCCGAATCCTCACCGGATGCGCGCTTGTGCCAGTAGCCGCCTCCGCCGTCGACGGCGACCACCGCGAACGGCGGCAGGCCGGCCGCAACCGCTTGTGCCAGACCGTTTTCCACGCCGCCTGCCATCACCTCGGCAGCGTCGGAACCCTTGCCGTGCAGGGCGATGACGGGGCGTAGCTTCCCGGTCTGGCCGGGCGGGCGGGCGATGGCCCAATTGGTGTCGACGCCGCCGCGGGCTGCGGACGTGAACGATCCGCTGACGTAGGTCGGCGCAGCGGCGGGCGGGCTGGCCAGCGCGGGAGCGGACCCCAGGGCTGCCCCCAGCGTGTAGGCACCGGCCGCACCGGCACCGAGGCGCAGCAGGGCGCGACGGTTCAAGTCAGGCATGGCGGCCATCTTGCCATCGTGCCGCCGCCACCCACCAATGGCTCCGTCGTCCGAATAAACCTGAGTAAAGACTGATGATTGGCCGAAAGCCCTATGGCAGGTGGGCTCGACTGGCAGCATGCTAATGGTGACAGCAGCAGTCACTCCGAAGGGGGAGCGTCGGCGGTACGCCCTCGTAAGGGCGGCCGCTGACCTGTTGTGTGAGGGCGGATTCGATGCCGTCCGTCACCGTGCCGTGGCCCGCCGTGCCGGCTTGCCGCTGGCGTCGACCACCTACTATTTCTCCTCGCTCGACGATCTGATCGCCAAGGCCGTGGAGGACATCGGAATCCGCGAAGCCGAGCAGTTGAAGGCCGGAGTGGCCGCGTTGAGCCGTCGCCGTCGCGGCGCAGAATCGACGGCCGACGTGCTGGTCGACCTCCTGGTCGGGGACTCTCCGGAAACCCGGGTCACCGAGCAGCTGATCTCCCGCTACGAGCGCTACATCGCGTGCGCGCGCCAGCCCGGACTGCGCGACATCCAGCGCCGAATCCGCCAACAACGCACCGACGCGGTGGTCGAAGCGGTCGAGCGGTCCGGCCGAGCGGTGCGTTCCGAATTGCTCACCGCGCTGGTGTGCGCGGTGGACGGTGCGGTGGTCGCGTCGCTCATGGACGAGGGCGACGGTCCCCGCGCCAGCGCCCGCGCGACGCTCATCGATGTGATCGATGTGCTCGCCCCGGTCGACGAGCGGCCCGTGCACATCTAAGAATTGTCGCGCAGTTTCTCAATCCTGTTCTGCAACAACTCCGTTCGGTGCGCATTGCCCTCCAGGCCGATATAGCGCTCGCCGTACACCGCGAGCAGGACGTCGTCCAGGCGGCGCACCGCTCCCGGCGGGAACCGGTATCCCATAGCGTTGTTCACCTTGTCGGCGTCGACCGAGTCGAGCAGCCCGCTCAGCGCGTCCAGCGACGTGATCCCGAGTTCCAATAACAGCCCCGAGATCCAGCTGTAGTGATCGGTGCGCGACCACCCCGCATCGGGGTAACGGTTGCCCAGATACGTCGCCAGCACGGCCGTGGCGATCCGCGAATCGGTAGACCAATCGGAATCCTCGTCGGTGACCGTCGTGCGCAGCCGCTGACGGATCGCGGTGAACTCCCGGTCGGCCAGCTCGAGCAGTCCCGCCGCCAGAGTGAAGCGGCGGTCCAGATCGGCGCCGTGCTCGGCGGGAATGGAACCCTTGTAGCGGATGTCGTGCTCGAATTCCGCCCATGCGTGCTGCAGCACCGTGCGCACCTGGATCGAGGCAGGCTGCGTCTCGCCCTCGACGCCGACCAGCAGGTGCCGGCTGGCATAACCCCAGCGACCTTTGCGCGCGGTCTGCAGGCCGATGTCCTGGTCGTCCAAAAGCCGCATCTCCGTGGCCAGCAGATGGGCCACCGTGTCGACGTCCTCGCGAAGGTAAGTGATGACCCGCAGCCCGACTTGATCGGTGATCTCCACCAGCGGGTCGGTGTAGAGCCGACGCCCGTCGACGGTCCGGTCGACCTTGGCGGCGAAGGACTCGACGCTCTTGGTCCGTGCCGTGATGCTGAGGTAGTTGATGCCGGCGTCGTCGAGCAGGTCGGTCACCAGTCGCAGGTAGTGCTCCGTGGCGGTGACCAGAGCGGGACGCCGTCGCCGGTACTCGGCCACCGCGTTCTGCGCGGTCAGCACGGCCGGGGGTGCCGGCTCGTTCGTGGGTTCTTTTCGGGGGCGGGGGAGCCTGTCGGCGGGTAGTGACGGGGTGACGATGTAACCGGAGGCGACGTCACCGTAGATGGTCACGTCTTCCGGCCGGTGGTACCAGTACAACCCGATGTAGGCACAGATCAGGGCGTCGACGGGGTCTTCGTCACGGTCCAGCTGGCCGGGGCGCGTCGCGGCTTCGACCCGCTTGCGCAACTCGACCCAGCTGACGCTGCGGTTTGCCCGCAGCCGCGGTGTCGCCTTGTCGAGCTCTTCGACATGGGTCATCAACTTGAGCAGCTCGCGTTGGCGATCCTCGAACGAGCCCCGCTTGTACTTCAGCGTCTTGTCGAGGCCGAACAGCACGACCGCGGCGGGGTGCGGGTAGACCTCGATCGCCCGTCGATGGGACGACGAGGCGGGGTCTATGTCCAGGTCGAGGGCGGAAGCGATGCGCGCGGCGCGCGGATGCTTGAACTCGGGCCGCTCGGTGAACGCGGGGCGCGCACCGGCGTCGAACCGCTGGAAGTCCCGGTTGAGCTCCCGTTCGCACGGTCGGTAGCCTTCGGCGTTCTTGACGATGAGCGGTGCGTCGATGGCGACCAGGCAGTCGTCCTTGACGTACGGCTTGATGGTTGCTGCGATGCTGTCGTCGTCCTGTGCCACGCCGACGTGAAGCACACGCCCGTCCGCGTCGATCGCCGCGACACCGGTCTGATTCTTCTCGCCCCAGGCGAGGTCGAGCCCGACGAAGTGCATCCGTCCACTGTCTCATTGGTGTGCCCGGCTGGCCCGTAAGCTGTGTGTTCGTGACGATTCCGAATGTTCTGGCCAACCGCTACGCCAGCGAGGAGATGGTCGCGATCTGGTCGCCAGAGGCCAAGATCGTCGCGGAGCGCCGGCTGTGGCTGGCTGTGCTGCGTGCCCAGGCCGAGCTGGGCGTCGGCGTGCCCGACGGCGTGATCGACGACTACGAACGCGTCCTGGACAACGTCGACCTGGCTTCCATCGCCGCGCGCGAACGCGTGACCCGCCACGATGTGAAGGCCCGCATCGAAGAGTTCAACGCCCTCGCCGGCCACGAGCACGTGCACAAGGGCATGACGAGCCGCGACCTCACCGAGAACGTCGAGCAGCTGCAGATCCGCAGCTCCCTGGAACTGGTGTTCGCCCACGGGGTCGCGGTGGTGGCCCGGTTGGCCGAGCGTGCCGTGGTGTACCGCGACCTGGTGATGGCCGGGCGCAGTCACAACGTCGCCGCGCAGGCAACCACGCTGGGCAAGCGGTTCGCCTCGGCGGCCGAGGAAAGCTTGGTGGCCCTGCAACGTGTCCGTGAGCTGATCGACCGGTACCCGCTGCGGGGCATCAAGGGGCCGATGGGCACCGCGCAGGACATGCTCGACCTGTTCGACGGCGACACCGGCAAGCTGGCCGAGCTGGAGCGCCGGGTTGCCGAATTCCTGCGATTCACCGATGTTTTCACCAGTGTCGGGCAGGTGTATCCGCGGTCGCTGGATCACGATGTGGTGTCTGCGCTGGTTCAGCTGGGCGCGGGGCCGTCGTCGATGGCGCACACCATCCGGCTGATGGCCGGGCACGAACTGGTGACCGAGGGCTTCGCGCCGGGGCAGGTCGGATCGTCGGCCATGCCGCACAAGATGAACACCCGTTCCTGCGAGCGGGTCAACGGCCTGCAGGTGGTGCTGCGTGGTTACGCGTCGATGGCGGCGGAACTGGCCGGAGCGCAATGGAACGAGGGCGACGTGTTCTGTTCGGTGGTGCGCCGGGTCGCGCTGCCCGACGCGTTCTTCGCCATCGACGGGCAGACCGAGACCTTCTTGACGGTGCTCGACGAATTCGGCGCGTACCCCGCGGTGATCCAGCGCGAACTGGACCGCTACCTGCCGTTCCTGGCCACCACCCGCATCCTGATCGCCGCGGTGCGCGCCGGAGTCGGCCGCGAAGCCGCCCACGAGGTGATCAAGGAACACGCGGTCGCGGTGGCGCTCGCCATGCGCGAGCAGGGCAAGGAACCAGACCTGCTGGACAGGTTGGCCGCCGACCCGCGACTGCCCCTGGACCGGGTCGCTCTCGAGACGGCCCTGGCCGACCGCCAGGCGTTCACCGGAGCCGCGGGTGCGCAGGTCGACGGAGTTGTCGCGGCCGTCGACGAACTGGTCAGCCGTTACCCTGAGGCAGCCAAGTACACCTCGGGTGCCATCTTGTGACATTGGCAGATCTGACCGATCTGGACAATTTCGCGCATGGGTTTCCCAATGAGCTGTTCGCCGAGCACCGGCGGGTGGCGTCGGTGTACTGGCACCCGCCGACGGAACACACGCCCGACGGCGAGGGGTTCTGGTCTGTGGCTACCCACGCTGAAACCCTTGCGGTGCTGCGGGATCCGTCGACGTTCTCGTCGGTGACCGGGGGTTCGCGGCCGTTCGGCGGAACCCTGCTGCAGGATCTGTCCATCGCGGGGCAGGTGCTGAACATGATGGACGACCCACGGCACTCCGAGATCCGCAGGCTGGTCAGCTCGGGGCTGACTCCCAGGATGATCCGGCGCGTCGAGGAAGATCTGCGGGCGCGGGCGCGCAGGCTGCTGGATGCCGTCTCGATGGGTGAAGGATTCGACTTCCTGGTCGACGTGGCCGCGGAACTGCCCATGCAGATGATCTGCATCTTGCTGGGAGTTCCTGAGTCTGAACGGCATTGGCTCTTCGAAGCCATCGAGCCGCAGTTCGACTTCGGCTCGGCCCGCACCGCGTCGGTGGGGCAATTGTCGGCCGAGGAAGCCGGCACCCGGATGTTCACCTATGGGCAGGAACTCATCGCCGCCAAGCGGGCACACCCCACCGATGACATGCTGTCGTTGGTGGCCAACGCGTTTCGCGACGATGAAGCCGCGGCACTGTCCGACATGGAGCTGTACCTGTTCTTTAGCCTGCTGTTCAGTGCGGGTGCAGAGACCACGCGCAATGCGGTCGCGGGCGGCCTGTTGGCGCTGATCGAGCATCCCGATCAACTGCAGTTGTTGCGTTCAGATCCGGCGCTGTTGCCGACCGCGATCGAAGAGATGGTGCGCTGGACTTCGCCGTCACCCTCGAAGCGTCGTACGGCGACCCGTTCGGTGACCCTGGGCGGCTGCGATATCGAGGCCGGGCAGAAGGTCCAGGTGTGGGAAGGTTCGGCCAACCGCGACGAATTGGTGTTCGCCGACGCGGACGTTTTCGACGTCACGCGTAAACCCAATCCGCACTTGGGTTTCGGGTACGGCGTGCACTACTGCCTCGGCGCCAATCTGGCCCGGTTGGAACTTCGCGTGCTGTTCGAGGAGCTGCTCGAGCGGTTCTCGTCGGCCCGACTGGTTCAGCCGGTCGAATGGACCCGCAGCAACCGGCACACCGGCATCCGGCATTTGGTGGTGGAGCTCGCGGCGTGAAACCTGAGATGTTCGCGATAGTCATGGCGACCGGCATCGTGTCGATCTCCGCCGCGGACCACGGTTTCGGCGTCATCAGCGTTCTCTTGGCGGCGCTGGCTGCCGTCGCACTGCCGGTATTGATGTATCTGGCTGCCGCGCGATGGCGGACGTTCGATCTACGCGACATCGACACGGTGGTCGGGCTTTTCACGTATGTAGCGGCCTGTGCGGTGCTGGCCTCGCGATTCGCCGAGTACCCGGTCGCAGTGTGGGGCCTCGGAGCGATGGGCCTTGCGGGCTGGTTATCCCTCGTTCCGATGCTGCTGAAGAGAATGTGGCGACTGGGCCCGACAGGGCTGCGCGACCGGGCGCATGGCACTTGGGAACTCGCCAGCGTCGCGACGTCCGGACTGGCCATCGTGTTCGTGGCCGAGGGAATCATGTTCTGGGCATTGATCTTCTGGGTCTGTGCGCTGGTGGCCTACGGCGTGATGACGCTGCTCATCGCGTGGCGGGCGTTGGGGCAACCGGAAGCTCGGCGCAACGTGCCACCCGATCACTGGATCCTGATGGGCGGTCTCGCGATCGCCACGTTGGCCGGCGAGCACATCCACGCCGCACTGCATCCGGGCCCGCTCGCCGCTACCGTGCGGATCGTCACCATCGCGACCCTCGCGGTCGCGACGGTGCAGATCGTGCCCCTGGCCGTCACCAGCTGGCGGCAGATGCTCGACTGGCCCGCAGTGTTCCCCCTCGGCATGTACTCGGCGGCCACCTTTGCCATGACGCTCGAAACCGGTTGGCAGCCACTGTCCGTCGTCTCGCTGGTGTTCTTCTGGATTGCGCTCGCGGCGTGGCTTGCCGTCGCGGTCATCGTGACCCGTCGGCTCATTCGCCTAACCTCGGAGCATGGACTCAGGCCAGAATGACCACCTCCGCGTCTCCGACGCCGAGCGGGCCAAGGTAGGCCAACTGCTGGAGCGCGCGGTCAGCGAAGGAATGCTCACGCTCGACGAATTCACCGAGCGCTACGACGCCGCACTGGCCGCACGCACCCGCGGCGAACTGCGGGTCGTGCTCGCCGACCTGCCGATGACGGGCACGGCCGCACCACGCCCGGCACCCGAAGTGTTGCGGGGCCGCATGGCGTCGATCGTGCGGCGCGGGCAATGGACGGTGGCCCCGGTTCTGCAACTCAACACCCGGATGTGCAGCACCACGCTCGACTTCACCTCGGCCGTGTTGCCCGGGCCCGTCGTGGAGGTCCTCATCGACGACTACTGCAGTTCGACTGAGCTCATCGTCCCGGCCACCGCGACCGCCGACCTCAACGGCGTCGACGCCGTCGCGGGTAGTGCGACGGTCAAGGTGCGGACCAGCCCGCCGTCACAGCAGCTGCATCTCGTTGTCCGCGGCCGCGTCCGGATGGGCGCGGTCACGGTGCGCCACCCGTTCGGAAGCTGGCTGCGACGGCTGCACGGGACTCGATAGCGAAGCGGATCTCGGCGAGCACCCGTTGCGGGTACTCGGTGAGATCAAGCCAGGTGAAGCGCAGCACCTGCCAGCCCATCAACGCAATCTCGTTCTGCTTGACGCGGTCCTTCTGAAAGTCGTCCTGGTCGTGGTGAAAGGCCCAGCCGTCGGTTTCGATCGCGATCTTGTGCCGCGGAAACGCGACATCGACCACGTAGCGCCCGAGACGGTAGTTGGCTTTCCATCCGTCGATCCGGGCGTCCTTGAGCAATTTGACCAGCAACCGCTCCGCAGCGGACCGGGCTCCGTCGGCCGCGGCCTGCAGCAGTATGCGGGCGGCGGGCGAGCCATGTCTTCCTTTGTTGCGGAGGTGTACCCGCCACAGGTCCTTGAGTTCGACATGGCGCTGCAAGGCAGAATCCATCAGCTTGGCGCCACCGCCTCGCCTGGCCGCGGCTTCGACAACGGTCAGCGGCAGCGACGTCACGCGCAGACCGTGGCGCTCGACGATGTCGGTGGGCCAGAGGTCGCGGCGGCGCATGCGAATACCCTGCCTACGAGGGTGATGGCTGTCCCTGGGGACGGTCACCTCGACGTCTTCCGGCGGGTATTTTGTGACGCCATGCCACCACGCCGCGGCTAGCCCGCTTGCCGTCGCGTCGGGACCAAGGGCCCACACCGCTGCGCGCACCCGCGCGGCATCCGTGAACTGGCGATCGTCGACGAAATAGACGCCCGGGAAGCAACGCAGCCACCGCCCGGAGCGGACTCTGCGGTTCACCGCGTCTTGACTCAGGCCAGCCTGCTTGGCCTGGGACAGGGTGATCACGCCGTCGTGATCCCGCAGAAAGTCGTCAAGCACATCCGATTGGACGGGGTATGGCTGTCAACCGGTTCCCACCCCAGTGATTTGTGTGCATTTACCGGCGGTGGGCGCCGCCAAACGCACACAAATCCCTCGAATCAGTCGAGGCGGCGCAGTCGCATGCCCGCTGAGCGCAGTTCGAGCGCGGCCAGGCCTCGGATGGCGCGTGGTTCCTCGCGGCGCCAGGCACCTACGGGGTCGTCGGACACCGCGGTGAGCTTGGCCAGCGGCCGGTTGGCCAGGGCGCGAAGCGCCAGCAGTTGCTCGCCCGCGGCCGTCGAGGCCAGCGTGATGGCAGTCCACTTGCGCCGGAAGAACCGCACGCGCAGGTACAGCCATGGCATCGCGACGAACAGGATGGGCGCGGCGGCGACGGCCAGCGCCAACACCCAGGCCAGCCAGCTGGCCGTGGAGTCGAGGCTGCTGCCTGCTCCGGCGATGTCCAGCGCCGCCTCGCTGGCAGCTCGCAGCGGCTTGCTCAGGGTGTCGCCGACCAGCGGTATGTGGTGGGCGCTGTCACCGGCTGAGTCCAGATTGTCGGCCACGCCGTTGGCGCCGTCATGCACCTGGCGGCCCACCGTCGCGATGGTGGCGATGGCCGAATGCACGGCCATACCGACCAGCACCCACACCGTTATCCACGCCAGGACCGCGACGTCGCTGAACAGTTGCGCCAGCAATCGGCCGGGTCGGTGGGCGTACGGCAGGTACCGCGATCTCATGGCATCGATCCCAACACATAGGCTGACCGGATGCGTCCCGCTCTGTCCGAGTACCAGCACCTGGCCAGCGGCAAGGTCCGCGAGCTGTACCGCGTCGATGACAACCACCTGCTGTTCGTGGCGTCCGACCGGATATCGGCCTACGACCACATCCTCGACTCGCAGATCCCCGACAAAGGCCGGATCCTCACGGCGATGAGCGTGTTCTTCTTCGACCACGTCGAGGCGCCCAACCATCTCGCCGGGCCACCGGACGATCCCCGCATCCCCGAGGAGGTGCTGGGCCGCGCACTTGTGGTGCGTCAGCTCAAGATGCTGCCGGTCGAGTGCGTGGCGCGCGGCTACCTGACCGGATCGGGCCTGATCGACTATCAGAAGACCGGCTCGGTGTGCGGTATCCCGCTGCCGCCCGGGCTCGGGGAGGCCAGCAAGTTCGACGAGCCGTTGTTCACCCCGGCCACCAAGGCCGAATTGGGCGAGCACGACGAGAACATCTCCTTCGCCCAGGTGATCGATCTGGTGGGGCCGGTGCTGGCCAATCAGCTGAAGGCGCGCACATTGCAGACCTACCTGCAGGGCGCCGACCACGCGCTCACTCAGGGCATCATCATCGCGGACACGAAGTTCGAATTCGGTGTCGACGAGAACGGCGACGTGGTGCTCGCAGACGAGGTCTTCACCCCGGACTCGTCGCGGTACTGGCGGGCGGATTCCTACCAGCAGGGTGTGGTGCAGGACAGCTTCGACAAACAATTCGTGCGCAACTGGCTGACCGGGCCGGAGTCGGGCTGGGACCGCCACGGCGACGCGCCGCCACCACCGCTGCCCGATGAGATCGTGGCGGCGACAAGAGAGCGCTACATCGAGGCGTACGAACGGATTTCGGGGCTGCGCTTCGCCGATTGGATCGGCGCATGAGCCAGCCCGTGACTCCGCCGATCGCCAAGCGAGGCAACCACCGTCGCGAGCACCACGGCGACGTGTTCATCGACCCGTATGAGTGGCTGCGCGACAAGAACGATCCCGAGGTGATCGCCCATCTCGAAGCCGAGAACGCGTTCACCACGCATGCCACGGAGTATCTGGAGCCCTTGCGGCAGAAGATCTTCGACGAGATCAAGGCTCGCACCAAGGAGACCGACCTTTCGGTCCCCACCCGCCGGGACAACTGGTGGTACTACGCCCGCTCCTTCGAGGGCAAGCAGTACGGCGTGCATTGCCGCTGCCCGGTCACGGACCCCGACGACTGGACCCCGCCCGAGTTCGACGAGCACACCGATGTTCCGGGTGAGCAGGTGCTGCTCGACGAGAACGTCGAAGCCGACGGCCACGACTACTTCGCGCTCGGTGCGGCCTCGGTCAGCCTGGACGGCAACGTGTTGGCGTATTCGGTCGACGTCAAGGGCGACGAGCGCTACACCCTGCGATTCCGGGACCTACGCACCGGCCAGGAGTACGACGACACGATCGTCGGCATCGGTTCCGGCGCAACCTGGGCAGCCGACAGCCGGACGATCTACTACACCACCGTCGACGACGCCTGGCGGCCGGACACGGTGTGGCGGCACCGCCTCGCTGCGGGCCTGCCTGCCGAGAAGGTGTATCACGAACCCGACGAACGGTTCTGGGTCGGCGTCGGACGCAGCCGCAGCAACAAGTACCTGTTCATCGCGGCGGGCAGTGCGGTCACCACGGAGGTCCGCTATGCCGATGCCAACGATCCGGAAGCCCAGTTCATCCCGGTCTGGGAGCGGCGGGATCTGGTCGAGTACTCCGTCGAGCATGCCGTCATCGGCGGTGAGGACCGCTTCCTCATCCTGCACAACGACGGCGCCGAGAACTTCACGCTCGTCGACGCACCGGTCAACGACCCCAATGCTTTTCATCCGCTGATCGCTCACCGGGCCGATGTGCGTCTCGACGCGGTCGACGCCTTCGACGGTTTTCTGGTGATCAGTTACCGCAGTGAGGCGTTGCCGAAGATTCAGCTGTGGCCCGTGAACGCCAACGGCGGGTACGGCACACCCGAGGAACTGACCTTCGACTCCGAGCTGACCGCTGCGGGCCTGGCCGGCAACCCCAACTGGTCTGCGCCGAAACTGCGAATCGCCGCAACCTCGTTCGTCACGCCGGCCCGGGTGTATGACCTGGATCTCGCCCGACCCGATGGTGCTCCTCACGTGCGCGCTGGCCATCGGACACTGCTACGCGAACAGCCGGTGCTGGGCGGCTATCGACCGGAAGACTATGTGGAGCGCCGGGATTGGGCGACGGCCCCCGACGGCGCGCGGGTGCCGATCTCGATCATCCACCGGGCCGGCCTGCAATTCCCTGCTCCCACCCTGCTGTACGGCTACGGGGCCTATGAGTCGTGCGAGGATCCCCGGTTTTCGATCGCCCGGCTGTCGCTGCTGGACCGCGGCATGGTGTTCGCAATCGCCCACGTACGCGGCGGCGGTGAGCTCGGCAGGCCGTGGTACGAGCACGGCAAGCTGCTGGAGAAGATGAACACCTTCACCGACTTCATCGCGGTGGCAAGGCATCTCATCGATATCGACCTGACGCGGCCGCAGAACCTGGTCGCCCTAGGGGGTAGCGCCGGTGGTCTGCTGATGGGCGCGATCGCCAACATGGCGCCGGAGCTGTTCGCAGGCATCCTGGCCCAGGTGCCGTTCGTCGACGCACTGACCACGATTCTCGATCCATCGCTGCCGTTGACCGTCACCGAATGGGACGAGTGGGGAAATCCGTTGGAGGACCCCGAGGTTTACGCCTACATGAAGTCCTACACGCCGTACGAGAATGTCGCGGCCCGGGACTACCCGCCGATCCTGGCGATGACCTCACTCAACGACACCCGGGTGTATTACGTCGAACCCGCGAAATGGGTTGCGGCGCTACGGCATGTCCAGTCAGATCCGGTGAACGAGGCCGACAAGGTGCTGTTGAAGACCGAGATGGTGGCGGGTCACGGCGGAATCAGCGGGCGCTACGAACGCTGGAAAGAGGCGGCCTTCCAGTACGCGTGGCTACTGGCCGCCGCCGATCGCGACAACTATGGCAGCGGCCAGGTAGACAGCCTCTTCGCCGGTCCGAAGACCTAGACGGGTAGTCATCGACTTCGGCGGGTTCGGCATCCGGGCGGCGTAGACGTTGGCCGGGAACATGGCGAGCATCAGCAGGAAGAGGCATACCGCCGCGGCCACCCGCGTCGGCGGGTAGAGCAGGCCCAGCGCGCCGGCCAGCTCGAGCGCACCGGTGACGGTCACCAGCAGTGCCGGCGCGGGAAGCCGCGGCGGCACGATCGCGATCATGTCTGCGCGCAACGGGTTGACGAAGTGTGCGACGCCCGTCATCACGAACATCGCCGCGAGGCCGACGGCCACGGCGCGAGGCCAGCTGTCGACGTAGTCGACCCCTGCCCAACCGACGACGCGAGCCGCCACGCTGCCCAGAACCAACGTCAGGAACACGGCCATCGCACACCTCAATCTTGTCATTGTCTAGTTGGTACCGTACCGCTAATCTAGTCGCTGTCAAGATCGCGGGCTAGGATGACCGCATGAGCTACCACCACGGTGATCTGAAGGCCGTGATCCTTGCCCAGGCCGCCACCCTGGTGGCGCAGCGCGGGGCCGACGGTGTCTCGCTGCGCGAGCTGGCCCGTGCAGCCGGCGTTTCGCACGCCGCACCGGCGCATCACTTCACCGATCGGCGCGGACTGTTCACCGCGCTGGCCACGGAAGGCTTCCAGTTGCTGGCCGCTGCGCTGACTGACGCCCGTCCCCAGTTCATCGACGCCGCCAAGGCTTATGTCCGGTTCGCGCTGGACCATCCAGGCCACTACGCGGTGATGTTCGACAAGTCGCTCTATGACGAGAGCAACCCCGAACTCGTCGTGGCCGCCGCGGCCGCGCGGGCCGAGCTCGACAGCGGAGTCGGCACTCTCGTCGACCCCAGAGCCCACGCCGACCCCGAAGCGGCCGCGCTGGCCGCATGGTCACTGGTACACGGCTTTTCGTTGCTCTGGCTCAACGATGCCGTCGACACAGGAGCCGACCCGCTCGGTGTCGTCGAGCGATTGGGCCTGATCCTGTTCGACGCATAGGTGCGGTAGCGTCGACGTGTGAGCATCGACCAAATTCCGCTGACCACCCTCGACGGCACCCCGACCACGTTGAGCGCGTTGGCAACTGGCGCGGCGCTGGTGGTCAACGTGGCATCGAAATGCGGTCTCACCCCGCAGTACGCGGCGCTGGAGAAGCTCGCGCAAGACTACGGTGACCGCGGGCTCACCGTCATCGGAGTGCCCTGCAACCAGTTCATGGGGCAGGAACCCGGCACGCCCGAGGAGATCCAGACGTTCTGCTCGACCACCTACGGCGTCACCTTCCCGCTGCTGGCCAAGACCGACGTCAACGGACCCGACCGGCACCCGCTGTACGCCGCCCTGACCACGGCCGCCGACGCCGACGGTGCGGCCGGCGACATCCAGTGGAATTTCGAGAAGTTCCTGCTGGCGCCCGGTGGCGTGGTGGTCAACCGGTTCCGGCCGCGTACCGCGCCCGATGCGCCCGAAGTGGTGGCGGCCATCGAAGCGGTCGTGCCGCGATAGCCCCCAATCGACATTTGGCGGCAGAGTGTTGGAAACCGTTGCGTCATGTGACGTTGTCACACTGATGGGGTGGCCGGACAACTCTTCGTCTCGATCTCACAGATCAGTGACCGCACGCTGGGCGACGTCGAATCATTCTGCGCCGAACTCGACAGCCGGGGCGTGCCGGCCTCGCTTCTGGTCGCACCACGACTCAAAGGCGGATACCGCTTGGACCGCGACGCCGCGACGGTGGAATGGCTGACCGCCCGCCGCGCCGCCGGTGACGCAGTGGTCCTGCACGGGTACGACGAGGCCGCCACCAAGAAGCGTCGCGGCGAGTTCGCGAGCCTGCCCGCGCACGAGGCCAACCTGCGGATCATGGGCGCCGACCGGGTGCTCGAGCACCTCGGCCTACGCACCAGGCTCTTCGCCGCCCCGGGCTGGACGGTGTCGCAAGGCACTGTGACCGCTTTACCGCGCAACGGCTTTCGGTTGCTGGCCGGGCTCAGCGGGGTTACCGACCTGGTCCGTCAGACCACGCTGAGGGCGCGCGTGCTCGGTATCGGTGAGGGCTTTCTCACCGAACCGTGGTGGTGCCGGACCCTGGTTCTGGCTGCTGAGCGCACTGCCCGGCGCGACGGCGTGGTCCGCGTCGCCGTCGCCGCGCGGCATCTCCACCGGCCCGGTCCGCGACAGGCCATGCTCGACGCCATCGACCTGGCTTTGCTGCACAGCAGCGCGCCCGCCGTCTACCACTGGAACGTCGATTCGGTACTGACCGACGCCGCCTGACTCGCGCTAGTCTTGCCTCTCATGGCAGACGCCGATGTCATCGTCGTGGGAGCGGGTCTGGCTGGACTGGTGGCCGCCTGCGAACTCGTCGAGCGTGGACACCGCGTGCTCATCGTGGACCAGGAGAACGCGGCCAACGTCGGGGGCCAGGCGTTCTGGTCGTTCGGCGGGCTGTTCTTCGTCGACAGCCCCGAACAACGCAGGCTCGGCATCCGCGACAGCGAGGCGCTCGCACTGCAGGACTGGTTGGGCACCGCGGGATTCGACAGGCCCGAAGACCACTGGCCGCGCGAATGGGCGCATGCCTACGTGGATTTCGCGGCGGGGGAGAAGCGCAGCTGGTTGCGGGCCCGCGGGTTGCAGACCTTCCCTTTGGTCGGCTGGGCCGAGCGTGGGGGTTACGACGCGCTCGGGCACGGCAATTCGGTACCGCGGTTCCACATCACCTGGGGCACCGGCCCTGCGCTCGTCGAGATGTTTGCCCGCCGCGTGCGCAACAACACGCGCGTCCGATTCGCCCACCGGCACCGCGTCGACGAGCTGATCGTGTCCGACGGTCTGGTGGCCGGGGTGCGAGGCTCGGTGCTGGAGCCGTCATCGGCGGCCCGCGGTGTGGCGTCATCGCGAAACATAGTGGGCAGCTTCGAGTTCCACGCGTCAGCTGTGATCGTGGCCAGCGGGGGCATCGGCGGCAACCACGACCTGGTCCGCAAGAATTGGCCTGCCCGCATGGGCCGGGTGCCCGAACAGCTGCTCAGCGGTGTGCCCGCCCACGTCGACGGACGCATGATCGGGATCTCCGAGGCTGCGGGCGCGCGCGTCATCAACAGCGACCGGATGTGGCACTACACCGAGGGAATCACCAACTACGATCCCGTCTGGCCCGCACACGGTATCCGCATCCTGCCCGGGCCCTCGTCATTGTGGTTGGACGCCAACGGAAGACGGCTGCCGGTGCCGCTCTATCCCGGCTTCGACACCCTCGGCACCCTGGAACACATCTGCCGAACCGGGCAGGACTACACGTGGTTCATCCTCAACGCCCGGATCATCGCCAAGGAATTCGCGCTCTCGGGCCAGGAACAGAACCCCGATCTGACCGACCGCAGCGTGCGCGACGTGCTGGCGCGGGTCAGGCGGGGCGCGCCCGCTCCGATCCAGGCGTTCGTGGACCGCGGTGTCGACTTCGTCAGCGCACCGACCTTGCGCGAGTTGGTATCTGCGATGAACACGGTCCCCGATGTGGTCGAACTCGACTATGCGACGGTGGCCGCCGAAGTCACCGCGCGCGACAGGGAAGTGGCCAACCGCTACACCAAGGACGGACAGATCACCGCGATCCGCGCAGCACGTGGCTACCTCGGCGACCGGTTGGGACGCGTCGTCGCACCGCATCGGCTCACCGATCCGGAAGCCGGTCCCCTGATCGCCGTCAAACTACACATCCTCACCCGAAAGTCGTTGGGTGGCTTGGAAACCGACTTGGACTCCCGGGTGCTGCGCGAGGACGGCACGGCGCTGCCCGGGCTGTACGCCGCCGGCGAGGCAGCCGGGTTTGGCGGCGGGGGTGTGCACGGCTACCGGTCGCTGGAGGGAACCTTCCTGGGCGGCTGCATCTTCTCCGGCCGCGCCGCCGGTCGGGGCGCGGCAGCCGACATCGCCTAGAACTCGGTGCCGTTTTCCTCCTCGAGGACCTGGAAATCGGTGGTGGTCATCTCGCTGAGCCGCCCGTAGTAGATACCCCGCGCGTTGCGTTCGATGATGCCCTGGTGGATCGGCACCGCCCGGGCCGGCGCCACGGCGCGCAGGTATTCGACAGCCTCGGAGATCTTCATCCACGGCGCGGCCGCCGGGGTGGCCAGCACGTCGACCGGCTCGCCGGGCTCGAACAGCGCGTCGCCCGGGTGCATCAGCCGCGCCGGATGTTCAGCGTCGCCCAGCAGATACGAGATGTTGTCGATCACCGGGATTTCGGGGTGGATCACCGCGTGCCTGCCGCCGACCCCGCGCACGGTGATGTTGCCGACCTGGAACTGGTCACCCACCTGCACGGCCTGCCACTCTCCGCCCAGTTGGGCCGCGGTCTGGGGGTCGGCATACAGGGCCGCTTGCGGGTTGGCGTCGACCAGCGCGGGCAGACGGGCCGGGTCGGCGTGGTCAGGGTGCTGATGGGTGATCAGGATCGCCGACAGGCCGGTGATGCCCTCGAATCCGTGCGAGAAATTGCCGGGGTCGAACAACACCGTGGTGCCCGACATGCTGGCCAGAAGGCATGAATGTCCGAAATGCGTCAATTGCATGCCTATATTGTTGCCCTCAGTGGCTGCAATCATGCGGATGATGTGGGCGATGTTGCTCGCGGTCTTCGGGCTGGCGGCCACGCCTGGGGCGGCCTCGTCGCAGCCCTCGACCTGTCCGCCGATGTGCGATCAGATCCCCGCTTCGGCATGGATCGCCGCGTCGGACATCCCCCTGTACCGCACCTACCACTGGGGCGAGCCGGCCGGACTGGCCGTGGCGACCGCGGGCCCGCGGTTCCGGTTCGAGGACGACTGCGCGACGCCGCCGCTGCCGGGTGACGCGCGCGGCTACGCGGTGAGCGCCCGGGCCCTCATCCCTGAACCGGCCGGCCAGTGGCAGGTGCAAGCACAGGTGGTGCACTGGCGGGGCGAGACCTGGCGCGGCGCCGACATCGCGCTCGGCGTCATCCGAGTGGCGGCCGGCGCGCTGCGGGCCTGCCAGCTGACCGCGCCGCAGAGCTCTCCGTCGATCACCACCGATGTGCCCGGCCAGCTGGCGGCGGTGCTCAGCATCGACGGCAACCGGGTGCTGCACCAGTATTTGCTGGCCGACACCCGCAACAGCACCGTGGTGGAGCTCGCGATGTGGTCAACGACCCCGCCGCAGGTTCCGTGGCCGACGATTCCCGATAGCCAGGTGTTCGACGCGATGACCAGGCCACTGTGCGACGCCTACCTGGGGTCGTGCCGGTAGAGTGTGCGCCGTGGCAAAGGTAGTTGTGCATGTGATGCCCAAGGCCGAGATCCTGGACCCCCAGGGGCAGGCCATTGTCGGGGCGCTCGGCCGTCTCGGGCATGCGGGTATCTCAGATGTTCGACAGGGCAAGCGTTTTGAGCTTGAAGTCGACGATTCCGTGGCCGACGAGACGCTGGCCGAGATCGCCGAGTCTCTGTTGGCCAACACCGTGATCGAAGACTTCGCGGTGAGCCGGGAGGATTCGTGACCGCCCGAATCGGCGTCATCACCTTCCCCGGCACCCTCGACGACGTCGACGCCGCGCGTGCGGTGCGACTGGCCGGGGGTGAAGCGGTCAACCTTTGGCACGCCGACGCGGATCTGCACGGCGTGGACGCCGTTGTGGTACCCGGCGGCTTCTCCTACGGCGACTACTTGCGCTGCGGCGCCATCGCCAAGTTCGCCCCCGTGATGGCGTCCGTCGTCTCCGCAGCTGAAAAGGGAATGCCGGTCCTGGGCATCTGCAACGGTTTTCAGGTGCTGTGCGAAGCGGGCTTGCTGCCGGGCGCCTTGACCCGTAATGCCGGACTGCACTTCATCTGCCGCGACGTGTGGCTGGAAGTGGCGTCCTCCTCGACGGCGTGGACGACCCGCTACGAGCAGGGCGCTGATCTGCTGATCCCGCTCAAGTCAGGCGAAGGCCGCTATGTGGCGTCCGAGGCGGTGCTCGACGAGCTCGAAGCCGAGGATCGCGTGGTCTTCCGTTACCGCGAGAACCTCAACGGCTCGATGCGCAACATCGCAGGCGTCTGCTCGGCCAACCGCCGCATCGTCGGTCTCATGCCGCACCCTGAACACGCGACGGAGGCCTTGACCGGTCCGTCCGACGACGGCCTCGGCCTCTTCTACTCTGCGTTGGACGCCGTCCTCACAGCCTGACCGTTGTTGCGGACGCGTTGAGTCTGCACTGAGGGCGTTCGCTTCTCGATGTTTTGCGCCTTCACCGCAGACTCGATGTGGTGCTAGTCGACTGCTCAGCGTCGCGACCGAAGTAGGCACCACCCTCGGCCGACCGCAACCGTGCGCAAAATGCCGACCGCGAGCGGCGTGTCGCCGAAGCAGACACGCACGCTCGCGGTGCAAGGTGCGTCAGGCGGTGAGCGCGACCGATGCCTCGGCGGTGTAGCAGAGGAACGTCAGGGTCTCCTGCATGTACAGCTTGACGCTGTCGGCGTCGTGCGACAGATAGCCGATGGACACATCGGTGCCGAGGTGCAGATCGAAATCGCCACCGCGGGTGGACAACACGAACGCACCGTCGATGGCGGGGGCCCAGATGATGTCCCCGTCGACCAGCCGGCTCAGGTGATCGCGGATCGGATAGCCGTGTGCGGTGGTCTCACTGACCTTCGTGTAGGTCGCCGCCGACAGCAGCACCGAGTACGGGCCGTCGACACCGGCCAGGCGGAGCTCCGAAAGTGCCTGGGCGATCACGTCGGGAATCTCGCGGGCGTCGTCGGGAAGGGCCAGTGCGGGATTGGAGCTGGCGCTGCGGATGCCTTGGATGGATGCCGCGCCGTAGCCCTCGAAGATCGCCCGGTCTTCCACGAACGCCAGCTTTTTGGCGGCGTCCTTGACCGGATCCCAGTCCGAATCCTGCGCGCCCCGCTCGACATCGTCAATTGCGGTGCGCGACACCGTGAACGGCACGCGCAACCGCACCAGTGGCTGGCTCGCTCGCAGATTGGCCTGCACTCCGTCGGCGGGCGCTTCCACGTCGAGCAGATGACCGGTGCTCACCGCCGCCTCGACCGGACTGCCAGACCCCGTCACATCGACGACGCGCCGCCCGGCGATGTGGCGCTTGAACGTCCGAGTTGCCTCGGTTTCGATCTCGCCCCAGGCGGACTCGGTGATCGGAGCTAGTTCGCGGTAGAGATTGTTCATTGCGGTGTTCCTTTCAGGCTGCCGATCGCAAGTGAGGTGTCATTGCTGCTCGCCGCCGGCTCGTCGACCGAAACCGGTTGCGGTTCTTCTGCCCGGTCCGCCGGAAGAGGCGGTGGATCGTCCAGGAAGTCGATGGTGGGACTGAAGAACAAGCCGCCTGTGACGGCTGTGGAGAAGTCGAGGATGCGGTCGGTGTTGCCCGGGGGATCACCGATGAACATGTTGCGCAGCATCCGCTCGGTCACGTTCGGTGTGCGGGAATATCCGATGTAGTACGTACCGAATTCGCCCTTGCCGATCTCGCCGAACGGCATGTTGTGGCGGATGATCTTCAGCTCATTGCCTTCGGCGTCTTCGATGACGTTGAGGGCGACATGCGAATTGGGTGGCTTGACCGCATCGGGCATCTCGATGTCGTCGAGTTTCGTGCGGCCGATCACCCGCTCCTGTTCCTCGACGGACAACGAGTTCCACGACGTCATGTCGTGCAGGTATTTCTGTACGTGCACGTAGCAGCCGCCCGCGAAAGCGGGGTCCTCGTCGCCGATTTGGCTGGCGTTGCTGGCCACCGGCCCGTTCGGGTTCTCGGTGCCGTCGACGAATCCGAGCAGATCCCGGTTGTCGAAGAACTTGAAGCCGTGCACCTCGTCGACGATGGTGATGGCCCCCGCCATCGCATCGACGAGTTTGGTTGCGAGTTCGAAACATACGTCCATGGACTCGGCCCGCAGGTGGAACAGCAGGTCTCCGGGAGTCGCCGGGGCGTGGTGGCGCGGACCGTCGAGGGGGACAAAGGGATGTAGTTCGACAGGGCGTGGGCCGGAGAACAGTCGGTCCCAGGCCTCGGACCCGATCGACACGATCGCCGACAAATGTTTGGCGGGATCGCGGAATCCGATTGCGCGGACCAGGCCTGAGATGTCGGCAAGAGCGTCGTGGACTACCGCTTCTTGACCTTCGTCGATCGTCGAGACCATGAACACGGCAGCCGGTGTCAGCGGGGCCAGAACCGGCTGGGGTTGTGGTGCGGGCACATCAGGACCCTAGCGTGGACCGCCGCGAAATCCAGGCCAAGATAGAGATATGGCAGCTAGCCCCCATGGTCTGTGTGAGTTCATCGATGCCTCGCCGTCTCCGTTTCATGTGTGCGCTCACGCCGCACAACGGCTGACCGCAGCAGGTTTCACAGAGCTGGCCGAAACCGACGCGTGGCCCGCCGGCGGGCGCTACTTCACGGTGCGGGCCGGTTCGCTGGTGGCGTGGCGGGCCGACGGGCCCGGCGCGGTGAGGCCGTTTCGCATCGTCGGCGGGCATACCGACAGCCCGAATCTGCGGGTCAAGCAATATCCCGACCGCGTGGTGGCCGGCTGGCAGGTGGTGGCGCTGCAGCCCTACGGCGGTGCCTGGCTGAACTCCTGGCTGGACCGTGACCTCGGCATCAGCGGCCGGCTGGCGGTCCGCGTCGGGAACCGCGTCGAACACCGCCTGGTCTGCGTCGACGACCCCATCCTGCGGGTGCCGCAGCTGGCGATCCACCTGTCCGACGACCGCAAAGGCGTCAGCCCCGACCCGCAGCGACACGTGAACGCGGTGTGGGGGTTGGGGGAGCGGCCGGGGTCGTTTCTCGGCTTCGTGGCCGAGCGAGCCGGTGTCGCCGAGGCTGATGTGCTGGGGTTCGACCTGATGACGCACGACACGAACCCGTCGGCCGTCACCGGCGTCGACGACGAGTTCGTCAGTGCGCCACGGCTGGACAACCAGGTGACGTGCTACGCCGGGTTGGAGGCCTTCCTCGCCGCGGCCGACTCCGATCACGTCCCGGTGTTGGCGCTGTTCGATCACGAGGAGGTGGGCTCCACCTCCGACCACGGCGCCCAGTCCGAGTTGTTGCCCACCGTGCTGGAACGCATCACCCTGGCCGCAGGGGGCAGCCGGGAGGACTATCTACGCCGGGTGGCCGGATCGATGGTGGCGTCGGGCGACATGGCGCACGCGACCCACCCGAACTATCCCGAGCGTCACGAGCCGTCCCACCAGATCGCGGTCAACGCCGGGCCGGTGCTCAAAGTGCAACCGAATCTGCGCTACGCCACTGACGGCCGCACCGCGGCAGCCTTCGCGCTCGCGTGCGAGCAGGCAGGCGTGCCGCTGCAACGGTATGAGCACCGGGCCGATCTGCCCTGTGGATCGACGATCGGACCGATGACTTCGGCCCGCACAGGTATCCCCACCGTCGACGTCGGTGCGGCGCAGCTGGCGATGCATTCCGCGCGGGAGTTCATGGGCGCCCACGACGTCGCGGCCTACTCGGCGGCGCTGCAGGCGTTTTTGTCACCGGCCTGATCTATCGTCGGCCGCATGACGCTGCATGTGGAGATGGTCACCGTCGACTGTGCCGAACCCGAGTCGCTGGCCCAGTGGTGGGCACAGGCCCTCGGCGGCACGGTAAACGCCGCGATGCCAGGCGAATTCATCATTGTCGAGTCGCCAGACGGCCCCAAGCTGGGATTCCAGCACGTCGAGGATCCGACGCCGGGCAAGAACCGGGTCCACCTCGACTTCCATGCCGCCGACATGGAAGCCGAGGTGGCGCGGCTTGTCGGGCTGGGTGCCAGCGAAACCGGGCGGCACAGTTTCGGCGACGCGTTCTCCTGGGTGGTGCTCGCCGACCCGGCGGGCAACGCGTTCTGCATCGCCGGTCAGTAGCAGCCGTCAGCTGGCAGGATTCCGGCCATGCTGTTGTCGCTCGTCTCGGTCTCGGTGGTGCTGGCCTGCTGGTCGCTCTTCTCGCGTGGCTTCGAGCGACTGCGGCTCACGTCACCCATGGTGCTTGTGCTGGCCGGGATCGCGACCGGTTTCACCACCAAGGATGCGCTGGCGTCGACGCTGAATGCCGTAGCCGCCCAGCACGTGGTCGAAATCATCCTTGCCGTACTGCTTTTCGTCGATGCCACCGATGTGCGCGGCGGGTATCTCGGTGCTGACCCGCGTTCGGCACTGCGGTTGCTGTTCATCGCGATGCCCCTCGGCATGGCCGCGTCGGTGCTACTGGGCCTGTGGTTATTGCCGGGCCTGCCGTGGGCCGTGCTGCTGGTCATCGCCTGCGTGGTGGTGCCGACCGACTTCGCGCCGGCATCCTCGCTGCTGCGGGATGACCGGATTCCCGAACGGGTCCGTGGCCTGCTCAACGTCGAGGCAGGCTACAACGACGGCATCGTCTCGCCGGTCTTCATCTTCGCCGTCGTATTGGCCTCCGACCGGACCCACGCCGAGACTCCGCTGGACGCCCTGGGCCGGGCCATCCCCGAGGCAGGCAAAGCGCTGCTGATCGGCGCTGTCGTCGGCGCCGTCTTGGCGGTGGCGACCAACGCGGCCGAACGCCGTGGTCTGATGACCGGCCAGGCCAAACGCGTGATCCTGGTGACCGCGCCCCTGTTGTCGTTCGGCGCCAGCCTCGGCATCGGCGGCAACGGCTTCGTCTCGGCCTTCGTCTGCGGCATGGCATTCAACTACTTCCGGAACTCGCCGACGTTCACCACCGAACTGGAGCTCGTCGACGATGTCGGGTTCCTGCTGGCTTCCGGCATGTGGTTCGTCTTCGGCCTCACCGCAGTGCTGGCGCTCGGCTTCGGCGTGCCGTGGGGGATGGTTGTGTTCTGCCTGCTGGTGCTCACGGTGGTGCGCGTCGTCACGGTGCTGCTGGCAATGCTCGGCTCATCGGTCGGGTGGCCGGAACGGTTGCTGCTCGGCTGGTTGGGACCGCGCGGCACCAGCTCGATCGTGTTCGGGCTGCTGGCGTTCAATGCCCTCGAGGGCGTGGCCGAGGACACCGTCGTACAGGTGCTGGTGATCGCGGTGCTGGGCAGCGTCATCGTGCACGGGGCGAGCGCACCGGCGGCCGCTCGCGCCTATCAGCGCTCACAAACGAAGGTGGTCACATGACGGCCGGGCTCAGCCACGGCACTGCTCGAACTGCGCGCGCAGCCTGGCTTGCAGTTCCAAATCCGCCGGTGTCCGTGGCTGAGGTTCTCGGACGTCCTTCGAACAACCCCCGGGCCGCACCGTGATCTGTGCGTCCTCGACGTCGTACGCCGCGGGCAGCCCCGAGTCCTTGATGAGCTGAAGTTGAGCAACGACAACGCGATCCACGTCTGACGCTGGACCCGGGGGCAGGGCATCCAGAGTGAAGGCGTTCTGGTCGTCCTGGTCGAGATTGAACGCGCCGTCGATCGGCGCAATCTGATCGAGTGCCTCCCACAGAGCCAGTTGAGCCCGGTTGGGCAGGCCGTGGTTGGACCGGATGCGCGGTGCCTTGTTGGTGTCGGCGTCGAAGACGGTCCAGGCGACGGTCGAATCGGGGAAGTCCGTGGCGAGCCGCCGGACCGACGTCGCGAACTCCGAAGCACTAAGAGGGTCTTGCCAATGTTCGATGCTGCGCAGTCCGACGTCGAGGCTGGTGCTGTCGGGTGAGGCCGACCCGGTGATGTCGTAGGCATAGTCGCCCTTGGACAGGGTGAGCCAGTCCGCCCACGGCGCTTCCGGGGTGGAACGCGACGGTTCGAAGCGGACATACATCGTCGAACCTGACTGGGCGGGGTAGGACTGCGCGCTGCGCATGACAACGAAGCTGGCTCCCAGCCCGCCGTACACCCAGGAATCGTGGATCTGCGTGGCGAGGGTGTGGCCCAACGCTGACAACTGGTCGGCGGTCGCATCGGGGCTGACGTGCACGTTGAAGCTGGCGGTGCGGACCCCGAATCCGTCGTTGCTCGAGACGGTGTGAGTCACGAACGTCACACCCGGTTGCCGTCGCAACACGGTGTCGATCAGGCCAGCCGACCACGACCCCCTGAACTGGTAACAGGTGGCGACGAGCACCAACACCACGACGACAACGACGAGCCGCCCCCTGGACCCGAGCTTGCGCATCCGCCGAGTATGCCGCTGACCTGCTCGGGGTCAGAGCCGCAGGGCCGGCAACGATACACTCTGAGCGTGACGTCTGAGCTCACCCACGACATCGACTCGGTGGAGCGGGCAGCCGCCACCCCCGATCACCCCCAGCCCTACCGCGAACTCGGCCTCAAGGACGACGAGTACCAGCGGATCCGGGAAATCCTCGGCAGGCGTCCCACCGACGCTGAACTGGCCATGTATTCGGTGATGTGGAGTGAGCACTGCTCCTACAAGTCCTCCAAGGTGCACCTGCGCTATTTCGGTGAGACCACCACCGACGAGATGCGCGCAGGCATGTTGGCCGGTATCGGCGAGAACGCCGGCGTCGTCGACATCGGCGACGGCTGGGCCGTCACCTTCAAGGTCGAGTCCCACAACCACCCGTCCTACGTCGAGCCCTACCAGGGCGCGGCCACCGGTGTCGGCGGCATCGTCCGCGACATCATGGCCATGGGTGCCCGCCCGGTCGCGGTGATGGACCAGCTCCGCTTCGGTGCGGCCGACGCCCCCGACACCCGCCGGGTGCTCGACGGCGTGGTGCGCGGTGTGGGCGGCTATGGCAACTCGCTGGGCCTGCCCAACATCGGCGGCGAGACCGTCTTCGACGCGTCCTACGCGGGCAACCCTCTGGTGAACGCGCTGTGTGTCGGCGTACTGCGCAAAGAAGACCTGCACCTGGCCTTCGCGTCCGGCACGGGCAACAAGATCATCCTGTTCGGTGCTCGCACCGGCCTCGACGGCATCGGCGGTGTGTCGGTGCTCGCGTCGGAGACCTTCGGCGGCGACGAAGGGTCCGGACCCGGCCGCAAGAAGCTGCCCGCGGTACAGGTCGGTGACCCGTTCACCGAGAAGGTGCTCATCGAGTGCTGTCTTGAGCTTTACGCCGCAGGCCTCGTGGTCGGTATCCAGGATCTCGGCGGCGCCGGATTGTCCTGCGCCACATCCGAACTGGCCTCCGCAGGCGACGGCGGCATGCGGGTGGAGCTGGAGCGGGTACCGCAGCGCGCGGCCAACATGACGCCTGCCGAGATCCTGTCGAGCGAGTCGCAGGAGCGCATGTGCGCCGTCGTGGCGCCGGAGAACGTCGACGCGTTCATGGCCGTCTGCCGCAAGTGGGACGTGCTGGCCACCGTCATCGGTGAGGTCACCGACGGCGATCGGCTGCAGATCACCTGGAACGGCGAGACCGTCGTCGACGTGCCGCCTCGCACGGTCGCCCACGAGGGCCCGGTCTACCAGCGTCCGGTGGCGCGCCCCGACAGCCAGGACGCGCTGATCGCCGACACCTCGGCCAAGCTGCCGCGACCCACGACCGGCGACGAGCTGCGCGAGACCCTGCTGACGATGGTCGGGAGCCCGCACCTGTGCAGCCGGGCGTTCATCACCGAGCAGTACGACCGGTACGTGCGGGGTAACACCGTGCTCGCCGAGCATGCCGACGGCGGCGTGCTGCGCATCGACGAGTCCACCGGCCGCGGCATCGCGTTGTCCACCGACGCCTCCGGGCGCTACACCCAGCTGGATCCCTACACCGGCGCGCAGCTTGCGCTCGCCGAGGCTTACCGCAACGTCGCTGTCACCGGTGCCACACCGGTCGCGGTGACCAACTGCCTCAACTTCGGGTCCCCCGAGGACCCCGGCGTCATGTGGCAGTTCAGCCAGGCTGTCCGCGGCCTCGCCGATGGCTGTGCGACCCTTGGCATTCCGGTGACCGGCGGTAACGTCAGCTTCTACAACCAGACCGGGACCACCGCGATCCTGCCGACCCCCGTGGTCGGTGTGCTCGGCGTGATCGACGACGTCAAGCGCCGCATCCCCACCGGCCTGGGCACCGAGCCCGGCGAGACCCTGATGCTGCTCGGTGATACCCGCGACGAGTTCGACGGGTCGATCTGGGCACAGGTCACCGGCGACCACCTGGGTGGGGTGCCGCCGAAGGTCGACCTCGACCGCGAGAAGCTGCTGGCCGAGGTGCTGGTGGCGGCGTCGCGCGACGGGCTGATCTCCGCCGCCCACGACCTGTCCGAGGGTGGCCTGATCCAAGCCGTCGTCGAATCGGCGCTCGCGGGCGAAACCGGTTGCCGGGTAATCCTTCCCGAAGGAGACGATCCCTTCGTGACGTTGTTCTCCGAGTCGGCGGGCCGCGTCCTGGTGGCCGTGCCGCGCACCGAGGAGAGCCGGTTCCGGTCGATGTGCGAGGCACGCGGCCTGCCGGTAACCCGCATCGGCGTGGTCGACCAGGGGAGTGATTCGGTCGAAGTGCAGGGCCAGTTCAGCGTCACCTTGTCCGAGCTGCGGAGCACGTCGGAGGGCGTGCTACCCGGGTTGTTCGGGTGATTGAACAGACCACAAACCGACATCCGTTACTGGTCTGGGCCTGGAATCTGGTCCGGCTCGATTTCGCAGGCATCGCCGTCGGCGCCCTGTTTTTCTGTCTGTCGCTGACCCCGTCGCTGCTGCCCAGGGATTGGTTGTTCGCCGGGCTGATCGGCGGGATCAACGCCGCGATCGGCTACGGCATCGGCGTCGTACTGGGAAAAGTGCTGTACCGCTTGCTTTTGCGACGCAGAACGTGGTGGCCCCCGGGCAAGCGGGTGCTCTACGGCCTCAAGGTCGTCGTCGTCGCCGGCGCGATCACGGCATGCATTCTGATGCTGATCCCGGCTGCCGCCTGGCAACGGCAGGTGTCGGCGGTGATGGGCATGGAAGGGCCGGGTACTGCAGGCTATCTGCGCACGTTGATCATCGCCGTCGCCGTCGGGACGGCGTTGATCTCCACTGCACGGGTTCTGCGCGACGCCGTGCGCCTGCTGGCCCGGCTGTTCATCCGCCGTTGGCATCTGCACCGTGAGGTCGCCCAGTTCATCGGGACCGCGATCGTGGTGGTGCTGGTGATCACGCTGGTCAACGGTGTGCTCTACCGCGGGTTCCTGGCCGGGGCCAGCCAGGTGTTCCAGCCGCAGAACACCACCACCCGCGAAGGCGTCAGTCAGCCCGATGAACCTGAAAGGTCGGGAAGCCCAAGCTCTTTCGCGCAATGGAACACACTTGGCTTCCAGGGGCGCAACTTCGTCGCCACCGGACCGCACGCCGACGAGCTCACCAAGCTCAACGGAAGGCCTGCCAAGGAGCCCATCCGCGTCTACGCCGGATTGCAGACCGGCGACAGCGATGAGGAGCGGATTTCGGTGGTGCTCAGCGAACTTGAGCGCACCCACGCGTTCGACCGCAAGCTGCTGGTGATCGTCCCGACCACGGGCACCGGCTGGGTCAACCCGGTCGCCGCGCGGGCGCTGGAGATGATGTACAACGGCGACACCGCGATGGTCGGTATGCAGTATTCCTATCTGCCGAGCTGGATTTCGTTCATGGCGGACCGGGAGAAATCGGTGGATTCCGGGCGGACCATGATCGATGCCATCCAGGAGCGCTGGGCCCAACTGCCCGCGGACCACCGGCCCGAACTGGTGCTCTACGGCGAGAGCTTGGGTTCGCTGGCGGGGCAGGGAGCATTCAGCTGGCTGCCCGACATCGCGAGAATGGGTTTCTCCGCGGTGTTGTGGGTGGGCCCACCGAACGCCAGCACGCTGTGGCACGGCCTGTTGGTGCGACGCGATCCGGGAAGCCCGGCGGTCAGACCGCGCTACGACAACGGTCGCACGGTCCGGTTCTCCGAGGCTGTCGATCCCGGCGAGATCGCCGCCGACACGGCAGGACCCTGGGAGGGGACGCGGGTGCTGTTCCTGCAGCATCCATCGGACCCCATCGTCTGGTGGTCGACGGATCTGCTGTTCTCCCGGCCGGATTGGCTCGTCGAGCCACCGGGCCGGGACCGCACGGCATCGATGCGCTGGTATCCGATCATCACGTTCTGGCAGGTCGCAGCGGACATCACCAACGCCTCCGGGGTGCCGGCCGGGCACGGGCACAACTACGGCGAATCGGTATTGGACGGCTGGGCGGCGGTCGCGCCGCCCGCCGGCTGGACACCGCATGACACCGAGCGGATCCGGATCGCGCTGCAGAAGACGATGGCCGAGGACGGCCCCGAAAACTGATGCCCGCGAACAAGTTACGGGCACTGCTGCTGGCCGGTGGGCTGGTGGCCTGGAGCACCCTGGTCGATCCCCGGCTGCCGGCGCGCTGGCAGCCCGTGCTGCGGGCGGCTTTGGGGACCGGCCTGGTCGCGCTCACTCGCGCCCCGACCGGCCTACAGCCCGCCCGGGCCCGGCCCGGCCTGCGCTGGGGCGGGGCCGCCGCCGTCGCGGTCACCGCCGGGACTGCGGCGACGACGGCGGTGCCCGCGGTCCGCGCCGCGATGCGTCGGCGGGAACTTCCCTCCGATCCGGTCGGATGGCTGGCGCTGCGGATTCCGATCGGCACGGTGTGGGCGGAGGAGACGACCTACCGCGCGGCGCTCGCGAACCTGGGTTCCGGTGCATTCGGTCCGCGTGGCGGGCGGCTGCTGCAGGCGGTGGCATTCGGCTTGTCGCACATCGCCGATGCCCGGGCGACAGGGGCACCGGTCATCGGCACCGTGCTGGTGACCGGCGGCGCGGGCTGGGTGTTCGGATGGCTCGCCGACCGCTCCGGTGGTCTGGCCGCGTCGATGTTGACGCATCTGGCACTCAACGAGGCTGGGGCGCTGGCCGTCCTGTTCGTCCGACGCCGCTGAGCAGCGCTGCAACACCGACGATCAGGACCGTGACGCCCAGCGGCCACCATGCCGCAATCGTGAAGTCCCTGGCCCGCAGCGGGATGAACACCACCGCAGCTGCCGTCGCCAACATCACGACCCGCGGCCCCTGCATCGCGGCGGGTGTCCCCGATACGCGCGAGTTTGCTTCGGCGACAAGGACGTACACCGCGAGCAGCAGCAGTGCCGCCACGATGGACAGCAGGCCGCCGATATCGCGCTGATAGCGGCAGAGCGCCACGGCAACGACGGCGGTGCCCGCCGCTACCAGGCAGGAGGTCGCGACCCCGCCGCCGAACAGCCGGCCGGCGACCCGCGTCGCTGCCCACAGCAGCGCAAGGACGGCCGCACATGACAGCGGTACCGGACCCGCGAGCAGCCAGAGACGACTTGGCTCACCGAAGATTTCGATCGCGATCGACGAGAACGAACTGGCCTGGTACTGGAAACCGCTTGCCGTAGCGAGGTTCACCGCCACCAGCAGCGTGACCGTGCAGACGGCGACGGCGGCCAACACCACGCCGAGGGGCCGGCCCACCGAGCGCAGCCTGCCGTTGGCGGCGCTGGCCACTTCAAACCCGGCCAGTCCCAGACCAAGTGGAATCACGGTGGCCAACGTGACCAGCGCTGACGGAAAGCGTTGCGGGCCGATGTCGAGCGGCGCGGTGCCGCTGAGCATCTTGGCGATGATGGCCAGGCCGACGTAGAAGTACACCAACAGACCCACAGCCGCGAGCGCCGCGGCAGCCGCGCCGATGGTCCGGGTCGGCAGCACGGCAACCAGGGTTGCGGCCAGGCCGACGAAGGCCAGTGACAACGTCGGCCACCACCAGCTGGCCATCGCTGACGCCGGGTCCGCCGAGTGATAGAACGACAGGCCGCCCAGCGACACCGCGACGCCTGCGGCCATGACGGCGTAGGCCGCCAGTTGGATCATGCCGGTGAATCGCGCGGCCGACGGACCGAGCGTGGATCCGACCAGATCGCCGGTCGAGGGCGCTTGCGGTGCCTGACGATGCAACCGCTCGAGCGCGTAGACCACCACCGCGGCGATCAGTACGGCACCGAGAGCGCCGATTCCGTTGAACACAGCGCTTCCGGCTACTGCGAGCGACAGGCCGGCCGCTCGCCACATCGGCAAAACCCCGGGCACGAAGTAGCCGATATCGTCGGTCTCGGACACCGTCCGCTTCGGCATCGTTCGATGGTAAGGCCGCCTACATCGTCCTGACGTCAGGAATCAGTTGGTGCGGTTCGGTTTCCTGATCGTCGATGCCGAAGCTGATGATCTTGCGCGGCGTCACCCGGATTATGGCGGTGTCCAACTCATCGCCCGCGGCCCCGCGGGCGGCAGGCACCTGGGCCTGCTCGGCGGTGCCGCGGATCTCCAGGCAGCGAACGCGCCACGGGTTGCGGGAGGCGATGTCGTCGACCACGAATGCGACTTTCTGATTGCCGGCGATGTTGCGGAATTTCTGGCTGTGCGACATGCGGTAACCGGCGATGTCGATCGTGCCGAGCTGCTCGTTGTACGTGAAGCCCACCGGGCTGTTCTGCGGCGTGCCGTCGGGTTGGATGGTGGCCAACCTACCCAGGTCGGCATCGCGCAGAAATGCGATCTCGTGCGGTTTGAACAACATGTCGTCACGGTAGAACCTCAACGAAAGTTGATGTCAACGCCTGCGTCACGGGTTGATGGTCGGTTCCCCGATCTGACGGCCCCATACGTAGTCGGTGAACATCGGTGAGCCGAGCTCGAGGTGGTTGTACGGCGCGATCGACAGCCCGGTGTCCATCACGAGATACGGAGCGGGCCACAGGTCGCGCGTGATCTTCTGCCAGCAGCCCGGCTTGCCCTCGGGACCGCCGTGGGCGTTCACGCGCGGCAGGTTGTCCGGATAGACGAAGGCATTGGCCGAACCGATGCTGTACAGCGTGCCGGAGGACGCCAGCGAATAGCCGTTGTCTCCGCCGAGCGCCAGGTTCAGCTCCGGCGCGACGTCGTGATAGTTGCGGATCATGCACAGGATTTCGCCTTGATACTCGTCGAGCAGCTTCGACGTCGGAATCAGGTCCTGCGCGCCGCGCTGCAGGTACGGTCCGCCGCGTTCCAGGATGTCGGCCCCGGTCCCGGCGAACCCGATCGCCGCCATCAGTGCCGAATCGATGTTCTCGCGCTCGGCATTGAACGTGGCTGCGGTGCGGGTCGCGCTGGTCAACCCGTCGAACAGGTCCGGCGCCGCATCGGTGTACACATCGCCGAGATCGGCCAACGCGCTGATGTCGTGGCGCAACTGCGGCATCCGCGGGTTCAGGTCGTCGAGGATGGCGTTCCCGTCGACCAGCGAACGGCCGAACTTGTCGCCGAGACCGGACAGCGCCTGCGCGGTGGCTGACAGGGTCTGGTTGAGCTTGATCGGGTCGGCCTGCTCGGAGATGGCCGTGATGGTTTCGAAGAGCGTGTTGAACTCGGTGGTCACCGCGGACACTTCGACCGGCGTGGTGGTGGAAACCCGCTCTGCACTTGGCTTTTGCGGCGAGCGGAAGGCGACGTACTTGTTGCCGAACACGGTGGTGGCCTGGATCGAGGTTTCCACGTTGGCAGGTAACAGGTTCAGATAACGCGGGTCGATGTCGAGCATGACCCGCGCTTTGAGGTCATCGCCGTTGACTGTGCTGACACCCGCGACCCGGCCGATCGGGACACCGTTGTAGGTGACCTTGGATCCCGGGTCCAGCACCAGGCCGGCGCGTGAGGACAACAGGGTCAGCTGGGCTTTCGGCTGGAAAGCCCCGCGGAACTGCAGCGCGATCAGCATCAGCAGAAGCGCCACGACCGCAAGGAGAGCGGCTCCGGCCGTCTTGTACGGCGGATTGTGGCGATCGGCAAACACTTTGAGACACTAAGGTATGGCAGCGCGCGGTAGTGCAGATCCGGTGAAGACCCGGGTCGCCGTGTCGGCGGTAGCCGACTGGTTGCGCGACGCAGGCGCCCCAGAGCCAAGTCGGGCCGAGCTTGCCGACGCGGTACGGCTCACGGCGCGCACGCTGGCCGCGGTTGCACCAGGCGCGAGCGTCGAGGTGCGGGTACCCCCGTTCGTGGCGGTGCAGTGCATCCAGGGGCCGCGCCACACCCGCGGCACGCCGCCGAACGTCGTCGAAACCGACGCCCGCACCTGGCTGCTGCTTGCCACGGGGCTGTTGTCGCTCGACGACGCCACGGGCGTCGTGCAGCTGTCGGGTTCGCGCGCCACCGAGGTCGCGCGGTGGCTACCACTGGTCGCGCTATAGCGTTCAGCGGAAGAACGGATAGTCCTGAACCCAGTGAAAACCTCTGTTGCGCAGGGTGAATCCGGTCAGGTCGACCTGGTTGAGCGTCATCGCAACGGGACGGCCCTGCACGGTGCCTACCAGGTGCAGCTGCTGCGCAGTCGGGCGTGACACGGTCAGTTCGGCCAGCACGTGGCCGCCCGGTTCCGAGGCCCGGATGGTGTCCGCACTGATCTCAGCGGTCGCGTCCACCAGGTCGCCGTTCATCCGCTGGTAGGTCATCGCGCCGGGCTTGTCGAAAACCACACGTTGCCAACGGGTCTGGTCGGTGGTCAGTGGCGGCAGCGGCGTGCCGTCGACGCTGAACTCGCCGACCGACCAGATGCCGTACAGCTCGGGTTTGGCGCTACCGCCACCGTATTGGTGCCAGGCCTGCCAACCGGTCCAGACGCAGCCGATCGCCACCCAGACGCCGAGCACTGCTTGAGCCGTGCCGATTCTCCGATTGGCGCGCTCGGTGCCGAACAGCTCGGGCTGGCTGACCGGCTCCGACGGGCGTTGCAGCACAAACAGGTTCGTCAACCGGCGCAGCTGCGGGGCGAGCACGACCAGGCTCATCAGCAGGAGGTGGCCGGACAGGATCTTGACCGGCACGTCGAACGTCATGTTCAACAGGAACACCTGCGCCATGCTCACCAGGCCGACCAACGCGCCCAGCGTCGCGGTGCGCGGCAGGAACAGCAGCACCCCGGCCAGCACCTCCGCGGCGCCCAACGCCATCTCGTAGGGCTGCGACGTGCCCACCTGCAGCCACAGCACCGACGCGGGGCTGAAGTTGCCGTAGGGCTGCAGCAACGCGGTCAACGGCGGGCTCGGCATCTGTGTCGGGATGAGTTTGGCGAACCCGTAGAACAGCATCTGGCCCGCGACGCACAACCGCACGAACGTCAGAAACCACGCCCACAGTCGCGAGTAGTCGCGGCGGTCCCGGTCGACCAGCGACCACACCGCGGTGCCGACGACGGCGATGACCAGCAGGCAGAACACCATTACCCAAATGGCGGCCTGATCGCCGCTGCCCGAATCCCGATGCAACACCGCCTCGACACCGAAGACATTCCTGCCGACCCAGCTCAACACCGGGCCGAGCACCGTCATCTGCCACATCACGGCCGATTCCGGCAACCACCGGCCGACGATGCCGAGGAAGGCGAACGTGATCTGCGCGAACAGCAGACAGAACAGGCCGAAGTAGATGAAGCAGAATCGAAATGAGGTCTTCGTCACGTTGGACCACGGGTGCCGTTGAGCTTCGCCGACGGAATCGGCAGGACCGGTATCTGGCTTCTCCGAGAGTTGACTGGTCACGAAAGTCATCCTTGCCGTTGGCCAGTGGCGAATCGATGGGGTTATCCCGACGGATCGGGGTGGGGTTGTCCACACCACCGGAGTGGGCCGGAAATGCGGCCGCGGCGTCCGTTGTTGAACGTTCCCGATACCAGAAGCGGCCATTCGATTCTTTTTCAGGCCCATCTGGACCGTAGACTCTGTGATGTCTCCAACCGCCGCCCCGGGAGCAGCCCTATCGTGACTGGTCAGGAACTCGACGACAACGAACCGCGCGAAGAGTGTGGTGTATTCGGGGTCTGGGCCCCGGGAGAAGACGTCGCGAAGCTCACCTACTACGGCTTGTACGCGCTGCAGCACCGTGGTCAGGAAGCCGCGGGTATCGCGGTCACCGACGGTTCACAGATCCTTGTGTTCAAGGATCTGGGCCTGGTCAGCCAGGTGTTCGATGAGCAGACCCTGGCCGCCATGCCGGGCCACGTCGCCGTCGGCCACTGCCGCTACTCGACCACCGGCTCCACCACGTGGGAGAACGCCCAACCCGTCTTCCGCAACACCGCCGCAGGCACGGGCGTGGCGCTCGGGCACAACGGCAACCTGGTGAACACCGCCGAACTCGCCCGCCGGGCGCGCGAAGCGGGCCTCATCGACATGAAGGGTGCCCCGGCGGCCACGACGGACTCCGACATCCTGGGCGCACTGCTGGCCCACGGCGCCGCTGACGCCACGCTGGAGCAGGCCGCCCTCGACCTGCTGCCGACCGTGCGCGGCGCGTTCTGCCTGACCTTCATGGACGAGACGACCCTCTACGCCGCCCGCGACCCGCACGGGGTGCGGCCGCTGTCGCTGGGCCGGCTGGACCGCGGCTGGGTGGTCGCCTCCGAGACCGCGGCCCTCGACATCGTGGGCGCCTCGTTCGTCCGTGACATCGAGCCAGGAGAACTGCTGGCCATCGACGCCGACGGGGTGCGCTCCACCCGCTTCGCCAACCCGGAACCCAAGGGCTGCGTCTTCGAATACGTCTACCTGGCCCGCCCCGACAGCACGCTTGTCGGCCGTTCGGTGCACGCCACGCGCGTCGACATCGGCCGGCGGTTGGCCCGCGAGCACCCCATCGACGCCGACCTGGTGATCGGTGTGCCCGAATCGGGCACCCCGGCGGCGGTCGGGTACGCGCAGGAATCGGGCATCCCGTATGGGCAGGGCCTGATGAAGAACGCCTACGTGGGCCGCACGTTCATCCAGCCGTCGCAGACCATCCGCCAGCTGGGCATCCGGCTCAAGCTCAACCCGCTCAAAGAGGTGATCCGGGGCAAGCGGCTGATCGTCGTCGACGATTCGATCGTCCGCGGCAACACCCAGCGCGCCCTGGTCCGCATGCTGCGGGAAGCCGGCGCCGTCGAGGTGCACGTCCGGATCGCGTCCCCGCCGGTCAAATGGCCCTGCTTCTATGGCATCGACTTCGCCACCCCGGCGGAACTGATCGCCAACGCCGCGCCCAAGGAACACGAGGGTGAGATGCTGGAGGCCGTGCGCCACGCCATCGGCGCCGACACCTTGGGCTACATCTCCCAGCAGGGGATGATCGCGGCCACCGAGCAGCCCGCCACCCGGTTGTGCTCGGCCTGCTTCGACGGCAACTACCCGATCGAACTGCCTGGTGAGGCCGCGCTCGGCAAGAACGTCGTCGAGCACATGCTGGCCACCGCGGCGCGTAGCGGCATCCCGGTGAGCGCCGAGAACGACAACGTCTCGGCGCTGCGCAGGCCCTGAGGAGACCGTCAGCGCGCTGGCGCTGTATCGCGCCGATCTCCGGGGCGGTAGCCTTATTTGCGATGACTAAAGGCGCCGCACAGCACGGCATCGCCGATCAGCAGGGCATTTCCTACGCATCGGCCGGGGTGGACATCGAAGCCGGTGACCGCGCTGTAGAACTCTTCAAACCGCTCGCTGCCAAAGCAACCCGTCCCGAGGTCCGGGGTGGTCTGGGTGGCTTCGCCGGACTGTTCGCACTGCGCGGCGGTTACCGCGAGCCGGTCCTGGCCTCGTCGACCGACGGAGTGGGCACCAAACTGGCGGTGGCCCAAGCCATGGACAAGCACGACACCGTCGGACTGGACCTGGTCGCGATGGTCGTCGACGATCTCGTCGTGTGCGGGGCCGAGCCACTGTTCCTGCAGGACTACATCGCCGTCGGGCGCACCGTCCCGGAACGCGTCAGCGCCATCGTGTCCGGCATCGCCGACGGGTGTGTGCTGGCCGGCTGCGCGCTGCTCGGCGGCGAGACGGCCGAGCACCCGGGCCTGATGGAGCCCGACCACTACGACATCTCCGCGACGGGCGTCGGCATCGTCGAGGCAGACGATGTGCTGGGGCCTGATCGGGTCAAGCCTGGCGACGTGATCATCGCCATGGCGGCCAGTGGCCTGCACTCCAACGGCTACTCACTGGCCCGCAAGGTGCTGCTGGAGATCGACCGCATGAACCTGGCCGGCCACGTCGAGGAGTTCGGCAGAACCCTCGGTGAAGAGCTGCTGGAGCCGACGCGCATCTACGCCAAGGACTGCCTGGCACTGGCGGCCGAAACACAGGTCCGCACGTTCTGCCACGT
The DNA here is from genome assembly GCF_001665685.1 of Mycobacterium sp. 852013-50091_SCH5140682. Taxonomy (GTDB): domain Bacteria; phylum Actinomycetota; class Actinomycetes; order Mycobacteriales; family Mycobacteriaceae; genus Mycobacterium. The sequence continues at coordinate 103,009 of NZ_LZTB01000010.1, forward strand.
CACCGGCGGCGGCCTGGCCGGCAACCTGGAACGGGTCATCCCACACGGCCTGACCGCGACACTGGATCGCGGCACGTGGACGCCCGCTCCGGTGTTCCAGATGATCGCCCAGCGTGGCCGCATCGAACGCGTCGAGATGGAGAAGACGTTCAACATGGGCGTCGGCATGGTCGCCGTCGTCGCGCCGGAGGACACCGACCGTGCGCTGGCGATCCTGACTGCGCGGCACCTGAACTGCTGGACGCTGGGAACCGTCGAGAAGGGCGGGAAGGACAGTTTGCGCGCCCAACTCGTCGGTCAGCACCCGCGCTTCTAACCCGGAAAGGGTTCTTCTCGCGGATAGAGGAATCCGGCCCTGCGGACAAGGTGCCGTGGGGCCGGAATGCCGGTCAGCTCAGCGCCGCCAGTCGTCCTCGTTAGCCCACTCGTCGGCGTCGTCGTTTGCATCCTCGGAATCGGGAGCACCCGACAGCTCACGTTGGAGCTGGGAGAAATCGGTCTGCGGTGAGCTGTACTTGAGCTCACGTGCAACCTTGGTCTGCTTTGCCTTAGCCCGGCCGCGGCCCATGGGGGGACCCCCTCGCGCAATAACGGAGCGGCCCATTTGCTAGGCGGCTCCGATCTGTGTGTCTTTATTGTCCTGCCAACACTTTACCGTGCCCGGCGGCGAAGTGCTGGCAGGCCCTGCCTCCGAGGGGGCGTGAGTGCCGTCATGTCCCGCTGCGCAGCCGATCCACCGCAGCTCGTCCGGCGCCCGCGCTGGTGTCCGCGGCAGGCATCGAGTCCGGGTCGATGACGGCCGCCACGGCTACCTCGCCGCCGGTGAGCAGCTCGGTCTCGACCGGAATTCCGCGTTTGAGCAGCGCGAGCGCGATCGGGCCTTCGTCGACGTGATCGACAACGGTGCCCAGCCGGCCGACTGTGCGGCCGCCCGCGGTCACCGGGTCACCGGGCGACGGGCGTTCGGAGGATCCGTCGAGCTGCAGCAGAACCAGGATGCGCGGTGGTTTGCCCAGGTTGTGTACGCGCGCGACGGTCTCCTGGCCCCGGTAGCAGCCCTTGTCCAGATGGACCGCGGACCCGATCCAGCCAACCTCATGCGGGATGGTGCGTTCGTCGGTGTCGACCCCCAGACGCGGCCGACGTGCCGCGACCCGGTGTGCTTCGTAGGCCCAGACCCCGGCGGGCTGCACCCCGGCCGCCGCCAGCCGCTGCTTCCACGCGTCGACCTGATCGCGGGGCACCACGAGATCGAGTTCGAGCGTGTCGGCAGGCATGCGGCGGACGAATCCGCCGTCTGCCAGCGGGACCGCCGACAGCTCGGCGGGCAGGACATCGAGGCCCAGCGCGGTCAGCACCGCCGAGTCGGCAAGCGCCGGGCCCAGTAGCGAGAGCACCGCGAGCTCGGCCGGCTCGATCTGGACGTCGGCCCAGAACACCATCTTGCGCAGATAGCTGAGCAGCGGTTCGGCCCGCCACGACTCGGTGTCGAGATAGGTGGTGCCGCCGAGTTCGGTCTGAATCCAGTGATCCTCGACCCGGCCCTGCAGATCCAAGCTGAGGTTCTCCGTCACGGCGCCGTCGGGCAGCGCGCTCACATGCTGCGTCGAGATGCTGTGCAGCCAGCTCTGGCGGTCTTTCCCGGTGAGGGTGAGCGCTGCGCGGTGGGAGCGGTCGACCACGACGGCACCCCGGGCCGCGGCCCGCTGTTCACCGAGGGGATCGCCGTAATGCCACACGGCACCGGCATCAGGGCTGCTGTCGGGTGCGGGAACCGCAGTCGGTACTTCTGACATGGTCCAACTCTACGGCGCTAGGGTGAGGCCCCATGGCGAGTCAACCAGCCGTGGTGGTCACCCTGGACGGGCAACTCCACGATCCGACGGCACCTCTACTGCACGCTGACGACCTGGCTGCGGTGCGCGGCGACGGGGTCTTCGAGACGCTGCTGATCCGCGACGGCAGACCGTGCCTGCTGGAGTCGCATCTGATGCGGCTGAGCCAGTCCGCCCGGATGCTCGACCTGCCCGAGCCCGATCTGCCGGCCTGGCGCAACGCGGTGGGCATCGGTGCGCAGCGCTGGGTGGCCGAACACTCGTCCGATCAGGCCGGCGACGGGGTGTTGCGCCTGGTGTACAGCCGGGGCCGCGAAAGCGGCGGGCCGCCGACGGCGTTCGCGACCATCGGCGCGCTGGCCGACCGGGTAGCCGGTGCCCGGCGGGACGGGGTCGCGGCGATAACGCTGGATCGGGGACTGCCACTCGGCGCCGCCGACATGCCGTGGTTGGTCGCAGGCGCCAAGACGCTGTCCTACGCGGTCAACATGGCCGCGCTACGCCACGCCGCGCGCCATGGCGCCGGTGACGTGATCTTCGTCAGCTCCGACGGGTATCTGCTGGAGGGGCCGCGGTCCACGGTGGTCATCGCGACCCCGGACGAATCCGGGGCGCCGCTGCTGCTCACGCCGCCGCCGTGGTACCCGATCCTGCGCGGAACGACGCAGCAGGCGCTCTTCGAGGTCGCCCGCAACAAGGGCTACGACTGCGATTACCGCCAACTCACACCAGCAGATCTCATTGCTGCACAAGGGGTTTGGCTGGTATCGAGCATCACGCTCGCCGCGCGCGTGCACACCCTGGACGGACACCGCCTGCCCGACGCCCCGCTGCACGACGAACTGGCAGGTTTGGTGGACGCGGCCATCGTCAGCGATCGCTGAGATTAAATCGCTTGTCGCGGTGCAGATACGGGGGTACGGTCGCTCGTACACAGGGAAGGAGGTGGTCCGAAAAATTGATTGATTTATGGACATGTGAGGTGGCTGCCCGCTAGCAGCGCGGGGTGAATTGCCTGCGCGCGCTGGCGAATTCCCCGCAGCCACCCGGCCCCCGAGCCCCTCGGTCAGTCCAACCCAGGAACCAAGGCTCGGGGGCCGCTCCATATCCAGCGCGGAATTCTCGTTACCGGACAGGCGGTGTGGGCGCCAACGAGGCGCACGCCTGCAACGCGTTGTCCCAGGCGTCTTGGTCTACTCCCGGCGGAGGTGGCGGTGTCGCACCGGCACCGTGGTGCCCCGGTGGCGGCCCGGCAGGAGGCGCTCCCTCGGGAGGTGTTGCACCGTCGGGCGGCGGGCCGTCAGGATGCCCCGGCGGCCGCTGACCGAACCCTCCGGGAGGGGCGGGCATACCGTGATCTTGCATGCACTGGCCGTAGGCGTCGGGTGCCGCCGATTCCGGTGCCGCTGACGCAGCAGCGGACGCCGAGTTGGTTTGCCCGGTCTGCGGTTGGTTCGACGAGCAGGCGGCAACACCACCGATGAGCGCGGCGGCCGCCACCCCGGTCAAAACCGTTTTCAAGATCGTCCGTCTCATGGCGGTGACGCTATGCGGGCGTGCTGGGCGCGGGTTATCGGAAAGCTATGTGCCCGCTGTGTGAGCGGTTAGCGCGGCCCGGGAGCCAGGTCCGAGCACGCTGTCATGGCCTTCTGCCAGGTACCCGGGTCGACCCCTTGAGGCGGTCCCGCGACGGGGCCTGGTGCTGCGGGCACACCATGCTCGGTGAGGCAGTGCGCGAACGAGCCGTGTTCGGGGGGCGTCGATGTCGGTGCCGGTTGCGGAGCACTGTCGGTCGAGCAGGACGCCAGGGTTGCCGCGGCGGCCAGCGCGGCCACCGCATATCCGAGGCGGCGCACTAGCCGACGAACCTGCTCAGCCGGGCCGACAGATGCGGAACGAGTCCGCCGTCGGCGTCGACGCGTTCCTCCACATACGCCAGGTCGCCGCCCTCGATGATGCCGTAGAGCCGCTTGGCACCGCCCACCAGCACACCGGAGCGGCTGCGGGCCAACGCATCGGTGGCCAGCTCCCACGACGACTGATTGAGCGGCTGGCCGTAGAACAACTCGACGTAGCCTGCGGAGTGCGCGAGAAGCAATTCGATGGCCTGGGCCTCGGACGGATCCGACGGATCGTCGACGAAGCGCCAGTAGCCGGTTTCCCGCAGGGCGGGGGAGTCGTAGTCCCCGGCCGCGTTGAGCCGCCAAGACCGGGATTCCCAGTTCAGGTAGTCAGAGCCGTCGTGGGATACCACGATCTGTTGGCCGAACCGGTAGTCGCCGTCCGCGTCGCGGCCTTCGCCCTCGCCGCGCCAGACGCCCACCAGCGGCAGCAGCGCCAGCAGAGCGTCGTTGAGGCCCACGCCGTCGCGCAGATTCGCGGTATCGGCGGGAAGCGGTAGGTCCTGGAAGGCCGGGATGTTGCGCGCTGCCGTGGCCTTGGCCCGTTCGGCAGCCGCGGCGACCGCCCGGTCACCGGAGCCCGGTACGACCAGCTCAGGACCGTCGGCTGGAACGTCCTGCTCGGACGTCACGACTCGTCAGTGACGAGCCGGTAAAGGGTGTACAGCGCAAACCACGTGATGACCACGACAGCCGCGACAAGCATGATCTCGAAGAAGAGCACCACGCCGATGAGTCTAGTTCCTCGGCAGACGTCTCGTGGCCCCGGGTGGTGTGCCGGCGGTCACTCGCCGAACGTGAGCTTGTGTGCGAAATACGGGCGAATCCTCGCGCACAAGCTCACGTTCGAGCGAAGAGCACTAAGCGACCTTGACGTCGACCTCGTGGATCCCGGCACCGGTCGGGGCGACGCTGGCGTCACCGTTGCCGGCGGGCGACAGCGCGCGCAGGGTCCAGGTGCCCGGCGCCGCGAAGAAGCGGAAGTCGCCGGTCGCCGACGCCACCACCTCAGCGGTGAACTCGTCGGAGGAGTCGAGCAGGCGTACGAACGCCCCGCCGACTGCCTGGCCGGAGCCGTCGACCACGCGTCCCGTGATCACGGTTTCCTTCTCCAGGTCGACGCCGGCCGGCAACGTCTGTCCTTGCTTGGGTGCAGAGCACATATCAACTTCCCAACTCGATCGGGGCGCCCACCAGGGAGCCGTATTCCGTCCAACTGCCGTCGTAGTTCTTCACGTTCTGGTGTCCCAGCAGTTCCTGCAGCACGAACCAGGTGTGCGACGAGCGCTCACCGATCCGGCAGTAGGCGATGGTTTCCTTCTCGCCGTCCAGGCCTGCCGCGGCGTACAGCGCAGCGAGTTCCTCGTCGGACTTGAAGGTGCCGTCCTCGTTGGCGGCCTTGCTCCACGGAACGTTGATGGCTCCGGGGATGTGTCCGGGCCGCTGGCTCTGCTCCTGCGGGAGGTGTGCGGGGGCCAGGATCTTGCCGGAGAATTCGTCGGGCGAACGCACGTCGACCAGGTTCTTGACGTTGATCGCGGCGATCACGTCGTCGCGGAAGGCGCGGATGCTGTGGTCCTGCGGCTTGGCCGAGTACGACGTCTCCGGGCGGCTGACCGCGTCCTTGACCAGCGGGCGGCCGTCGAGCTGCCAGCGCTTGCGGCCGCCGTCGAGCAGCTTGACGTCGGCGTGGCCGTACAGCTTGAAGTACCAGTAGGCGTAGGCCGCGAACCAGTTGTTGTTGCCGCCGTACAGAACTACGGTGTCGTCATTGCTGATGCCCTTGTCGCTCAACAGCTTCGAGAACTGCTGCTGGTCGACGAAGTCACGCTTGACGGCGTCCTGCAGGTCGTCTTTCCAGTCCAGCTTGACGGCGCCGGGGATGTGGCCCTCGTCGTCATAAGCGCTGGTGTTCTCGTCGACCTCGACGAATACCACGCCAGGAGTTTCGAGATTGTTCCCGGCCCATTCGGTGGAGACCAGGACGTCGGAGCGTGCCATAGACGAGATCCTTTCGGTTGCTTGGTTTTTGGCGGTGTTAGGCGGGGCTTGGCGTGCGACGGAAACGGGCCACCAGCGGATAGATCTGGCAGCCGAGGCAGATGCCGAACGCGGCATTGAGGAACGCTGCCACCAAGGCCAGCGCGGTGGCGGCCAAGCCGAGCGCGGGGACGCCGAGCGCGAAGCCGACGGTACCGACGACGGCGAACACAAAGCCGACCAGTTGAGCGAATTTCAGCGGAGCAACCGGTTCACGTTCGGTGACGGGGCCAAGGCGTGGCGCCACGAGCGTGGCGAACACCCGGCCGTACGGATGCCTGCGGGGACCGCCGACGGCACCGATGGCGAACACCACCGCCTGCAGGCCGAGCAGTATGGCCGCCGCGACGCTGCTGACCCCGGAGATCAGCAGGGTGAGGATCAGCGCACCGGTGGTGACCCAGGCGGCGAATCGGGGGCCGCGTACGTCGACCTGACCGGTGGTCTCGAGGTGAGGACCTGACATGTGAACAAGCTCCTGTTGTTGTTGGAAGGCTGGAGGTGAGCAGGCCGGAGGGCAAGACTCCGAGCGGGCACGTCAAGACGCGCGGAAGCGCTCAGCAGCAACAACAACAACAGCAGCAGCCCGCGACGCGGCACAGATCGACTGCGCGGCGCTTGGTGAGCACAAGCTCAATGCGGGCGGACACGAGCGACAGCTTACCCAATAACCGCCGACTCAGGCCAACAGCGGTTCGAGCGCTGTGCGCAGGTCAGCAGCCTTGGGTACCCCGCTGGTGCGGTACCGCTGATGCCCTTCGGCGTCGAAGATGAACGTCGTCGGCAGGGACAAAACCGAAAGACGCCGCGCCGCCGCCGGATTCGCGTCCATGTCGATCTCCACGTGCGCCACCGCGGGCAGCTCGGCGCACACCTGGTCGACCACGCGGCGCACCCCGGCGCACGGTCCGCACCACTCCGCGCTGAAATGCAGGATGGTCGGCCCGGTGGTGGACAGCCCGAGGTCTGAGGTGTCCAGCTGCGCGGCGGCCTCGTCGGCGGCCCGCAGCATTCCGGCGCGCAGCGTCACCAGCCTGCCGATCACGTACGCCACGCCCAGCGCGGCGATCAGTACCGCGACCACGGTGATCATGGAAGCGCTCATGTCTGTCTGAACTCGCTCAGCTCGACGGTTACTCCCTCGGCGATGCCCTCGATGATGATGTCCGATCCTCGGGCACCCTCACTGGTCGGCGTAATGCCGAAGGGCAGCTTCTGCCCGGTGATGGTGCTGCTGAACTCAGCGAGCACCGCGGCGGTCTTGTCCTCGGGAACGGGCTGGTCGGCGGTGCCTGCACCGGTGAGTACCCCGGTAGCGGTCATCACCAGCGTGCTGTGGTCCTCGCCGGCGATGGACAGATCCACGGTGACGCTGACGCGCTTGTCGATGCCCGCGGCCCGTGGGGTGCCGGTGAAGACCAGGCCCTGGTTGCTCGATATGCCCGATTCGGTGGTGCCGCCGGTGGGGTCGTTGGTCTCCCGGGACGGGGCCTCCACCAGCAGGTCGTCGATCCCCATGAACCGTCCGACATGGGTGGAATCGATGATGATGCGGCTCTCCAGCTTGCCGATGTGCATGGGCGCGTTCGGCCGGATGAGCCACGAAGCCTCGGTCAGGTTGATGTGGTGCATCGTGGCTTCCAGCGACGCCTTGCCGACCACGGGGTGGTCCACACCGATCGCCCGCAGTTCCACCTCGTTGTACTGGTGCCTACGGGCCTGGGTGATGAACGGGAATCCGAGGATCGCTGCGGTGGGGTCCCAGTTCAGGGCGGCGACCGTGCGCAGCGTGCGAGCCAGCCGGTATTCGGCGTAGATGGCGGCGCCGAAGTCGACGCCGACGGCCGCCACGACGAGTGCGAGCACGGTCGCGACGAAGCCGATCACCAGTTTCCGCACCGGCATATTGTTGCCCACGTCCGGGCGGACGTTTCTCGCGGCGCGGCCGATCCGCAGGCAAGGCGTTATCGTTAGTAGACAAATGGCCGGTAACGGCCACGTGTCAGCCATGAATCCGGGTAACCACCTCCGACATCGGCGTCCGGGCGGTTCCAAAGTGATTCCCGGTGCGCCGGAGGACCTGTTGGATCTGCTGCTACTCACCCTCGACCCGCATCCGGAGTCTGTCCTGCCCTCCCTGTCGCTGCTGGCACACAGCGTGCGGACAGCGCCGACCGAGGTGTCGTCCCTGTTGGAGGCGGGCAACGCCGACGTGGCGATCGTCGATGCGCGGGTGGATCTGGCCGCCGCCCGTGGTCTGTGTCGACTGCTGGGCACGACCGGGACATCGGTTCCGGTGGTCGCCGTGCTCAACGAAGGCGGACTCGTCGCCGTGACCCACGAATGGGGCCTGGACGAGATTCTGTTGCCGGGCACCGGCCCCGCCGAGATCGACGCGAGGCTGCGGCTGCTGGTGGGGCGCCGCGGCGGCGCGGCCAGCCAGGAGAACGCCGGCAAGATCTCGCTAGGCGAGCTGGTCATCGACGAGGGCACGTACACCGCGCGGCTGCGCGGCCGTCCGCTCGACCTCACGTACAAGGAATTCGAGCTGCTGAAGTACCTCGCACAGCACGCGGGCCGGGTGTTCACCCGTGCCCAGTTGCTGCAGGAGGTGTGGGGCTACGACTTCTTCGGCGGCACCCGCACGGTCGACGTGCACGTGCGTCGCCTGCGCGCCAAGCTGGGGCCCGAGTACGAGTCGCTGATCGGCACCGTGCGCAACGTCGGCTACAAGGCGGTCCGCCCGTCCCGCGGACGCGCGCCGGCCGTGGGACAGACAGCCGACGACAGTGACGATGACGACGACTACTCGCCGCCGGTCGCCAACGGCCCGCTGGCCGATCGGCTGCCCAGCCAGTGACCGAGATCAACTGGCGCACGTCGTTGTCCGGCGCCGATCAACAGCAGATCCGTGCGCTGATCACAGCGGCGACGGAGCACGACGGGATCGCGCCGGTCGGTGATCAGGTTCTGCGCGAGCTCAGCCGTGACCGCACCCGTCACCTGGTCGCTACCGACAGCGACGAGGTGATCGGCTACCTCAACCTGGCCCCGGCCGACGGAGACGATCCGGCCATGGCCGAGCTGGTGGTGCACCCACATGCCAGAAGGCACGGGACCGGGTCGGAGCTGGCTCGCGCGGGGCTCTCGGAGGGCGGGCCCGGCGCCAGGATCTGGGCGCACGGCAACCTCGAGCCCGCCCGGGCGCTCGCGTCGAAGCTGGGGCTCGTCATCGTCCGGGAGCTGCTGCAGATGCGTCGTCCGCTGGCCGATCTGCCTCCCCAGCGGGACGCCGCCGGCGTGACGATCAAGACGTATGCGGGGCCGCAGGACGACGCCGAATTGCTCCGGGTCAACAACGCGGCCTTTTCTTGGCACCCCGAGCAGGGTGGCTGGACCGAGCGGGAGATCGCCGAACGTCGCGACGAACCGTGGTTCGACCCGAAGGGCCTGTTCCTGGCGTTCGACGACGGGACCGGCTCGCAAGGGGAACCACAAACATCCGGACGGCTGGTGGGCTTCCACTGGACGAAGGTCCACGCCGATGGCCTGCCGGACGGCTCCGGTCTCGGTGAGGTGTACGTGGTGGGCGTCGATCCGTCCGCGCAGGGCCGCGGACTCGGGTCGGTGTTGACCTTGGCCGGGCTGCACCACCTCGCAGCGGCGCTGTCAGGGACTTCACAGCCTGTGGTCATGCTTTACGCCGAGGCAAATAACTCGGCGGCGGTGAACACTTACCGAAAACTCGGTTTCGAGGTGGCTGTTGTCGATGCGGCCTATGGGGCCTCGCAACGCGACTAGCAGTGAACACGCTGAACCTGTTCACCGTCCGTTCATATTCCATCACCACACCGTCCACTGCGGCCGCATACGTTGCCGGGGAGTCTGACGCCGTCAAACGAAAGTGGGATAAGTGAAGCTCAACAGCATTGGTAAGAGGGTCGGCACTCCGCTCGGAGTGTTCTTGTCTGCGACGGCCGTCGCCGCGCTGACGCTGACCGCCTGCGGTAGCGACAACAACGCCGGCACCAAGACGACCTCCGCCGCATCGGGCACCGCTGCGGCGTCCGCAGAGTGCGGTGGCAAGAATGCGCTGACCGCGGAAGGCTCGACGGCCCAGCAGAACGCCATCGCGCTGTTCAACCAGGCGTGGGGCCAGGCCTGCCCGGGCAAGAACCTGTCGTACAACCCGACCGGATCGGGCGCGGGTCGCACGCAGTTCATCGCCAAGCAGGTTGACTTCGCAGGCTCCGACTCGGCGCTGAGCGGCGATCAGGTCAAGGCCGCCGCGGACCGCTGCGGCGGCAATCCGGCGTGGAACCTGCCGCTGGTGTTCGGTCCCGTCGCGCTGGCCTACAACCTCGAGGGCGTCGACAAGCTCGTCGTCAACGGTGACGTGCTGGCCAAGATCTTCCAGGGCCAGATCAAGAAGTGGAACGACCCGGCCATCGCTGCGCTGAACGCCGGCGCCAACCTGCCGGACGTCGACATCAAGCCGGTCTACCGCTCGGACTCCTCGGGCACCACCGACAACTTCCAGAAGTACCTGGCTGCCGCCGCGCCGCAGGCGTGGACCAAGGGCGCGGGCAGCGAGTTCCAGGGCGGCGCCGGTGAGGGTGCGCAGAAGTCCTCGGGCGTGGTGCAGGCCGTGCAGAGCACCCCGGGAGCGATCGGCTACGTGGAGAAGGGCTTCGCCGACCAGGCCAAGCTGTCGGCCGCGCAGATCGACAGCGGTGCGGGCCCGGTCGCGTTGAGCAACGAGTCGGCGGCCAAGGCGATCGACGCCGCCAAGTTCGCCGCCGAGGGCAACGACCTCAAGCTCGACCTGAACTCGCTGTACGGCTCGAAGGAAGCCGGCGTGTACCCGCTGGTGCTGGCGACCTACAACATCGTCTGCTCCAAGGGCTATGACGCCGACACCTCCGCAGCTGTCAAGTCGTTCCTGACGGTGGCTGCCAACCAGGGCCAGTCGGGCCTGGGCGACGCCGGTTACGTTCCGCTTCCGGACGCCTTCAAGCAGCGCCTGTTGACTTCGGTCAACGCGATCGCCTAGTTCAGCGGCGCAATTATTCTGGTGAGGATGGATTTTCGATCACATGACCGACAGGAACCCGGACGGGACAACTGTGACAACACCTGATCCTGCCAAGGCGGGGTCGGGCGAGTCGCTGGCCGCGCCCCACCCCGCGCCGGAACCCATCTCCACCGATCCGTCGCGTGGGGCGGCGAAAGTACGGCTGGGCGACCGCATTTTCCACGGTCTGGCCGAAGGCTCGGGCATCCTGATCGTCGCGCTCATCGCGGCGATCGGGGTGTTCCTGCTCTGGCGGGCCATCCCGGCGTTGGCCCGCAACCAAGAGAACTTCTTCCTCTACGGCGGGACCTGGATCACCACCGACACCTCGGCGATGCATTTCGGCATCCTCGACTTGATCCAGGTGACCGTGTTCGTGTCAATGTTCTCGCTGATCCTGGCGATGCCCGTCGCACTGGGCATCGCAGTCTTCCTGACTCAGTACGCGCCGAGGCGCTTGTCCAGCCCGCTGGCGTACATGGTTGATCTGCTGGCCGCGGTGCCGTCGATCGTCTACGGCGTGTGGGGCCTGTACGTCCTGGCGCCCGTGCTGCGGCCCGTGGCGGTATGGCTCAACCACAACCTGGGCTGGCTGTTCCTGTTCAAGACAGGCAACGTGTCGCTGGCCGGCGGCGGCACCATTTTCACTGCGGGCATCGTCCTGGCCGTGATGATCCTGCCGATCATCACCGCGGTGACGCGGGAAGTGTTCGTCCAAACTCCGCGTGGGCAGATCGAGGCCGCATTGGCCCTCGGCGCCACCCGCTGGGAGGTTGTCCGCACGACGGTGCTGCCATTCGGGTTGTCGGGCTACATCAGCGGCGCGATGCTCGGCCTCGGGCGCGCGCTCGGTGAGACCATCGCCCTCCTGATCATCCTGCGTGGCACCCAGACTGCGTTCGGCTGGTCGCTGTTCGACGGTGGTTACACCTTCGCCAGCAAGATCGCTGCCACGGCAAGCGAATTCAACGATCAGTACAAGGCGGGCGCCTACATTGCTGCCGGTCTGGTGCTGTTCATCCTGACGTTCGTGGTGAACTCGCTGGCGCGCGCTGTCGTTGCCGGAAAGGGTGCCCGATGAGCGCTTGCGCGAAGAGGAGAATGCTGCGATGACCGCCACATTGGACCAGCCGGTCAAGTCGCCGACCTTCCAGGGCGTCAGCCTTCGTCGCAAGCTGACCAATCACCTTGCCACCGTGCTTGTTTCGGCGTCCATGCTGATCGCACTCGTACCACTGCTGTGGGTGCTGTGGTCGGCGGTCGCCAAGGGATTCAAAGCGATTACCTCCCCGGTATGGTTCACCAACTCCCAGGCGGGGATGACCGCGTTCGCCCCCGGCGGCGGGGTGTATCACGCGTTGATCGGTACGTTGCTGCAAGGCCTCGTGTGCTCGATCATCTCCATTCCGATCGGCGTCATGGTCGCGGTGTATCTCGTCGAGTACGGCGGTGGCACCCGGCTGGGCCGGGTCACCACCTTCATGGTCGACATCCTCACCGGCGTGCCCTCGATCGTGGCGGCACTGTTCATCTATGCACTCTGGGTGGCCACCCTGGGCTTCGGCCGGTCCGGCTTCGCGGTGTCACTGTCCTTGGTGCTGTTGATGATTCCGGTGATCGTGCGAGCGACGGAGGAGATGCTGCGGATCGTTCCGATGGACCTGCGGGAGGCCAGCTACGCGCTCGGCGTGCCGAAGTGGAAGACCATCGTGCGCATCGTGATCCCGACAGCGCTGTCGGGCATCGTCACCGGCGTCATGCTGGCTCTGGCCCGTGTCATGGGGGAGACGGCACCGCTGCTGATCCTGGTCGGCTACGCCCAGGCCATCAACTTCGACATGTTCAGCGGGTTTATGGGCTCGCTGCCGGGCATGATGTACGACCAGATCTCGGCAGGTGCGGGTGCCAACCCGGTGCCGACCGACCGGCTGTGGGGCGCGGCGCTGACGCTGATCCTGCTGGTCGCGGTGCTCAACATTGCGGCCCGGTTGGTCGCCAAACTCTTTGCCCCCAAGAAGTTCTAGGAGCACACCATGGCCAAACGGCTTGATCTCAAAGACGTCAACATCTATTACGGCGCATTCCACGCTGTCGCCGATGTCGCGCTGTCGGTGCAGCCACGCAGCGTTACCGCGTTCATCGGCCCGTCCGGCTGCGGCAAGTCGACCGTGCTGCGCACGCTCAACCGCATGCACGAGGTCATCCCGGGCGCCCGCGTCGAGGGCTCGGTGTTGCTCGACGGCGAGGACATCTACGGTGCCGGTGTCGACCCGGTCGGCGTGCGCAAGACCATCGGCATGGTGTTCCAGCGGCCGAATCCGTTCCCCACCATGTCGATTCGTGACAACGTGGTCGCTGGCCTGAAGCTCCAGGGCGTGCGCAACAAGAAGACCCTGGACGAGGTCGCCGAGCGCTCGCTCAAGGGTGCGAACCTGTGGAACGAGGTCAAGGACCGGCTCGACAAGCCCGGCGGTGGCCTGTCCGGCGGCCAGCAGCAGCGGTTGTGCATCGCGAGAGCCATTGCGGTGCAACCCGATGTGTTGTTGATGGACGAGCCGTGCTCGGCTCTCGATCCCATCTCCACGCTGGCCATCGAAGACCTGATCTCGACGCTGAAGCTGGACTACACGATCGTCATCGTCACGCACAACATGCAGCAGGCCGCCCGAGTGAGCGATCAGACGGCGTTCTTCAATCTCGAGGCCACCGGCAAACCCGGCAGGCTCATCGAGATCGACGACACCGAGAAGATCTTCTCTAATCCGAACAAGAAGGCCACCGAGGATTACATCTCGGGCCGGTTCGGCTGACGGTTCGCCCGCTCGGCGGGCTTAGGGCGTCAACACCACCCGGGTTCCCGACCGTTCGCGGGCGGCCCACACCTGCTCGACGTCGGCCAGCGGCCGGGCCTCGGTGTGCAACTGCAATTCGCCTGCGGCGACCATGGCGAACATCTGGGTCAGCCCTTCGGTGCGGGCCCGCAGAAGCGCCTCGGGCGATATGCTGCCGATGCCCACGCCGCACAGGGTGATGCCGTTGCCGCGCAGCACCCCGGCATCGAGTTCGAGCGTGGGGCCCGCCATCGAGCCGATCTGCACGAATCGCGTGGCGTGGTAGTGCGCCGAGGGATGGCTCGCGGCCAACGCCCGTAGCGCCTGTGCCGCCGGATCGCCCCAGAGATAGTCGAGCACCGCGTCGAACGGTTGCTCGGCGTGCAGGGTCTCGATGCGCGCGGCGAGATCCTCTGTGCCGAGGGCGATCACGTCGTCGGCACCGACCGAACGCAGCCACTGCAGCCGGTCGGCGTCGCGGCCGGCGACCACCACCCGGCCCGCACCGAACACAGACTTCGCGAGTTGCACGGCCGTGGCGCCGGTGACCCCGGTGGCGCCGAGCACCAGCACGTGGTCACCGGTGCTGACTGCGCCTGCGTCGGCCAGCGCGGTCCACGCGGAGATGCCCGGGTTGGGGAGGGCGGCGGCAGTCACGGAATCCAATGCCTCGGGGATCTCGATGCCGCTGTGCGGGTCGATCAGGGTGCGTTCGGCCATCATGCCGTAGGGCGCGAGCGCGCCGGTGTAGACGCGACGCCCGTCCTCCAGTCGCGCCACACCATCCACGCCAGGGATGGCGGGAAGCTGTATTTCCTTGCTGGCGTAGTGCTTTCCCGATACCAGGGCACGGGTGAGGTTGGTAAGAGCTGAGGCCTCGACGGTGACGACCTCGGCAGCCTCGCGGGGCTGCGGTTCGGGCACGTCGGTGTAGGTGGGCACCTGGCCCCATTGGTTGACGACGGCGGCTTTCATGCCTGCTCCTTTGGTTTCTCTGGATATCGTTTCTATGGAAACCATATACGGCGTCAGGTCGGGATGGCAATATGGTTTCCATGAAAACCAAGCTCGCGCTGGTTGATGACATCACCACGCTGATCGCCGTGGTCGGCGACAGGTTCGACGATGGCGACGACGGCGACGCCGAACGGGATTTCATGGTCGGCCGGTGCCCCGCCCGGTTGGAGCGGGCGCTGCGCGATCTGCCCACACTGAGCCTGCACCTGCTGGCCGACATCGCCGACGGTCCGGTCAGCGTGGTCGGGTTGGCCGCGCGGTCGGGCAGGCTCAAAGGCACGGTGTCCAAACACGTTCAGCGCCTGGTGGCCGCGGGATTGGTGACGCGGGAGTCAATTCCCGGCAACCGCAAGGAGATCGAACTCAGCCTCACCGCCGACGGGGAGCTTGTCGTCGGCGTGCACCGTCAGATGCACGCCGAGATGGATTCCGGCTGGCGCGATTTCCTGCTGCGCTACAGCAGCGCAGAACTGCAGGTGATCACCAAGGTGCTCGGCGACCTGGCGGCCGCCCGTAAGGTCGGCGTGCGGCTGGTGCCGGACTAGATCCGGTTACTGCTGCTGCGGAATGGTCTCGCCGTCCGGGTAGACACCGGTGACCTGGAAGATCACCCGGCGGGCCACCTCGACGGCGTGGTCGGCGAAGCGCTCGTAGAACCGGCTCAGCAACGTAACGTCGACCGCGGCGGTCACGCCGTATTTCCAGTCCCGGTCCATCAGCACGGTGAACAGATGACGATGCAGGTCGTCCATCGCATCGTCTTCCTCCTGGATTCTGGCGGCCTTCTCGGGATCGCGCGTGATCAGCACCTCACGCGCGGCGTGGCCCAGTTCGACTGCCACGCGGCCCATTTCGGCGAAGTAGCCGTTGACCTCCTCGGGCAGGGCGTGCTGCGGGTGGCGACGGCGGGCGATCTTGGCGACGTGCAGCGCCAGCGCGCCCATCCGGTCGACGTCGGCCACGATCTGGATCGAGCCGACCACCGAACGCAGATCGCCTGCGACCGGGGCCTGCAGGGCCAGCAACACGAATGCGGATTCCTCGGCCCGGGTGCTCAGCGCGCTTATCTGGTCGTGGTCGGTGATGACCTGCTCGGCCAGCACCAGATCGGCCTGCAACAAAGCCTGGGTGGCGCGTTCCATCGCGGTACCCGCCAGCTCGCACATCGTGCCGAGCTGGTCTGTGAGGGAATCCAATTGTTCGTGGTACTGGGTACGCATGCGACAACATTAGGCCGTCGGTCGCCAGGTAGTCACGACGCTACCGGTGAACGGAGGGTGAATGCCCCCCGATTATTCGCAAGTGGTGTCTGCGGCGTTGGTGACTGTCAGGTCCTGGGGCAGCTCGGTGTGTGCGGTGCTGGTGCCGTGCACCACGTTGACCTGCACCTCCGAACCGCTCGGGGTGGGCGCATTCACGTTGTGGAAATCAGCGCCCAGCACCACCCGCACCACGCTGCCCATGCCGCTCACGCGCTCGATCGTGGGGTTGGCGAACGACGATGCGACCGTGGCCGCCGCCTGCTCGTTCCCGGGGGAGAAGAACACCGTGGTGGACGGTAGTGCCTCCGGATAGTCATCCGGGCTGGACACGTTGAAGCCGTGTTGCTGCAGTTCCTGGGCCGCCGTGGCAGCCAGCCCGTCGGCGCCGGTCGAGTTCGACACCCGGACGGTGACGTCTTGCGGGTCGGTGGTGACGGCGTTGACCATTTCGGCGGGCGCCGGGTCGGCCGGGGCGGGGGTCGGGGTCGCCGTCTGGGGTGCTTCCGACCGCGCGGCCGAGGTGCTCGACGGGGTGCTGCCCGGCACCGGAGTGTTGTCGGGATTCTTCTCGCCCGGCAGCGGATCGTCGTTGATGATCGCGTCGAACAGGGCGCGCATGTCGTCGGTCCGCGGCGTCTCGTTGCCGCTTTCGTCGGCGTATCCGACGGTGGGCACGGTGACGAAGCTGATGCGGCCTGCGTTGACGCCCTGCACTGACTGCCCCAGGTCGACGAGGTCCTTGGTCTTGATGTTGTCGACGTAGCTGTCGTTGATGAACATGTTGACGACGTTGTTGAGCTTGCTCAGCGAGAAGAACGTGTTCTGGGAGATCAGCGACCGCAGCAGCGAGGACAGGAACAGCTGTTGGCGTTTGATGCGGCCGTAATCGCCGTTGAACTCGGTGGTGACCTGGCGGGCCCGCACGTAGTTGAGCGCGGTGTGGCCGTCGACGATCTGGCGTCCGGCGTTGGGCAGCACCGTGCCCAGTTCGTAGTCCTCCAGCGGGGTGGTGCTGCACACCTCCACGCCACCGAGGGCGTCGACCATCTTGGAGAAACCGGCGAAGTCGACGGCCATGAAGCGGTTGATAGAGAGGCCGGACAGCTTCTGGATCACCTTCACCAGGCACTTCGGCCCGCCGAATGCGAAGGCCGAGTTCAGCTTGGTCTCGGTGTAGACCTCGTCTGGGCCGTAGGTTCCGGTGTCCTTGTCATACAGCGGGCCGTACGTCGAGGTTTCGGGGTTCCAGGGCTCGCACTGGGTCGGCGTGATGGCGAGGTCCCGGGGGAACGACACGGCCACCACACGCTTGCGGCTGGCCGGGATGTTCACCAGCATGATCGTGTCCGACCGGGCACCGCCGGCATCCTGCGTGTCGCCTGCGCCCATCTGGGCGTTGTCGCCGAACCGGCTGTCGATGCCGACGATGAGGAAGTTCTCGTCGCCGAACTGAGCATTGGGGTCGAGGATGTCGCGCGAATTCGGGTCGAGTGCCGACACCTTGTTGAGCATGTTGTTCTTCGAGGACTGCCACTGCCACGCACCGCCGGTCAGCACCAGCGCGAGTACGGCCAACAGCGCCGCGACGGCGCGGCCGGCGAGCTTCACCCCGTGGTGGCGCCCCGGTACGGGCTCGATGATCTCGGTCAATGGGTCGGAATCGAGAGGCCGACCGACTGCGCGGGCGGGCAACATGCGCGATGGCCGCCAAGAACGATGGCCGGACTCGGGCGATTCCGGATCGTCGTGCGGTTCCTCGTCGGTCACCACGGGGATGACCGTGGTCTCCGTCATGTCCTCGTGGTCCGCAGGCTCTTCGACGTAGCCGGACTCCTCGGCATATCCCGAGCCGTCGACATATCCCAGATCGCCGGCGTACACCGGGTCCTCCGGGACGTCGCGGACGGCCTCGATCACCTCGGTGGGGTCGGGCCGCTCAGGCTCGGCCTCGGGCTCGGGAAGAGGTTCGTACTCGGGTTCGGCCTCGGGCTCGGGGTCCGGCTCGGCGCGGTGGCGCGAGCGGCGCGGGACGGGGGCGTCGCCCGTGCGGGTCATCCGTGCGATGAGGTCAGCCACGGTGACGCCGTCGGCGTGACTGCCGGTCGGCTCGTCGGGAGCCGGATCAGTGCCGGTCAGATGATCTGCGCGTTCCCACGGCGCGGCGCCTGGCAATGGTTGCGGAGATCGGGTAAGCCATTGGTTGTCGGCGTCTTCTGCACGTCGCCGACGGCCGGGAGTGGCGTTGTCACCGTCACTCATGTCCCTACCGGCCTCCGACTCTGTGGGCTTGCGCGTCGGTGCGCATCAAACGTTTCGCGACGCGATAAGCGTCTCTAGCTGCAGTAAGTGTGGTTCCGGGCCCCGGCACCGGCCACGACCGAGCCCCCATCGTAACGAGAAGGCCGGGGTGTGGGCCAGCCAGAGCAGATGACGGAGTCATCTCGAAACCGGGTCGGAACGGCCACCGATCAGCCCCCCGAGTGCATCACGTCCGCGCCGAACGGCACCGCACAGTCGTCGGGATCGTCCAGCCAGCCTTCCGGCAGCGAGACCGACGCCGCTGAGCCCTGACGGCCCCGCGGGCCGGTCGCGGCCTCCGGGAACGCCGTTTCACCATCCAGTTCGCGGAGCAGTTCGTCGAGTTCGGCGCGGGTCTTGACCAGCGCCAGGCCGCGGCGCAACTCGGCGCCGGCCGGGAAGCCGTGCAGATACCACGCCACGTGTTTGCGGATGTCCCGCATGCCCTTGTCCTCGCCGAAGTGGGCGCTGAGCAACTCGCCGTGGCGGCGGACGATGTCCGCGACCTCGCCGAGCGTCGGGGGGGTGGGGGCGGGACGTCCGGTGAACGCGGCCGACAGCTCCGCGAACAGCCAGGGCCGGCCCAGGCATCCGCGGCCGATGACGACGCCGTCGCAGCCGGTGGCCGCCATCATGGCCAGCGCGTCGTCGGCCTCGAAGATGTCTCCGTTGCCGAGCACCGGAACGCTGGTGACGTGCGCCTTGAGGGCGGCGATCTGCTCCCAGTCGGCGGTGCCGGAGTAGCGCTGCGCCGCGGTACGGGCGTGCAGTGCGACGGCGGCTGCGCCCTCCTCGGCGGCGATGCGGCCGGCGTCGAGGTGGGTGTGGTGGGCGTCGTCGATGCCGATGCGGAACTTGACCGTGACCGGTATATCGGTGCCCGCGACACCGCGCACCGCGGCCGCCACGATCTGGCCGAACAGCCGCCGCTTGTACGGCAACGCGGAGCCGCCACCACGCTTGGTGACCTTGGGCACCGGGCAGCCGAAGTTCATGTCGATGTGGTCGGCCATGCCCTCGTCGGCGATCATCTTGGCCGCCCGGTAGGTGGTCTCCGGATCAACCGTGTAGAGCTGCAGCGACCGGGGTGATTCGTCAGGAGCGAACGTGGTCATGTGCATGGTGACGGGATGGCGCTCGACAAGCGCGCGCGCCGTGACCATCTCGCACACGTACAGGCCGCTGACCGTGCCGGCGCGGGCGACTTCCAGTTCGCGGCACAGCGTGCGGAACGCGACATTGGTCACACCGGCCATGGGAGCCAGCACGACCGGGCTGCGCAATGCGATCGACCCGATCTGCAGTGCAGACCGGGTCGACGTCGCAGTCGTGGGTGGCGATGTCATGAAGACGAAGACGACACCAACAGGTTCTTCATGGCCTTCTTCTCGGCCATCTTGCGCTCACGCTCCAGGCGACGCTCCTTGGCGACCTCGAACTTCTCGCAGGCGTCTTCCAGCTCCTTGACCAGGCGGCCGAGGTCGTCACGCAGGCGCGCGCCCTCACCGGTGAAGTCCTCACGCTCGAAGATCCGCCACTTCTTGAGCACCGGCATCACCACGTCGTCGAGGTGGATCCGCGGGTCGTAGACGCCGCCGACGGCGATGACCACGGCCTTGCGGCGGAAGTCCGGCACGGTGTAGCCCGGCATCTTGAAGTTGTCGAGCACCCGGTGCAGCGAGGCCATCGCCTGGTTGGGGGCGATGTCCAGGCCGGCGGCGCTGACGTCGCGGTAGAAGATCATGTGCAGGTTCTCGTCGCCCGAGATGCGCTGCAGCAGCTGGTCGGCGATCGGCTCGTCGCAGGCCTTGCCGGTGTTGCGGTGCGACACGCGGGTGGCGAGCTCCTGGAACGTCACGTAGATGACCGAGTCGAACAGGCTCTCGGCGAACAGGTCGCCCTGCTGGTTCTGGCCCGGGGAGAAGCCGCGCGTGACCTGCTCGACCCGCAGTTCTTCGAGCTCCACGGGATCGATGGCGCGGGTGACGACGAGGTAGTCGCGCAGGGCGATACCGTGCCGGTTCTCCTCGGCGGTCCAGCGGTTGACCCACTGGCCCCAGGCGCCGTCCATGCCCATGTTCATCGCGATCTCGCGGTGATAGGACGGGAGGTTGTCCTCGGTCAGCAGGTTCTGCACCATCGCGGTCTGGGCGACCTCGGAAAGCTTGGATTGACCGGGCTCCCAGTCCTGTCCGCCGAGCGCGTAGTAGTTCTTGCCGTCAGACCAGGGGATGAAGTCGTGCGGATTCCAGTCCTTCCGCATCTGCATGTGCCGGTTCATGCTCTTCTCGACGACAGGCTCGAGTTCCTGCAGCAGCTGCAGGTCGGTCATTTCCTTCGACATGGGTGCTCGCTTTCTCGTAACCATGTGTCCGAGTTATCTGTACCCGTTGGTTGCACTCAATATATCTGTGTATCCCGGTGACATTCAAGTTACCCCTCCTTCCGCGCGAGTGGCCTGCGCCACGCCCGGGATGGCGGTAGCATCCGTCAATACTTCACAGCGGACTCGGAGGTACGGCACAGGTGAAGAAGCTTTTCGTCGTCGGGGCAGGCTCGGCCATCGCGGTAACGGCGGCAATGACAACTGTCCTGTTCGGGGCCGGTGTCGCCGCCGCTGACAGCTACGCCGGGCAGACCTATGCCGACGCGTCGTCGGCGGCCGGGGATGCCGGACAGACGGTCAAGATCGCGGCGCGGGTGGGTGACACATTGCCGGACGACGAATGCATCGTGACGCGCTCACAGACCTCGCCTTTCACCAGCGCCAACGACGGCGCGCACCGCAGCGATGAGGTGCAGTTCTATCTGAACTGCGCCGGTGCGTACGCGTCGGCCACCAAGCCCGGAGCCTCGGTGGCCAGCCCCGAAGGTCGGCAGGCCAAATCCGCCGCCGACGCCGAGGCGGCGAAGGCCGAGGCCGAAGCGCAGGCTGCCGCGGATACGTCCGAGGAGCAGGCGATCATCGACACCAGCACGCCCAACCGGTAACTCGGTCAGAAACTGACTACGCGTCCGACCAGCATGTCGACGCAGTAGTCGATGAACTGATCGCGCGTCACCGGCAGCCTGTCATTGAGATAGGCGGTGAACAGCGCGGTCAGGGCGCCGATCAGGCTGGTCGCCATCATGGCCTGCCGAACGGGATCGGCGACCCGGGTGAGTTTCTGCTGCAGCAGATCGATGAAGCTCGGCATCCACTCGGCCCCGGAGCGCGTCAGGACGGGCTCCGATTCCGGTGCCAGCAGCAGTACGCGGCCGCGGGTGGGGTCGTCGACCATCAGGGCGACGAACCGCTCCACCGCCTCGCGCGGGGTGGTGGCACTGGTCAGGGCTGTCATCGCGCCAGCACAGACGTCGTCGTAGACCGCGCGCACGAACTCGTCGCGGTCGTTGAAGCTCTCGTAGAAGTAGCGTTCGGTGAGCTCGGCCTCCCGGCATACGGCCCGTACGGTCAGGGCGGGTCCTTTGGCGCCGCCCAGCAACTTCACCCCGGCGGCGATCAGTTCGTCGCGCCGCAATTCGGCGCGCTCCCGCAACGGGACACCCGCCCATCGGCGCGAGCGTTGACCGGACGGCACATATGCTCCTAAACTCTGGCTGACAACATGCGTAGTCAAAATCGTGTGAGACGACCGTTTCTGCTGGCAGAAAGTGCACTTGTGACTCAAGATACGTCTGAGACATGCCCGGTGACCAGCGCCCCGCCCGCCGTGGCGACGGGGTGCCCGATGGCCCCGGGAGGGTACGACGCGCCGCCCGTGCCGCTCGGTCCCGATTCGCTGACGTGGAAGTACTTCGGCGACTGGCGCGGCATGCTGCAAGGCCCGTGGGCCGGCTCGATGCAGAACATGCATCCGCAGCTGGGCGCGGCTGTCGGGGAGCACTCGATCTTCTTCCAGGAGCGGTGGCCGCGGCTGCTGCGCTCGCTGTACCCGATCGGCGGGGTCGTGTTCGACGGCGACCGCGCGCCGCTCACCGGCGCCGAGGTGCGCGACTATCACGTCAACATCAAGGGGGTCGACGCGCAAGGCCGCCGCTACCACGCGCTGAACCCCGAGGTCTTCTACTGGGCGCATGCGACGTTCTTCGTCGGCACCATCATCGTGGCCGACCGGCTGGCCGGCGGTATCTCGGAGGCCGACAAGCGGCAGTTGTTCGATGAGCACAAGCAGTGGTACTCGATGTACGGCATGAGCATGCGGCCTGTCCCGGAAACCTGGGAGGATTTCCAGGCCTACTGGGATCACATGTGCCGCAACGTGTTGGAGAACAACAAGGCCGCCCGTGACGTACTGGACCTCTCCGAGCTACCCAAGCCGCCGTTCGCGGCGAAGATGCCCGACTGGCTGTGGGCGCTGCAGCGGCGCTACATCGTGCACCCGCTGTTCGTCTGGTTCACCGTCGGCCTGTACGACCCTGCCGTGCGGGATCTGATGGGCTACACCTGGACCGACCGCGACGAGCGTCGACACCGCTTGCTGGGCAAGGTGATCGGCCACGTGTTCAAGTTGGTGCCCAAGCGCTATCACCATCATCCGCGGGCCCGCGCCGGTTGGGACCGCGCCGCAGGCCGGATCCCGGCCGACGCGCCGCTGGTGCACACCCCGGCCCGGAACCTGCCGCCGGTCGGCCACCGCGACAACGGGATGCATTACAGCCCGGCCGTGTGACGGCTCCCGGCTGCGTCAGCGGCCGACGAGGGAGCGGTACTGCGGGCAGTAGACGTCGACCGCGCCCCAGATGAGGTTGACGGCAACGCCTTTCTGCAGACCGCTCGCGGTGAGCTGACCGAGAATGCTGCGCACCGTGCGCGCGGGTTCGATCTTGCCCGCGGCGACCTTGTCGCAGATTCCGTGACCGGCCTGCACGGCCTGTTCGGGGGATTCCATCGGAACGTTGAGCTGTTTGACGATGTCGAGGAACCTGGCGTCGTCGGCCGGGTCGGCGTGTGCCGGGGCGATTCCGATGGCCATGGCTGCGATGAGCACACCTGCGGTGGCCAGGTGCCGCGAACCCCGCCGGGACAACATAGGGCGCTCCTCCGATTTCGACTGCCGACCCCGGGACAAACCCTACGTTAGCTGCCCGCGGACGCGCGTAGCGCCTGACAGCTGGATGGGTGTGTCACAGTTGACCGGTGAAGTACGGGCAGGGCTGGCAACCGAAGACGGTCGATTGGACCTCGACGCGCGGCCGAATCCTGTTGGCGGCGTCCGTCTTGTTCGCTCAGCGCGGGTACTTCGGCACGTCGACGCGTGACATTGCCGAGGCCGTCCAGATCCGGCAGCCCTCGCTCTTTCACCACTTTCAGGCCAAGCACGAGATCTTCCGCGCGTTGATCGAACTCGATCTGGGGCCATCGATCGACCGGATGAACCAAAGGCTCAGCGAGCAATCGAGCTGGGCCGAGAAGCTGCACCTTGCCATCGCCTGCGATGTGCGGGAGATCCTGTTGCAGCCGTTCGACGCTCGGGGCCTGTATCAGGACGCCGTGCTCGCCCTCGACGACTTCGAGGCCGAGCGGGAGGGCATCGCGCTGTTTCACGATCAGGTCGAGCGGGTGATCGACGGCGGTCGGCGGTCGGGTGAATTCGTCTCGTGCGAACCGAGTTTCGTGCTGCGGGCCATCAACGGCGTGCTCTTCGAGACGTTGCGCGAACAGGGCGGTCCGTCGGGGCGGATGCGACACGAGCGTCCCCTGCAGGCTGCCGACTTCGTCCTGCGCTCCCTGCTCGTGGACCAGTCGCGGCTGGTGGGTATTCGAGAAACCACGAGCGGCAGACTCCGGGAAATGGAACTCGCCAAGGTCAACTGAGCCTCGGCGGGCGCGCTGCCCGCATCGGCCGGTCGTGACAACTGGGTAAAAAATCTCGCCAAACAGTTCCCTATCGATCGATAGCGGCCTATCGTTCGATAGATCGCAGATGTGATCTGGCTTACGCCCCGGAACTGATCTTGGAGGAACGTTGAAGCGTGCGCTCATCGCCGGGCTCGCCGGCGTGGCAGTCCTGGCTGCCGCATCGTGTTCGTCGGAGTCGGCGGACCCCGCCCCGAGCGGTCCCGCGAAGGTTGCGCCGCCGGCAATCCTGCAGGCAGGCACGCTGAAGATCTGCGCGCCCAACGACGGCACGCCGCCCAACGTCTACCACGACGAGTCGGGTGCGCTGGTCGGCGCCGAGGTGGACCTCGGCAAGGCGCTGGCTTCCGAGATGGGCCTCAAGGCCGACTTCGTGCAGTCCGCGTTCGCGGCAGTCATCCCCACGCTGCAGGCCAAGCAGTGCGACGTGATCATGGCGCAGCTCTACATCAAGCCCGAGCGCGCTCAGGTGGTCGACTTCGTGCCGTACGTCTACTCAGGTACCGGGATATCGGTGGCGGAGGACAAGCAGAGCGGCATTACCGGCATGGATGACAGCCTCTGCGGCAAGAAGGTCATGGTCGCCGTCGGCACGACCGCGGAGTCGCTCGCGCAGGAGCAATCCGACAAGTGCAGTGCCGCAGGCAAACCCGCCATCGACATCAACCGCAACAACCATGCCGACGTATCGCTGCAACAGGTGCAGAACGGTCAGGTCGACGCTTACATCGACACCGCGGAAACGCTGGGCTACTACGCGACCAAGACCGGCGCCAAGATCCAGATGGCGGGGGCGCCCTTCGGCACCATCAAGATCGGCGCCGCAACGCTCAAGGGCAACAAGGAACTTCATGACGCACTTGCCACGGCCCTGGCCGCACTGGAGAGCAAGGGCACGTACAAGAAGATCCTCGATGAGTGGGGCATGACCGATCTGAGCATCGAGAAGTAGTTCGGTACGCACCCATGAACTTCGATTGGCCGTTCTTCTGGAAGTCGCTCTTCACACCCAGCGAACCGTTCCTGCAGGGCCTGGTACTGACGATCGTCATCTCGATCGTCGCGATGGTCCTCGCGACCCTGTTGGGCCTGGCCCTCGCGCTCATGCGGCGCTCTCCGTACGCCGCGGTGCGGTGGTGTGCGAGCGTCTATATCTGGGTGATCCGCGGTACTCCACTGTTGGTGCAGTTGGTCATCATCTACACGGGTCTGGCCGCAGTGGGCATCTATCGGTTCCACGACGTATCGCTCGTCGGGTTCTCGGTGAAAGCGGCCGTGCAGGCCGCCATCATCGGCCTGATGATCAACGAGAGCGCCTATATTGCCGAAATCATCAGGGCCGGGCTGGATTCCGTGGCAAAGGGGCAGTTCGAGGCGGCTGCCTCACTTGGTATGACCCCGGCCAAGCTGATGCGCTGGATCATCGTGCCGCAGTCGCTGCGGGTCATGGTGCCGCCGCTGGGCAACTCGTTCAACGGCATGATGAAGACCACCTCCGTGCTCTCGGTGATCGGTGTCAGCGAGATGTTCTTGGTCACCCAGTCGATCAGCTCGTACACGTTCCACACGTTCGAGATCTTCATCGTGGCGGCCGTCTACTACCTTGCGCTGACCACGATCTGGACGTTCATCCAGGCCTGGATCGAGAACAGGCTGTCCCGGCAGCTCGGTATCGAACAGCGCGTCCCGATCACCCAGCGGCTGCTGGGCGCCCGCCGCGCGGCGACGCTGCAACCCCACGGGTAAGTGAAGGAGACGCATGAGATCCCACCCCGAAAACGTCCGGCCGGCAGGCGGACCCATCGTGTCGGTGCGCAACGCGTGCTGTGTCCTCGGCGGCCGTCGCGTGCTCGACGATGTGAACCTCGACGTCGACCGTGGCCAGGTCGTCGTCCTGATCGGTCCGTCCGGCGCGGGCAAGACCACGCTGCTGCGATCGCTCAATCACCTCGAGGAGCTGCAGAGCGGTGAGGTGCTCATCGCAGGCGAGTCGATCGCGCACGGATCGGGTGGCCGCAAGATCGGGAAGACCGAGCTGGCGCGTCGCCGTCGCGAGATCGGTTTCGTGTTCCAGCATTTCAACCTGTTCCCGCACATGACGGTGCTGGAGAACGTATGGAACGCCCCGGTCCGGGTCCTCGGGCGGCCCAAGGACGACGCCCGCGAGGACGCCCTGGCGCTCCTCGCGCGGGTCGGGTTGAGGGACAAGGCCGAATCGCGCCCGAGCCAACTCTCGGGCGGTCAACAGCAGCGGGTCGCGATCGCGCGGGCGTTGGCCATGCGGCCCAAGGTGATGCTGTTCGACGAACCGACGAGTGCGCTCGACGTCGAGATGATCGGCGAGGTGCTCGAAGTGATGCGCGAACTCGCGCGCGAACAGATGACCATGGTCGTGGTGACCCACGAGATGCGCTTCGCCCGCGACGTCGCCGACCGCATCATCGTCATGGATGCGGGACGCATCATCGAGGACGCGCCGCCCGCGGAACTGTTCGCGAGTCCGAAGAACGAGCGCACCAAGGCTTTCCTGTCGACGATTCACTGACACGACCCATCCACCACCGATACAGGGGGTAGCCCAACCGTGCCCGAAACCTCCAGACCTCAATCCTTCACCGGCGCTATCGCCACACCGCACGTCCTGGCCACCGAGGCGGCGATCGACGTGTACCGCGACGGGGGTACCGCCGTCGACGCAGCGATCGCAGCGGCCGCTGTACTGACGGTGGTCTACCCGCACAACGTCGCGCTGGGCGGCGATCTGATCGCCTTGGTGCGTACCCCGGATGGTGCGGTCACCTGTGTCAATGCCTCGGGGTGGGCCGGCGCGGCTGCCGACCCGACGGCGATGCGCGCCGAACACGGTGTGCGACTGCCGGTTCGGGGTGCTGACACGATCACCGTGCCGGGTGGGGTCCTGGGTTGGGAGACGTTGCGCAGCTTCGGAAGTCGACTGTGCTGGGGCCGGCTGCTGGCCCCCGCGGAAGAGGCGGCCCGCAACGGGGTCCCCGTCGCCCGGTCGCTGGCCATGAACCTGACGGACCCCGAGAACGGGGATCTGATCGGTATGGAGGACTTCGAACGGGTATTTCGGCCTGGCGGACGAGTGCTGGCTGTGGGCGAGAATTTCCGGCAACCCGCGCTGGCGGACACCTTCGCCGCGTTGCGTGACAGCGGTGCGGCCGAGTTGTACACCGGTGGGTTGGCCGCGCGGACAGTGCAATTCCTGCGGGAGCGCGGATCTGTGCTGGACGCGGACGACTTCGCCGAGTTCCGGCCCGAGGTGATCGACCCCTTGGCGGTGAGCTTTCGTGGGCTGACCGTGCTGTCCAGCCCGCCGAACACCCATGGCTTCCTGATGCTGCGCGCCTTACGGGCGATCGACGAGCTGGGCCTGGATGCACCCGTCGCGGCGGACATCGGCTGCCTGATGCGAGTCTTCCATCACGGAAACCGGTTGAGGTCATCGTATCTGGCGGATCCCCGCTTGGCGCCGGTGGATTACGCGGCTCTGATCGATGGTGACCTGAGCGCCGACGCTCCGGTGCTCGATACCGCGGGCCCCGCACATTCGGTGCCGCGCGGGGACACCGTCGGGATCGCTGCGGCTGACAGCGACGGTGTCGCGGTGTCGTTGATCCAGAGCGTGTTTCACGCGTTCGGGTCCGGACTCATCGACCCGCGGACCGGCATCCTGTTCCACGACCGTGGAACCAGCTTCTCTCTGGATGCCGGCTCCCCGAATCTGTTGGCGCCCAGGAAACGTCCGATGCACACCTTGATGCCGGTGCTGACGACCGAAAACGGTTCGGTCCGTCACGTATTGGCGACGATGGGCGGCCAGGGGCAACCCCAGATCCTCACCCAGGTGCTGCTCCGGATGCTGGATGGAGCCACTGCCGCCGATGCGGTCGCCGCGCCGCGTGCGATCGTCGGGCCCCAGGGATGCGGCGGCACAGCCGATTCCGTCCTCGTCGAGGCGGACATCGACATCGACGCCGCCGCGAGCCTGGCCGCGTCCGGCCTGACCATCGTCGAAGCGCCTCAGCACAGTGAGGAACTCGGTCAGGCCAACGTCATCGAGATCGATCGACGCAGGCAGTTCACCACAGCCTCCGACCCACGTGCCGACGGCGCGGCCATGGTGGTGCAGTACCCGCGGCATCGCCAGCCATCCGACACGCCGGGGTGACGCGAAAGTCGGGTGTCCTCAGCCGACCCGAATCAGTTTCATCTCGGCGAGCCGTTGCACGAGCGTGTCGACCTGCTCGGCGAACACGTCACGCCGCGGTCGACCACCGGCGTCGTCGATGTCGATCGGGTTCTCGGCGTCGATCGCGACGAGCGCGTCGACGAGCGCGTCACGGTCCCGGGTGCCGTCGAGTAGCGGCACAAGGTGCCGGTCCACCGGCGAAAGGATCAACGGCTCATGCCACAGATTGAACGTCGACGATTCGCCGCCGCCCGTCAGTCCTGCCATGCGTCGGGCGGATTCGTCGACGCGCAACGACGCGGTCGTCGGCTCCGGTAGCACGGGGTCGAGCCGGAATCGGGCGTGCCCCTGCCCGATCAGCACACCCATCAGATTGTCGACGGTGTCGGCGATGGTGGCACTGGGAGTGAAGCCCGCAGCGATCAGCCGGGCTGTGACGGTGTCGATCAGCTCCTGCCGGGACAGCGTCCACGGCCACCGGTCGTTGAGGGCCTCGAGCGCCGCCTTGATGCCCGGGTCGTTGGTGAACAGGGTCGCCCCATCCGCCTCGACATACTCCTGGCGCGACTGGTCCATCCTGGTCTCGTCGTCGGCTGGGGGAGTCCACGCCGCGAAGTGCATCCCCTGGTAGCGGCGCGGGTCTGGTTGATAGGCGATCTGCCGGGCCCGCTCGGCGTGGACGAACAGCGACTCTCGGAACGACCGGTTGATCGCGAAATCGATGTACTGCTCGACGAGTACCTGGACACCCGCGCACTTCTCGGCGAGGAACTCGGCCACTTTGGGCCCGTGGTTCGCAGGCACCATGGTCTCCGGGCGGGCCTCCCCGAGATAGACCAGTCCCTTCTCGGCGGCGCGGCCCACCATCTCGTAGAAGTAGCAGGGTGCGTTGAACGATTCGAGTTCGTCGTGCAGAAGGAAGAAATCCCCGAAAGCCTCGTCGCGCGAACGGAATTCGGCGAGCACCCGGGCCAGCACACCGTCGGCCGGTGCGACCTCCTCCAGAAAGCCGACCATGTCGCGGGCGTCGGCGACCCGTTGTTCGGGCGTGCCGCTGGCGCCACCGGCGAGCAGCATCGCGTCGCGCATCACCTCTTTGGACTTCCAGCCCGGATAGGTGTTGTAGCTGAGATACGCCACCCCCTGCGGCGCCAGGAGCCGGCGAAACGCCGCGAGGATCGCGTCCTGCACGTTGTCCGGCACCCAGCTGTAGACGCCGTGGCAGATGATGAAGTCGAACTGCCCGAGAGTCGCGAGATCCGTCGTGGCGATATCACCCACCGTCAGTTCCACGTTGCCCAGTCCCAGGGCGGCCACGTACGCCCGTCCCTGCTCGATCTGGACCGGCGACAGATCGATGCCCACCACACGGGCCGCGGGATGCGCGGCGGCGAACGGGATGATGTTCCCGGCCGCGGCGCAGCCGATCTCCAGGACCCGAGCCGTCGCGACGTCGGCGGTCTCCAACCCGAACAGGTGCGCGATCGCCGCCAACAGGCCTGGTGCGGACTGGGGGATCGCATACGACTTGTAGGGCGTCGCGTCGTAATCCGCGCGCAGCGCGTCGGTGGCTGCGTGAAGGTCTGGTGCAGTCAACGGCGCTTCCTCTGGTCGGGCCTGATCCGCACCATTCGAACACGCCGATGCCGACGCCGATACGCGGGCAGCAGGCGGAAAGCTGGGCTTTGCCGGCTGTTCAGACGGGGTTAACGCGGCGTCGACCGGCCGGGCAAAAGATGAGGCCGGTACGGAAACTCCAGGTACCGGCCTTGCCAGTGCCCCCAGTAGGGCTCGAACCTACGACCTGCGGATTAAAAGTCCGTAGCTCTACCAACTGAGCTATAGGGGCGCGGAGTGAAAGGATACTTGGTGCGCGCGACGATGTCTGCGGCCGCCCGCTTTAGGCCTCCTACCATTGGGTTTGAGGATTTGGGCATCCGTACCCTAAGCTATCGAAGCTCCCAACGGACAACGTAGTGAGTACCCCGGAGAGATTCGGATTTAGGCCCCCATCGTCTAGTGGCCTAGGACGCCGCCCTTTCACGGCGGTAGCACGGGTTCGAATCCCGTTGGGGGTACGCTACGCAGTAATGCGGAGCAACGCAGGAAAGCAAGGCCCTGTGGCGCAGTTGGTTAGCGCGCCGCCCTGTCACGGCGGAGGTCGCGGGTTCAAGTCCCGTCAGGGTCGCCATCACGGCGAGGCATTTCGGTTGGAATGACCGACGCCTTCCGGCCAGGTAGCTCAGTTGGTATGAGCGTCCGCCTGAAAAGCGGAAGGTCGCCGGTTCGATCCCGGCCCTGGCCACTTCAGAGATCCCACCGGTGACGGTGGGTTTTTCTGCTTTCTGGGGACGCTCGATCCCGCATGATGTTGGGATCGGTAGTAGCCCCGACGGCGTCCACTTGCAGCACGGTCGAATACGGCCGCCAGTAAGCAAGGGAACCGTACGGCCCCCTGCTCCCTCTCCGGGAGGTGCGTAGTGAAGCGACTGATCGTCGGACTGTCAGCGGCTGTGCTGGTGTGGGGCAGCGTCGCAGGCGTGGTCGGTATAACCCCAGGTATCGCTGAGGCCCAGCCCGGCCCGGTCCCGCTCGACAACCATGCCTGGCCCGGCTGCCCGGACAGCAACCCCGCCGGGCCGTGTCACTGGTGTCCGGGTGATCCGCCGGTGCAGACCGGCAATCTCCGCGTGAACCCGGTGGTCTGGGACAACACTGTCTGCCACACCTACTGGTATGTCACGCCGGGGCAGGGCAACGTCGCGCAGAACATCTTCGAGGGCGATAGCCCGCCTGCGCCGCCGCCACCACCGCCGGGCCTCAACTTCTGCCCGATCCCGCCCTGGTGCCCGTGATCGCACTGCGCTGAATATCGTTCGCCGCTGCCCGCCGCGTTCGATACCGTCGCATCGGGGCGGAGAACAGGTGGCGTGGATGGCATGTCGGATCAGTGAGCTCGTGCTCGAATGCCGTGACCCCGAGGTGCTGGCGCGGTTCTGGTGCGAGGTGCTGGACTTCGTGGTGCTCGATCGCGTCGACGACGGCTCGATGGAGATCGGACCGCGCGAAGGTTTCGGCGGTCTGCAGCCGACCATCATCCTCAGCCCCAATGCCGAGCCGAGCCACGGAAAGCCACGACTGCACATCGACGTCAACCCCACTGATCGCGATCAGGACGCCGAACTCGAACGCCTATTGAAACTCGGTGCGCGCCCTGCCGACGTCGGCCAGACCGGGCAGGAGGCGTGGCACGTGCTGGCCGACCCCGAAGGCAATGTGTTCTGTCTGCTGCGGGCCCCGCTCGAGCCGCTGTCGTAGCGGTCGGCCACGCCGAGATTGACACCAGGGCTGCTGCCAACGCTCGGCAGCGACCCTGGCGTCAATCTCGGCGCACCGCGCGTCAGTCGACCGCGAGGGCGAGCAGCATCTCGGCCAGCTTGGCCGTGGCGGGGCCGAGCTTGGTCTGCTCGGCCGAGGCCAGATAGATCTTCCACATCACCGCGGGGAGCACGTGCACCGCACGCAGGTCGCGAAAGCGGGCCGCCTCGCTGGCCGGCATGAAGATGGTGCCGAGGCCGTGGCGCACCAGCTCGGCCGCGATCGAGTACTCAAGCGCGACTTCGTGCGGCGTGTGGGCGATGACGCCCGCCGCGGCGAACGCATCGTCGACGAGGCGTCGGAGCCCGAACTGCGGTGGAAATCCGATGAGATCCTCGCCGGTGAGTTCGGTGATCGCGACCTCGCTCTGCGCGGCGAGCGGATGGTCGGGGCGGCAGACGAACACCATGGGCTCCTGGCGCAGCAGGTGCATCTGGATACGCCCGGGAAACCGGTCCGGTGCCGACACGAGCGCGAGGTCCAGCGATCCGTCGGCGATCGCCGAGAGGTACGCGCTGGAGCCGGTTTGGCTCTGTCGCAACCGGATCTGGACAAAGGGATAGTCGCGGTGGAACTGACCCAGCACTTTCGGAACGTCGAGCGCTCCTGACGTGATGAGGGCTCCGAGATCCACCGTTCCGGTCAGTTGGCCCCGGAAGTCGCCGACGGAGTCCTTGGCGATGCGCGCGGTTTGCAGAACGCGTCCGGCGTGCTCCCGGAACAGTTCGCCCGCCGGGGTCAGCTTGATCTGCTGGCGGGACCGGTCGAACAGCTCGACGCCGAGCTCCTTCTCCAGCTTGCCGACCGACGTGGACAGTGCGGACTGGACGACGTGGGCGCGGTGGGCGGCTCGAGAGAAGCTCAGCTCGCCGGCAACGGCGACGAAGTGTTCGAGCTGACGCAGTTCCATACCTATCAATGATGCAGATAAGAAGTATCAAAAGCATTCGTTGGACTTGATGACACGGGGGCGATGTGATGTAAGCATCGAAAGAAAGGACCGACCGTGCTGGCTGCCGGAAACACCAAGATCACCGACCTGCTGATGGTCACACCGCCCCGGATCCCCGAGGGTGCCCACGCGATGACACAACTGGTCGAACTGCCGCCCGCCGATCTCGGCGTGGAGCCGCACCGCCATTCCGGGCCGGTGTTCGGCTACCTGCTGGAGGGCCGCATGTTGTTCGAGCTCGAAGGCGAGGAACCCCGGGAAATCGTCGCGGGCGAGGCGTTCTGGGAGCCGGGCGGTGAGGTCGTGCACTATCAGATGGTCAACCTCGAGCCGGACCGATGGTGCCGGTTCCTCGCGGTCTGCCTGTGCGCTCCCGGCGTCGACATGATCACGATGCTCACGCCGTCGGAGATTGCGGCCCGAGACCACCTGCGGCACCCCAGCGCCCGTCAACACGCCAACTGACTGGAGGAATGATGCAAGCGATCGTCACGCAAGACCGCTCCGCCGGGACGTCGGGTCTTTCCCTGGCCGACATGCCCTATCCGCATGCCGCCGAGAACGACGTCGTCGTCCGCGTGCATGCGGCCTCGTTCACGCCGGGGGAGCTCGACTGGCCCGGCACTTGGACCGACCGGGCCGGACGGGACCGCACGCCGACCGTCCCCGGACATGAGGTATCCGGTGTTGTCGTCGAGTTGGGTTACGGTACAACCGGTTTGACCATCGGGCAACGTGTCTTCGGCATCACCGACTGGGCCCGTAACGGCACACTCGCCGAATACGTTGCGGTAGAAGCGCGCAACCTTGCCCCGCTGTCCGCCGGAATCGACCACACCGTCGCGGCAGCACTGCCGATCTCCGGTTTGACGGCATGGCAGGGGCTGTTCGAGCATGCCCGAGTCGAAGCCGGCCAGACGGTGCTGATCCACGGCGCTGCGGGTGCCGTCGGCTCCCTCGCGGTGCAACTCGCGCACGATGCCGGGGTGCAGGTGATCGGCACCGGGCGAGCCGGACAACGCGATGCCGTGCTGGAGATCGGCGCCGATACCTTCGTGGACCTGGCGGCCGACCACCTCAAGGACGTCGGCGAGGTCGACGTCGTGTTCGACGTCATCGGTGGCGAGATACTCGATCGCTCAGCCGAATTGGTGCGTGCCGGGGGCACGCTCGTCACCATCGCCGAACCACCGCGGGTGTACCCCGACAAGGCGCGGGCGGTGTTCTTCGTCGTCGAACCAGACCGTACGCAGTTGGCTGCACTGGAGCGCCTGGTGCGCGACGGCCGGCTGTCCCCGAACGTCGGCACGGTCCTTCCGCTGTCCGACGCGCCGAAGGCGTTCGATCCGGCCTATCGGCGTCCGGGCAAGACTGTCATCGCCGTGGCGGCTACGCCGGACGCTTAGTGATATCGGCGTTCTCGTCTTCCTGGATCGGCACGCCGTCGGTCTGTGAGGTCGATTCGATCGAACCGATGGTGGAGTTCAGGTCGGTGACGCCGCTGGCATCGCCGCCCTTGAGCTTGTCGAACGCGGCTTTGACGGTGTCTCCGACTTTGGCCAGCGGCTTGATGAGCGCGCTGCACAACTTGGGGTCGGCCTGAACATCGTTGCTGGCCAGGCGGATTTCCCGCTTGATGAAGAGGGCCGCCAGGCCGCCTTTGATGAATGCGGTAATCCGGCCGTTCGCGCCTGACTTGAATGTGCCTGCCTGATAAGGCTTCCACAGCCACCGATGGAAGACGCCGAAAGCCAGGCCGCTGTGCATGACGAATTTCGTCTTGGCGAACGACGTGGTCGGTTGTGCCGGGCAGGACTCGGTGATGCCGGCCGCGTCGCCGGCATCGCCGGACGGGTCCGCCGGGATCGACTGGGAATCACTGCCTGTACCGCCCGTCGCGGCGTTGTGTTTGGCTCCGCACCCACTCATGAGTACGGCCAATGGAATCAACAAGACGGCGATCAGTCGTACCGCAACACTCATAACCCACCCCTGGCAAACAGTTGCAATCGGCCCCCACGGCAACGTAGCACGGCCGCGGGGACACCTCCAGCGGGTGGGGTGCCTCGGTGTTGTTGCGACCCCTTCGAGCGATCCGGTCCTTCGAAATATGCTGAACAGAAAGCGAATTGCTCGCTGTCGGTACCCTGTCAGTTTCCTTGAAAAGCGCCGTGTGTCAACGGCCGGCAACTGCCATCGCGATCAGCGCAGCATCACACCAATGCGCTCGCAGCGGTCACCAGCAACCCAGGTCAGCCTTTGCCTGTGTGGGACATCACCCCGGTGGCATTACGGGTGGTGATCGAATTGTTCTTGATCTGCGTCGGCGACATGTTGGTCTGCATCGGCGTGGCCGTGCCGTTCGCGGACGTCTTGGCGCATGCCGTGTCGTACTGCGACGGCGCACCCGCGCCCTGCCGGGCGCTGTTGTAGGCCTGGCCGCCCTTCCCGCCGAGCGGACTGTTGATGCCGCCCTCGTTGAACACCGAACCTGGAGACGTGGCCGAGTTGCCAGGTGTGCCACCGCCGTTGGCCTCGATGCTCTGACAACTGTTGTTGTGAGTCGTGTTGTCCGCGTATGCCGGCGCCGCGGTGCCGATCAGGGCGATGCCCGCCATGCAACCTGCTGCCAACAGCGTGCGCATCGTTATCACCTGCCTGTGTCGGGGACGTGCTCTTTCGCACGCCCTTACCTAAGTGACACGGCGCGAGAGGGTTTGGCGTTCAATATCGACGGGAATTCGTCTGGCCAGCCGGACCGTTCAGGCCAGGGCCACGGCCAGGGTCAGTGCTACGCCGAATACGATTGTGGGAGCGGCCATTCCGGCCAAAAACGCCAGGCCGAAGCGGCGCCCACCCGCGGTGAAGGCCAGTATCGCCTTGACGAGCAGATTGGAGCCGAGGGCTGCGCCGATCGCGATCAGCGCGGCGTCGACCGTGACCGCGCCGGAGGCGGCCAGGCTGGCGGCGGCTACCGCACCGGCGTGTGCGTCGGCCAGGCCCGCGGCGAACGCGGTGAGCACCAGCCCGTTGGGGCCCAGCACGTCGGCCGCCCACCGGCTGACGAGCAGTGCCAAGGTCAGCACCGCGGCCAGCACGAGCGCCGGCCGCAACGCGAACGGGCGGCTCGTGGGTTGATTCGGTTCGTCGGCGTCGCGGTTGGCTCCGCCCGAGCCCCGGTAGACAAAGGCGGCGATGGCCACCAGCACCAGTGCCCCGGCGACGACTGGGGGCCACAGGCGCCGCAGGACATCGATGTCGACCACGCCGATCACCATGAGCAGCTGCACGAACGTGGCCAGGCTCGCCACCAGCGCGCTGGCCAGCGGAGCACGCAGGCCGGCTTGGGTCCGGCTGAGCCTGCCCATCGACGCGGTCGTGGCGCTTGCCGACACGAAACCACCGGCCATGCCGGTGACCAGCAGACCGCGTTGCGGACCGAGCGCGCGCACTCCGATGTAGCCCACCCATCCGATGCCGGTGAGCAGGACGACGAGCAGCCACACCTTCGCCGGGTTGAGCACGCCGTAGGGACCGAGCGGCCGGTCGGGCAGGAGCGGCAGGATCACGAACGCGACGACGAAGAACTTGATCGCATCCTCGAGTTCGATCTCGCTGACGATCTCGCGGACGAAGCGGTGGATGCGGGCCTTGGACACCAGCAGACCGGCGACGACGACGGCGAGCGCCACGGCCTCGGCCGGGCGGCTATACGCGAGGGCGCCGAGCAGATAAGCGACAACACCGGCGATCTCCGTGGTGGTTCCCGGATCGTCGGTGCTGGTGCGCACATAGGCGGCCGTCATCAACGCGGCGACACCGATCGCACCGGCCGCGACAGCCCACGGGTCGATCGCGGCCGCGACTGCTCCGGCCAGCGCCAGCAGAGCGAATGAGCGCGAGCCGGCAGGCAGGTTGCGGGTGTGGCTGCGTTCCCGCTCGAAGCCGAGCAGCAGCCCGATGGCCAGTGCCACCAGGAACGGCACGAAGTGCAGCCAGCTCACGACGCTCACCCTAAGCGGTCAGCTCCACCTCATCTGTCAGATCGGTAACATCGGGCTCACCGGTAACGACAAGCACAGGGGTCGCAGCTGTTTGGGGGAATCAGATGACACGTCGCCTGAAAATCGGTGTCGCAACGGCAGTTTTCGTGGTCGCCGTCGCTTGCGGAGGGTTCGTCCCGAGCATCGGATCGGCGGCACCGCCGCCCGCCGGGAAGGACTTCTCGAAGCCGGCCATCGTCATCCTCGGTTACGGCCTCAAGCCCGACGGCTCGATGCGCACCATCCTCTACCACCGGGTTCTCACCGGTCTGGCGATCGCACAGGCCTTTCCGCAGTCGCCTGTCATCGTCACCGGTGGTAACCCGCAGAACGGTCGGACCGAGGCATCTCAGATGCGTAATCTTCTTCTCACCCTTGGCTTTCCGGACAATCGGATCATCGTCGAGGACAAGGCGGGCAGTACGGTGCAGAACGCGCAGTTCTCGGTTCCGCTGGCCAAGGCGGCAGGCACGTCGGGCATCATCCTGGTGACGTCGTCCACGCATCAGGGCCGTGCCGACCAGAATTTCGCCGACGCCGGCGCAAACGTGCTGGCCACGGTGAGCTTCCCTGACGGCAACCCGTCTGTGAACATCGCTCAGTTCGTCAGGGATGTGCTGAGCCCGATGACGGCCATCGGCTGACACGAGGCGATACGCTGCGGATACGTGCCGATGAAAGCGTGACGAGATGGCCGACCGCGGCGGGTTGCTCCGGGTGGTGCTGGGTTGCTGGGCCGTCGCGCTCGCCGTCGCTCCGAGTGCCGTCGCCGATCCGTCAGACACCGACAGCACCGAGGTGCGTTCGGGCGGCCCGGTGCCCACGGTCAACGGCGTGCCCTGTGTGGCCGGGCATCTGGGGACGTGCCTGGGATTCCTGCAGAACAACCCGCCCGGCACCGATCCGGTAGTGCCGCGTTCCGGCGTGGGGCACAGCCCGACAGTGCGCCGCTGAGCGGTGCCCCGATCAGTACCATGGCTGCCCGGGATGAGTGACGCTGACAAGACCGACTTCCGTGCGCGCCTGCTGGATGCGCTCGACGAGTCGATAAGCACCGACGGGTACCAGAAGACGACGGTCGCCGACATCGTGCGCCGGGCGCGTACCTCGCGGCGGACCTTCTACGAGCACTTCGCCAGCCGCGAGGAGTGCTTTGTGGCGCTGCTGACCGCCGCCAACGCCGAGCAGGTGCAGATGATCGCCGCCGCGGCGGACCCGCACGCGCCATGGCGAGATCAGGTTCGCCAGGCTGTCGAAGCGTGGATCGCCTCAGGTGAGTCGCGGCCGGAGCTGATGCTGAGCTGGATCCGCGACGTACCGGCGCTGGGCGCGACGGCACGGGAGCTGCAGCGCGACGTCCTGGAGAACTTCGTGGTCATGGTGCAAACGATGACCGACACAGAGGAGTTTCACAGCGCGGGTGTCGAGGTTTCGCGGCCGCGGGCCATCATGCTGCTCGGTGGCCTGCGCGAGCTGACCGCGAACACCGTCGAGAACGGTGGATCGATGAGCGATATCGCCGAGGAGGCCGTCAACGCCTCCATCGCTCTGCTGACGCCGTCTGCTCGCGGTTGAAGGCGCCCCGAGCTACTCGGTGTTGGCGTGGGCAGCCCGGGCTGCTGCGTTGTCCACCTCGCGCAACATCGCCAGCCGCAGGCACACCGCATCGAACACGATGTGGCAGACCTGGTCGAACAGGCTCGACAGTGGCTGGATAGTGGCCGCCTCACCGGGTTTCCGGTATTTGGTGGCGGCGGGGATGTGTACGACCGTCGCGGCGGCGGCCGCCAACGGCGAGCCGGGATCGGTGGTCACCGCGATCACCCGGCCGCCGACTTTGTTGGCCTGCTCGGCCGCGCGAACCGTGCTCGCGGTGGTCCCCGATCCGGACACTGCGACGAGTAGATCAGCGCCGCCCAGCGCGGGCGTGGTGGTCTCGCCGACGACGTGAACCGGCACGCCGAGATGCATGAGCCGCATCGCGAAAGCCTTGGCCATGAAGCCCGAGCGGCCCTCGCCTGCCACCACGACATGGCTTGCCGCGTTGAGCTCGTCGGCGACGGCGTCGAGCGGGGGGTAGTCGAAAGTGTCCAGTACACCGCGTATTTCACCGAGGATCGTGGATACCAGTTCCGCACTCGTCATTGCAGCACCTCCGCCGCGGCCGCCGCGCGCAACGCCTGCACCGCGGCCAGCGGGTCGGGGCTGGAGGTCACCGCCGAACCCACGATCACGCGGATGTCGCTGCCCGCCAACGCAGGTATGTCGGCGACGCCGAGACCGCCTGCCACGGCGATCCTGCGGCCTTCGGCCCACGGCCCCAATTGCTGCAGCGGGCTGGCGTCGCCGCCTTGCGCGTCCTTGCTGACGTGCGCCGCCAGCACGATGTCGGACGGCAACCGATCGGCCAACGCGGCACGCGCGGCGGCGTCGAGGCCCATCAGATCGACGACGAGTTCGCGGCCGCGTTCGTGGGCGACCTGCACAGCGGTGTCGATGGTGGTGGCCGGCGCCAGTCCCAGCACGGTCGCCGACCGGGCACCCGCGTCGTAGGCCATCGTCAGTTCCCATCGCGCGTCGTCAGCGGTCTTGAGATCTGCCAGCACCGGGGTGTCACCAGCTGCGGCGGCCACCGCGGTCAGAAACGCCGCGCCCTCGCGCTTGATCATCGAGGTGCCGACTTCGATCCAGTCGACGTGCGGTGCCACCGCGGCGGCGATGCCGAGCGCCGTCGCGGCGGGCATGCGGTCCAGGGCTATCTGAAGTTCCATGCGGATGCGGTTCCTTTTCGTAGGGTGGCGCAGTGCGGACGGGCGGCGGCGAGAAACGCCTCAAGGGCGGCACGGGTCGGCAACCCGTCCTTGTCGCCGGGAGAAGTGGTGGCCAACGCGCCGACAGCGCTGGCCCGCGCGAGCGCCGCTTCGGGGCCCACGCCGTCGAGGTGCGCACTGATCAACCCGGCCGCGAAACCGTCACCGGCGCCGACCGTGTCGACCACGGTGACCGGAAACACGGGGCGACGCCACACGCCGTCGCAGGTGTGGATGGCCGATCCGCGGCTGCCGTCCTTGATGACGACGCGGGAAACACCTTGCCGCAGATAATGTTCGGCAACCCCGGCCGCGGTTGCGGCCCCGGTGAGCAGTGCCCCTTCGGTGAGCCCCGGCATCACCCAGTCGCAGCGGCGGGCCAGGTCGTTGATGACTGTCGTCATCTCGTTCTTCGAATTCCACAGTGCGGGACGGAGATTGGGATCGAACGAGATGGTCGCCCCCGCGCTGCGGGCCACGTCGACGGCGTGGAACGCGAACGCCCGGGTGGTTTCGGAAAGCGCCAGTGGAATACCCGTGAGGTGCAGGTGCCGGGCACCTGCCAGATAGGTGTCGGCAGCCTCGGTCGGGGCAAGCCGGCTGCCAGCCGAGTTCTTCCGGAAGTACACCACTTCCGGATCGCCGCCCTGCGCCATGCTTTTCAGTTGAAACCCCGTGGGTGCGGTGTCGTCGGTGCCGACCAGTGACACGTCGACGCCTTCGGCTGTGAGCTGCTCGACGGCGAACTGGCCGATCGGGTCGGCCCCGACGCGCCCGACCCAGCCGACCCGGTGCCCGAGCCGGGCCAGCCCGGTCGCGACGTTGGCTTCCGCGCCGGCCAGCGCCAGCTCGTAGCCGCGCACCGCATGCAACGGGCCGGGCGAAGTGGCCATGAACATGCCCATCATCTCGCCGAACGTGACCGCGTCAAGCGCGTGCAGCCTCATCAGGCCACCTCCCGCTGAAAATCGGCCGCGCAGACCGGGTTGCGCAGTTCGCCCACGCCCGCGATGGCGGCGGTGACCGTCGAACCGGCCGTGATGGCACCGGTGCCGCCGGGTGCTCCCGTCAGTACCACGTCGCCGGGGTGCAGCGTCAGCACGCTGGTGGCGTAGACCAGGCATTCGAGCACCGAGCGGGCCAAGTCGGCGGTACTCGCGGCCATCAGGTCGATGCCGTCCACCTGGAGGCTGATCGTCAGATCGGCTGGGTCGACGCCGACGGCGATCCACGGCCCGAGGGGTGTCCAGCCGTCAAAACCCTTGGCGGCGAACCACAGTGGGTCGCTCTGCTGCAGATCGCGAGCGGTGACGTCGTTGGCGACGGTGACGCCGAGGATGTGCTCGGCGGCGTTGAACAAGGTCAGATGCGTTGCGGTGCGGCCGATCACGACCGCCAGCTCGGCTTCGGCGTCGACCCGGCCGATCCCGGAGGGCAGCGGGATGGGCGCTCCGGGCCCCGTGACCGTGGTGACCGGCTTGAGGAACGCCTGCGGCGGCAGCTGCCGATCGGCCGGCCCGGTGTTGTGTGCCATGCCGACCACGGTGCGCGGTGTGACCGGTGCCAGCAGCCGAGCGTCACGGGCCGGCACCACGGTTCCGTTGTGGTGCAAGCGTTTTGCGAACGGGTCAGCGATGAGCGCGTACCCGTCGGATTCGACCGTGGCGTGGTGGATACCGCCGGGGTGGGCGATGCGGGCGATCCTGCGGGCGGTCATGCGGCAATCCGCTGATTGGCGGCGGCGGTGGGCTTCGGGGCCTTGACCAGGAACATGATGCCCGCCGCCACCAGCAGGCAGGCCGCCATCAACAGGAACGAGGCGTCGGTGGAGTTGGTGAGCCCGTTGAGCCAGCCGACCAGGTAGCTGCCCGCGAATCCGCCGACCGCGCCCAGCGAGTTGACCAATGCGATGGACGGCGCGGCCTGCTCGCGGGGGAGAAGTTCGGGGATGTGCGCGAAGTAGGGACCGTACGGGGCGTACATGCAGGCACCCGCGACCGCCAGGAGCGCGAAGGCCACCCAGAAGTGGTCACCGGCGACGTAGGAGCCGTAGAACGCGAGCCCGCCCACCAGCAGCCACGGCCACACGCAGCGGGCGCGGCGTCCGGTCTTGTCGGAGATCCGGCCGTTGAGCAGCATGGCGATTACCGCGAACGCATAGGGGACCGCGGCGATCAGACCCGTCGAACCGATGCCCTGCCCGGTGCCGTTCTTGACGATCGAGGGCAGCCAGAACACGAAGCCGTAGATGCCGAGGCTCCACAGGAAGTACTGAATGCTCAGCAGCACCACGTTGCGTGAGCGCAGAGCCTGCAGATAGCTGCCCGTCGACTTCTGGAAGCCGCGCTGTTCGGCGTCGAGGGTGTCGAGCAGGGTGCGCTTCTCGGTGTCGTCGAGCCAGGTGGCCTGTTCGGGGCGGTCTTGGACCAGCTTGCGGAACACAAAGGCCCACAGGATCGCGGGGAGCCCTTCGACGATGAACATGCCGCGCCATGACGTCGCCTCGATCAGGTAGCCCGACACCGCGGTGAGCCACAGGACGGTCACCGGATTGCCGAGGATCAGATAGGTATTGGCGCGCCCGCGTTCGGCTTTGGTGAACCAGTGCGACAGGAAGATCACCATCGCGGGCAGGACCGCGGCCTCGACGACACCGATCATGAACCGCACGATGATAAGCAGGGCCGCGCTGTGCAGCAGGCCCTGCACGGTGGCGAGCACGCCCCACAGGATCAGTGACCAGAAGATCAGGTTCTTGACGCTGCGGCGCTCGGCGTAGATCGCACCGGGAATCTGGAACAGGAAGTAGCCCAGGAAGAACGCGGCGCCGATGAGTGCCGAGATGCCGCTGGAGATCGCCAGGTCTTCCTTCATGCCGCCGGCGATGCCGACGGAGAAGTTCGATCGGTCGAGGTAGGCCAGGGAGTAGGTGATGAACACGATCGGCAGCAGCCGCGACCAGCGCTGGGTGCCGATGACTGCTCCGCTGGAGGCGGGCGTGCTGGAGGTTTCGGCCACCGCGGGCTCCTTTCCATGATGTCTTCCGCTATATGGAAGTAGCTTCCATAACATAGAACACACTGACAGACGGCTGTGACCCACGTCAAGTATGTCTTCCGAAATATGGATGGCGCTTCCGTAATACGGAAGCATTGGTGTTACAGTGGCGACGTGACCAGCGCCGCCAACGATCAACCCGTCAGCCGCACCGACATGGTGGGCAAGGCGCTGTGCGTCATGCGGGCGATCGGGGACGGTCCGCTCGAGGGTCGGACGTTGACCGAACTGGCCCGCGAGACGGGCTTTCCGCTCTCCACGGTGCACCGCCTGGTCGCCACGCTGGCCCGCGAAGGCTATGTGGAATGCGACGAGCAGTCCAGGCGATACCGTGTTGGGTTGACGATCTTCGCTCTGGCGCAACGTGTTTCAGCGGCACGCG
Source organism: Mycobacterium sp. 852013-50091_SCH5140682 (assembly GCF_001665685.1). Lineage (GTDB taxonomy): Bacteria > Actinomycetota > Actinomycetes > Mycobacteriales > Mycobacteriaceae > Mycobacterium. Next base: position 145,962 of record NZ_LZTB01000010.1, read on the forward strand.
GCTATGACGGGGTGGCGCTTCCTGTCCTGCGGCGCCTCGCCGCCGAGACCAAGGAGTCGACGCTGATGTCGGTGCTCGACGGCACGAACCAGTTGTACCTGCACCACATCCACGGGCCACGGCAGATCAACGTGATCGGTGAGCCGGGCACGCGCGGCCCACTGCATTGCACGGCCATGGGCAAGGTGCTGGTGGCCTATGCGCCGCGTGCGCAGTCCGCGGAGTTGGTGGCGACGTTGGAGCTGCCCAAGCTCGGGCCCAACACCATCACCGATCGGGACGCCTTCGCCGCGGAGATCGCCCGCGTGCATGCCGGCGGTTACGCCGTCGCCGACGAAGAGCATGAGCAGGGCATCGGGGCGGTGGGTGTCCCGGTTCTCGGCGCCGACGGCGTTGCCATCGCTTCGATCTCGGTGGCCGGCCCGTCATTTCGGCTCTCGCACGACGACCTGGTCGCCATGGTGCCCGCGTTGACCGCGGCCGCCCATGAGCTGGCCCTGAAGTTGCCCGCCCGCTAGTTCCCTGCCGAGCAGTCCCCCGCCGAGCAGACGCGGAATCGCACGTTTGACCTGCAAAACGTGCGACTCTCCGCCTGCTCGCGGGTGGAAGGTGTCGCCCGCATCTTGCCTGACCCGGTACCGACGCGTACCGTAGTCGGTACTTCGCAGTACCAAGGAGGTTCGGCATGGCGGAAGCGACCTCGGATCCGGTGCGGTTGCCGCCGGGTCCGCGGATCCCCAAGATGGCGCTCGGTATGGCGTTCCTGGCGCTGCGGCACCGGGTGATCACCGTCCTGGGCCGCCGATACGACGGTGCCTACACCATCGACTTGCCGATTTTCGGCAGGACCGTGGTGATCAGCGACCGGGCTCTGGTCAAGGACCTGTTCACCACGAGCGGCGATCTGGTGCACCGGGCATCGAACCTCGGGACGGTGCTGGGCCCCGGCTCGACGTTCAGCCTGGACGGCCCGGCGCATCTGCAACGCCGCAAGCTGCTGGTGCCTGCCTTCCACGGCAAGCGGATGGGCGGATACGAGGCCATCGTCGAGGAAGAGGTACGCCGCGAGATCGCCGGCTGGCCCATCGGCATCGAGTTCGAGACGCTGGAGCCGATGATGCGGATCACGCTCAACGCGATCCTGCGTGCTGTGTTCGGCGCCCGCGGTGCAGCGCTGGACCAACTGCGTGAATTGCTTCCGCCGATGGTCCCGCTGGCCTCGCGCATGGTGGTGATGCCCGCGCGGTTACGCCGCGACCTCGGGCCGTGGAGTCCGTGGGGGCGGGTGGAACGATCCCGACGCCGCTACAACGAGATCATCGCCGACCTCATCGCCGAGGCCCGCTCCGACCCGGATTTCGCCGACCGCAATGACGTATTGGCGCTCATGCTGCACGCCCGCTATGAGGACGGTTCGGCGATCACCGACAGTCATATCGCCGACGAACTGCTGACCCTGCTGACGGCGGGCCACGAGACCACGGCCACCACGCTGGCCTGGACCATCGAGCGGCTGCGTCGTCACCCGCGGTTGTTGTCGCGGCTGACCGCGGAAGTCGACGCCGGCGGTTCGGAGCTGCGGCAGGCCACCATCTGGGAGGTGCAGCGCACCCGCCCTGTCATCGAGGCCACCGTGCGTGTGACGCAGGCCCGGATCAAGTTGGGAGACTGGGTGATTCCTGAAGGAACGACCATCATTGTCGGCATTGCGGCATCGCACGAATCTGAGCGCAACTTCGCCGATCCGGCACTGTTCGATCCCGACCGGTTCCTGGGCGCCACGCCGGACACCTACACCTGGATTCCGTACGGCGGTGGGATCCGGCGGTGCATCGGCGCCGCCTTCGCCAACATGGAGATGAACGTGACACTGGCCACGCTGCTGCGCGAATTCGAGTTCGGCACCACCTATTCCGCCGGGGAGCGGCGCCATTCCCGGGGCGTGGCCATCGCACCCGGTGGCGGCGGACGGGCCGTGGTGTATCCGCGAACGCCGGTGGTGCGTGCGCCCGTCGCGGCTGAGCAGGTGTCGGCATGACCGAGCAGCAGATCGTCGACGTCGGTCGCGGAATCTCCTTGTGCTACGAGCAGTTCGGTGACCGGGCCGACCCGCCCATCGTGCTGATCGCCGGGCTGGGGCAGCAGTTGCACTCCTGGCCAGACGGTTTGGTGGACGAGCTGGTCGCGCGGGGCTACCACGTGACGCGCTTCGACAACCGCGACGTCGGGCGGTCCACCCACATGTCGTTCCGGCCGCCGGGCCCCTTGTCCATCGTCAGGGGCGGCAACGATCCCCGGCAGTACCACCTCGGCGACATGGCGCGGGACACCGTGGGCTTGCTGGATGCCCTGGACTTCTCGGACGTGCATCTGGTCGGCGTGTCGATGGGCGGCATGATCGCCCAGACCGTCACCGCGCACTATCCGGGTCGGGTGAGGACCCTGACCTCGATCATGTCGAACACCGGCGCACCCCGCATCGGCAGGCCTGCGCCGTCGACCTGGTTCCGGATGGCCACCCGACGGCCTGCCCGGACCCGTGCCGAGGCGGTTGACGCCGCGGTCAAGATTTTTCGGCACATCGGCTCGCACGGATTCCCGTTCGATGAGGACTGGGTGCGCGAGAAGGCCGGCGCCGACTGGGATCGCGACCGTTCGGCCGCGGGTACGCCGCGTCAACTCGCGGGCATCTTCGCCTCCGGGGACCGCACCGCCGAACTGGCTCAGATCGACGTTCCGACATTGGTGATCCACGGTGACCGCGACCGCATGGTCAACCCCACCGGTGGCGCGGCCACCGCGCGGGCGATCCCGGGAGCCCGGCTGGAGACCATCGTCGGCATGGGCCACGATCTGCCGCGTGGGGCCTGGAACCAGTTGGCGGACCTCATCACCAAACACACCAAGGAGCACCTGTGAGCAAGCGTCGAACCATCAGCGGCCGCACGGTCGTCATCACCGGAGCGGCCTCCGGCATCGGACGAGCCTTGGCCCAACGTCTTTCGGCGCATTCCTGCCCGGTCGCCATCGCCGACGTCGACGAGGTGGGCCTCAAGGAGACCGAAGCGAGCCTGCCCGGCCCGGTGCTCACCCGGGTGCTCGACGTGCGCGACGCAGCCGATCAGCGTTCGTTCGCCGACGAGGTGGCCGACTGGGCGCCGCAACCCTTGGGGGCGGTGTTCAACAACGCAGGCGTCGCGGTCGCGTCGAATGTGCTCGACGCCGTGCCCGAGGACGATCAGTGGTTGTGGGACATCAACTTCCACGGCGTGGTCAACGGGACACGGGCTTTCCTGCCGATTCTCGTCAAGCAGGACGAAGGCGTGATCGTCAATACCTCCAGCGTGTTCGGGCTGGTCGGGATGCCGAGTCAAAGTGCATACTGCTCGGCCAAATTCGCGGTCCGCGGGTTCACCGACGCGTTGCGTCAGGAGCTGCGGGGCACCGGCGTGTCGGCGGTCAATGTGCATCCGGGTGGCATCAACACCAACATCGTGCGGAACGCCCGCTTCCGCAAGGACCCGGAAGGCCGGGGCCGCAACCAGTCTCAGATGGCCGACGAGTTCGCCGCGATCACCATGACGCAGCCGGACAAGGCCGCCGAGATCATCCACCGAGGCGTCGAGGCAGGCAAGGCGCGAATCCTGGTGGGGCCGGACGCTTACGTGTTCGACGCACTGGCCCGCATCGCTCCCACGCACTACTACGACGTGATCGGTTTCGCGCAGTCCCGGTTGCGTGGCCGGGCCCGGGCCCAGGCGGCGCGGTAGCGGTCAGCCGTGCAGCCGGCGATAGGCCTGCGCCGCGCCGGGATGCAACGGCACCAGCCCGGTCTGGATCATCGACGCCGGGGCCAGGTACTGCAGGCCACGCACATGCGCCGGCACCAATTGCGGTGCGTCCGAGGTGAGTACGTCCACGGTCGCGGCCACCACGTCGTCGGCGACGGCGCGCCCGACCAGCAACAAATTCGGGACACCGATCGTCTTGAGGCCAGGTGGGGCGTAGGCGCCGGTGGGCACGCTGCGTACCAGGTACGGGTAGCCCGAGAGCTGGGTCATCGGTGCCGCGAGGTTGCCGATGTCGAGCATGCGCAGCGGCTGGCGGGCATCCAGGTCGGCGATCGCGGGTGTCGGGACTCCGCCGGACCACACCACGGCCTGCAGCTCGCCGTTCGCGAGCCCGGTCAGGCCGTCGCGCAGGCGGTAGTTCACCAGCGTCACCCGGTTTCGCAGCCCGGCCGCGTCGAGCATCACCACGCTGGTCGCCGCCGCGCCCGAGCCGCCGGGGCCTATCGAGACGCGGCCACCTCTGAGATCGGAAAGTTGCTGCGCCGCAGCGATATCCCGCACCACGACCTGCAGGTAGTTCTCGTACACCCGGGCGAGCGCCTGCGGTGCGGTCTCGCGAGGTCCGCCGGCCAGGTCGTGTTCGGCGACATCGGCCAGTGCGAGTCCCATGTCGGCCTCGCCGGAGCGTAGCCGCGCGAGGTTGTCGACGCTGCCCTCGGTGGCGATGACATCGACCTGCACATGCGGGTAGCGGGCGTGGATGCGCGCGGCCAGCAGTTCGGCGAACGCCAAATACAGGCCGCCGGATTCGCCCGCGGCCAGCCGCACACGCGCGGTCGGTCCGTTGCGCATGCAGCCCGCCGCCAGCAGGCTCGCAGCGCCGATCACGAAAGCCCGCCTGGTCACTGAAACTGTCATGCCGGCGGTCCCGCCACGGGGAGTCTGAAACACACCCGCAGACCGCCCTCGGCAGCCTTGTCCACCGTCAGCGTCCCGCCATGCCCCGCCGCGATCTCGGCGGCGATGGCCAGCCCGAGCCCGGTGCCAGACCGGTCGTCGCGCCCGCGCCAGAACCGCGATGTGGCCCTTGCCAAGTCGTCCTCGGGCAGGCCGACACCATCGTCGCTGACGGTGAGATCCACCGTCTGATCGCTTGACAGGACCGACACCGTCACCGTGGTGCCGGGCCCGGCGTAGCGCAGAGCGTTGTCGATCGCGACGTCGAGCAGCTGTTCCACATCGTGTCTGGCGAGCTGAACGTGGGGAGCGGCATGGTCGGCGAGCTGCGTCAGGTGTTGGTTCTGGCTGTCGGCCACGGGCTTCCAGAACGCCAGCCGTTCGTCGATCACATCGGTCAGATCGGTCGACTCTTCGGCTGTGGTGGACAGGCCCACCCGGCGGCTACCGCTGACCTCCTCCGCCCGGGCCAGCCGCAGCAACTGCTGCAGCAGGTTTTCGAGCCGGTCCAGTTCTGCCGACATCGACCCGTAGGTCGCCCGGCCATCCTCGGCCACATAATCTTCCAGGCTGTCCGCGCGAAGCCGCACGGCGGCAAGGGGATTCCGCAACTGATGGGAAGCATCGGCGATGAGGCGACGCTGCCGGTCCAGCGATGCCCGCACCACCTGAGCCATGGTGTTGAACGCGGAGGTGAAGTGGCGCAGCTCAGGCGGCCCCGCGACATCGGCCGGTGGACCGGACACGCCCTCGGTCATCTCGGCGACGGCGCGTTCCAGCCCGGTCAGCGGGCGCAGCACCCAGCGGGTCAGGCCGCGGCCGACGAGCGCGGCGAGCACCAGCAGGGCCAGGCACCCGACCGTCACCCACAACCACCCGATCCCGATATCGCGCGCGGCAGTAGAGATGTCGACGGCGATCACCACGGCGCCGACCAGTTCGCCGTCGCGCCGGATGCCCGCGGTGTCCAGCCGGTGCTGACGGTCCCACGGCATGATCCGGGCCCAGCGCGGCCCCGGCGCGTCGACCAGGGCATGGTCCACGGCCGTCGCGACATCCGGATCGGCCGTGGTGAGTCCACGCGCACCGAGAGCCTGGCCGTTCGCATCGACGACGAGCAGACCTTCCCCGTAGAGGTCGTGGTAGCGGTCGACGAGCCGATCCAGTGGCACATTCGGCATCGCCGCGGCGTCGGCCAGGGCGGCCAGTTGCCGTCCCCGTTCGGCCGCCAGCGCTGCCGAGCGTCGGTCGGCCAGACTCAGGGCCAAGGGTACGGCCAGTGCCGCGATCGCCAGCAGCGACAGCACGACGAGGATGACCCGGACCCGGATACCCATCTAGCTGTCCAGCCGAAAACCGAAGCCGCGCACGGTATGTAGCGGCAACCCCGCGAGTTTGGCCCGGATCTGCCCGATGAAGAAGTCCAGCGACCTCGACCGCCCGACCACCGCGGTGCCCCACACCTCGAGCATGAGCTCTTCGCGGCTGACGGCCTCGCCCTGCTGAGCGGCCAGCGTCGCCAGGATCTGGAACTCGGTCTTGGTCAAGGACTGTGGCGTGCCTGCCACGCTGACTTCCCTGCGTTCGCGGTCGATCAGCACGGGCCCGGCCATGACCGGTTCGGCGGGTGCTGCCGCAGCGCCGCCGACCCGCTGCACCCGGCGCATGACCGCTTGAATCCGGGCCAGCAGCACAGCCTTTCGAACGGGTTTCACCAGATAATCGTCGGCGCCTGCGCGTAAGCCGAGCACCACCGCGCCGTCGCCGTCACGGGCGGTCATGATGATGACGGGAACCATCGAGGCCCGCCGGAGCGTACGCAGTACGTCGAGGCCGTCCATGTCCGGGAGCCCCAGGTCCAGCAGCACCAGATCGCAACCCTTGACCCGGTTGAGCGCGTCAGCGCCGCGCCCGGCGCGCACCACGGTCGCGCCGGTCTGGCCGAGCAGCTCGGCCAGCGCCGACGCGACACCGTCGTCGTCCTCGACGAGCAGGACTTGCATGACGCTGATGCTATGAACCCGTAGGCGAAACCGCGACGGATTCGCCGATGCCGGTGTTCAATTCGCGGGTTTCGCGTTCCAGCTGCGAACGCCGCGACGACTCGCCCATGAAGACGTACACCAGCAGCGACACCAGCGCGGCTGCGGCGACGTAGACGAAGAACCAGTTCTCGTGGCCAATGTTCTTGAGCCCCAATGCCACGTATTCGGTGGTGCCGCCGAAGATCGCGACGGTCAGCGCGTAGGGCAGGCCGACGCCGAGCGCGCGGATGCGAGCCGGGAACATTTCGGCTTTGACCACGGCATTGATCGACGTGTACCCCGACACGATGACCAGGCCGACCATCATCAGGCCGAACGCCGCCACTGCCGATTCCACGTGGGCCACCGCGGTGAGCAGGGGAACGGTGCCCAGCGTGGCACCCACCCCGAACGCGATGAGTAGGGGGCGACGGCCGATGCGGTCCGACAGCGCGCCCACCAGCGGCTGCAGTGCCACGAAGATCAGCAGCGCGACGAAATTGATCAAGGTGACCTCCTCTTTCGGCAGTCCCGCGGTGTTGATCATGAACTTCTGCATGTAGGTCGTGAACGTGTAGAACGCGATGGTGCCGCCCAGCGTCAGACCCACCACGGTCAGGCATTCCCGCGGATACTGCAGCAGCACGCGCAAGCTGCCGCGCTCAGCGCCCGCGGCGTTCTCTCGCACGGCCAATTCGTAGTTCGGCGATTCGTCCATGGTGCGGCGCAGCCACATGACGGTCACCGCCGCCACGGCGCCGATGACGAACGCGATCCGCCAGCCCCACGAGTGCAGCTGCTCAGCCGTGAGCACCTGCTGCAGGATGATCTGCACCCCGAGCGCGAGCAGCTGGCCGCTGGTCAGCGTGACGTATTGAAACGACGAGTAGAAGCCGCGCCGGTGCGGCGTGGCGACCTCGCTGAGGTAGGTCGCCGACGTCCCGTATTCGCCGCCGAGTGACAGGCCCTGCAGCAGCCGGGCGACCACGAGCAGGATCGGCGCGAGCGCGCCGATCTGGGCGTATCCGGGCAGGAACGCGATGCCCAGCGAGCCTGCGCCCATCAGGGTCACGGACAGGGTCAGCGCGGCGCGCCGGCCGAATCGGTCGGCGTAGCGGCCGAACATCCAGCCCCCGAGCGGGCGGACCAGGAAGCCGACGGCGAAGATGCCCGCGGTGTTCAACAGCTGTGCCGTCGGATTACCCGACGGAAAGAACACGCTGGCGAAGTAAATGCTGAACGCCGCATAGGCGTACCAGTCGTACCACTCGATGAGATTGCCGAGTGATCCGCGAATCACGTTGCCTGCTACAGATCTTGACGTCATTGTCGGGCCTCCCCGCCGGTTGTTGGTGCTGCCCATGATGTGAGGGCGATCACCTGCGGGTGAAGGGGCAAGGCCCGGATCCCGGCGTTTCCTTGCACGATCCACAGATTGGCAGGGTGCCGGACTGCTCAGCGGACGGAAACGCCCGATTCCTGGTGGCGGCGTTGCCGTTCGGCGGTGGCCAGGTAGAACGCCCAGGCGAAGGCGAAGTTGGTGAACAGGCTCGACATGAAATACAGCCAGGGATAACGGATTCCACGCCTGCGGCCGTCGATGATGGTGAACAGCGGAAGCAGGATCACGTTGCCGACGGTGTAGTCGGAGCTTGCCGAGCCGGCGGCTGGGTTGGCGTACCCGAGGCGCAGGAATTCGCCCCAGGAGCCCTGCCCCAAGAAGGGGTTGGCGGCGTATTCGTAGACGTAGCGAATGTTGAAGTACCAGGTCAGCGGGAGTGACGCGATGCCGACGACGTAGAACACGGCCTCCAGCGTCGACACTTTCGGGCCGATGGGGACGCGGCTGAAGACCGCCGGGTTCAGCCGCACGATCAGCACGATGGTGACGATGCCCAAAACCGCGTGGACGATCAGCGAGACCATAGCCGAGTGTCACCACGGCAGGAAAGTTTTGTCAATATTGACATTACTGGGATGCGGTAGGTTACCCGCATGGTCCGCCCGGCACAGACCGCGCGCAGCGAACGTACCCGTGAGGCGCTGCGCCAGGCTGCGCTGGTGCGGTTTTTGGCCCAGGGCGTCGAGGAGACCTCGGCCGAGCAGATCGCCGCCGACGCCGGGGTATCGCTGCGGACGTTCTACCGGCACTTCACCTCCAAGCACGATCTCCTGTTCGCCGACTACGACGCCGGCCTGCACTGGTTTCGCGCCGCGCTGGCCGACCGTCCGCCCGGCGAATCGGTGATCGACTCCGTGCAATCGGCAATCCTGGCTTTTCCCTACGACGTTGACGCGGTGACCAAGATCGCCGCGATGCGGGCGGCCGAGCTGGACCCAGGCCGGATCGTGCGGCACATCCGGCAGGTCGAGGTGGATTTCGCCGAGGCGGTCCGTGAGCGGCTCGCGCGCGACGATCCGCCGGGCCCGGGTGTGGACGATCAGCTGCGGCTCACGGTCGCCGCGCGGTGCATCGCCGCAGCGGTGTTCGGGGCGATGGAGTTCTGGATGCTCGGTGACGAGTCGGGGGAGCGGTCGCTGCCCGAGCTGGCGCGGCTGTGCCGGGCTGCATTGGAGTCGTTGCGGAACGGCGTCATCCCCGCCTCCGGCTGATGTTTTGTCATTATTGACAAAACATTGTGACCATGTCAGCCTCAGCCGATGGCGGACTTCGACGCGATCGTCATCGGCTCCGGACACAACGGGCTGACGGCCGCGGCGCTGCTACAACGCGCCGGGCTGCACACCGTGTGCCTGGAGGCCAAGCGCTACGCCGGCGGGATGGCGTCCACGGTGGAATTGTTCGACGGCTACCGGTTCGAGATCGCCGGCTCGCTGCAATTCCCCACCTCGGCGGTGGTGAGCCGCGAACTGGGCCTGGACACGCTGCCGACCGTCGACCTCGAAGTGATGTCGGTGTCGCTGCGCGGCACCGGAGATCCCCCGGTCATCTACTACGCCGACCCGATGAGGATGCTCACCCACCTCGGCGAGGTGCACGGCGCCGACGCGGTCATGGGTATGGCCGGGCTGATGGCGTGGAGCCAGGCCCCGACGCGCGCGTTGGGTCGCTTCGACGCCGCCCGTCCGCCGCGCAGTGTCGACGAGATGTATGCCTGCGCCACAACCGAACTCGAACGGTCGGCCATCGACGATCTGCTGTTCGGGTCGGTCAGCGATGTGCTGGACCGCTACCTGCCCGACCGTGAGAAACACGGCGCGCTGCGCGGCATGCTGGCCTTCCTGGCCGTCAACACCACCTACCGGGGCCCTGAAACTCCGGGCAGTGCAGCGGCACTGGCGTACGGGCTCGCGGTACCCGACGAGAACGCCATGCTGATGAAGAAACTCGCGGGCGGTATCGGTGCGCTCACCGAACATCTGCACGGGCTGCTCACCGACGGTGGCGGTGAAGTGCGGCTCAATGCCTCGGTCGCGGAGATCCTCGTCGACGCCGGTCGCGTCACCGGCGTACGTATGGCGGACGGGTCGACGCTGACCGCACCCGTGGTGGTCTCCGCCGTCGCCCCGGATCTCACCATCAACCGACTGCTGCCCTCCGAGTCCGTACCCAGCGAGATGCGGGACCGGTTCGCCCGTATCGACCATCGCGGCAGCTACCTGCAGATGCACTTCGCGCTCGACGGGGCACCCACTTTCGCCGCGCCGTACGAGTTGCTCAACGATCCCGAAATGCAGGCGGCCATCGGCATTTTCAGCACACCGGAGGATCTGCAGCAGCAGTGGCAGAACGCCAGGAAGGGCATCGTCCCCGAGGATCCGGCCATCGCCTTCCAGATTCCGTCCGCGCATGACCCGGCCCTGGCGCCGGCCGGCAAGCACGCGGCGTCGGCGTTCGCCCTGTGGTTCCCGGTCGAGGAATCCGCGTCGAGCTACGGCGAGATGAAGGCGGAGATGGGTAAGCGGGTCATCGACAAGATCACCCGGCTGGCCCCCGATTTCGAAAGCCGCATCATGCTGCACACCACCTTCACGCCCCGCCACATGGGCACCATGTTCGGCGCACCGGGCGGGGACTACTGCCACGGCCTGATCCATCCCGAACAGATGGGCCGCAACCGCCCAGGCCCGCGTGGCCACGTCGATCAGCCGATTCCCGTCGCCGGCCTCTACTTGGGCAGCGCCGGTTGCCACGGTGGGCCGGGCATCACGTTCATCCCCGGCTACAACGCCGCCAAAGCTGTTCTCGCCGACACCGCCTGACAGTCGACACACGGCCGACTGACAGGTACCGGTCGCATACTGTCGCCCATGCGAACCGAGGTCGGACCCCTGACGTTGCAGGCCGTCCTGACGTCGTGGCAGTTCGACGCGGTGTCGGTGGTCGTGGTTCTGGCATTGGCGGTCGGTTACGGGTGGTGTGTGCGGCGCAGCGGTCTGCGCGGCAGGCCCGTGTGGTGTTTCGGCGTCTCCATGGTGCTCTGGCTCCTGGCCACGGTCAGCATGATCGGGGTCTATGCCTACGTGCTGTTCTGGGTACGCGCTCTGCAAGTGGTGCTCCTGCTGCTGGTGGTCCCGTTTTTCCTGGCCTCGGCGACGCCGGTCACCGCCCTGCGTGCCGCCCTGCCCTCCGCAGGACGAGACAGGCTGGACCGGTTGCTGGCGGGACGGTTGGCGCGGGTGCTGCTGCACCCGGCCACCACGTCGATCGCCATGCTCGGCACGCCCTGGCTGCTGTACCTGACTCCGTGGTACACCGCCGCGTTGCAGCAGCCCGCGGTGGCAGCGGGCACTCGAATACTGTTGGTGCTCATCGGATTCGGCTACTTCTATGCCCGCCTGCAGGCCGATCCGGTGCCGCGGCGGTACTCCCAGCTGATCTCGCTGCTGATCAGCGTGGTGGAGTCGATCGGCGACGGCGTGCTCGGCATCGTGCTGTGGCTCGGGCCGTTGATCGCCCCCGCGTACTACGCCGCGCTGCAACGGGATTGGGGCCCGAGTGCGCGGATGGACCAGGTGATCGGCGCTGGTGTGCTGTGGATCCTCGGTGACGTGCTGGGGGTGCCGTTCCTCATCGTGTTGATGCGGGCACTGTCGGCGGACGAGAAGGCGCACGCTGCCGAGGTGGACGCCGAGCTGGACCGGGCCGAAGCCGTCGAAGCCGAGGGAGTCGAGGAAGCCGACAAGGCCGACGAACCCGGGGAACCCAAGCCTGCCGAGAAGCCGGCTCGGCCCGCGCTGTGGTGGGAAGCCGACGAGCAACTGGCGCAACGGTTCCGGCGTCGCTGACGGTCAGGGCGTCCTGAGACTCTGTTCGCGCTGCTCGACGACCCATACGGCGATCTGGGTCCGGGAGATGAAGCCCAGCTTGTCGAGAATGTGCTCGATGTGGGCCTCCACGGTGCGGCGCGCGATCAACAGCTTGGCGGCGATCTCCTTGTTCGTCTTGCCTTCGGCGATCAGGGCGGCGACCTCGTTTTCCCGTCGGGTCAGCGCACTGTCCGGCCGCGGTGAGGTAGTCGCGGCCGGTGACGGCGCGCGTTCGTCGAGTGCGTACCGGATCGCGCCGTCGGTCTGCATCTGGTGCCCGCGCCCGAACTCCGCGTCGAACGCCTTGCTCCCGAGCGCTTCCCGCACCCGCTGCTGCTGCTGTTCGTGCACCGAGACAAGGTGGTGTATGCCGAACAGGGGTGCGCCGGTCCGCCGCCACAGCCGGTCGGCGGCGCCGAGCAGGCGGGCCGCGCGCCCGGGCGCCGGCTCGCCACCGGCCGCCCAGGCCAGGATCTCCAGGCAGAAGGCGATCACCCACTGCTCACTGAACTCCCGGGCCCGTCGCAGGCTGTCGCGCGCCGAGTCGGCGGCCCCAGCGACGTCGCCGTGCAGCCACGCGACCAGCGCGCGGTCCCACAGCATGTAGGACTTCAGCCAACGCTCGCCGAGCGTGTCGCACAGTTCGACTGCGTCCGCGCAGACCTGCATGGCTGTCTCGGTGTCGCCGAGCAATGCGGTGACGCCGACCAGGTAGAAGCTGGTGTCGAGGATGCCGAGCCTGCTGCCGGTGGCGCGATGCAGGTCCAGCGCCTCGGCGAGCAGGCGTCGCGCCGCAGGCAGGTCTCCCTCGGACATCTTCGTCATACCGTCCAGTTGCACTGCCCACGCGGCAGCGTCGGCGTCGCCGAGCTGCGCGGCGAGCGGCGCGCACTCGTCGAGCATCGTTCTGGCCGCGACCATGTTCTCTTCGAGTGTGGACAGATATCCGGCCACCCACAGCGCGCGGGCGCGAATACTCGTGGGCTGCTTGTCCAGCGCGAGCCCGCGTTCCAGCCAGCGGCGTCCCTCGCTGGTCAGCCCTGTCGCGATCCAGAAGAACCACAACGCGCTGGCCATCTGCAGACCGGCGGCGGCCTCGTCCGGGTCGGTGAAGCAGAATTCGAGCGCAGCGCGGAGGTTGCCGTGTTCGTGCTGCAGCGCGCTGAGCCGTATCGCCTGATCGGGGCCCAGCCAGTGCGTGTGGGCCTGTTCGACGAGGCCGGCGAAGTAGTCGCGGTGGCGTCGGCGCTGCGCTGGTTCGCCGTCGCCGGCACGCAGCCGTTCCAGTCCGTACTGGCGGATGGTGTCCAGCAATCGGTACCGCTGGTGATCGCCGACCTGTTCGGCGATCACGATCGACTTGTCCACCAGCGTTTCCAGCACACCGAGCACGTCCCACTCGTCGAGCTCGTCGCTCGAGCAGATCGCCTCGGCTGCGGACAGGCTGAATCCGCCCGCGAACACCGACAGCCGCGCCCACAGCAGCCTCTCCTGCTCCGAGCACAGCGCATGGCTCCATTCGAGCGACGCCCGCAGCGTCTGATGCCGCGGCAGCACCCTGGGGCTGCCCCCGGTGAGCAGGCGGAAGCGGTCCTCGAGCCGATGCAGGATCTCGGTGGGCGAGAGGGCGCGCAGCCGCACCGCCGTCAGTTCGATCGCCAGCGGAATGCCGTCCAGCCGCTGGCAGATGCGCGAGATCGTCTCGGCGTTGTCCTCGGTGAGCGCGAATTCCGGCTGCACCGCGGTTGCCCGGTCGACAAACAGGGTCACCGACTCGTATTGGCCGAGCGCTTCCGGTGGCAGCCGCACCTCGTCGGGCATGGACATCGTCGGAATCTGGAAGATGTGTTCCCCGGTCAGTCCCAGGGCCTGCCTGCTGGTGGCGAGGATGCGGACCCCGGCCGCGCCGTGCAGCACCGCCTCGGCGATCGCGGCGCAGGCGTCGCGCAAGTGCTCGCAGTTGTCCAACACGAGCAGCAGGTTTCTGTCCGAGAGGTACTCCACCAGGGCGGGTGTCGGCAATCGCCCGCTGCGGTTGTGCAGCCCGAGCGTGCTCGCGATGGTCTGGGCGAGCAGAGCCTCGTCCTTGAGTTCTGCCAGCTCGACAAACCACACGCCGTCGGGAAATGTGCGTTGCAGATCCGCGGCGACCCGCTGAGACAGCCTGGTCTTGCCTGCGCCGCCGACCCCGGTGAGGGTGACCAGCCGCGACGTCGAGAGCAGCCGCTTGATCTTGGCGATCGCACGTCGACGTCCGATGAAATTGGTCAGTTCGGCGGGAAGGTTGCCTTTCGGGCGGGCACCCGACGGCGACTCGGCTTTCCACATCGTGTCCTGCCCGGCCGCCCCCAGTTCGGCCTGCACGGGCATCTCGTCGACGCTGAAGCCGTGGTGGCGTTGGGCCTCACGCAGCTCGTGGCCCAGTTCCGCAGCCGATGGCCGGCGCTGCGGGTCGGTGGACATCGCGTGTTCGATGATCGCGCTGACGTCCTCGGGAATGCCGTGGTCCCGGAGGTTCGGGACGGGCTCGTTGGTGATCCTCATGAACTGGGCCACCACTTGTTCTCCGCTACGCCGTTCGTAGGCGGCGTGACCGGTGAGCGCCGCGAACAAGGTCGCGCCGAGGCCGTAGACGTCGGCGGCCGGGGTGGGCGGATGGCCCAAGATGGTCTCGGGTGCGGCGAAGGCCGGAGAGCCCGTCACGACACCGCTGGCGGTCTCGAAACCTCCCGCGACGTGGGCGATGCCGAAGTCGGTCAGCGCCGGCTCGCCGTAATCGGTGAGCAGGACGTTCCCCGGCTTGACGTCGCGGTGCACGATGCCCAGCCGGTGCGCGGTTTCCAGGGCGCCTGCCAGTTTCACCCCGAGCCGCAGCACGTCTTTCAGCGGAAGCGGACCGTGACCACGGATCCGCGAGTGCAGCGAATCCTGGGGGTGGTACGGCATGACGAGGTACGGATGGCCGTTGTCGGTGGTGCCTACTTCGAGGACGTAGACGATGTTGGGATGTCCTGTCATGCGGCCTACCGCACGCTGCTCGCGGTAGAACCGCGCACAGTTCTCTTCATCCAGGTCGGCCGTGAGGACCTTGACCGCCACGGTGCGGTCGAGCGAGGGCTGGGTGCAGCGGTAGACGACGCCGAAACCACCGCGGCCGATCTCGACGGCGTCTTCGAAGCCGGCCGCTGCCAAATCCGCCGTGACGGAGCCCGAAACGTCGTGCTGCGTCGCGAACGGATCGACATCGGCCATCGTTACCTCGATTCATCCGAGACACCGGGCCCAGCTGCAACATCAGCAAATATCGCGATGGATCCGCGATGGATCTACGCCTAAGCATATCTCCGGCAGCGTGGGCAAACCCTCCGCACCATAACCGTTGACGCACTGCGTCGAGCCGATTTGGCCGAGCTGCCCGCCGGACTCGACGAGCGTTCACCATCGGCTGTGAAATGCCTGTGGGGCAAGCGATTTCGGGGACGTAGGGGCTAGCGGGCCCGCAGCTGGTGCACCCAGTCCGCAGGCACCCGTTCCGCGGGCCCGGGCACGGGCTGATCGGTGGGGTGGTGTTCGGGCGGGGCGAGTTCCGGACCGTCGTAGTACTGGTTGGACGAGTAGTCCCAGAACCAGTCTTCGCCCGGCTCGAACGAGCGGATGATGGGATGACCGGTCTCCTGCCAGTGCGCCGACGCGTGGCGCGACAGGGAATCGTCGCAGCATCCGATGTGCCCGCAGGCCGTGCACCGACGCAGGTGCACCCACCAACCGCCCGCTGCATCGCATTCCACACATCCGGAGCCACTTGGGGGCACGGTCGGATCGACGGCACTTGTCATGTCGGCGAGCGTAGTCCGAGTACCCTCCCCGCATGGCAACCAGCGATTCCCGCGAAGTAGTGATCGAAGCGACCCCGCAGGAGATCCTCGACGTCGTGGCCGACATCGACGCGACCCCGTCATGGTCCCCGCAGTACCAGAGCGCTGAGGTCATGGACACCTACGAGGACGGCAGACCACGTCGGGTGAAGATGACCATCAAGGCCGCCGGGATCACCGACACCCAGGTGATCGAATACACCTGGGCCGAGAACAAGGTGAGCTGGACGCTGATCAGGGCGACGCAGCTCAAGAAACAGGACGCCAGCTACACCCTGACGCCCGACGGCGACAAGACCAGGGTCAAGTTCGACATCACCATCGATCTGGCCGTGCCGCTGCCGGGCTTCATCCTCAAGCGGGCCATGAAGGGCGGCACCGAAACCGCCACCGACGGCCTGCGCAAGCAGGTGTTGAAGGTCAAGAAAGGCGGCTAGCTAGGACGCCTGTGCGTCGAACTGTCCGGGCTGGTAGTCGCCTGCCGGCTGCTGGATGATGACGTTGAGCCGGTTCACGGTGTTCATGAACGCGATGAGGCACACCAACGCGACGAGTTGGTCCTCGTCGTAGTGTTTGACGGCATTCTCCCAGACCTCATCGGACACGCCGCCTGCTGCGTCGGCGATGCGAGTGCCCTGCTCGGCCAATTCCAATGCGGCACGTTCGGCTTCGGTGAACACGGTGGCCTCGCGCCAGACCGCCACCAGGTGAAGCCGGGTCGGGGTCTCCCCGGCGAGCGTGGCGTCCTTGGTGTGCATGTCGGTGCAGAACGCGCAGCCGTTGATCTGGCTGATCCGCGAGGCCACCAATTGTTGTGTTGCCGCAGGCAAAGTCGAGGTCGTAACGACTTTGCCTGCCGAGGTGACGTGCTTGAGCATCTTGGCGGCGGTCGGGTTGGCGAAGATGTTCAGTCGGGCATCCATGGTGCGCTCCTTCGTCGATCGGGTTACGCCCTCTAGACACCGCGAATCGACGGAATGTGACATCGCGTCGGCATAGTGGCAGTCGCTACGACGCCCCACGGGAATTGGCCTCTGACGCCGACTGTGCGAGTTCGGTCAGCAGCGGCGGGATGTCCATCCGGGCCAGCACGGCCTCGATGAACACCATGCGATCACCGGTGGCGGCTGCCGCGGTGAGTGCGTCGTCGAGCTCGCCGCACGTGGACACCCGGAAGGTCAGGGCGTCGGCCACGCCCAGCGCGGCGGGCAGATCCGACCAGTGCCAAGCGGTGATGTCGTTATACTCCGCGGTCGCGCCGTGGATCGCGCGCTCCACCGTGTAGCCGTCGTTGTTGACGACCACGACGACGGGCGCCAGGCCTTCGCGGCCGAAGGTGCCGAGTTCCTGGATCGTCAATTGTGCTGCGCCGTCACCGATCAGCAGCACTGTGCGCCTGCTGCGGTCGGCCAGCCCGGCCCCCAGCGCGGCGGGCAGGGTGTAGCCGATAGAGCCCCACAGTGGTTGGCCGATGAACGTCACGCCTGACGGAAGCCGGTGCCCCGCCATGCCGTAGAACGACGTGCCCTGATCGGCCAGGACCACGTTGCCCGGCGTCAGCGCTTGAGAAAGCCTGTCCCACAACGCCTCCTGGGTCAATGCGGCGTCCCTGCCCGGGGTTTGGGCCGGGGTCCCCGGCGGTGCGGGCGCAAGCTCCGGTGAGCTGACGCCGCGTTCGGACAGGATCGCCGTGACCGCCTCCAGGGCGGCCGACATGTCCAGTGGCGCGTACACCTGCCCGGCGATCACGCTCTGGTTGGCGCCGATGTCGATGGTGCGGGCCGGGTCCAGGCGCTGGCTGAAAAACCCGCTGACCATGTCGGTGAACAGTACCCCCGCGGTCACCAGCACCGGCGCATCCTCGATCACCTCGCGCACCGAATCCTCGCTGGCCGCACCGGCATAGATGCCGACGTAGTTCGGCGAACTCTCGTCCACCAGGCTCTTGCCCCACATCAGGGTGGCGTGCGGCACGGTGTCGGCGGCCAGCAGCGCATTGAGTTCCTTGACGCAGCCCAACCGGTGCACCAGGAAGTCGGCGAGCACCGCGAGGCGGTGGGTTCCGATGAGTTCGGCCGCGGCCGCCGTGAACAGTGCCAGTGCCCGCGGGCTGGTGCCCGCGGTGTAGCGGGGCAGCGCTGCGGCGGGCGGCTCGGTGGGGAAGCGGGCCACGTCGGTGGCGATCAGCAGATAGCCCGGACGCTTCTGCTCGCGCACCTCCGAGAGCACTCGGTCGATCTCCCGCGTCGCCGTGGCAGGTACCAGATTGGCCTGGGCGCAGGTAATTTCGCGACTGATCCGCAGGAAGTGGTCGAAGTCGCCGTCGCCCAGCGTGTGGTGCACGATGCGGCGGGCGCCCTGGGCGTCTTTGGACGGGGCGCCGACGATGTGCACGACCGGTACGTGTTCGGCGTAGCTGCCCGCCACGGCGTTGGCGGCCGACAGTTCGCCAACACCGAATGTCGTTACCAGCGCCGCCATGCCGCGCAACCGCCCGTACCCGTCGGCGGCGTACCCGGCGTTGAGTTCGTTCGCGCCACCCACCCACCGCACACGGGGGTGGGCCAGGATGTGGTCGAGGAACTCCAGCTGGTAATCGCCGGGTACGCCGAAGATCTCGGTCACCCCCAGCTCGGCGAGGCGGTCCAGTAGATAGTCACCGACCGTGTAGGCGTTTTCGGACATGCCGCTAGTGTGCCTCGCATGACCCAAACCGGCCCCTTGGATGGCGTGAGAGTTGTCGAACTCGGTGGTATCGGCCCCGGCCCGCACGCGGCGATGATGCTCTCCGATCTGGGTGCCGACGTGGTGCGGGTGCGCCGCCCGGGCGGGCTGACCATGCCCGCCGAGGACGTGGATCTGCTGCACCGGGGCAAGCGCATCGTGGATCTGGACGTCAAGGCGCAACCGGACAAGTTGCTTGAGCTGGCCGCCAAAGCCGATGTGCTGCTGGACTGTTTCCGGCCGGGCACCTGCGAGCGGCTGGGCATCGGCCCGCAGGAATGCGCCGCGGTCAACCCACGACTGATCTTCGCCCGCATCACCGGCTGGGGTCAGGACGGTCCGCTGGCACAGACGGCCGGACACGACATCAACTATTTGTCGCAGACCGGTGCGCTCAGCGCCATCGGCTACCGCGACCGCCCGCCGGTCGCGCCGCTGAACCTGGTCGCCGACTTCGGCGGCGGATCGATGCTCGTGGTCATCGGCATCGTCACCGCGCTGTATGAGCGGGAGAAGTCCGGCAAGGGGCAGGTGATCGACGCGGCGATGGTCGATGGCGTCAGCATGCTGGCGCAGATGATGTGGACCATGCGGGCCACCGGTTCACTGCGCGATGAACGGGAGTCGTTCCTGCTCGACGGTGGTGCGCCGTACTACCGGACCTACGAGACCTCCGACGGCGGCTACATGGCGGTGGGATCGATCGAGCCGCAGTTCTTCGCGCAGCTGCTGGCCGGGCTCGGGCTGTCCGCCGACGAGATCCCCGGACAGTTCGAGCTGGCCCGGTACGACGAGATGCGGGCGATCCTCACCGAACGGTTCGCGACCAAGACGCGCACCGAGTGGACCGAGATCTTCGCGGGCACCGACGCCTGCGTGACGCCCGTGCTGACCTGGGGTGAGGCCGCGGACAACGAGCACCTGCGGGCCCGTTCGACGCTGCTGTCGGTCGACGGCGTCGACCAGGCCGCACCCGCACCGCGGTTCTCCCGAACACCGGCGGGCACCCCGGGCACACCGCCGAAGGGCACCACGGCGATCGAGGACATCGGCTGGACCTGATCGGCCCGAGGACTTTCGGCCCTGTAGAACCTGTCGATCACCGGCCAGTATCGAGGTATGACTTCCTCGGACAAGCCGGTAGTAGTTGGAATCGACGGCAGTGACTCGGCGATCAACGCCGCCCGCTGGGCAGGTGGCGTAGCCGACAAGTTCGGCGCGCCCCTGCACATCGTCTATGCGTTGCCGACCCTCGGCGCAAACCTGACGCAGACGGCGGCGGCGATGACCGCGGCGGTGATGTCCTACCAGCGCGACAGCGCCGATCTGTACCTCAAGGCCGCCGCCGACGCGGTCCGGTCCGACCGGCCAGGACTGGCGGTCACGACGGCTTCGGTGAACGAACCCGCCGACACCGCGCTCATCGCAGCCAGCCGAACGGCGCAGTTGGTGGTGCTGGGCGGCAAATCGGTCACGCCTGCGGCGGCGTTGTTGCTGGGTTCGGTGTCGCTGGCGGTGGCGACGCGGGCCGAGTGCCCCGTCGTCGCATTCCGCGGGGACACGGTCGCACCGGGGGATGGGCGTGTCGTGGTGGGAGTCGACGACGGCCCTGCGGCGGCTGCGGCGCTGGCCGCGGCCTTCGCGTTCGCGGACCGGTTCGGCGCGAGCATCACGGCGGTGCGATCACTGTCGTTGACGCCGCCGGCCGAAGCCGGTGTCACGATTCCGTTCCTGATCGACTGGGAGGGGCTGCAAGCCGCCGAGCTGGTGTCACTGGCCGCAGCCGTCGACGCCGAGAACACCAAGCACCCGTCGGTCGAGGCGAAGTGCTTCGTCGAACTGCAATCCCCGGGAAAAGCGCTCCTAGGGCACGCTTCCGATGCTCAACTGATCGTGGTAGGAACCAGGGGCCGGGGCGCCGTGGTCGGCACACTGCTCGGATCGACGAGCCTGAACATGCTGCACCACAGCCCGGTGCCGGTGCTCATCTGCCGCAGTTCCGAGTCGTAAACAGCTGCGAGGGAAGGAGATTCGGATGTCTGAGGAGCGGCACGGCATCGTGGTCGGTGTCGACGGGTCGCCGTCGTCCGATGTTGCCGTGGCATGGGCTGCCCGCGACGCCGCACTGCGTCGGGTGCCACTGACCTTCATCCATGTGCTGCCCATGGCCGCCGGGCCCGCGTACCTCGACATGGGATTGCCGGACGATTACTGGGGTTGGCAGCAAAAGCGTGGACACGAGATCGTGGCGTTGGCCCGCGACATCGCCAACAAGGCCACAGCCGGGCAAGAACGCCTGCAGCTGAACGCCGACGTGGTGTCCGGCAACACGGTGAGCACGCTGATCGACCGATCGCGCGGCGCCGATCTGCTGGTCGTCGGCAGCCGCGGTCTGGGCAAGTGGAGCCGGCGGGTGCTCGGCTCGGTCAGCGCGAGCCTCGTCCGGCACGCGGAGTGCCCCGTCGCGGTCATCCACGGTGACTCCCAGCCCGCGGACGACGCACCGGTCGTCGTCGGCATCGACGGGTCACCCGCATCGGAACTGGCAACTGAGATCGCCTTCGACGAGGCGTCGCGGCGCGGCGTTGAACTCGTCGTGGTGCACACCTGGAACGACGTCGACTACGAGTTTCCCGACGTGAAGTGGACCGATCTGACGCCCCGCGAGAGTCGCGTGGTCTCCGAACAGCTGGCCGGCTGGTGTGAGCGTTACCCCGATGTGGTGGTGCGCCGGGAACTGATGCGGGACCGGCCCGCGCGCCAGTTGGTGGAGCAGTCCGAGGGTGCCCAGTTGGTGGTCGTGGGTTCCCGCGGACGGGGTGGATTCGTCGGCATGATGCTGGGCTCGGTTGGCGCGGCGGTGGTCGAGTCGGTGCAGGTCCCGGTGGTCGTCGCGCGCGGATCGACGGAAACAGACAGTTTGCCACGACGGCAGTAACTACATTCCAGATATGGCCGTTCGCGCATCGCGAGAGGTCGTCTTCGACGCCCCGGTGGAGGCGATCATGGACGTCCTCGCCGATGTGGATGCGCTGCCGACCTGGTCATCGGTCCACCGGCACGTCGAGATCGTCGACCGCTATCCCGACGGCAAGCCCCATCACGTCCGCGCGACCATGCGATTGCTGGGCATCACCGACAAGGAAATGCTCGAATACCACTGGGGCGACACCTGGATGGTGTGGGACGCCGAGGAAAACCTGCAGCAGCGCGGTCAGCACGTCGAGTACAACCTGACCCCGGAGATCGACAAGACGCGGGTGCGGTTCGACATCACCGTCGACGTATCCGTGCCGCTGCCCGAGTTCATCGTGCGCCGGGCCAAGAAGCTGGTGCTGTACGTGGCGTTAGACCGGTTGCGTCAGCGCGTCATGGGATTGGCTCAGCCTGCGTAGAACGGAATAGCCGGTGCGGCGCGGCCGGTTGCTGGGACATGCCGACAGGAATCGTTCTCCGGGTTAATCCCGATGCTGACAACGTCGTCGACGACGCGGTCGCCCAGGCCCGCCGCGCCCATGAGGCGGGCGTCCGCCAGGTGTGGCTGGCCCAGCAGTTCGACATCGACGCCATCACACTGTCCGCGCTGATCGGGGCTGCGGTGCCCGGTCTCGGCGTGGGGACGTCGGTGGTGCCGATCAACCCCCGCCACCCACTGCTGGTGGCGTCCGCGGCGCAGACCGCGCAGGCCGCGTCGCACGGGCGCTTCAGCCTCGGGCTCGGACTGGGTGCCCACCATCCCGAGCGCCAGGCATTCGGCACCGACTGGCCCAAGCCGGTGCAACGGCTGCGCGAACACCTCACCGTGCTGCGGGCCATCTTCGACGACGGTGCCGTCGACTTCCAGGGCGGACAGTTCAGCGCCGCCCCGCAGTGGCCGGTCCACGTCGGTGGCGGTACACCGATTCCGGTGTACGTCGCGGCGATGGGACCCGCGGCCCTTCAGGTGACCGGTGAACTCGCCGATGGCACCATGCCGTATCTCGCCGGTCCCCGGACCGTAGGGGAGTTCATCGTCCCGACCATCGAGGCCGCGGCCGAGGCGGCCGGGCGCGCGCAGCCACGGATCATCGCGATGGTGCCCGCGCTGGTATCCGACGACGTGACGAGCGCGCGCGAGCTGGCCGCCGAGCGCTTGGAGTTCTACCAGAGCATCCCGTCGTATCAGAAGGTCATCGCCCGCGAGGGGCTGGCCAACGTGGCCGACCTGGCCGCAGTCGGATCGGCCGCCCAAGTGCGGGCGCAGTTGCAGACCTACCTTGATGCCGGCGCGACCGACGTCGTGATCAGCCCGCTGCGAGCCGAGCAGGCCGACCTCGAAGCGCTGTGGGCGGTCACCGCCGAGCTGTGAGCGAAACTCACAGTTTGAGCACCTGCAGTCGCCGGATCGCCTCGTCGAGCGTGTCGTCGCGCTTGCAGAATGCAAAGCGCACCAAGTGATTCCACAGGTCGGCATGCGGCGCCTCAGCGTCGCAGAACGCCGCCATCGGGATGGCTGCCACACCGGAGCGGTGCGGTAGCTCGGCACAGAACGCCGTGCTGTCGTCGTAGCCCAACGGCCGTGGATCGGCACACAGGAAGTACGTGCCCGCGCTCTCGTGCACCTCGAAGCCGATCTCGGTCAGGGCTGAACTCAAGCGATTGCGCTTGCCCTGAAACGACTCTCGCAGATCGGCCACCCAGGCGTCCTCATGGTTCAAACCGTGGGCGACAGCGGGTTGGAACGGTGCCCCGCCCACATACGTCAGGTACTGCTTGGCTGCGCGCACACCGGCGATGAGATCCTGTGCGCCGCAGGCCCATCCGATCTTCCATCCCGTGACGTTGAACATCTTGGCCGCGCTGGAAATGGTGATGGTCCGCCCGGCCATCCCGGGATAGTTCGCGATCGGGCGGTGCTGATGCCCGTCAAAGACCAGCTGCTCATACACCTCGTCGCTGATCACCAGCAGGTCGTGTTCGACGGCCAGCGCGGCGATGGCATGCAACTCGGCGTCGGAGGCCACGGCGCCCGTCGGGTTGTGCGGGGAGTTGAGGATCAGCGCCCGGGTGTTCGGCGTGACGGCGGCCCGTAGCCCGGCGAGGTCGATCGCGAACCCGTTCCCGTCGGCGACCAGCGGGACAGTGCGGCGTACGCATCCGGCCATGGCGATCACGGGGGAGTACGAGTCGTAGAACGGCTCGATGACCAGCACCTCGGAGCCGGGTTCGACCAGGCCGATGAGCGAGGCGGAGATGGCCTCGGTGGCGCCGACCGTCACCAACACCTCGGTGTCGGGGTCGTAGACCGTGCCGTAATGGCGGTGCCGCTGTGCGGCGATCGCTTGCCGCAGCGCAGGGACACCCAGGCCGGGCGGGTACTGGTTGATGCCTTCGGCGATGGCGTCCTGTGCGATCTTGAGCATCGCGGCCGGGCCGTCCTCGTCGGGAAAGCCCTGGCCCAGGTTCACCGCGCCGAGCTCAGTGGCCAGCGCCGACATCTCGGCGAAGATGGTGACGGCGTAGGGCCGCAGCCGTGTGACAGTCATGTTTCAAGAGGCTAGTGCGGGAATTCAACGGCCACGCGGGGCGCTTACTGCAGGCGTGACCCACGCACTCGCCGCCGATTCCGCACTGCTCCAGCCCATCCAGGTGGGTGACACGCTCGCCACCAACCGTCTGTTCATGGCTCCGCTCACGCGGTCGAGGGCCGACGCCGACGGCACACCGTCAGACCTGGCCGCGGAGTACTACTCGCAGCGCGCCGCCGCGGGGCTCATCATCTCCGAGGCCACCGCCGTGTCGCGGACGGCCAACGGCGCCTACATGAACACCCCCGGCATCTACACCGATGCACACCAGGCGAAGTGGGCCGGGATCGCGCAGGCCGTGCATGACGCAGGCGGCAAGATGTTCGTGCAGCTGTGGCACGTCGGCCGCATGGGGCACTCGGAGATCAGTGGTGTCCAGCCGGTCGCGCCGTCGGCCATCGCCGCGGACATGCTCACCCACACCCCCACCGGCAAGAAGCCGCTGGAGATCCCGCGGGCGCTCGACATCGAGGAGATCCCCGGCATCGTCGCCGACTTCCGGGCTGCCGCGCGCCGTGCCGTGGACGCCGGGATGGACGGGGTGGAGATCCACGGCGCCAACGGTTACCTGCTGCACGAATTCGCCTCCGACGTCGTCAACCAGCGCACCGACGCCTACGGCGGTTCGCCGGAGAACCGGGCCCGGCTGACGGCCGAGGTCGTGGAGGCTGTCGTCGCCGAGATCGGCGCGGGGCGCGTCGGCCTGCGGATCTCTCCCGGAAACCACGCGGGCGATATGCGGGAGAACGACATGAGCGTCTACGAGGCGCTGCTCGACCGCATCGCACCGCTGGGCATCGCGTATCTGCATGTGCTGATCGACCCCAGCGCTCATACCTTCGGCGTGCTGCGTGCGCTGTGGTCCGGAACATTCGTCCTCAACACCGGCCGCAACACCGACACCGACTTTTCCCAGCTCGAGGCGTACGCCGAGTGGGGAGCGATCAGCGCGGCCGCGGTCGGACGGGCCTACCTGGCCAACCCCGATCTGATCGACCGGCTGGTGCTGGGGGCTGAGCTCAACGAGCCCGACGTCGCGACGTTCTACGCGCCGGGTCCGGTCGGCTACATCGACTACCCGACGCTCGCCGAGGTCGCCGAGCCCCGATCGGCCTAGTCTGCCACCGGCCCTCCACGCGTCGATTTGGTGTGGCGTAAGTCTCCCAACCAACAGGTTGGTTTGCGATCCTGTTACTCTCCGGTAGAGGACTGCTGTCAGCGGTTCCGCAAACCCAATACCTGAACCTGGACTGCAAAGAGGCAGGGAGCAGACACATGTCAGAAGAAGCGTTCATCTACGAGGCGATCCGTACGCCGCGTGGCAAACAGCGCAATGGCGCTCTCAACGAGATCAAGCCCGTCAACCTGGTTGTCGGTCTGATCGAGGAGATCCGCAGCCGCTACCCCGACCTCGACGAGACGCTGATCAGCGACGTCATCCTCGGTGTGGTGTCCCCGGTCGGCGATCAGGGCGGCGACATCGCGCGCACCGCAGGCCTGGTCGCCAAGCTGCCGGAGACCACCGGTGGTTTCCAGCTCAACCGCTTCTGCGCCTCGGGTCTGGAAGCCGTCAACCTGGCCGCCCAGAAGGTCCGTTCCGGTTGGGATGACCTGGTGCTGGCCGGTGGTGTCGAGTCCATGAGCCGCGTCCCGATGGGTTCCGACGGCGGCGCCTGGGCCGGTGACCCCGAGACCAACTACCGCATCGGCTTCGTGCCGCAGGGCATCGGCGCTGACCTGATCGCCACCATCGAGGGCTTCTCCCGCGAGGACGTCGACGCCTACGCCGCGCGTTCGCAGGAGCGCGCCGCCGCCGCATGGTCCGGTGGCTACTTCGCCAAGTCCGTCGTGCCGGTCAAGGACCAGAACGGCCTCGTCGTCCTCGACCACGACGAGCACATGCGTCCCGGCACCACCGTGGAGAGCCTGGGCAAGCTCAAGTCCGCCTTCGAGGGCCTGGGTGCCATGGGCGGCTTCGACGATGTGGCGCTGCAGAAGTACCACTACGTCGAGAAGATCAATCACGTTCACACCGGCGGCAACAGCTCGGGCATCGTCGACGGCGCAGGTCTGCTGCTGATCGGGTCTGAGAAGGCCGGCCAGAGCCAGGGCTTGACCCCGCGCGCCCGCATCGTGGCCACCGCCACCAGCGGCGCCGACCCGGTCATCATGCTCACCGGCCCGACCCCCGCCACCAAGAAGGTGCTGGACCGCGCCGGCCTGACCGTCGACGACATCGACCTGTTCGAGCTCAACGAAGCGTTCGCCTCGGTGGTGCTGAAGTTCCAGAAGGACCTGAAGATCCCGGACGAGAAGCTCAACGTCAACGGTGGCGCCATCGCGATGGGTCACCCGTTGGGCGCCACCGGCGCCATGATCACCGGAACCATGGTCGACGAGCTCGAGCGTCGTGGTGCTCGGCGTGCCCTGATCACGCTGTGCATCGGCGGCGGCATGGGCGTGGCCACCATCATCGAGCGCGTCTGAGAGGGCTGAACAACAATGGCTGAGAACACCATTCAGTGGGACAAGGATGCCGACGGCATCGTCACCCTGACGCTGGACGACCCGACCGGTTCGGCCAACGTGATGAACGAGCACTACAAGGAATCCATGCATGCCGCAGTGGAACGCCTTGTGGCCGAAGCTGATTCGATCACCGGCGTGGTGATCACCAGCGCGAAGAAGACCTTCTTCGCCGGTGGCGACCTCAAGGGCATGATGAGCATCGGGCCTGACGCCGCCGCCGAGGCGTTCAAGATGGTCGAGGACATCAAGGCCGACCTGCGCAAGCTGGAGACCCTGCAGAAGCCCGTCGTCGCCGCCATCAACGGCGCCGCGCTCGGCGGCGGCCTGGAGATCGCGCTGGCGTGTAACCACCGCATCGCCGCCGACGTGAAGGGCAGCCAGATCGGCCTGCCCGAGGTCACCCTCGGCCTGCTGCCCGGCGGTGGCGGCGTCACCCGCACCGTGCGGATGTTCGGCATCCAGAAGGCGTTCATGGAGGTGCTGAGCCAGGGCACCCGCTTCAACCCGACCAAGGCCAAGGAGACTGGCCTCGTCGATGAGTTGGTCGGCTCCGTCGATGAGCTGGTACCCGCCGCCAAGGCTTGGATCAAGGCCAACCCCGAGGCCCACACCCAGCCGTGGGATGTCAAGGGCTACAAGATGCCCGGCGGTACCCCGTCGTCGCCGGCGCTTGCCGCGATCCTGCCGTCGTTCCCGGCGCTGCTGCGCAAGCAGCTCAAGGGTGCGCCGATGCCCGCACCGCGCGCCATCCTCGACGCTGCTGTCGAGGGCGCGCAGGTCGACTTCGACACCGCCAGCCGCATCGAGAGCCGCTACTTCACCCAGCTGGTCACCGGCCAGACCGCCAAGAACATGATTCAGGCGTTCTTCCTGGACCTGCAGGCCATCAACGGCGGCGCGTCGCGTCCCGAGGGCATCGCCAAGCAGGAGATCAAGAAGATCGGCGTGCTGGGTGCAGGCATGATGGGCGCCGGTATCGCCTACGTGTCGGCCAAGGCCGGTTACGACGTCGTCCTCAAGGACGTCACCATCGAGGCCGCCGAGAAGGGCAAGGCGTACTCGGAGGCCTTGGAGGCCAAGGCGCTCAAGCGTGGCAAGACCACCGAAGAGAAGAGTGCCGCACTGCTCGCGAAGATCACCCCGACCGCCGACCCCAACGATTTCAAGGGTGTCGACTTCGTGATCGAGGCCGTGTTCGAGAACCAGGAACTCAAGCACAAGGTGTTCCAGGAGATCGAGGACATCGTCGAGCCCAACGCGCTGCTCGGGTCGAACACCTCCACGCTGCCCATCACCGGTCTGGCGACCGGGGTGAAGCGCCAGGAGGACTTCATCGGCATCCACTTCTTCAGCCCCGTCGACAAGATGCCGCTGGTGGAGATCATCAAGGGCGAGAAGACCTCTGACGAGGCGCTGGCCCGGGTGTTCGACTACACGCTGGCCATCAAGAAGACCCCGATCGTGGTCAACGACAGCCGTGGCTTCTTCACCAGCCGCGTGATCGGCACCTTCGTCAACGAGGCGCTGGCCATGCTGGGCGAGGGCGTCGAGCCGGCGTCCATCGAGCAGGCCGGTTCGCAGGCCGGTTACCCGGCTGCGCCGCTGCAGCTCTCCGATGAGCTCAACCTGGAGCTGATGCACAAGATCGCCGTCGCGTCCCGCAAGGGCGTCGAGGACGAGGGTGGCACCTACGTGCCGCACCCGGCCGAGGCGGTCGTGGAGAAGATGATCGAGCTCGGTCGCCCGTCGCGCCTGAAGGGCGCCGGTTTCTACGAGTACGCCGACGGCAAGCGCACGCAGCTGTGGCCGGGCCTGCGCGAGACGTTCAACTCCGGGTCCTCGCAGCCGCCGCTGCAGGACATGATCGACCGGATGCTGTTCGCCGAGGCGCTGGAGACCCAGAAGTGCATCGACGAGGGTGTGCTCACCTCGACCGCCGACGCGAACATCGGCTCGATCTTCGGCATCGGCTACCCGCCCTACACCGGTGGTTCGGCGCAGTTCATCGTCGGCTACGAGGGCCCCGGTGGCGTCGGCAAGGCGGCGTTCGTCGCCCGGGCCAAGGAACTGGCCGCCAAGTACGGCGACCGCTTCCTGCCGCCGGCCTCGCTGGAGAGCTAACTCCTCAGCGCGAGCAGACGTGAAAGTCCCTGACACGCGGCGTGTCAGGGACTTTCGCGTCTGCTCGCCAGTGGGTCTCGGCATACTGACGTCGTCATACCGACAACAAGGGGGCCCCGATGGCGGACGCGACGTTGATCCCACTCGAAGTACTGTTCGGCAATCCGGAGCGCGTGGGCGCGCAAATATCGCCCGACGGGACGCGGCTGTCCTACCTGGCGCCTCTCGACGGCGTGCTCAACGTGTTCGTCGGGGAGATCGGGGCCGGTACCGCTCAACCGGTCACCCACGACACCGACCGGGGGATCCAGAACTACTTTTGGACCTGGGACAACCGGCACCTGATGTACGTCATGGACAAGGACGGCAGCGAGAACTTCCGACTTTATGACGTGGATCCCAGCACCGGCGTCGAGCGCGACCTCACCCCGATGGATGGCGTCCAGTGCCGAGTGATCGCGCACCGCAAGAGATTTCCGAATGAGGTGCTGCTCGGTATCAACAAGGACAATCCGCAGCTGCACGACGTCTACCACCTGGATCTGAAAACCGGTGAGCTGCGCAAGATCCTGGACAACCCGGGTTACCTGGGCTGGGTGGTCGACACTGAGCTGCGGGTGCGTGGCGCGTTCGCTCCCACACCCGAGGGCGGCATGACGATCATGGTGCGCGACGACGAGGACGCGGACTGGCGGGTGCTGCTCGAAGTCGGGCCGGAGGATGCCGAGACGACGGGCCCCGTCAGCTTCAGCCTGGACGGCAGCGCGATGTATCTGCTGTCCTCGGTGGACTCGAACACCACCCGGCTGGTGAAGATGGACATCGCCGGCGGCGCAGTCGAAGTGATCGCCGAGGACCCGGTCTATGACGTCAGCGGGACCATCATTGACCCGGACACACGGGAGATCCAGGGCGTCACGGTGTATGCGGATCGGGTGCAGTACCGCATTTTCGACGACCGGATTCGCGGCGACATCGACGCGCTGGAACAGTTGAGCCCGGGTGAGCTGATGATCAACGACCGCAGCGCCGATGACGGCACCTGGCTGGTGGCGTTCGACAACGACGCCGGCCCGGTGAAGTACTACCTCTGGGATCGCGCCTCGCAGACCGCGACGTTCCTGTTCGACCATCGCCCGGAGCTCAACGACTACCCGCTGGTGCCGATGGAGCCGTTCAGTTTCACCGCGCGCGACGGCCTGACCGTCCACGGCTATCTGTCGTTCCCACCCGGGGTGGAGCGCTCCGGGCTGCCGGCCGTGCTCAACGTGCACGGCGGGCCGTGGGCGCGGGTCGGTTGGGGCCTGGGTCTGGAACAGCAGTGGCTGGCCAACCGCGGCTACGTCTGTGTCGACGTGAACTTCCGCGGCTCCAGCGGATATGGCAAGGAGTTCCTCAACGCGGGCAACCGCGAATGGGGCGCCAAGATGCACGACGACCTGCTCGACGCCGTCGACTATCTGGTGGGCAAGGGCTACATCGACGCCAAGCGGGTCGCCATCTACGGCGGTTCCTACGGGGGCTACGCGGCGCTGATCGGGGCGACGTTCACGCCGGACGTGTTCACCTGCGCGGTCTCGATTGTCGGCCCCTCCAACTTGAACACCCTGATCGAGTCGTTCCCGGAGTACTGGAAGCCGATGATCCAGTTGTGGCACAAGCGAGTTGGAGAGGACCCCGACTTCCTGTGGTCGCGTTCACCGCTGTCGCGGGTGGACGCGATCAAGATTCCGATCCTGATCGGTCAGGGCGAGAACGACCCCAGGGTCAAGCGCGCCGAATCCGAGCAGATCGTCGCGGCGATGGCCGAGCACGGCATCGACCACGAATACGTGATGTACGAGAACGAAGGGCACGGCTTTGCCAAACCCGAGAATCGGCTGGACTTCTTTCACCGCGTCGACCGTTTCCTGGCCAAGCATCTCGGTGGCCGCGCCGAGTGAGATGGCTCCGCGGCGTTGAAATTGCGCTCAGGGCTGTGGAATTCGAGGATTCACGACCCTGAGCGCAATATCACGTTGCGGACAACGTGCGGAGCTTCTCCAGTGCTCTTGCCGAATCACTGTGTGGTTCAGCGCGGTAGATCAGAACATGCTGGCCGGTGACATTGCGGCCATGCGGAACATTGAGCTGGTTGCGGTAGAGGTATAGGTCGCCGAGGACATTTCGTCGATGAGTGCCACCATGCGCGGATCCTCGGGATCGAGGTCGATCAACGGGCATTCGATACCGGCCTGCAGGCCGTCCTCGACGGACTCGAGCTGCGGTACCAGGCTCTTTCGGCAGAGTGACGCTGCGTCGCTCAGGACTCAGGTCGCTGCCACCGCTCGATGCGACAGCTGGTAACGGGCGTTCTTTTCGACGAACAGCGGGACGAAATCACGGATCGTGCTCGCCGCGAACCGTGAATGAGCCTCTTTGACCGCCGCATCGATGGCATCGGCTGTGGCCTCGGGGAACTCCACGGTGAGGCGACGCTCGATATCGGCCAATGCCGTCTGCTCGCTGACGTCGATCATCTTCAAGAGCATCTGCCAGCATTCCGGCTCAGTCAACTGTCAATTGCCAGGTAATCCGATGGTGGTCGGCTGCGAGCGAGAACCTGCGAGGACGAGGGCGCTCGCATACCTGACGTGCATCCGAACTCCTCCGCGGTATCGAGTCAGCTCCGCCGCGCGAACACGTAATGCCGGGCCGGATCCTTGCCGTTGTGGTCCATCGCGGGCTCGCTGCCGCTGGACACCAGGGACCAGTGTTCCGAGAACCGGTGCTTGACCTCTGCCTCGGCGAGGCCGGGCACACCGAACGACGTGCCGGGAACGAACGCCACGATGGACAACACCGCATCGGGCGCCGCGACCGCCGTGATCTCCCGAACGTACGCATCGCGGTCATCGGCGCTCATCCCGTGCAGACACCCGCTGTCGACGATCAGCGTGTAGTCGTGGTCGACCGCCGCGGTGCTCAGCCGCGTCGCGTCGGCCTGGAGAAACCGCACGTCGACACCCCGTTTCGCGGCCTTCGCCCGCGCCTTGTCGATGGCGGTCGCGACGAAGTCCACGCCGGTCACCTGCCAGCCCTGCTCAGCCAGATAGATCGAGTTGTCGCCCGTGCCGCATCCGACGTCCAGCGCCTTGCCCGGCGGTAGCGGATCCTCGCCTTCGATGAGCTGCAAAAGGCCCTGCGCGAGCGGGTGCCCGTCCCACGGCGTGAACCCGAGCCGGTAGAACACTCGGAACAGCCGCTGTCGGGAAGCCATACCCCCACCCTGCCCCGTCAGACGATGCCTGCCAAGGCGGGGTGTCAAGCCCAGTCGTCGTGTTCGATGTCCTCGCCGTCATCGACCCAGACGTGGATGGGCCATCCGTCATCGCCGTATTGATACGTGTGCTTATCCGGCAAATTGCCACCGTCGAATGCGCTGAGGACGCGCTCGCCACCACTGTTGGCGGCGGATGCAGGGCTACCAGCGGTGTTGCCTGCGTCCAATCTGGTTGGCGCAGATGTCGCGGGCATCGGCGCGGTGGCACTGGCCGGTCCGACCTTGCTGACGGGTGGGGCGCCCGCACCTGTCGGGGGTGATGTTGGGCCTGAGCGCGCGGTCGGTTCCTGGTTGGCATGGACGGGCGCAGATCCCGCGTTTGTCGAAGCCGGTCGCGTCGGCGCCGCACCGGCATTGCGACCGGGATTCACCGGGCTTGACGGAGTCGGTGTCGTGCCTGTGGTGGGCCGCGGTGTCGGTGCGGACGGAGGTTGGACAGGCGTGCGCGGGGCGCTTGGTGCACTGCCCGGGGTCGACGGGCCAGTGGGCACGGTCTGGCCTGGACTGTCGACCTTCGAACCCGGCTTTGCGGGAGAATCGGGGCCGCTCGGCTTGGCGCCGGGTCCAGGGGCCGGCGCAGTGGTGTTGCCGTCCTTGGGTTTCGGTTCGCCGGGCGACGGACTGTCCGACCGATTCGGCGGGCCGGCGTGATCAGCGGGACTGCGCAGGCCGGCGGTTGCCTTGCGCACTGCGTCGGCCAGCGCTCGGTCCGCGCTGTCGAACTGGGCGAGCAGGGTCTTGAGCTTGACCGAACTGATGGCAGCGATCTGCCGGACTTCCATCTCCGTGACGGGGCTCAACGTGGCCAGTTGGTCGAGCGGACTTCCCGGCCGCACAGACACCGTGCCGTCATCGGCGACTTGCCAGCCCTGCTGGGTGAAGGTTTCCACTGCATCGACAACGCCGGTGCGGATCGCGGACAACTGGGATCCGCCGTCGGACAGCGCTGAGTACAGCAGACCGAGGGTATCGGCGATCTTTTGCTGCTCGACGAGCGTGCGTTGCGCCGTCGCGATTGCTGCCTCGGAAGCTGTTCCCTCCCAACCGCTCCTCAGCCGGTCGAGGTTCTGTTTACCGGCGTCGAGCTGCTGACTGGCGGTGGTGGCGGAATTCCCGGCATGGACAGCGGCTGCCATGACCTGCTCGGGTTGCGAACCCGTGACCGAAGAAATCGTGACTGTCATCGGCGGGGCCCTGTCAGCATTCCCAAACGGTGCACAGCTGAGGGTTCATGGCTGCGAACACATCTTCATCAGCGGCGCCTGCCCATGGTGTGCTGGGGCTGCCAGTGGTCCAGACTGTCAGCTCGGTGATGGTGCTGCCGACGTTGGCGAGGTACACGTGTGCCGTGGATTTCCCGTCGGAAGAACGTATTTCGGCGGCAACCTGGTGGCATCCGCCGCGAGAGACGCTGGGGCATCTAGCGTCAACGGGGGTGGTGAACTGCAGTGTTGTGCCCGGTGCGGTGGAGGTGCACTGGTTCAGAACATTCTGCAAGTTGGAGGCGTCGAGGCTCACTGTCTGGCCCATGGTCCACGGGTCACCGGGATAGTGCACGATGACTTGTTCAGCCGACCAGTGGCCGTCACCGTTGTCCACGACGGCTCGGGCGTTGTCCCCATCGGCAATCGGTGATGGCGTTGCCCCGCACAGTCCGTAGAGGCGGAACGTGCTGGTTCCCAAGGGTTCTGCGCGGTCAGCGAGATTAGGCCACGGTTGGTCGGAGTTTTGCGGAATCCGATCGGCGCTGATCCAGGCCGCAGCCGGTACAGGCACCGCCGCTTGCGGTTTCGCGCCCGGCGATGGGGAAGCGCTCGCTGTCTCAGCAGTCGCGGCCGGCTTCGGCGGTGCAGAGCTTGTGTGGGTGGTCGGTTCAGCCTGGGGTGCGCCCGCCGTCGTAGTGCCGCAAGCCGACATGGCAGCGGCCGCAATGACTGTCGTGACAACGAGTACCAACGCGCGCAGGGCTGTCATCGAACTCCTGTTAAGTCTCAATAACCCTGGTGGACGCCAGGGTTGGCTTGCGGGATCTTGGCGAGAATGTCGGAACCGTCGGGCGCGACGCCGTAGTTGCCGACAAGGTAGTTCATCGATGCGGCGATGTTGGCGACCGGGTCGTATATGTCATTCGACGTGCCGGGTTGGTGGTACCGCGCGAAAGTCCCTGGCACGCACTGGGCCAGACCACGCGAACAGCCGTTGCCCGAGCCATCGGACACTTTGTACGTCGAGTTGGGCGGCTTGGCGTTGATGTCCCAGTTGTTGACCGCCATGGGGTTGTACGACGATTCGTGCTGAGTGAGAGTCATGTACGCGTCGATCCAGCGTTGCCGTGCAGCCGGGTCGGTGACGCCGCGTTGGTCCAAGGCCTGATTGATGGCGGTCCGGGTGGCGTCGGCCCCTGAGGGCCAGTTCCCGTTGTCGTAGGTCACCTGGTCGACGGGGATGGCTTGCGGACCCGCCCCCGTGGCCGGCGCGGGGCCGGGTTCGCCCTTCTTTGTACCGTCGTCGTCTTTCTTGTTGGGATCATCGACGGTCTTGTCGAGCTTTTTGCCCAGCTCGGCATCGGTCTTTTCGTACTTGTCAGCTGCCTGGCCGAGGTTGGTGGACAGCTGCGACAGTTCGTTGCCCACGTGCCGGACAGCGTCGTCGACGAGCGTGGCGGCCTGCTCGGCTGCGCCACCGGTGACGAGGCCTGGCAGGCTCGCGGTCAGACCCGAGAGTCCCTGGCCGATGTTCGCGCCGGACAGCGCGGCTCCGATCTGGTTGAACCCGTCCGCTGCTGACCGCAAGACACCGGGATCGACGCGCAGTTTCGGAGCCACCCACGGAGCCTAACCGTGGCGGAGACTCCGTCTGCGCGCCAATTCCGTTGTGCCAGTGGGTCTGTGAACCCGCTGACAGGATGCTGTGAACGTGTCGGTGTCAGACGCTGCCGAGGTCCGCGGAAAGCCAGTGCTCGGGCTTCAGGTAGACCGCGACGCTCTCACCGTGTTCGCGGCGGGCGAACTCCAGATACGGTTCGACCTTCTCCGGGGCGAGGTAGCGCTTGGTCATCTCGACAAGCTGCTCGTCAGTGCCCGGCTCGATGCGGCTCACCGCCCCGTCGACGGCCACGTAGCGCACGCTCGGCTCGAGCCGCTCGACCATCAGCGACAAGTGCCCGGCCGATTCGATGAGCCGGTGCTTGCGCGACCCGTTGCCGGTCAGCAGCCAGGGTTCGCCGCCCGGCGTGTACTGGTACCAGATCGGTACGGTCAGTGGTCCGCGCTTGTCGCCTGCAAAGACCGACAGGGCGGCGATGTGCGGTTCGGATAGAAACTGTTCGCGTTCGTCCTTGGATAGGGCCATCCTGACAGCCTAGAACGACTTTTGAAAAACGCTGTGAAGCAGCTGTATTCAGATTCCGCGGACGCGAGAACGAAACGTAGCGGGGGTTTCACCGGTACGGGTGCGGAAGAACTTGGTGAACATCGTCGGATCGGGAATGCCGACGCGGGCGCCGATCGCGGTGCCCGTCAGGTCGGTGTGTACCAGCAGTCGCTTGGCCTCCAGCAGTACCCGGTTGTCGATGACGCCCTTGGCGCCGTGGCCCGTCGCCAGCCGGCACGCCCGCGTCAGCGTGCGCACGCTGTACCCGAGCTCGGAGGCGTAGTCCTCGACGCGGTGCCGGTGCGCGTAGTCCCGCTCGACGGCCAGCTGGAAGTCGCGGAACACGGTGTTCGCGGAATCCGTCGAGGCACTCTCGGCGCTGGTTGCCAGGTGCAGCAGCAGCGCCGACAGCAGGTGGCGCACGATCTCGATACGGATCGCCTGAGGCGCGCCCGCCTGGTCCCGGTGCGCGTCGACGAGGAGTCGGGCGGTCCGATCGGCTGCGGGGGATCGGATCGGCGTCGGTGTCGCAGGCGGGCTGTCGACGTCTGCTGCCGCAACCGTGGTGTCGTCGAGGAATCCCGACGGGAACAGCAGGATGGTGCCGTCGGAATCGGCGAGGTCGGGCCGCCACTGCAGCACCTGGCGCGGCCGCACCCACAGCCAATCATGGTGGACCAGTTCGTATTCGGTGAAGTCAACGGCACAGTGCATGGGTGGGCCCGTGACCGTGACGAGATGGTGGAACGCCGGGCGCATCGGGGTGAACGGATCGAGACCGTGACCGCGTGCTCGCCGCTCCAGATCGGCGAAACTGAGCACTTCGACGCCCGGGGTGGCGGCCGAGCCGTGGAACGGCACTTCGGTCGGCAGCATTTCCATCACCTCGGGTTGTCCGATTTTCACCATATGGTGTCCGCCGGAGACGTAGTGCACTTCAGTGTATGCGCCGTAACGTCGGTTTTCAGCACACAGAGTCGACCGAAAGAGTCCATCATGCGTTTGATTGTCGGGATGACCGGGGCAACCGGAGCGGTCTTCGGGATCCGGCTGCTGGAGAACCTCGCGCAGCTGCCGGAGGTGGAAACCCACCTGGTGCTCAGCCGCTGGGCTCGCACCACCATCGAGCTCGAAACAGGAATGTCCACCGCGCAGGTGGGGCAGCTCGCTGACGTCGTGCATCACCCCGAGGACCAGGGCGCGACGATCTCATCGGGCTCGTTCCGCACCGACGGCATGGTGATCGTGCCGTGTTCGATGAAGACGCTGGCAGGCATCCGCGCCGGGTATGCCGACGGGCTGGTGGGCCGCGCCGCCGACGTCGTCCTCAAGGAACGCCTCAAGTTGGTGTTGGTGCCGCGCGAGACGCCGCTCAGCGAGATTCACCTGGAGAACATGCTCGACCTGGCTCGCAAAGGCGTGCAGATGGTGCCACCCATGCCTGCGTTCTACAACCACCCGCAGACGCTGGATGACATGGTCGACCACGTCGTCGCTCGCATCCTCGACCAGTTCGACCTGCCTGCCCCGGCCGCCAAACGCTGGGACGGTATCCGCGCCGCCCGCGAAATGCATTCCGTCGCCTGACAACCCGAGAGGACATCGATATGGCCTACGACGACCTGCGTAGCTTTTTGCAGACCCTTGACGAGCAGGGGCAACTGCTGCGCATCACCGACGAGGTGATGCCCGAACCGGACATCGCCGCGGCGGCCAACGCCGCGCCCCGGCTCGGCGACAACGCGCCGGCACTGTACTTCGACAACGTCACCGGCTTCACCAACGCCCGCATCGCGATGAACGTGCACGGATCGTGGGCGAATCACGCACTGGCATTGGGTTTGCCGAAAGATACCGGAGTCAAGGCGCAGGTGGAGGAGTTCATCGCGCGGTGGGCCGAGTTTCCCGTCGCTCCCGAATGGCGCGAGGACCCGCCGTGGGCGCAGAACACCCAGACCGGCGACGACATCAATATTTTCGAGGTACTGCCCCTGATCCGGCTCAACGACGGTGACGGCGGCTTCTATCTCGACAAGGCCGCGGTGGTGTCGAAAGATCCCGAGGACCCGGAGAATTCGGGTAAGCAGAACGTCGGGATCTACCGAATCGAGGTCAAGGGACGCCGCAAGCTGGCGCTGCAGCCGGTGCCGATGCACGACATCGCCCAGCACCTGCACAAGGCCGAGCAGGTCGGCGAGGATCTGCCCATCGCCATCACACTGGGCAACGACCCGGTGATCTCCATCGTCGCGGCCACGCCGATGGAATACGACCAGAACGAGTACGAACTGGCCGGGGCACTGCGCGGCGCTCCGGCGCCCATCGCCCGCTCGCCGCTGCACGGGCTCCCGGTCCCGTGGGGCTCCGAGGTGGTCATCGAGGGCGTCATCGAAGGGCGTAAGCGTGAAATCGAAGGACCCTTCGGCGAATTCACCGGGCACTACTCGGGTGGCCGCAACATGACCGTCATCCGCATCGACCGCATCTCCTACCGGGACAACCCCGTGTTCGAGCACCTGTACCTGGGCATGCCGTGGACCGAGATCGACTACCTCATGGCTGCCAACACCTGCGTGCCGTTGTACGAACAGCTCAAGAAGGACTTTCCCGAGGTGCAGGCCGTCAATGCCATGTACACCCACGGCCTGGTGGTGATCGTGTCCACCAAGAAGCGTTACGGGGGCTTCGCCAAAGCGGTCGGGATGCGGGTGCTCACCACACCGCACGGACTCGGCTACGCGGCGACGGTCATCATGGTCGACGAGGACGTCGACCCGTTCAACCTGCCGCAGGTCATGTGGGCGTTGTCGACGAAGATGAACCCGGCCGGTGACCTCGTGCAGGTGCCCAACCTGCCGATCCTTGAACTCGCGCCGCAGGCCAATACCCCTGGCGTGGTGGACAAGCTCATCATCGACGCCACCACACCGGTGGC
The DNA here is from genome assembly GCF_001665685.1 of Mycobacterium sp. 852013-50091_SCH5140682. Classification (GTDB taxonomy): domain Bacteria; phylum Actinomycetota; class Actinomycetes; order Mycobacteriales; family Mycobacteriaceae; genus Mycobacterium. The sequence goes on from NZ_LZTB01000010.1 coordinate 184,450, forward strand.
CGCGGATCGGCGGGGCAACTATGGCAACCAGGTGCGTGACCTGCCCGAGATGGGGCAGTGGCTCACCAAACTTCAACAGCTGCAAGCCAACCGTTAAGGAGAGCACCCATGATGTGTCCGCGATGTGCGTTCGAGAGCATCGAAAAGCTCTACACCTCACCGGTTCCGGGGGCATGGGACGTGCTGCAGTGCCAGCAGTGCCTCTACTGCTGGCGAACCAGTGAGCCGGCGCGGCGCACCAGGCGCGACGCCTACCCGGACAGCTTCAAGATGACGGTCGACGACATCGTCAATGCCCCCGAGGTTCCGGCCGTTCCACCGTTGATCAGCGGTAGCGTGAAGCCATGACTGTGACCCTGCGTCATGCCATCAAGATCGCCGCGCCTCGGCACAAGGTGTTCAGCGCGCTGGCGGATACCGCCGAGATGGCGGCCTGGCACGTCGGCGGCATTGACGGCACGGTGGCCATCGGTGAGACCTTCCGCCTCAATCCCAAACCCGGGCTGAGTTTCGCGTGGCGCACCGTGGACATCACATCGGACGAGGCAATAAGCCAAGAATGCGTGGCCGGGCCGGGCAATTCAGCTGGTAAGACGCTGACATTCACGCTGTCGGACACCGACGAGGGCGGCACGCGCGTCGACCTCAGCGACGGACAGTGGCCGCCTGACGATCCCGGCCTGCCGTTCTGCAACACCCGCTGGGCCGAGGTGTTGCTGCGGCTCAAGCAGTACGTCGAAACCGGCGCCTGATCCACGCCGAATGGCCAGTTAGAGGACGCCTCTCACGAAAATGCGTGCAATAACCGGCCACTCGGCGACAGAATGGGAGCCATGCGCTTTGGACTCTTCATTCCGCAGGGCTGGCGACTGGACCTGGTAGGCATTCCCACTGAACAACATTGGCCCGTCATGCGGGATCTGGCGGTATACGCCGACGCGGGCGAATGGGATTCGCTGTGGGTGTACGACCACTTCCACACCGTGCCGGTGCCCACCGACGAGGCCACCCATGAGGCATGGACGCTGATGGCGGCCTATGCCGCGACCACCTCCCGCATCAAGCTGGGCCAGATGTGCACGGCGATGAGCTACCGCAATCCGGTGTATCTGGCGAAGGTCGCGGCGACCGTCGACGTGATCTCGGGTGGCCGCGTGCAGATGGGTATCGGCGGCGGTTGGTACGAGCATGAGTGGCGCGCCTACGGGTACGGCTTCCCGTCCGCCGGCGTTCGGCTCGGCCGGCTCGATGAGGGCGTGCAGATCATGCGTGACGCGTGGCGCGACGGCCGGGTCAGCTTCGACGGCAAGCACTATCAGGTGGACGGCGCGATCGTGGCGCCGAAACCCTTACACGCGAATGGTATTCCGCTCTGGATCGCCGGAGGTGGCGAGAAGGTGACCTTGCGGATCGCGGCCAAGTATGCGCAGTACACGAACTTCACGTCCGAGCCGGACGGCTTCGCCCACAAGTCGCAGATCCTCGCCGAGCACTGCAAAGAGGTCGGCACCGACTACGACGCGATCGTCCGGTCGGCCAACTTCAACGCCGTCATCGGCACGTCGGAGTCCGATGTCGCCGAGCGGATCGAGCGCATCCGGGCCCGGCAGGTGCCGGTGGCCGGCGAGCCCGCCGTCGACGCCATGCTGGCGACCATGTCCTCGCCGGACTCCGCGACCGGCACCCCCGAACAGGTCGTCGAACGGCTCAAACGGCTTCGCGACCTCGGGTGTGAGTACGCGATCATGTACTTCCCCGAGGCCGCGTACGACCGTTCCGGTATCGAACTGTTCGAGCGCGAAGTCATCCCTGCGCTGGGCTGACCTGGTAGAAGGTGATCTTCCAGCCGTCGGCGCCCAGGGTCGCCAACACGCTGAGGTTCAGCGGGATCGCCGTGCCATCGGGCCCGGTGAAATCCGCCCGTAGGTAACCCAGCGCGACGCCATCGGCGGGCCTGCGCGTTTCGTGGAACCGGTAGTCCACCGTCAACCCGACCGGTTGCGACTCGTAGTAGGCGTAGACGCCCTGCCTGCCCACGCTGAACGGGCGCAGCCCCTGGAAGATCGCGTCCTCGGTGAACACCGCGGCCACCCGGTCGGGATCATGACCGTCGATCCCGGCCTTCCACTCGTCGAGGAGTTGGCGAAGGAGCACCTCAGTGTCCGGCACTTTGGCCTCCGTCGACGTGCAGGATCCCGCCGGTGACGAACGTGGCGTTCTCCAGGAACAGCACGGCCTCGACCACGTCGTCGATGTCACCCATGTGGCCGACCGGGTGCAGCTTGTTCAGGAACTCGTGGGTGGACGGATCGTGCATCGGCGTCCGTATGATGCCCAGAGCCACTGCGTTGGAACGGATTCCGCGAGTCGCGTACTCGATGGCCAGGGCCTTGGTGGCGGCGTTCAGGCCGCCTTTGGTCAGCGACGCCAGGGCCGACGGCACCTGGGAGTTGGCCTGATCGACCAGGCTCGTCGAGATCGTGACGATATGGCCACCCTCGCCGTGCGCCTCGACCGCGGCGATCCCGGCTCGGGTCAGCTCGAAGAAGCCGCGCAGGTTCACCCCGGTGATGGCGGCGTAGTCCTCATCGGTGTAGTCGGTGAACGGTTTGGAGATGAAGATGCCTGCGTTGTTGACGATGGTGTCGACCCGGCCGAACCGTCCGACCGCGGCGTCGACGATGCGCTGCCCGACGCCCGGTTGCCCGATGTCGCCGGCGACCGCCAGCACCATCGGGTCGTCGCTCGCCGCGATGCTGCGGGAGTTCGCGACGACGGCGTAGCCCAGCTTGCGGTAGCCCGCGACCAGCGCCTCGCCGATGCCCTGCGATGCCCCGGTGATGATGGCTACCTTCGGTGTGTTGTTCACGATCATGGTCCTTTCGGTGGTCCGTCGCCGGGTACAACAGAGCATCGGCGGCGGCGACTCCCGCAGGTCACGACTGGTTTGCTCCCTGCTGGGAGACAGCGCCTACTAGTCTGCAACGGTGGAACTGCGTCAGTTGCGGTACTTCGTCGTGGTCGCCGAGGAGCTGAACTTCGGCCGCGCCGCGGAGCGTCTGCACATCGCGGGCCCGTCGCTGTCCCAGCAGATCAAGGCGCTCGAGCGCGACCTCAAGGTCAGCCTCTTCGACCGGGACCGGCGGTCGGTGGCCCTCACTCCGGCCGGCGCCGCGCTGCTGCCCGACGCCCGTGCCCTGGTCCGACACGCCGATGAATTCCGCAGGCGGGCCACGGGATTGGCGGTCTCCGATCCCGTCCGTATCGGCTACGTCAACTGGCGGCCCGCGGATCTGGCCGACCGGGCGGCCGGCGTCGCGCAACTACGGGTGGACACCTGGGTGATGCCGTCGCACACCCAGGCGGCGAGAGTCGCCGACGGCAGCCTGGACCTCGCGATCTGCTGGGTGCCCACCGATGACCTGGCCGAGCTGTCACTTGAGGCCCACCTCATCGGAGTGGACCGGCTGTACGCGCTGTGCGCAGGCACCGACGACAGCCCGGTCGCGGCCAAGGATGTGGTGGTGCTGGTCGATGCCGACGTGGCAAGTTGGTCGTCCTGGAATCGCTACGCCGAGGAGTTCGCCACGGCCACCGGGGCAAGGTTGATGCGCACCGACGACGGGGGTGTCACCGGGCCGACGTTCTTCGAGCACGTCCGTCGGCTGGGCCGTCCGGTACTCAACAACCCCAAGGGGCAGGATGCCCAGCTGCCCCGTGATCTGGTGCGACGCCCGATCGTCGACCCGGCGCCGCTGTGGACCTGGTCGCTGGTGTGGCGCCGTGCTGAGGACAACGCCGCGGTACGCGCGCTGATCGACGTATTCACCAGCGATGTGGGCGATCTAGGCGTTCACGGCGACGGCGTGTGGCTGCCGCCCGACGATCCCCATCGCGGTCGCGGTCAGAGCGGCCAGCACGACGATGACCGACCCGGCGACCAACGCGAGCTGAAACCCACTGTGCAGCAACGGTGACACTGCGACGGGTCCGACGATCTGGCCGATCGAATAGCCCACCGTCAGCAACGCGACGGCGCCCGGGAACTGCAGCAGCCGCCCGGCCGCCAGTGCCAGGACACTGACACCGATGAACGTGCCGCCGAACAGGATTGCCCCGATGAGCGCACCGCTGCCGGACCCGGTGCAGGCCAACGCTATTCCGGCAGCCTGCAGCATGAGCGCCGCGGTGAGCAGCACGGGATGCGAATAGCGTGAGCTCAACCGCGCCCACACCACCGCCGACGGAATCACCGCGAGACCGACCAGCAACCAGGCACCGTTGCCAAGCCGTCCCGGTGAATGCTGCGCGACGGCCGCGACCAGGAACGTACCGGCGATGATGTAACCCACGCCTTCGAGGGTGTAGCTGACGAGCAGCAGCGCAAAAGGCTTGTGCCGCTTGTGGTGCTGCTGTTCAGCAGCGTTCGTCACCGCAGGCGTGGCGAGCTTCGCGGGCATGAACCACGCCGAGACACTCAACAGCGCCGCCAACGCCGCTGCCGCCCACCAGGCGGCCCGCCAGTCCGCGGATGCCGGCAGTGCAAACACCAGCACCGCCGAGGCGGCGATACCAACCCCGACGCCACCGAAGGCCCAGCCCGCCAGGTGAGCCGGATGATCGTGCAACCGGTCCAGCAGCGTGTTGACGGCAATGACGAACACCAAGGCACTGGTGAAACCGGCCACCGTGCGCAGCGCTGCCCACGCAATGACGTTGGTGGTCAACGCCATTGCCACCAGACTTGCCACCAGCACCAGCAGTGACCCGCGGCAGACGGACACCGACCGGGCCAGCCGTGGCGAGAACATCCCGGCGAGCGCCCCGAGCAGATAGCCCACGTAGTTGGCGGTGGCCAACTGCCCGGCCGCTTCCGGGGACAGCTGAGCATGTGCGGTCATCAGCGGCAGGATCGGCGTGTAGGCGAAGCGCCCGATGCCCATCGCTGCGCCCAGCACGGCGGCAGTTCCGACGATCTGCGCCCATGGGTGTTTCGGCATTGCCCCATGGTGTGTCCCAAGCGGCCCAGCACACCACGTCCGATTATCTTGCAGCTGAAAGGCAAAGCCTCATACGGTGCTCACATGGTGAGAACGCCGCGGTAGCGGGCTCGTCCCTCCGCCATGGCGGCGTATGCGTCCGCCGCATTTTCCAGCGGGAACTCCTGGATCTGCGCCCGGACGTTGTTGAGCAGAGCGAAATTCATAGTGTCTTCGATCTGCGACGCCGTGCCCGACGGATGGCCCGTGACACTGAGTGCCGGGGTGATCAGGTGCAGCGGACTGATCGGCAGGGGATCAGCGGACACCCCGATCACGATGAGCTCGCCGCGCGGTGCCAGGCCGCCGATCGTCTGGCCGATCGCGTCGGAGTTCGCGGCGGTCGCCAGCACGACGGACACGCCGCCCAGCTTCTGTAGCGACTCGCTGACGTCCCCGGCCGTGGAGTCGATGTAATGGTGTGCGCCGAACCGCTCGGCGTCGGCGGCCTTGTCCGCGCCGCGCGCGATGGCGACGGTCTCGAATCCCATGGCCCGGGAGAACTGGATCCCGAGATGACCGAGCCCGCCCACGCCCAGCACGGCGACCCGATCACCGGCCACGGCCACACTGGTCCGCAACGCCTGGAACGTCGTCACGCCGGCGCAACCCATCGGCGCGGCTTCACTGAAGGACAATCCAGCGGGGATTCGCGCCAGCGCGGTGGCGGGTACGGTCACCGACTGGGCGTAGCCGCCCGGGTACTGCCAACTGGGAATCTGGCCATTCAGACAGTGCATGAACTGACCCTTGCGGCACTGCGCGCAGTGATTGCAGTTGCCGCCGAACCAGCCGACGGCGACCGAGTCACCGACGCCGAATTCCTCGACGCCGCTTCCTAGTTCGGCGATGATGCCGGCAATCTCGTGCCCCGGCGTCAGCGGCCAGGTCATCGCAGGGAAGTGGCCGCTGACGAACTCGCGGTCAGTGCCGCAGACACCGCAGGCCCGTACGTCGATGCGGACATGGCCCGGCGGCGGTGCGGTGGTCTCGACGTCGGTCAGCCGCAGCGGGGCGCCTGCGGTGTCGACGTGGACTGCCCGGTGCGTGGCCATGGTGATCTCCTGTCGTCGGCGGACCTGAGGAACGTGTCCACTCTGGCAGGCGATGCGGCTCTTCGCCATGGCATCGGGCATGCCGGGCGAACCAGCTCTGCGAGATCAGGGTGAGATCCTGTGCCGTCGCGAATGTGAAACGTCTGCGATCTGCCGCGCGTTTTTTCGCAGAGGATTCACACTCGCGACGGCCGCAGCCGGTTGCTAGTCAATTGCACAGCATGGGTGACGCCCGGGTTGACCCGGTGGCTCGTCTAAGCCTCGGTCACGGCGCGAGGCCGGCGAGAATCTGTGCGGTCGGCTGGCGGCGCGCATGCCGGTACCCGGTGCCCGCCCACAGGTGCACGAGGTCGGGTTCGCCTGCCGCCGCGGCGGCCTTGCGCAGCGGGCTGGTGAGGAAGTGGATCGCGGGATAGCCCAATGGGGCCGAGGCCTCGTAGGTGTCGATGAACCGGTTACGCAGGCCCCGGGCCGGGCGACCGGTGAACGCTTTGGTGACAACGGTTTCGGTGCGCTCGGGATCTTCCAGGGCGGCTTGGTGGGTCGCCGACGCGCCGCTCTCGTCGGCCAGCAGCAGCACCGTCCCGACGGCCACGGCCTCGGCGCCGGCCTGCAGCGCCCCGGCGACGTCGGCTGCTGTGCCGATTCCGCCTGCGGCGATGACGGGCAGCCCGACCGTCGAGGTGATCCCCGCGACGAGTTCGCCGATGGGCAGGGCCTGGGGCGGATTGTCCGGGGTCAGCGTGCCCGAGTGCCCGCCGGCGCCGCTGGCCTGTACGGCCAGCGCGTCGGCGCCTGCCGCCGCGGCAGCCTCCGCTTCGGCGCGCGAGGTCACCGTCTGCACCACGGCGCTGCCCGCCTGCTGGAGACTGTGGATCACGTCGTGTCCCGGTATGCCGAAGGTGAAGCTGACGACGGGGACGGGGTTGGCCCGTAGCAGGTCCACTTTGGCGGCGAAGTGGTCGTCGCTGTCGTTCGGCGTGTCGGGCAGGGTGAGCCCGAACCGGTCTGCCTCACGCTGCATGGCCTGGGCGTACTCCGCGTAGCGCTCGGGGGAGATCGGCACCGGGTTGGGGGCGAAAAGGTTGACGCCGAACGGTATCCCGGCATCACGCACGGCGCGCATCTCGGCCTCGACGGCGTCTGGAGTCTTGTAGCCCGCGGCAAGGAAACCGAAACTGCCTGCGCTGTGCGCGGCGATCACCATGGCCGCTGTGGTGGGACCGCCCGCCATGGGTGCGGCGATCACCGGGATCCTCAGACCGAGATCCGCTATCGGTGAGCTCATGATTGCCTCCTCGAATCCACTGTGGACAGTAGTGCGGTCGGCTGCGCTCGACCAGAACGACCGGTACAACGATCGTCGGGCGTGCATCTGCCCGTCGGCTAGGACCAGATTCCTCAGTGTTGTGAGGCGACGCCTCCCACCGCACACTGAAGTCCCTGTCGGCCCACCGGTGTGCGCGGTACCCTCGCCTCGACCGAGGGAGCCGGTAATGACAGAAGCATTTGTGCTTGGCGGTGTCCGCACTCCGTTCGCCCGGTACGGCAGTTCGTTGTCGCACATCCGCGTCGACGACCTTCTTGGGATGACCATGAAAGGTGCGTGCGCGCGGGTCGGCGTCGAGCTCGATCAGATCGAGGACATCGTCGCCGGGTGCGTCAACCCCGCCCATGAGGGCATGGGCGATCTGGCCCGGTGGGCTGCGTTGGCCGCAGGTTTCCCCGACAGCGTGCCTGGGATGACGATCAACAGGTTTTGTGCGTCGTCGCTCAGCGCGACCATTGGTGTCGCGCATGCTATCCGGGCGGGGGACCTCGGTGTCGGGGTGGCCTGCGGCGTCGAATCCATGTCGCGGTCGGGTTGGGCCTACATGAAGGGTGATGCTGCGTTCTCCCCGCGCGGGCCCGTCATCCTGCTCGACACCATGTGGGCGGGTGCCGGGGGCCCGCCAAACCCCGCGCTGTTGGCGCGCAACGCCTACATCGGGATGATCGAGACCGCGCAGAACGTGGCCGACCGGTACGGGCTGACCCGTGAAGAGATCGACGCTTTCGCGCTGCGTACGCAGCGAAATGCCAAGGCCGCCCGCGATTCCGGCCGGCTGGCCAAGGAGATCATGCCCGTCGAGATCGCGGCGACGAAGACGACGCCGGCCCGCACCTTCGAGCACGACGAGTTCATCCGCGACGACACCACCGCCGAGCAGCTGGCGAAACTGAAACCGCAACCTGGGACCACGCAGATGACCGCGGCGAACTCGACGCCGCTGACCGACGGCGCCGCCGCGTTGGTACTGGCATCGGGGGAGCGGGCAGCCGAACTGGGACTCGAGCCCTTGGCCCGCGTGGTGTCCTCGGCGGTGTACGGCATCGATCCGTTGGTCATGGGGCTGGCCCCGGCGTGGGCTCTGCCGATGGCCATCCGGCGGGCCGGGTTGAACCCCGAGCAGATCGACGTCTGGGAGGTGCACGAGGCGTTCAGCGCCCAGGCTCTCGGCGTGCTGCGTGAGCTCCCGAACCAGTTGGACGGCTTCGTCATTCCAGACGAGAAGCTCACGCCCAACGGCGGTGCCGTGGCCATCGGCCATCCGTTCGGCGCCACCGGGGCCCGGTACGTCCTGACGCTGGCGAACGAACTGCGTGAGCGCGGCGCTCGGTACGGCGCGATCGGAGTGTGCGTCGGTTCCGGTCAGGGTGTCGCTGTGGTCTTGGAGAACCCCGCCGCGCGCTGACGCTGGTGGACCTCAGCTGAACCGGACTGCGCTCAGATCGATGGCGACCATGAGCTCGTCGGGCAGGAGCCGTCCGGCCGAATCGCACCGGTACGCGCGACGTTTCGTCGGAATCTTGATGCCGTCGAATTCGACGATGTCATCGGTGTAGTGCATGGCGGCAAATCCGCCCGCCACGTCCACCCGGTAGTCGTGGCGCCGGATCAGATGATCGGAGTCGAAATAGAACTCCTCCACCGGACTGTGACTGGCGAAGTGTGGCGGATAGTGCACGCGCACGCCTCGCCACGTCTCGCCGCGGTCGGTGACCGGCTCGATCTCTTCGACGGAGACACCCGGTAACGACATCAGAAACGGCGCGGTCAGATAGTTCCACAGGGCGTAGCCGTTGAAGTAGGCCCGCTGCAACGGATTCCACGGAGTCTCCAGCACATGACCCGCGAACGAGTCACGCGGACTGCGTAACTCGGCGACCACGTGACCGTCGAGCTTCTCGATGGCGACGCGATCGGCGGTGAAATCGGTCTTCTGATCCGGTGCGCCGAACGGTTGTACCGAAGCCCACTGCCGGTGCAGCGTCACGGACATCCGGCGAGGGGTGGCATCCTGCGGTTGACCTTTGATGCCCCAGAGTTTGCCTCCGGAGACGATTGTCGCCTCGACCCGAGAATATTCGTTCCACCGTGTCACGCCGCCGTGGGCCTGCAGAATTTCCGCTACCAAGTCGGTCATCTCAACCTCATGAGTTCGTCGGAAACAAGGTGATCGCCGCACCCCACAGCGCACCGGGGTTGATCCGGTCAGGGTGCAGGGCCAGCATGTCGCGGTAGAACTCCTCGGCGTCAGAAGATGTTTCGAGCAGCCTACGGGCATCTTTGAGATAGCGGCGGGTGGCGTCGAGCTGTGCCGGATCGTCGGGTGCGACGGGATTCTTGTGCCCGGCGATCACGACCGTGGGCCGCAGGCTCTCGGCGATGTCCAACGCGGTCAGCCACTCGTCGAGCCCGGCCGCCCCGCCAGATTCGGTGAGGTACAGGTGCACACCGTTGTAGACGACATCGCCCGCGACGAGCAGACCTGCGCCGGGGGCATGCAGCATGGTCGTCGCATCGGTATCGGTGTGACCTACTTCGACCGGCCGCAGCCATTCGCCGTCGAGTTCGAAGCCGTCCTCGTCGACCACGGTGACCTCGACGTCACCGGTCGGTAGTTGACCGGGAAAGACCTTGTCCCAGAACCCGGCCCGGAACTCGGGTGCGTTCTGCGACGCCATGTGCTCGACGGTGCCGGCCGTGGCATAGACCACGGCGTCAGGAAACCGCCGCAGTAGCGGGATGGCGCCGAACCAGTGATCACCGTGCCCATGCGTGATGTAGATGCCGGCCAGGCGTCGGCCGGATGCCGCCACCCAGTCGCCGACCTCGTCCGCCTGCGCGGTGGTCAGCGGCGGGTCGACCAGCAGCGCGTCGCGCCGTCCGGTGATCAATGTCGAGGTGATCGGTGACCACATCCGCGGGCTGCCGTCGGGCAGCGGCCCGCGGCCGGATTGCGGGATCTGGCCGGTGACGAACAGCCGGTATCCGAGCGCGCCGGTCATGACGCGGCCGTTTCCGTGCGCTTGCGGATCTCCTCAGCGAACCGCAGGACGGCGCCCAGCGGCCGGTGATGGATGGCAATCTTGACGACCTTGCCGTCGGCGTCGCGGTCCAGGACGGTTATGCCCCGCATCGCCATATCGCCGAATGCCGTTGCCCGCCATTGCAGATAGCTGGTCGACCCACTGTGGGCCTCGGAGGTGAACTCCAGGGATTCGTAGATGGTGCTGGCGGCGCCCATGATGGTGGCGACCTGATCACGACCCTCGACCGAGTCGGGGAGGGTGGTGGCTTCGAAGACGACGTGCTCGGCGAACGTCTCGGCGAAGCGGGCCTGTGACTTCTCGGCGAAGCTGCGGCGCCAGCTGGCTGCCGCCCCGGTCTGGTGTGTGAAGGCGGTGATGGCCGTGGCGACCCGGTCGGCGTATTCGACGTGCACCCAGTGCCCACCTCCGTCGATCACCTGCTCCTCGGCCTGCGGGAAGCGCGGGCTCACGGTGGCAAGCAGTTCGGCGGTGACGAACGGGTCTGCGCCGCCCCGGATCAGCAGCACGGGGCCGGTGAATGCGCTGACCTGCGGTGCGTCGGGCACACCGTCGTTCCAGACGTCGACGTAGTGGCTGACCACATCGGGCCGTGCGGATGCGCCTGCCGGCGTCAGCCGGTCGAGTTGATCATCGGAAAGTTTGGGCGACAGCTGCGCACGGGCGGCGCGCTGCGCGTCGGGATGGCCGCCCAGCTGACGGAACGGGGCCACTGCTTCATCGGGAAGGCGCGTTCCTGTCAATGGAACCGGGGTGATGAGCACCAGCCCGGTGACTTTCCCCGGATGCGCGGCGCCGATCAGTTCGGCGACCTGGGAGCCCATGCTCTGTCCGACTACGACGACATCGGAGTCGACATCGGCGATGAGCTCGGCGGCCTCTGTGGCCAGCGATGCCAGGGTGATGTCAACCGAGCCGTCGGCGGTGCGGGCTCCAAAACCCGGCAGTCCGTAGCGGACGGTGTCGACGTCGCCTGGGAGGGCGGAAATCACGTCATCCCAGACAGTTTCGTCATCGAGGAAGCCGTGGATGAACAGTACGGTGCGGGTGCGAGGGGCAGAGGGTGTGGTCATTTCGCAGTCTCCTTGGTGGCGCCGGAGGGCGACCAGTCTTTGGTGTCGATGGGGGAGTAGTCGGTCGACTTGCCGTCCAGGCGCTGGGCGCGCTGGGCCGCGAACTCCTCGGCCAGGCCGTCGGGCAGTGGGGTGGTGAAGATGTTGTTGACGAGCGTGTACTCAGCGGCGAGGCGGCCGAAAGCGTTCAGCGCGCCGACGTCGATGCGGCCCCGCGACAGGTACAGGTCGTCGCGGACGTGAATGCGCTTCACGCGGCCCCAGACCACATGGTCGGGCAGCGGCGGCATCGGGATGATGCGGTCCACCACGCATTCGAATGAGATCGGGGCCTCGCCGATGCGGGGTGCAGCGATGAACTCGGACGCAGCCTTGGTGAGGCCCAGGGCCTCGAATTCGTCGACACCGGAATCGAATTCGAACGCCGACCGGTGCACCGCATCGGCCTGGGCGATCGAGGCGATGTTGACGACGAACTCTCCGGTGTCGCGGATGTTGATGAACGTGTCCTTGAGCGTGACACCGTCGGAGCGCGGCTGCAGGGAAACCGACAGGATCGGGGGAATGCGGCCCACCACGGTGAAGAAGGACACCGGCGCGATATTGCCGACTCCGGTCGTCGAGGCGGTGCTGATCCAGGCGATGGCGCGCGGCAGCACACTGCCGATGAGAAGTTTGTAGCTCGACGTGGCGTCGAGGTGATCTGCATCGATGATCATTTCAGGGTCCTTTCAAGACAGCAGCGCTACGGCGCTGTACCAGACCGGGCCGACATTGAGCCGGTCGGGGTAGAGCTGAATCATGTAGTCGAAAAACTCTCGGGGGGTGGGGTTTCCAGCCATCAGACGCTGTGCGTCGAGGAGGTAGTCGCGAGTCTCGGTGATGATCGCCGGATCGTCGGGGAGATCCTTGTTCTTGTGCCCCGCCACGACTGCGCGGGGATGCAGCGCGGCGACCTTGTTGAGTGCCTGCAGCCAGGACTTGATCCCGCCGTCGGCGCTTTCCAGCAGATACTGGTGCACGCCGTTGTAGGCGACGTCACCGGCGACCACCAACCCGATCGAGGGCACGTGCAGCACGGTGGTGTCGTCGGTGTCGGTGTGGCCGACCTCGACGGCGACCAGCCGTTCCCCTTCCAGCTCAAGGCCGGCTTCGGGAATGGGTTGGTACACAACGGGGCTCGGGGGGATCTGGCCGGGGAAGTCGACGTCCCACATCTGGGCGCGACCCTCGACGGCCTGTTCGTGCATCTTCGCGATGGTGCCTTCGGTGGCGTAGGCGACCGCTCCCGGGAATCGTTGCAGCAGTTGGTCGGTGCCGAACCAGTGATCGCCGTGGCCGTGGGTGGCGTAGATGTATTTCAATGCCCTGCCGGATTTTTCGATCCAGTCGCCGACGCGTTGCACCTGGTCGTGGGTGAACGGCGGGTCGACCAGCGCGGCGTCACGGTCGCCGAGGATCAGCGTGGATGACACGGGTGAGGACACGATCGGGCTTCCGTCGGGCAGGCGCTGTTCGCGGTTGCGGCGCAGGCCGTCGTGGACCATCACCTGGTAGTGCAGTTCGGTCATGATGTCTCCCTTTACAGTTCGGTCTTGGAGAGGTGCTCGATGAACCAGTCCCGCGCGGCGCCACCGGCGATGTCGAACTGGCCGAGGTACGGGTCGAAATGCCCGCCGTTGATGGTCACGAGGCGCTTGGGTTCCAAGGCGCGCTCATAGGCGCTCAGTGCCAGATCGGTGACCGTGACGGTGTCGTGCAGGCCGACCACCATCAGCAGCGGGGTGGGGGAGACCCGGTCGATCCAGATGCCCGGCTCGTACATGCGGGCCGCGCGGGATGAGCGCACCGTCATGATGTTGTGCCACACGCCTTCCGGTGCGGGTTGGGTGTAGAACGCGACCGCGTCGGGGGAGCGGTAGGCGGCCTGTACGGCCGGATCGCTGCTCACCACCGCCTGCGTGGCCGGTGGCTCGCCTCGGAACTGAGCCCGCTCGTCCTCGGCGAACCGGGCCTCCAACGCCGCCACCTGGTCCGGGGCGACGCGTCGCAGGCTCTGCTGATAGCCGCTGATGGTCGGCACCTGGGCGACCACTGCGCGCAGCCGGCGGTCGGTGGCGCCCAGCACGATCGCGTGTCCGCCCGCGTAGCTGCTACCCCACAGTCCGATCCGCCGAGAATCGACGTCCGGGCGACTCTCCAGGAACGAGATCGCGCGGCGCCAGTCGGCGATCTGTACCCACGGGTCGACGTCGAAGCGCGGAGAGCCGTCGCTGGCGCCGAAGCCCCGGTGATCGTGAGCCAGGACCACGAACCCGGCGTCGGCGAAGAGCCGGGCGAATCGCTCCAGCCCATGCTCCTTCACCCCGGCGAAACCGTGCGCCATGGTGATCGCCGGGTGTGGGCCGGGACCGTCGGGCTGGAACAACCAGCCCCGCAGTGTCACTCCGCCCTGGGCGGGTAACTCGATATCGTGTCGTTCAACCATGCATCTAGAGTCGGCGCCGCGACGCTGCGGTGGGAACGCCGCGCTGATCCTGGTATTGCCGGGGACAGGGTCCGGCGATCAGGGCATCTGTTCAAAGGCTTTCGCCCGACGTGGCTCGCCACCTGGATTCACTGCGGTAGCGTCATTCGGTGGTGATGGGAGAACCCATGAAGCTCTGCATATTCGGTGGACTGGCCGTCGGGCTGACGGCTGCAGGTCTGCTCGTCTCGGCGCCGCCGGCCAGCGCCGGCTGCCTGTACGGCGGACCCGTCATCAGCAAGTGCGACGGACCAATCCAGCCGGACGGCACCTGGCAGCGGTGCACGGCGGTGTACAACTACGTCCCCAGCGGCCTGAGTTCCCACCTGGTACCCGTCAAGCGCTGCGATCTGATGGGCCCCGGCCACGACTATCCGTTCGACTTCACGTTCACCGACCCGCCGACGCATATCGACGACTGACGTGGCGAAGGGAAACGCGCTCGGCGAGTACCTGCGGTCGCGGCGCGAGCAGGTCCGTCCTGACGACGTCGGCCTGGTCGCCGGCTCCCGGCGGCGGGTCGCCGGGCTGCGCAGGGAGGAGTTGGCATTGCTGGCCGGTATCAGCTCCGACTACTACCTGCGGCTGGAGCAGGGCCGGGACAAGAATCCGTCCGCGCAGGTGCTCGACGCCCTGGCCCGGGCGCTGCAGCTGGACATCAAGGGCACCGAATACCTGCACCAGTTGGCCGGACAGTCCGGAACCCGTTGGGAACAAGGCGATCTGGAAGAAGTGGCCGACGGCCTCGACGAACTGATCGATCAGTTCCCGATGCCGGCCATTGTGGCCAACAGGTATCAGGATGTGCTGGCGGCCAACGCCGTCGCGCAGGCGCTGGCCCCGGCGTTCCGCCCCGGTGAGAATTTCCTGCGGTGGCGGCTCCTGGACCCGGCGGCCAAGGAGTTCTTCGTCGACTGGGACGAGGCCACCGATATCGCCGTGAGCGGGCTGCGGGAAGTCGCGGGCAGTACCCCCGACGATCCCCGGCTCCGCCGGATGATCGACGAATTGTCCTCGGCGAGCGAACGTTTCCGGGAACTGTGGGCACGGGCCGACGTCGGCTACCGACCCGGCACCACCCACGTGCGCCACCCCAGAGTGGGCGAGCTGTACCTGCAACGCAACCGGTTGCACGTGCCGCACTCAGGGGGACAGCATCTCATCATCTTCCGCGCCGAGCCGGGGAGCGATTCCGCTGCCGCGCTGGATGCTCTTCGCGCCATCTAGCCGCTCGTCAGCCGTGGAAATTCGGATCCGGGTGCGGCGGGATCGGGCACCAGAACAGGCCGCAGTTCACCGGTTCCGGCACAGGAGGGTCTTCCCCGTCCCACGCACTGGAGCCCTGCAGGGTTTGCTGCCCGTTGATGTCGCGGGGAACGTTGCCGAACCCGTAGGACACGCGGTACCAGGTGTGGCACTGGCTCATGTCCCAAACATATTGATTGCCATACCTGTTCGGTCCACTCGGGTCTTCCATCGACTGGCCCGGGCACCACGTGTACGGACCGCCGTTGGCGTGCGCGACGCCCGTCGCCAATCCCACGCCGACGACTGCCACTGCACCCGACAGCACGGCGCCGGCGACGGTGCGCCGCAAGCTCATCGCTGATCCATGTGATCGGTGTCGGTCGCGCTGCCCTTGGCGTAGTGGGTCAGGAACGCGGTGGCCGCGACTGCTGCAACGGCGCCGATCACGCCCCAGAGGACGACCGGAAAGATCAGCGATCCGAACAAGAAGTCATAGGCCAGCGCGAGGTAGAGCGACCAGATGACCCGGTAGATGGACCAGAACGCCAGCAGGCCACAGCTGATCCCGATGAGCAGGCTGCGCTGACGATCGACGCGGCTGATCTGTTGCTCGATGTTGGTGGGCACGATCTTCATGGCTGTATTCCTCGCCTGTCGTGCGGCGCCTTCTCGTCGGCGTCGCGGTGACGTAAGTACACGCGCGTCGCCGGACTACCGATCCCAACAATGTGGCGTGACGTTCGAGGATCCCGACGGGTCGGGATGAGCCCTTTGCTGGTCGACATCGCCGGCGCCGGAAGATGGCGAAGACGTGAATACGCGATGAACCTGTGGAGTCGCTGAGGGAAGCAGCTTGCGTCACTATATGTCCGTGCTGTCACAGCGACGCGAGTCCTATGCGAATGCGGTACCGTCCCGGTCGCCACATATCGACACGTGGTCCCGGCCCCCGCATCCGGCCGATGTCGCGCAATCGCGCCTGTTCGACGAGATGATGCAGGCTGAGATCGCGGAGCTTCATGCGCTCGCAGCACTCGCCGAACGTGCCTGGCGCGATCGATCGGAGCGGCATACCGCGGCGCCCGCGAAGCTGCCGGAAGCCGTCCTTCGGGTGCATGCCCGCATCGCGGAGGCCGAGCGGATGCTGGCCGCGTTGCGGGGCAGGTTTCCCGGGAATGAGATCCGCTCGGCCTGATCGGAATCCACTGTCCTGCTGGTGGTCGGCGGCGCACGGTTTGCCGGCCGCCCGGCGGCCACCGTGATCGGTCACGATTTCGACGTTTCTTCCAGTGTTCCCGACCGACCGCCGGAATCCGTCGAACCCGAGTGGCACGATCCGGGTATGGAGAAGATCTCGCTCACTGCCCTTGCCCGTCAGCAGCTGACCACAGCCCGGTCGGCCAGCAGCGGCCGCAGCGCGCATACCGTCTACGGCGGGCACGAACATGCGCTGCGGCAGACACTCATTGCTCTCACCGCGGGCAGCGCTCTCGACGAGCATGAGAGCCCGGGCGAGGCCACCCTTCAGGTGATCGAGGGCAGGGTGTCGTTGGGGAACTCGGAAGCCAGCTGGGAAGGATCGCCCGGCGATCACATCGCGGTCCCGCGCAGTCGGCACAGTCTGCGGGCGCTCGAGGACTCCGTCGTGCTGTTGACGGTGGTCAAGGTGGTCGGGCCGCACGCGTAGCGCTCTCTGGTCAAAACCCGGTACCGCCGGTACTGTATACCGGGAGTCCGAGCTTGGGGTGCTCGATGACTCCGACCGGGAGGTGGTCAGATGTCCCAGCCCGCCACGAAGGACGCCGTCGGCGACTGCCCTGTCCATGACACGCTGCATCCGCCACGGTGGGCGCCGACCCCGATTCGCTGGCAGCACACCGACATCGGATACCTCAAGTCATGGTGGTTGGCACTCAAGGCAATCCGGGCCGGCTACCGGCACACCATCTACGAGTACGCGACCGAGCTTCCGGGACAGGACGACATCGTCGTGGCCCGTGCGCCGCTGGCGAAGTTCGTCGTAGTGCGCAATCCCGACATCGCACGCCACGTCCTGGTCACCAATCAGGACAACTACACCAAGAACGCCGAGTACGACCTGCTTGCCGTCGCGTTCGGCCGGGGCCTGGTGACCGACCTGAACGACGAACTGTGGCAACGTAATCGGCGGCTGGTGCAACCGATCTTCGCCAAACGCCACGTGGATTCCTTCGCGCCGCAGATGGTGGCCGCAGCGAGAGCGGCCGCCGACCGGTGGGATAAGCACACCGGTCCCGTCGACATCGCCGCCGAGATGAACTACGTGACGCTGGACATCATCGCCCGCACCATGTTCGGCATCGACCTCGACGGCCGCCTCGCCGAGCAGATGCGTACCGATTTCGCGCGCCTGCTAACCCTTTTCGGCTACGGATTCCTGATCGGCGTGGCGCGACCGCTGCGGTGGCGCGCCGATCAGTTGTCCAGGCGCGGTCCGCGGTGGCTGGCTGCGCGTGCGCCCCGCATGGCCATCAACGAGCTGCGGCGGGGTGCATGGGTGATCGCGCCGCGGGCACGACGCGGACTGGGCCGCATCGAACGATTCGTCGACGAGATGATCGCCGACCATCGCAGCGGCAAAATCGAGGGCACCGACAACCTGCTGGCCCTCTTGATGTCCGCAGAAGATCCCGAAACCGGTTATCGCTACAGCGATCTGGAGATCCGGGACGAGGTGCTGACGTTCCTGGGCGCCGGGTTCGAGACGACGGCCGCGGCGCTGGCGTGGACGTGGTTTCTGCTGTCGCAACACCCGCAGGCCCGTCGGCGACTCGACGAGGAACTCGACGAGGTGCTCGGCGGCCGCGAACCCACCGCCGCCGACGTCGACGACCTGCCATGGACGCAGGCCGTGGTGGCCGAGGCCATGCGGGTGTTCCCGCCGATCATGGGGGTGGCCCGCACCGCCAAGGCCGACGACGTGCTGGGGGACTATCCGATCAAGGCGGGCACCAGCATTGCCGTGCTGATGCACAGCGTGCACCACAACCGGCGGGTGTGGGAGAACGCCTACGACTTCGACCCGTCACGGTTCCTCAAAGAGAACCTCGACGGGCCGCAACGGCGCGCCCACATCCCGTTCGGCGCAGGCAAAAGAATGTGCATCGCATCGGGTTTCGCCAACCAGGAGGCCACGCTGATCGTCGCCGCCCTGGCCCAGCGCTACGAACTCGACCTGGTGCCCGGTCAGCGGTTGCGGCGCGAGCTGACCTTCACCGGCGGTCCGGACGGCAAGATGCTGATGGCCGTGCGGAGCCGAACTAAATCGCCGGGCCCAGCAGATCGTCGGCGTCTTTGATGATGTAGCCGTAACCCTGCTCGGCGAGGAACCGCTGCCGGTGGGCGGCGTACTCGGCATCCAGCGAATCGCGGGAGACCACCGAGTAGAACACCGCGCCGCCGCCGTCGGCCTTCGGCCGCAGCAGCCGGCCCAGCCGTTGCGCCTCCTCCTGCCGGGATCCGAAAGTGCCCGAAACCTGAACGGCCACAGACGCTTCGGGCAGATCGATGGAGAAGTTCGCCACCTTGCTGACGACCAGCGTCGAGATGTCCCCGCGGCGGAACGCGTCGAACAGCTCCTCGCGTTCGGAGTTTTTCGTCGAACCCTGGATCACCGGGGCGTCGAGTTCCTGCCCGAGTTCTTCCAGCTGATCCAGGTAGGCGCCGATGACCAGCGTCTGCTCGTTCGGGTGCCGTTCCAGGATCGAGCGAACCACCGCGATCTTGCTGTGCACCGTGGAGCACAGCTTGTAGCGCTCGTCCGGTTCGGAAGTGGCGTAGATCATCCGCTCGTTGTCGGTCATGGTCACCCGGACCTCGATGCACTCGGCCGGGGCGATCCAGCCCTGGGCCTCGATGTCCTTCCACGGCGCGTCGTAGCGCTTCGGCCCGATCAGCGAGAACACGTCACCTTCGCGGCCGTCCTCACGGATCAGGGTCGCCGTCAGCCCGAGCCGGCGCCGGGACTGCAGGTCGGCGGTCATCCGGAACACGGGTGCGGGCAGCAGGTGCACCTCGTCGTAGATGATCAGCCCCCAGTCGCGGCTGTCGAACAGCTCCAGATGCTTGTACTCACCCTTGGTGCGTCGGGTGATCACCTGGTAGGTGGCGATGGTGACCGGGCGGATCTCCTTCTTCTCCCCGGAGTATTCGCCGATCTCGTCCTCGGTCAGCGAGGTGCGGGCGACCAGTTCACGCTTCCACTGCCTGCCCGCCACGGTGTTGGTGACCAGGATCAGCGTCGTCGCACCGGCCTTGGCCATCGCCGCGGCCCCGACGAGCGTCTTACCGGCGCCACACGGCAGGACCACGACACCGGAACCGCCGGCCCAGAACGAGTCGGCGGCCATCTCCTGGTAGTCGCGCAGGTGCCAGCCGTCCTGGGCCAATTCGATCGGATGGGCCTCGCCGTCGACGTAGCCGGCCAGGTCCTCGGCGGGCCAGCCGATCTTGAGCAGCATCTGTTTGACCCGGCCGCGTTCACTCGCGTGCACGATCACGGTGTCGTCGTCGATGCGAGCCCCCAGCATCGGCGCGATCTTCTTGTTGCGCAGCACTTCCTCGAGCACGGCCCGGTCGAAGCTGACCAGGGTCAACCCGTGTGCCGGATGCTTGACCAGCTGCAGGCGGCCGTAGCGGGCCATGGTGTCGACGATGTCGACCAGCAGCGGCTGCGGCACCGCATAGCGCGAGAACGAGACCAGCGCATCGACGACCTGCTCGGCGTCGTGGCCGGCCGCACGGGCGTTCCACAGCGCCAGCGGCGTGATGCGGTAGGTGTGTACGTGTTCGGGCGCGCGCTCCAGCTCGGCGAACGGGGCGATGGCCGCACGTGCCGCGCCGGCCTGTTCATGGTCGATCTCCAGCAGCACCGTCTTGTCGGACTGCACGATCAGCGGGCCGTCGGTCATTTGTCCCATTATCCAGAGCGTGCCGACAGCGGCGCTGTCCGCGGGCGCGAGCGTGCGTGAACTGCTGTTGAAATGCGGCCTGTCGGCCGGCAGACACGCACGCTCGGCAAGACTGGCGCTGGGTTCAATGCGTGGCGGCCTGCAACGGGACACCCGCCGGTGCGCGTCCATGCCCGTCCCCGGGCAACGCCACCTTGGCGACGCCTGGCGTGCCGATCTGACCGGCCAGCCAGGGCAGCGAGGCTTTGAACACGTCCATCGCGAACGGCCAGTCGTGCTTGCCCGGGCTCGCGACGACGGCGCAGGTGATGCCGTGGGCCCGGCCGAGCGCGCACAGTGAGTTGGCGGCGTCGGTCTGATCACCCGGGTTTCCTGCCGCGTCCTGCCCGCCGAGGCCGACCGCGTTCGGATTGCCGTACCCGCCCTTGTGCTGCTGCGGGGCATCCGAGGAGATCGCGAACCAACCGGAGACGCCCTGGTAGGGGCCGTGTTTGTTGATCACGGTGGTGGGGTCGTACACCGACCACTGCGAGGCGTCGCCGCCGTAGATCCTCGCAACGGTCTGATCCTTGGTGCCTGCGTTGGGGCCCGTATCCCCGGCGATGTCGACGAACGAGCTGAACAGTTCGGGGTGCATCACCGTCAGGTCGACGGCGCAGGTGCCGCCCATCGACCAGCCGACGACACCCCAGTTGGCCTGCTGGACGTCGAACGTATCGGCGACATACGGCGGCACGTCCTTGGTGAGGTGATCGGCCACGTTGCCGCGCGGACCGTTGACGCATTCGGTGTCGTTGTTGAACGACCCGCCGACGTCGACGAACACGAACACCGGGGCATTGCCGCCGTGCGCTGCGGCGAAGCTGTCGACCGTGGCGATGGCGTTGCCCGTGCGGGGCCAGTCGGACGGCGTGTTGAACTCGCCGGCGATCATCATCACCACCGGCAGCTTCGGCGCACCGGCGGCGAACCAGGCCGGCGGCAGGTAGACGAGCTCGGTGCGGTGCTTGAACCCCGAGGCATCCTGCGGGATGTCCACCGGAACCAGCGCTCCGTGCGCGGGGGCGCCCTTGCCGCGCATGCCCTCGACGGTGGCGAGGTCGGTCTCGTCGGGCAGCGGCCCGGCCGTCAGCTCGTTCCAGGCTGCCGGAACCGTCGGGAAATAGCCCACCCAGAGGTTGAGGGCCAAGCCCGCGCTCAGCAGGCACAACGGCACCGCGAGCACTGACACGCCGCGGCGCCACCAGTGGCTGCCCCGCCATCCGAGTACCGCGACCGCAGCGGCCAGACCGGTCAGGCCGACCCACACCCACAGCGAATCCGGCGCAGGATCGCCCGCCAGCCCCTGCGCATCGATGTACCAGTGGGTCCACCCCGCGAGAATCAGGCCGATCACGATGGCCACCGGCAGCCAGATCAACCGCCAGCGGCGATTCCGCCAACCGATCGCCAGTACCAGCACGATCGCGGCCACTGCCCACACCGTCGGTGGCAACCAGCCGTGCAGCAGCGACACGCCTCGTCTTGCCGGAGCCACGGCAGCCTCGCTCAACAGGGTTGTCACGAGAGACATGGTCGTGAACGGTTCTGTGGATGAGCTGTGTCCAAGCTGTTCGCCGGGTTAGTCGCGCTGACCGGGCAGCTCTGGCCACAACTGTCACAGTGGTACCGGAAAGCCCGAGGCACGTGGTCCTCGAAACGCGCTATCGCCAGTGGTACCAATTTTTCTGATACCGCGGGCGGTGGCGCATTTCGAGGTCGGTGTGTGCTCGGAATCCGCGACACGCCGCCAATAGCGACACGCCGACAGCTGCGGACCGCCTATCAGTCGTCGTTGGCCGACACCACGGAGGTGACTCGGTGAATCGCGAACTCCCGCACCCGTCCCGCGGCGGGGTCGTACGCGGTCAACTGGCCGCCGCGAATGTTGATCGGGGCCACCACGCGCTGGGTCGCGACGCCTGCGGGGTCGACGTAGCCGATGAGCACCGAGGTTTGGGCGATCGCGGCGTCCTGCAGTTGGGTGATGGCCACTGCGGGATCCAGCCGGACGTTGGCGAACGGCCCGCTGGACACCTTGCGGAGCACCGCGATGATGGCCGAAAGCGTCTGCGTCGTCGGAGGTGTCGAGGGCCGATGGACGCGTCGCCGGGTGGGGGCGGCGACGCGGTGGCCGAGAGCTTGGATGTCGACGATGGTGCCCGACGAGTCCTCGGCCGCCGGGGCGAACCCCGCGTCGCGCAGCCCCGCGAGTACATCGGAGATCGGGGCCTGGGACACCGCAACGGTGGGGGCAAGCAGGCGCAGCTCGAGACGCTCGGTGGCCGACGATGCCACCGCCTGCGCCAGCAGTGCGGCGTCCTCACACCGCACGAACGACGACGCCATCCCGACCCGCAGCTGCCCGTGCCTGCGGGCGACGTCGTCGATCAGGTACGTCAATCCTTGCGGCACAGGGGTTTTGGAGTGCTTCTCGAAGAGGCTGTGCAGCTCGCCTGCAGTGCGCCCCGCATCCAGCGCGTGCCGCACCGAGGCCTCGGTGATCCGGTACACCATCGCCGCGCCTGCCGATTCGACGGTCGCCACCATCGCCAGCTTCTCGGCCAGTTCACGTTCCAGCGGCCCCGGCACGATCACTGTGAGGTCGGCCTGCAGCAGGAAGTGATCGAGCGGCTTGGGCAGCACCTTGGCCATCGTCGCCAGTACGTCCTCGGCCGGATCGTCGGCCAGCAGCCCGCGTCCCGGTGTGCTGATCGCGCCGCGTCCGGCCAGGCCCACCGCGTGCGCCTCGTCCAGCAGGTTGCCGACGGTGGACGGCTGCAGGCGCGCCGACCAGCGGGGCCGATGCCAGATCATGGCCCGCGATGCCTCGGCCGCGTCGACACCGGTGCCGGGCGGCAGCTCGGCGAGCACCGTGAGCAGAAGCCGGCGATCCAACGGCGCCGCGGTGGAGAACAGTGAATCCGACAGTGCGGCAAAGGGTTTGCCGTCAGGGCCGCGCGAGCCGATCAATGCCGGGCGGGCCTGCAGGTCCAGCCAGGTCGAGGCGATCAGCTGCCAGCGCGCCGCCGTCGTCGATTCCACGAAACGGTCGGCGGTCACCGTCGGCGCCCAGTACGGCCCCGTCCCGTCGCCCGGGTCCGGATCAGGCATGCCGACGGCGATCAGCCCGGCGCTCGCCGTCAGTTCCAGGATGAGTCCCAGCCTCGGCTCGTCGATGCCAGTGGCCTTGGCCAGCCGTTTCACCTCGCGCACCCCGAGCCCGCCGTTGCGCAGCTCGGGAACCGGTGTGGCGCTGAGGGTTTCGATGAGTAATTCGATTTCACGCAGCAGGTCGATGGCGGCACCGGCGGCGACGGCATCCACGTCGGCGGTGGTTGTGGTCGCCGACTGCAGCGTGGGCACCGCCAACTGCGTGGGGCCGGGGAGCTCGCCCCGCAGCGACTGGGCCACCAGCCGCGGCAAGATCACCGTCTCGTCGTCGATCCGGCGCAGCAGCCCGGCTGCCAGAAGCCTTGGCACCGGCCGGTCTTCCGGGGTGTCGGGAGCGGCGTCGCGGGTGCGCCCCACGGGCGAACCCTCCACCAGGCGGGCCAGCAGTTCCTTCTGCGGGTCGTCGAGATCGGCCAGCTGCTCGGCGATCTCGTCGGCACTGCGGTCAGCCGCCTCCAACGCGGCCTGCCCCGGGTACCACGGCAGCGACCCGGTCACCTCGGGCGCGACCCGCACCTCGTCGGCACCCCAGACGAGGGCCAGCTCGCGCAGATCGTCCACCGCGGCACCGATCGCGTCGGCATCGCCCCGGTCACCGAGCAGCTCGGTCACCTCGGTGACCGCGACCGCCCCTGAGTCGGCGTGCAGCACCAGCAACGCGTCGAGCACCGCCAGGTGCAGGAAGTCCAGGCCGTCGGTGGCTGCCTTGACCGACTGCCGTGACAACGCCCTCGCGGCCAGCGCCGCCAAGCTGGCGGGAGGCGGTTGGGTCAGGTCTGGCCGCAGCTGCAGAATCCGCAGGAGTCCCTCGTCGGGGAGCTCGGCCAGCCAGGCGCCCAGCGGGATCCCGGCGTTCGGCCGGGTTGCGGCGCTCCTGTCCTCCGAAGGAGTCTTCGCGGTCATATCCTGACCAGCGTAAAGCAGCGCACGGGTGACATGCCGGTCTCGCCTCCGGATGTCTGGCCTGCCACAATGTGGGGCGTGGCTGACAACAAGAAGAATCAGTACGTCGACAACGGCTGGCCGGTACTGAGCGACGGCGACGATCACGCCGTCAGCGAACTGGCGACCGACCGCACCGGCGCCCTGTCTCCGTTCGGGGACGTGACCTTCCCCGTGCCGGCAGAAACCCTGCCGTTCATTCAGTCGGTCACCGTCGTTAACCGGTAACGGTGGGCCTGTCGCACCTCGACGAAACCGGGGCGGCGCATATGGTCGACGTCACCGCCAAGGACGTCACCAAGCGCACCGCGGTGGCTGCGGGCACGCTCCTGAGCACCGCCGAGGTGGTCACGCTGATCGCATCAGGTGGGCTGCCCAAGGGTGACGCGCTCGCCACCGCCCGCGTCGCGGGCATCCTCGCGGCCAAGCGCACGTCCGACCTGATCCCGCTGTGCCATCAGTTGGCACTCACCGGTGTCGACGTCGATTTCGGCATCGGCACCGACCGGGTAGACATCACCGCGACCGTGCGCAGCACCGACCGTACGGGTGTCGAGATGGAGGCGCTGACCGCCGTCAGCGTGGCCGGGTTGACGCTCTACGACATGATCAAGGCCGTCGATCCGGCGGCTCGCCTCGACCAGATCCGGGTACTGCGCAAAGAGGGCGGTAAAACGGGTCTATGGACTCCAGACACTCCACCGGCGTAACCCGTTCGGCCCGCGTGGTCATCGCGTCGACCCGGGCAGCGGCCGGGATCTATGACGACCGCACCGGTCCCATGATCGTCGGGTGGCTCGCGGACCGCGGCTACGACGTGACCGAGCAGGTGGTCGTCGCCGACGGCGCTGCGGTCGGCGCAGCGCTGCGCTCTGCTCTGGCCGAACACATCGACCTGATCATCACGTCCGGCGGTACCGGCATCTCACCGACCGACCGCACTCCCGAAGCCACCATGGCGGTACTGGACTATCAGGTGGTCGGTCTGGCCGACGCCATCCGGCGCTCAGGCGGCCACAAAGTCCCTACCTCTGTGCTCTCGCGGGGCGTGTGCGGCGTCTCCGGGCGCACCCTGATCGTGAACCTGCCGGGCTCTACAGGCGGCGTGAAAGACGGCCTGGGCGTGCTCGATCATGTGTTGGAGCATGCGTTGGATCAGTTGAGCGGCAAGGACCATCAACGATGAGCGCTTGCGCGAAGAGGAGACATCAACGATGAGCGCTTGCGCGAAGAGGAGACATCAACGATGAGCGCTGTCGTCGCCCGGGTGGCGGTCACTGAGGATCCCATCGACCTGACCGAACACGAGGAGCTGGTGGCTCATGAGGCTGCGGGCGCCGTCGTCGGATTCTCGGGCGTGGTCCGCGACCATGACGGCGGCCGCTCGGTGACGCGGCTGGAGTACTCCGCCCATCCCACCGCCCTGGAGACGCTGCAGGCGGTTGCGGCCGAAATCGCCGCGGACAGTCCCGGTGTGCGGGCCATTGCGGTGAGTCACCGCATCGGAGCCCTGAAAATAGGCGACGCCGCCCTGGTGGCCGCTGTGGCAGCGGACCATCGCAGGGCGGCGTTCGAAACCTGTGCCCGTCTCGTGGATACCGTCAAAGAACGCCTACCGGTGTGGAAGCACCAGCACTTCGCCGACGGCTCCGACGAGTGGGTCAACTCAGCCTGAGCGAGCTCAGCCGATGAGCACGTTGCCGTTCAGGCCTTGCTTCTCGATGGCCTGCTGGATCTGCTCCGAGTAGGAGCCGCCTGTTATACACATCTGACGCTGCCGACGATCGCATA
>NZ_LZTB01000011.1 GCF_001665685.1 Mycobacterium sp. 852013-50091_SCH5140682
CCCCCCCCCCCCCCCCCCCCCCCCTTTTTTTTTTCAAGCAGAACACGGCAAACGCGATGCAGCGTAGTCTCGTGGGCTCGGAGATGTGTATAAGAGGCGGCGGCCGTACGCGCACTGCGGTAGCACTACCGCGCGAAGCGGAACAGCTTCTTGTTCGCGAACTCGAGCATGCCGACCCTGCCCAGCTCACGGCCGTAGCCCGACTTCTTGACGCCACCGAAGGGCACGTCGGGGCCGCCGAGCATGCCGGCGCCGATGAACACCATGCCGACGTCGAGACGGTCCCCGATGCGCTCAGCTCGGGCCAGGTCGTCGCAGATGACGACGGCGCTCAACCCGTACGGCGAGGAGTTGGCCAGTTCGATCGCCTCGTCGTCGCTCGACACCCGATACAGCTGGGCGACTGGACCGAACAGCTCCTGACTGTAGATGTCCATGGCGGCAGTGATGCCGGTGATAATCGACGGGGTGTAGACGTTGCCCTGGGGCTCGTTGTCGCCGACGAGAATCTCCGCGCCCTGGTCGAGCGCGCGCTGCACCTGAGCGGTGAGATCCGCCGTTGCCCCTGCCGACGACAGCGGACCGAAATCGCCTGCCTCATAGGACTGCCCGCCGATCGCCGCCGTGAACTTCTTCGCGAACTCCTCGAACAGTGCGTCGGCCACCACAATTCGTTTCGAACCGCTGCAACTCTGGCCGGTGTTGTCCATACGGCCGATGACCGCCTGTTCCACGGCGTGGTCGATGTCGTCGGTGTCGAGCACGAGGAACACGTCCGATCCACCGAGTTCAAGCACGCATTTCTTGAGCGCACGCCCCGCCTGCTCGGCCACGATCGCTCCCACACCCTCAGAACCGGTCAGCGAGATGCCCTGGACGCGGTCGTCGGCGATGATCTCCGAAAGCTGGCGGTGGGTAGCGAATACGTTGACGTACGCCTCATCGGGAAATCCCGCGTCACGGAAAAGCTGCTCAAGGGCAAGCGCGGACTCCGGGCATTGACTGGCATGCCGGAGCACAATCGTGTTGCCCAGAATCAGATTCGGTACCGCGAAGCGTGCGACCTGGTAGTACGGGTAGTTCCACGGCATGATGCCGAGGATGACACCGGTGCCCTGGAAGCGGAGGAAGCTTTTCAGGCCGTCCGCCACTTCGAGGACCTCATCGGCCAGCCACGCCTCGGCGTTCTTCGCGAACGCCGCTGAGATCGCGGACGAGAACCGCACCTCACCGATCCCCTGGTCGACAGGCTTGCCCATCTCCCGGTTGATGATCGCGGCGAGCTCGTCCTCGCGCTCGAGGAACAGTTCCGCGAGACGCTGTGCGAGGGCCGCGCGCTCAGCGACCGACGTCTCGCGCGCCCAAGTTTGGTAGGCGCGATGCGTCGACGCGAGAGCGGACTCGATCTCCTCCGCCGTGGCCGCGGGGTATTCAGCGAGGACCTGGCCAGTTGCCGGGTTGGTGACCGCAAAATTACTCATAGCGGGTGTCTCCCCTTCGATTTCAGTGCGCGACCGCAGCAGAAGTGGCCGGGTAGAAGCGCTGACGCGCCCGCCCACGGAGATGCTCAGCGGTGCCGTCCTGGTTGCCGGGCCGTTCTGAGGTCATCGGGACGCCGACATCCCAGAACGCGCCATTGCCGGTCAGATAGCGCCACGGTTCGACCTTGGCGACGATGACCGCGGGTCGCGCCTCCACGCCGCGAGCGTCGGTCAGCGCCGCGTTGAACTCGTCGATCGTCGTAGCAGTCCATGCTGCGCATCCCATGCTCGCGGCGTTCGCGGCCAGGTCGACATCGACGACCGGGCCGTCCAGACGGCCCGTCGCGTCGTTCCGCTCACGCAACTGCGTCCCGAATTCGGCGTCGGGACCACCCTTGGCAACCTGCAGCGGCCAGATGCACTGGTTTCCACGGTTGTCGATGACGATGACCGTGATCTTCTTGCGTTCCTGCACCGCCGTGACGAGCTCGGTCGGCTGCATGAAGTAGGTACCGTCGCCGATGAGTACGAAGACATCTCCGGGCGTATCTGCTCGCGCGATCCGATGGCCGAGTCCTGCCGGAATCTCATGCCCCATGCAGGAGTTCGCGTACTCGAAATGGATGTCGGTGCCGTTGGAGGCATCCCACGCCTTGTGCACGCCCTCGACGACGCCGCCCGAACCCAGGACCAGCACGTCATCGCTGCCAGTGTGCCGGTTCAGGGCATCGATCACCTGCGCTTGACTCATGTTCTCGTCAGGGAAGTCCTGAAGGTCGTGTACCAGCCGCTCCTGAGTTGCCTTCTGCGCAGCAGCGATCTCGTCCCGGAACGACTCAGCGGTTCCGTAGCCCGCCGACGCCAACTCGGTGTGCAGCGCAGTGAGTGACAGTTTCGCGTCGCCGACGACGGCGAACGAACCCATCTTGTGTGCGTCGAACGAGTTCACATTGAGATGAACGAATTTCACGCCGGGGTTTTGGAACAGTGAATGCGACGCAGTGATGAAGTCCTGCAGGCGCGTCCCCACGGCGATCACACAGTCGGCCTGACCCGCGATCTGGTTTGCTCCGAACGTGCCCGTGACACCGACGCCACCGACGCCCAGCTCGCCGAGGGGGCCACTGCCCTTGCCGGCATAGGTTTCAGCCACTGGGATGCCGAATTCGGCACTGAACCTGGCAAGTTCATCGGATGCCTTGGAGTAGCGGACGCCTCCTCCGGCAACGATGATGGGGCGCTGCGCATTTCGGATGATCTCGGCGGCGTCACGGATCTCGTCCTCGGTCGCGGGCCTGCGGCGGATCGGCCAGACACGCGGCGTGAAGAACGACTCGGGGAAATCGAAGTCGGCGCCCTGAACATCCTGCGGAAGGCACACGACCACCGCGCCGGTTTCGACCGGATCGGTCAGGACACGCATGGCCTCGGGCAGGGTGGACAGCAGCTGCGCCGGGTGGGTGATCCGGTCGAAATAGCGACTGACCGGACGGAAACAATCATTCGCCGAGACGTCGCGCTCAATCGGGTGCTCGATCTGCTGCAGCACCGGATCGCCGAACCGATTGTTGATGATGTCCGCCGGGAACAGCAGCACCGGAAGGCGATTCGTCGTTGCTGTGGCGGCGCCGGTGATCATGTTGGTGGAGCCGGGGCCGGCTGAAGCCGTGCAGGCGAGCGTCGACATGCGGTTGGTGGCCTTGGCGACACCGATGGCCGCGTGGACCATCGACTGCTCGTTCTTTCCCGGGTAGTGCGGGAAATCGACCCCGTACTCATCGATCCCTTGCGCAAGCCCGACCGAGTTTCCGTGGCCGAAGATGCCGTACATGCCGGGAATGAGGCGTCTGCGCTCACCGTCCATCTCGCTGTACTGGACCTGCAGGTATTCGACGATGGCCTGTGCCACGGTGCGCCTGCGGACGTTCTGGCGGACATTGTTGATCTCGGCGTCGGTGCCGGCGTCGACCGCGGCTGTGCTGCTCATGCGTTCTCCTCAGGTTCGAAACTACGTCGGCGGTGCGCCGACCCGTTCTGAAAATCAGGTTGTCACCGCGACGAGAACCCGTTGTGTCCCAATTTGATACGGGTTCGGGTTCCGGGCCGGGTGGAGGTGGGGCTGGTGTCGGTGAAGGCCGCTCAGAATCGGTACGGCTCGTGCGGGCCGACTGACGGAAGCGGACGCGGCCGCTCGCAGGTGCTCTCGATGTCGATATGCCGCCCGAGCTCGGACGACGCCTCGAACGCCAGAAGGATCTCCAGTACGTGGTAGGCGAAGTCGCCTCCCGTACGAGGTTCGAGACCGGTACGGATCGCATGCCCGAACTCGGCCAGACCGATACCGCGGTACGCGTCGTCGCGATGGGTGATCGGAGTCTCGCGCCAGTCCCCACCACCCGGAGGCGTCATGTCCAGCGAAAGGTCGCGGGGTTCTCCGCGGCGCAGCACCGGGGCGCCCGAGAAATGGTCAGGATTGGGCGCCGCCAGGGAACCCGCCGTACCGTAGATCTCCAGGTGGGGCAGGTTGTGGTTCCACACATCCCAGCTGACGATCACCGTGGCGGCCGCACCTGACTCGAAGTCGATGGTGCCGGTGACATGCGTCGGCGTCTGAATGTCGATGAGACCGTTGGATTCCCCGGACTTGCCAGGTCGAGGGCGGGTCTCCGAAGAGCGCGGCGCAGTGCCCGCGACGCGGCGGGCGGGGCCGAAGATGTTCACCAAATTCGTGATGAGGTAAGGCCCGATGTCGAGCATCGGCCCCGCGCCAGGGCTGTAGAACGGGTCGACGTTCGGATGCCAGTGCTCGTAGCCGCGGCAAGCGAACGTGGCAACCGCGGCGACGGGGCGCCCGATCCAGCCGTCATCGATCAGTTTGCGGCTGGTCTGCATACCGGAGCCGAGGAACGTCGCCGGGGCCGAACCGACCTTCACCCCCTGCTCTCGCGCGGCGTCGAGGATCTGCCTGGCCTCCTCTAGCGATGTCGCGAAAGGCTTTTCCGAAAGAACGTGCTTGCCTGCAGCGATCGCCTTCAGTGTGACGGGTGCATGCAGCTTCGGTGGGGTCAGGTTCAGGACGAGCTCGACCTCGCCGTCAGCGAGGAGTTCCTCGGGGGTGAGCGCCTTCGGTACCGAGTACTCCGCAGCGCGGGCCGCGGCGGCGTCGGTATTGACGTCCGCCAGGGCCACCACGTCGACCTCGGGGTGAACGCCGATCTTGTCCAAATACTGGTTCAAAACGTTCCCGACACCGATGATGCCGACTCGAATGGGTTCCATCTTTTCTGTTCTCCGTCGATGTTTTGTTGTGGGACAGCAGGTTTCAGCGCGCGGTCAGCCGCTCACGACGGGTCTTCACGGTTGCTTCCTGATCGACGACGCCGTCCGCGATCACGACACCGTAGTCGGTGAGCGCGGCCTGCGAGGAGATCCGGCATTCGCGCAGATCGTCGAGCACGGCGTCCGCATCCCGTTGCAGCGGGTCGCCGTAACCACCACCACCCGGCGTAATCGAGACGATCTTCTCGCCGCGCCTCAGGTCGTAGCGGCCCACGATCGGGATCTCACGACGCCGGCCGGTGTCGATGTCCTCGACCCAGGCGTCCGGAACTGAACCGCCCTGTCCGCCCCGGACGCCCTTGGGCGGATTCAGCTTCCCCTCGATGCCATAGGTGAGGGTCACCGCGTCGACTCTGGGCTCGATCGTGACTCGGGTGGCCAGTCCACCCCGCAGCCGGCCCGCGCCGCCTGAGTCGGTGACGAGCATGCGCTCACGGATCAGGATCGGGTAGCGCTGCTCGTCGACCTCGACGCTGTCGTGGTAGAGCAGCGCGCCGCATACCGGCCGCTGGTAGGTCGGCCAGCCGTCCACAAACGGAGTCGCAGGTCCGCCGACCCCGCCCACCAGAATCTGATTCACATATGCGTTGCCGTTACGCTCGTCGGTTCCCGAGATCACCGATTTCGCGGGTGCCTGCCCTGCCGCGCCCTCCGCAGTGCCATAGCCGTCGCCGATCTGCGAGAACGCTGCCTGCACCAGGTTGACGATCCGGTCGGCAAGGTTCGTCGTGCCCGACGAGCATGAGAAGGGATGTTTCGGCACCCCCACGGCGCATCCGTCGCGCAGCAGAACCTCGATCCGTCGGAATGTTCCGGCATTGCTCGGCAGATTCTCCGGTATGCCCGAAAGGATTCCGGCAAGCGCAGCTCCGGTCGCAGTGGCACGGGTCAGATTGAGCCCGTTGGGCAGATTGTCCGGGTTGTCCCGAAGATCGATCGAGATGCTTCCCTGGGCCGGCTTGACCTTGATCGTCGCCTGCAGCGGGACTCCGTCCGGACCGGTGCCGGGGAACGGGTCATGCGCGGTCGAGCCGTGGAGTTCGTATTCCGGCAGCGTCGCAATTGCGCTCGCGGCCAGGCGCTCTGAGTAGTCGAACCACGCGTCCACGAAGTCGACGAGATCATCGACACCGAACTTCTCGGCAAGCTCATGGATGCGGCGCTCGGCGATGCGCGAAGCTCCCACCGATGCCAGGTAGTCGCCGTACCACTGATCGGGAACGCGGATACGGGACCGGCACATGCGCACGATGTCGTCGATGTCGGTGTAGTCACGCTGCACCCTCACGCAGGGAAAGATCAGCGCACCCTCTTCGTAGACGTCGCGCGCGGTCGCGTAGAACGTCGTCGGCAGCGAGTTACCGCAGTCCGCCTGATGAGCCTTCGTCACCGCGGTGAAAACATGCCGCCCTTCGACGAATATGGGCACCAGGATGCAGTGATCCGCGGCGTGGGAGTTCCCGCGGTACGGGTCATTGTGAAGGAAGGCGTCGCCCTCCCGGATATCGTCGTGCAACTCGACCATGTCCTCGCCGAGAGGCCCGGCGCCGAACACGTGCACCGGCACGCCCTCTGCTGCCGCCAGCAATTGATTGTCAGCGGTCAGCACCGCGCACGAAAAGTCCCGTGCGGTGTTGATGACCGACGAACGTGCCGAGCGCAACAGGCCGTTCGTCATCTCGCGGACGATGCCGTCGAACGCGTTGGCAAGCACCGAAAGCTTGACTGGATCGAATTCGCGGGCCACGGTCACGCCTCCTTACGGGTCAAGTAGATGTTGGATCGGTCATCGAGCACGGCGTTCCACTCGGGCGGCACCACGATGGTCGTCGTCGGCTGGTCGATGACGGCGGGACCTTCGATCCGGTCCCCGGGACCGAGCGTCACTCCTCGATAACGGGGAGTGCGGTAGCTCTTGCCGCCGAACACCACCGAGTCGGTGCGGTGGAACTCACCGGCACCGTTGGTCGAGGTGTCGGCGCCGACCTGCTCGGGTCGCGGAATCTCGACGCGTACGCCCCAGGTGATGATCTCCACCCGGCTCTGGGGGTCGTGGGTGCCGTTGCGGCGGTCGTGTTCGGCATGGAATGCACGCTCAATCGTGTTGGCGGCGTTGCCCTCTGGATCAGGGATGCCACCGAGGTACACGCGGAGGTCCCAGGCCTGTCCCGGGTATCGCGCGTCCACAAAGTAGGTGACCTGGGCGCCGGAATCGGCGTGGGTGAAGCGTTTCGAGAAAGTCGCAGCCTTGACGCTCAACTCGTCGACGGCAGTCCGTGCCGAGGTCGCATCGAAACTGCGGGTGTCGTTGTGAAGCGGTGACAGGAACTCTGTCGCAATCGGCGCCCGATGCGCGCCGTAGGCCGCCAACACACCTGCGGTGGCGGGGATCAGCACCGTGTCTGCCTCCAACAGCGCGCCGATCGCGGCAGCGACCATCGCACCTGCGCCACCGCCCGCCACAACCAACGCTCCGCGCGGATCGACGCCGTGCTCGAGGGTGGCCTGGCGGATGGCCGTCGCCATGTGGTGCGCCGAGACATCCAGGATCGCTTGCGCGGCCTGGATCGTCTCCATCTGCAGCGGCTCGGCGATCCGGGTATCGATCGCCGCCACAGCGGCCTGCCGGTCCAGAGTGAACCCGCCCTCGAACCCGTCGGCGTCGAGATAGCCGAGTGCGACGCACGCGTCGGTGACGGTGGGCTGGTCACCGCCGCGGCCGTACGCTGCGGGACCCGGTGTGCTCCTGGCACTCTGCGGCCCGACGCGCAGCAGGCCTCCCCCGTCGATCCAGGCGATGCTGCCGCCGCCGGCACCGATGCTGGTGACCGCGACCGATGAGAGCCCCGTCAGGTGCCCGACGAATGGCTCACCGAGCCAGGCCTCCCGGGTGTGCCGGACCACGCCCTTCTCGACCAGCGAAACGTCGAACGTGGTGCCGCCCATGTCGCATACGACAACTGTGTCGTGGTCCGGCGCTGCGGCCGCACCGACGAGCGGCGCCATGGACGGTCCCGAATTCAGTAGCAGCACAGGCCGGTCGAGCACGTCGGCGACGTCCAGCACGGCACCCTCGGACGTGACCACCAGCAGGTCCCCCGAGAACCCGAACTCGACGAGATCCGACCGCAGCTTTCCGAGATGGTCGGCCATGAGCGGCTTGAGTGACGCATCGATCGAGGCCGCCGACGATCGCCGGTACTCCCGGATCGTGGGGTTCGCCTCGTTCGACAGTGTGTAGGGCACACCGGGCAGGATCTCCTCGATGAGCTCGGCGATGCGGCGCTCATGCACGTCGTTGATGATCGACCACAGACACGAAACCGCGACTGCCTCGATCCCCTCGTCCGCGAATGAGCGCAACACCGCGATGACCTGATCCTCGTCGAGCGCGACCAGCACATCACCCTCGGCCGACACCCGCTCCCGGATTTCGAAGGTCAGATGGCGGGGAATGTAGGGCGGCGGATAGGCCGCCTTGGAATCGAATGCGTCCCGGCGTCCGCCTTCACGCAGCAGCAGGGTGTCCGCAAAACCTTCGGTGACGAGCAGTGCGGTTTTGGCGACTTTGCCGGTCAGCACGGCGTTGGTGGCATGAGTGGTGCCGTACACGATCACGTCGGCGTTGCGCAGCACCACCTCGCCGCTCCACCCGACCGATTCGGCAGCACGGCGCACTGAGGCCTCGAAGCCCGTGAAGACCCGGTCATAAGTGGTCAGCGCTTTGCCGACCGCCATCTCACCGGTGTCGGAGCCGACCACCACGTCGGTGAACGTGCCGCCGGTGTCCACGGCAATGCGGTATCTGGCCTCGCCGCCGGCTGATTGCGGATGAACTTCGCTCATGTGTCGTCAGTACTTTCGTAGAACTTGTTTGGGAATGTCTTGGCGCTGCCGAGGATGGTCAGCGCGATCAGCGGTCGGCCACGCGGCTGCGGAGCAGGCCGACCCGCTCGATGTCGACCTCGACGGTGTCCCCCGGCTGCAGCCAGACCGGCGGAGTGCGCTTCGCGCCGATCCCCTGCGGGGTGCCGGTCGCGATCAGGTCACCCGGACTGAGCGTGAGGAAACTCGAGAGGTAGGAGACGACGCGCGCGACGGGAAAGATCTGGTAGCTCGTGTTCGAGCGCTGCATCTCGACGCCGTTGACCTTCGTCACCAACTCCAGGTCCTGCGGATCACCGACCTCGTCGAGTGTCACCAGCGCCGGACCCCAAGGAGTGGATCCGTCGACGGCCTTGCCTGCCAGCCACTGCGTGCCCCGGTACTGCAGGTCGCGCGCCGTGATGTCGTTCAACGGTGCGAGGCCCGCGACGTAGGAGAGCGCATCCTCCTCCGAGACCCGGCGCGCAGTCCGGCCGATGACGACCGCCAATTCGCCCTCGAAGTCGAGATTCTCACTGACCTCCGCTCCGCCGATCAGATCGTCCGGACCGATCAGCGTCGACGCGAACTTGGCGAAGATGTCGGGATAGTCAGGAAGTGCCCGTCCCGTTTCGGCCACGTGATCCTTGTAATTCAGCCCTACACACAGCACTTTGGCGGGGTCGACGATCGGTGCGGTCAGGCGCACCTGCGAGCGCTCCCCGACCCTGGCATCGGGATTCCGCCGGACCAGTGCATTCATGCCGGCCGATAGATCTGCAATGCCCGCCCCGTACAACTCGAGCAGTTCCCGCACGGAAGATGTTGTGCCGTGGACAGCCTCAGGCGCGTCTTCGAGCAAGCGGTGAAGGTCATAGACCACGTCGTCGACGAGTACGCCACCGCGGGTGGTGGATTGGTCTTCGTAGGAAACGATTCTCAAAGTTCACACTCCTTGGCGATGGCTCAGGACTGGGGGCAACGCTCGGCTACGGAGAGCACGGCGTCGGAGAGGCGGTCGGCAATATCGGTGACAACGTCCTCTGTCATGGGTGTCGACAAGGAAAGCAGGTTGGCCGGCGAACCGAGGAGGCCGCGTTCATAGGATGCCCACCACAGCCGATGTTGCACTGTCTCCTCGACCTTCTGAGCGCCCGCAGGGACGGCACGGAGCAGTGACCCGCGGCCGCGCACCTCCCAACCGGCGTGGGCGACACGGGAATTGACGGTCTTGCGGGCGGCGTCGCCGAGTGTGTTGAGGCGGCATACCTCCTTGTCGGTGTACAGCCGCAAGGCGACGGCCCCCGCGGCCATACTCACCGGGTTTCCCGAGAACGTGCCGCCGTGCGGCAGGCTGCCGGGCTTCGTCGGATCGACCTCAGCCATGAGCTCAGCCCGCCCGACGATCGCGCCGACAGGGAACCCTCCGCCGATGAGTTTTCCTGTTGTGAGCAGGTCAGGTTCGATGCCGTACTCACCACTGAATCCCCCGAACCCCAGCCGCAGACTGATCGTCTCGTCGATCAACAACACGATGCCGTGGCGAGTCGCCAGATCCCTTGCCTCACGGACGAATTCCTCCGAGATGGTGAGAAGCCCGGCGCGGTTGGGAAGCAGATCGAGGACGATCGCGGCATACTCCGCAGGCGCACTTTCGACCGCTTCGCGTAGGAACGCGGTGTCGTTCAGCGGCACCGCCGTGACATCCTTGACAACGCCCTCGGTGACGCCGCGGGTGTAGCTGGGTCCTCCTGGAACCAGAGCGACATCGGACGTGCCGTGATATCCGCCCTTGGTCACAATCACGCGTTCGCGGCCGGTGCTGGCCCGGGCGATGCGAATCGCCGACATCACCGCTTCCGTGCCGGAGTTTGCGAACCGCACCTGATCCAGTGCAGGTAGCCGCGAGATCAGCAGCTCGGCCAGCTCCCATTCGTCGAGGTTCGGGATGCCCCAGCTTGCTCCCGAGGACAGGGCCTTCGTCGCCGCCTCGGTGATCGCGGGGTGAGCGTTGCCGTGGATCAGCGAGGTGAAGTTGTTGTTCGCGTCGATCAGTTCACGGCCGCGGTCGTCCCAGATCCGGTATCCCTCACCGCGAATCGCGTAGGGACTCGGCGCACCGGTGTAGTACGTCGAGCGCCCGTAGCCGCCTGGCAGCAGCGGGAATCCCCGTGGTCCCCGGCGCAGATGTGGATCCTCGGCGGGCACCCGGTCAACGGCCTGTTCGCCAAGACTCTGTGTTGTCACCTTGTTTCTCTTCACTTTCCGTTAGTCACAACGTCGATCAGCGGCTGTCCGGTGAGCGCCAACCGCACCCGCTCCACTGCGCCCTCCTGCAACGCGCCAGTCGAGCGGTTCGAACGCCACGCGATATGCGGTGTCAGGATCGTGTTCGGCGCAGTCCGAAGAGGGTGCTCCGGGTCCAGCGGCTCATGCGCGAAGGTGTCGATACCCGCACCGGCGATGTGCCCGGAATGAAGCGCCGCCGCAAGCGAGGCCTCGTGAATCAAGCCTCCGCGTGACACGTTCACCACCACCGCGCCTTTGCGCATCCTGGCCAGCGCCTCGGCAGAGATGAGATTCCTGGTGTCATCAGTCAGCGGTAGGTGCAGCGAGACGACATCGGAATTCTCAAGGACGTCGGCGAGGTCTGACATCGGCACGAAACTCTCGGCGACGAACGGGTCGTACGCGCGGACGCGGGCTCCGACTGCCGAGTACATGCGTGCCACGTGCTGGCCGATGCGGCCCATACCGACGACACCCACCTCCAACTCGGATAGCACCGGGGTGTCATAACCGATGGTCCCGGCCCAGCCGAAGCCACGGATCGCGGCGTCGCCCGTCGGCAACCGCCGGGCAAGTGCAAGCCCCATGGCGAACGCGTGGGATGCCACCTCCTCCGAGGC
The DNA here is from genome assembly GCF_001665685.1 of Mycobacterium sp. 852013-50091_SCH5140682. GTDB lineage: Bacteria > Actinomycetota > Actinomycetes > Mycobacteriales > Mycobacteriaceae > Mycobacterium. The sequence goes on from NZ_LZTB01000011.1 coordinate 11,594, forward strand.
GGTGCCCGGGACGATGGACACGGGGATCCCGGCATGGCTGGCCGCAGAGACGTCGATGTTGTCGTAGCCGATTCCATAGCGGATCACGGCCCGGCACTTGCCCATCACGGGGAAATCCGCCGCGGTGAGCCGCGCATACGGAGTGATCATGACGATCTCGGCTTCCGGTAGACCATCGCGGAAAGCGTCTGTGTCCGCCGCTGCGTTGAGTCTGTAGCCGAATTCCTCGGCGAGTGCGTGCTCGCGGTTCAAGTCCGGGAAGTGGTGGGGGGCAACCAGAATGGTGCCCTGCCCATCGCGGTTCGTCATCTGCCGTCCTGTTCGTGTCATGCTCTCGTTCCCTGCCGACCACCTGATGGCGCGTCGTGTTCGGAAGTGAGATCAAGTACAGCGCGAAGTCGAGGGCACCAACCGTGCCAGAACGGCACACATCGAGAGCCGAGCCGGCCGATGTGTCCCGAATCGGGACATTCGTGTCGGGATGCCGAGGTTTTGATTGTTCATGCACGGTGTCGGGCGGGTCCCCCACAAGATCACCGTCCGGCTGCGTGCTGCCCGCTCGGATGACGAAGAAAGGACTGCGGTGTCGCAGAACGGCAGATTCGAAGGACGCGTTGCCTTCATAACAGGCGGTGCGCGTGGACAAGGCGCCGGCATTGCGCGACGGTTTGCCGAAGAGGGTGCCGACATCGTCATTTCCGATATCGCGAAGCAGATCGACACGATCCCCTATCCGCTCGCCAGTCCGGACGACCTGGCGGCAATCAAGGCCGAGGTCGAGGCGGTCGGCCGGCGCTGCATCGCCGACATCGTCGATGTTCGAGAGCAGGGACAACTCGATGAACTGGTGGCCAAGGCGCTCGACACCTTCGGCCGCATAGACATCGTCTGCCCGAATGCCGGCATCACCGGAGCTATCGCCCCTTTCTGGGAGATGACGGAATCCCAGTGGTCAGACATGATCGCGGTCAACCTGACGGGTGTCTGGCATACGGTGAAAGCAGTTGCCCCTACGATGATTTCGCAGCAGTCAGGCGTCATCATCTTCACCGGCTCACTGAACACGCACGAGCCGTTGATGAACTACTGCAATTACGTTGCCTCGAAGCACGGCGTGGGTGGTCTCGCCAAGTCGGCAGCGCTCGAACTTGGGCCGCACAATGTGCGGGTCAACACCATTCTTCCGGGTCCGGTGAACTCGCCGATGATCAACAACCCGGTAATGAATGAGTTCATCGCCGGCTTCGAGGGAGCCACAGGCGACGACATGCTGAAGGCGTCCCGGGCCTGGAGTTTGCTGGCCGGACGCGGCGCCATACCGATCAGAGCCGTCGCCGACGCAGTGCTATTCCTTGCCTCCGACGCGGCCGACCATATTCACGGCGCCGAGTTGCTGATCGACAGCGGACACATGGTCATGCCGCCCATAAACGCCAATCCCGTAGTCGACTGAACACCCCGCGGTAGTCGGCCTGGATGCCACGCAACCAGGCCGACTATCCATGCTTTCCATGAATGTACGAGCGGCGTTGCCGCATAAGGGCGTCTGTAGGGTTGCCCGCCGTCAATCGAGCGTGAAGCCTCGACGCGTGTAGAACTCGATCTTGCGGTACAGCGTAGATCGGCCGATCTGCAGCAGCTTGGCTGCCTGGAGCCGATTGCCACCCGCCTCAGCGAGGGCATCCTGGATCTGCCGTAGCTCGACCTCTTCGAGTCGCGACAGGCGGCTCTTTGCCAGCGCCCGACGATGAGTATCGCTCAGGTGTTCCATTCCGAGTTCGGGTGACGCACAACGGACTGCTGCCGATGTGACGAACTCATGCAACTGCGCGACATTGCCCGGCCAGTCGGCCTCGGTGAGGACTCGGAGCAGGGTACGTGAGATACGAGTGTTCCCGTGCGGCCCGCGTTTGATGAAATGCGCAGCAAGCAAGGGGATGTCGTCACGGCGCTGCCGGAGAGTCGGCATCGCGATTTCGATACCGCCGAGCGCGGAAGTGAGCGCCATGGTGTCCTCGCCCATCCCGGCGAGGGTGATGACGACCGCCGGGTTGTCATGCGTTGCAAGGAGTTCCGCAAGGGCCGCACATGCTTCAGCGCTCAGGGCGTCGGCATGGCACAAGACCACCGACGCTTGCCTGAGCAGCGCCGACGTGATGTCGTCCAGGCAGTGTTGCTCGTTGAGCTCTGGCCGGGCGCAATCCAGAACCACCGTCTCCTCGGCCATCATCGATGCCATCGATGTGGCCAGCGTCAGTTTGCCTGTTCCTGGCTCGCCGATGATGCATGTCGGCAATCGTCGCCGTACTGCGCTACTGGCCACCTCAACCGCACGACGCAGCGCGACACTCTCCCCGATCACGGCCTCGAACGGATCCCGCCGTGTGGTTGACGGCGACGCTCCCGCACGTATGCCCTTGATGGGCGCCAGAGGCTTGAGCCGGATGACACTGCCGATCGTCTCGCCGCCGGACGATATCGGGCTGGCTCGAAGATGCAACGCCCGCTCCGGTTCGAGCATCACCTCGCGCTCCACCGGACGCGAGGTTTGTTCGGACTCGCGCGCATAACCGGCCAGTACCGCGTAGTCGGCCGGCTGCAGCATCTCAAGTGCTCCCCGCGTCGCGATCGTCATGCGGCTGTCCATCACGACGACAGACTCCGACCCTCGTTTGCGCACTTCGGACAGGTAGGAATCGAGCAACGATTTCTCGCGTACAGCCAGGCCTTCTGCGAGTCGTCGTGAAACCTCAGCCGCGGCACCCTTCACGATCCAGGCGATCGAGGCGGGATTGACGTCCATGCCGACATCCGCCGGGAGCGAAAGGCTCAGGAAGCCCCGCACCGCGCGGCGCAGCGGGTCGTAGATGGGCACCGACGTGCAACAGAAGTCTTCGAGACTGGCGACAAAGTGCTCAGGTCCCCATATTTGGACCGCGGCGCCCTCTTCGATCGCAGTGCCTTCAGCGTTGGTACCGGCGACGTCCTCCGACATCGCCCCCCCGAAGGTCGGAAACAGCCTCTCGGCCACTCGCCGTACCTGCGGCTCGCCCCGAAAGACCGCGACCGTCCCGGATGGATCAGCCAGGATCACGTGGGCTCCGCTGTCGGCGGCCAACCGCTCCAATTCGCCCAACACCGGCTCGGCGCAGCGCAGCACCAGATCATCGATCTCGGGCTCGTGGATGTCTTCGAACGTCCGGCGGTCCGGGTCGATGTTCCACATCATGCTCCGGCGCCAAGACCGTTCAATCACGGGCCGCAGCGACGACAGGTCAGTGCCGGCCGGATCCGCGACAAATCGGTCACGCAGAGTCCTCAGATGGGTCGCGTCCATCCCGATGCCTCCGCCAAGGCCATACGGTCCACGCGCTTTGCCTGCACGCCCTGAACTCGTGACGTCGGGCCGCGCATCTACCGCCAGAGGATTCGATGACGCACCAATCAAAATTGCATTCCCTTCCGCACCACCATGATGACATGCAGCGATATGCAAGGCCACTGGGAAGTTGCCAAAATCCAACGAACTCTACGTATGTGAAGAGGCAATCAACCCTGTGCGAAGCCCACGGACTCTGCGCCGAGGCCGCAGGCAACCGGGCCGCCACAGCCGGTGCCTGCGGTCAGCCTCTCGAGCAGCAATAATCCCGAGCGCACGCACGAGCCGCACCGTTCGCATCAAAGATGTTGCGGCAGAACGGAATCACACGATCCGTGAGCCACTCGCGTGCCGCTGACCTGCCATGCTGCCAAGGCGGCGGGGCGGCGGCGCACAGCCCGTGCTTCAATTCGGCACAGTCGGAGGCATATCGTCGTCGTTACGTTCAGCGCCACAGGTTTCGACCGCGCGACTGAAATAGTAAGGACACATCATGGGTGAACCATCTGCCAACACGGCAAGCTCAGCGCCACCCGCAACCGCGAGATGCCGGACACGACTCTCCGGGCGCATGGGCACCACTTCGCTGGTGCTCAGCGTACTCGCCTTCTCGGCCCCGATCGTCACGGTCTCCGGCTACATCGCGTTCGCCATCGGCTTCGTCGGAGAGGCCGCGCCTCTTGCCTGGGTGATAGCCACCGTCGTCCTTGTGGTGTTTTCCGTCGGCTACACCACCATGACCCGACACATCCATCGCCCGGGCGCCTTCTATGCCTACATCTCCCTCGGCCTCGGCAAGACGTCTGGCGTCGGCGCCGCCTACCTGGCGACGGTGTCCTACATCCTCATCCAAACAGGCGTCTACGCCTTCGCTGGAGTCACGGTCTCTCAAGCCATCGAGCACCTCGGCGGTCCAACAATCCCGTGGTGGGCGTGTACCGCGGTCGCATGGGTGATCATCACCGCCCTTGGGCACTTTCAGATCGAGCTGTCGGCCAAGGTTCTCGGCACCGTCATGGTCGTCGAGGTTCTCCTGGTGGTGGTGTTCAATGCGTTCACCCTCGCCAAGGGCGGAATGGGCGGCCTGTCGGTGCAGCCGCTGAACCCGGCACTGTTCATCGGCGGCGGCACCGGCCTGGCGCTGCTGTTCGCGTTCGGCAACTTCATCGGGTTCGAAGCGACTGCGCTCTACCGCGACGAAGTGCGTACTCCCAGTAGGACAATCCCGCGGGCCACATATCTGTCTGCGATCCTGATCGGCGGCTTTTATGCCGTATCGGCTTACAGTTTGGTGATCGCCTACGGCGGTGACGTCAAGGCACGCGCGAGTAACGACCCCACCACCATGTTCAACGATGCGTTGGGCCAATACGTCAGTCACAGTCTCGCGACGGCCACCCTGCTGCTGGTTGCGACGTCGGCCATGGCGTCGGTGCTGTCCGTACACAATGTCGTCGCCCGCTACCTGCAGAACCTCGCCGCTGACCATGCGCTGCCGTCCTTCTTGGCAGCGGTGCATCCGCGTCACATGTCGCCGTACCGCGCCTCCTTCGCCACCTCCATCGTGATCGGTGCGTTGTTGATCGCCGGCGCCGCAGCCATTGCCGACCCCAACCTCATCATCGGCGGCGGCAGCGGAGTCGGCACAGCTGGTGTCCTGGTCCTGATGGCCGTCGTCAGTGTCGCCGTGGTGCGGTACTTCGGCCGTACTGGTCGGCCTGCCGGCGAAACCCTGTGGAAGGTCACTATCGCCCCGGTAATCGCATCCGTCACGCTGACCGCGGTGGTGGTATTCGCGATCGTCCGATTCGATCTTCTCGTCGGAGGCGAACCAGGTGAAAGACTGTGGATGCTGCTCATCCTGCTCGCTTTCCCAGTGGCCGGCTCATTGGTAGCCCGCTATCTCAAGCACCGCAGACCAGATCTCTATCAGCGGCTGGGCCGGGCCGAAGGCGACGACGTGGCATCCGACCCGACCGGTGAGTCACAGGCCGCGGCGGCGGCTGCGACCCAGCCTGCATCCCGCTAGCAGAAGCTAGTTTCTCCTCTCGCGCAGAGATTCAACGGACCCTGTTGCGTAACAACTAATCCTGCGTTCCGCAACTGGCCTGTTTTCTAAACGCCCTGTGCTTCAAAAGATTCGATAGATCACCGCCACAACTGATAAGGAAGGCGCCACCGTGACCTCGACCGCGACCTGCAACCGTCAGTGGAACCCGGGCATCGAGATGGCTTCCCCCGATGACACAACGTCGTCGAACGCTGACGCCGCGTTCAGCACATGGGATATCCGCTACGGTTCCAGGAAGACTCGGACACTCAACGTGCAGGGGTCCGGTCGCCCGATCATTCTGTTGCACCCGTTCGGCGTTGCCGCCGACACCTGGGGACCTGTACTCGGTTCCCTCGGACGTTCCGGTAACACCGCCTACGCACCAGACTTGATCGGGGCCGGGCGCGCGGACGGCTTCACAACTGGACCGCTGTTGCCACAACTCGACGAGTTCATTGCAGCGGTCGTCGCCGCACACAGCACCGAAGGACCGGTCACTCTTGTCGGCGTCTCCCACAGCGCAGTGCTCGCCCTGCGAGCAGCCGCCGCTGCACCGCACAGCGTCAATGCCGTCATTGCTGTTGGAGTTCCGCACAGCGAGTCACCGATCGCCCGGTACCGGGCGATCGCAATGCGGTCATCTGTGCCACGGCTGTCGAAACCACTACGACGCGAACTCAGCCGGCTCACTGTGGACAACCCCGTCACCTGCCCCACCATCATTGTCCAAGGCCTGCGGGGCACATCGGGTGCGATCAACAGCGCCCGCAGACTGCAAGAAGCTCTGCCCCACAGTCGACTTGCGCTTCTGCCGCGCAGCGGGCCATTCACCCACCGCGACAACCCCATGCGGATCGCCGCGTACGCTCGCGAACTGGCAGCGATGGCACGCTGACCCGGAACAAACCCGCGGAATCTGCCATCAACAACGGCCCACCCTGACACCCGCAGACGGCAACCCGCTTTAATGAGCCAATGGCCACCTCGCGTGTCCGGGACACCGCACTGGGCTACTCGCTTGTCGCACCCAGCCTGTTCGGCGTCGTCACCTTCCTCGTGCTGCCCATGCTGGTGGTGGCGTGGCTGAGCCTGCACCGGTGGGATCTGCTGGGGCCGATCACCTACGTCGGGTTCGACAATTGGACTGCGGTGCTCACCGATTCGTCGTTCGCCACCTCACTGCTGGTGACACTGTTGTTCGTGCTGTTGGTGGTGCCGACCCAGACTGCGCTGGGGCTGTTCGCGGCGACGCTGCTGGCCCGCGGCCTGCCCGGCAGCGGCTTCTTCCGCACCTTTTACGTGCTGCCGTGGATCTGCGCCCCACTGGCCATCGCGGTGTTGTGGCGCTGGATCCTGGCACCCACCGACGGCGCCGTCAGCACCGTGCTCGGCCACCAGATCGACTGGCTGACGGATCCGAGCCTGGCGCTGCCGCTGGTGTCGGCGGTGGTGATCTGGACCAACGTCGGCTACGTCACGCTGTTCTTCCTCGCAGGCATCCTCAACATTCCCGAGGACGTGCACAACGCGGCCCGCACCGACGGCGCGAACACCTGGCAACGGTTCCGCCACATCACGTTGCCCATGCTGCGACCCACCATGTTCTTCGTCCTGGTCACCGGAATCGTCAGCGCAGCCCAGGTATTCGACACCGTCTACGCGTTGACCGCAGGCGGACCGCAGGGACGCACCGACGTGGTCGCGCACCGCATCTACGCCGAGGCGTTCGGCGCAGCTGCCGTGGGCCGCGCATCGGTGATGGCGATCGTGTTGTTCGTCCTGCTGGTCGGCATCACCGTGGTCCAGCACCTCTACTTCCGCCGCCGGATCAGCTATGACCTCACGTAACGTCGGGATCTACGTCGGGCTGGTGTTCGGCGCGGTCATCACGCTGCTGCCGTTCGGGCTGGGACTGCTGACGTCGTTCACCTCGGCGCAGCAGTTCAACACCGATTCACCTCTGTCACTGCCGAAACCGCCGACGTTCCAGAACTACCTGGGCCTCGCCGATGCGGGCTTCGGCCGGGCCATCGTCGTGACCGCACTCATGACCGCCGTGATCCTGATCGGGCAGCTGGTGTTCTCCGTGCTCGCCGCGTATGCCTTTGCCCGGCTGCAGTTTCCGGGACGCGACGCGCTGTTCTGGGTGTACGTCGCCACCCTGATGGTGCCGGCGACAGTGACGGTGGTGCCGCTGTATCTGATGATGGCCGAAGCCGGGTTGCGCAACACCTTCTGGGCCTTGGTGCTGCCCTTCATGTTCGGCTCGCCGTACGCGATCTTCCTGCTGCGCGAGTACTTTCGCTCGATCCCTGGTGACTTGATCAGCGCGGCCCGCCTCGACGGGGCCAACACGCTGGACGTGATCACCCATGTGGTGGTGCCTGCCAGCCGGTCGATTCTGGTCACCCTCGGGCTGATCACCGTGGTGACCCAGTGGAACAACTTCCTGTGGCCGTTGGTGATCACCAGCGGACACAAATGGCAGGTGCTGACGGTGGCTACCGCGGGCCTGCAGACCCAGTACAACGCGCAGTGGACACTGGTGATGGCGGCGACGACGGTCGCGATCGTGCCGCTGCTGGTGCTGTTCGTCGCGCTGTCCCGCAACATCGTCCGTTCGATCGTCGTCACGGGCATCAAATGAGGCCGCGCTTTTCGACGCTGGCGGCCACGGTCCTGGCGCTGACCATGGCCGTGCTCCTTGGCCTGGCCGTGCTTCTGGGCCGCGATACCGAACCGTCGGGACACGTCGTGGTGACCGTACGACTGTGGGATCAACAGGCCGCGGCGGCCTACCGGGAATCGTTCGCCGAGTTCAGCCGGGAGCATCCCGACATCGAGGTGCGCGTCAACACCGTGGCGTACTCGTCGTACTTCGACACGTTGCGCACCGACGTGGCCGGCGGCAGCGCCGACGACATCTTCTGGCTGTCCAATGCCTACTTCGCCGGCTACGCCGACAGCGGCCGGTTGATGGATATCGGAAAGACCCTGGGTCCCAATGCTGCCCGCGCGTGGGAGCCGTCGGTGGTCAGCCAATTCACCCGCCACGACGCGTTGTGGGGTGTGCCGCAGCTGACCGACGCCGGCATCGCGGTGTTCTTCAACGCCGACCTGCTCGACGCCGCCGGGGTCGACCTCACCGAACTGCTCAGCCTGCGGTGGTCCGACGGGCCCGACGACACGCTGCGCCCGCTGCTGGCCCGGCTCACCGTCGACGAGCACGGCCGCACTGCCGCCACCGAGGGCTTCGATCCGACCCGGATCAGGCAGTGGGGTTACAACGCGGCCAACGACATGCAAGGCATCTACCTGAACTACATCGGTTCAGCCGGAGGCCAATTCACTGTCGGCGATCGCTTCGCCTTCGACAACCCGCAAGCCGTCGAAGCGTTCACGTATCTGGTGCGGCTGATCAACACCGACCACGTCGCGCCGCCGGCCTCGGTCACCAACGGCAACGGCGATTTCTCGCGCAACACGTTCCTGCAGGGGCGGATGGCGTTGTTCCAGTCGGGCACCTTCAACCTGGCGGCCATCGCCAACCAGGCGCCGTTCCGCTGGGGGGTGGTGATGCTGCCCGAAGGACCGAAAGGCCGGGTCAGTGTCACGAATGGCATTGCGGCCGCCGCTAATTCGGCCACCAGGCATCCCGACGCGGTACGCCAGGTGTTGACATGGATGGGCAGTAAACAGGGCAACGCGTTCCTCGGGGCGCACGGTGCCGCTGTGCCCGCCGTGCTGGCGGCGCAGCCGGTCTACCACGATTACTGGAAGTCGCGTGGGGTGGATGTGACCCCGTTCTTCCGGGTGCTGCGCGGACCGCATGTTCCGGCGCCGGGCGGACCGGGCTTCCCCGCCGGGTACCAGGCGCTGCGGCCGTATTTCGATGAAATGTTCCGCGGCCGTACGGATGTCGCGACCAGCCTGGCCGACGCGCAGTGGGCCGCGAACGGTGCCGCGGCACGCTAACCGACCCGCAGCATCCCCTCGGCCCATGCCAGGTGTCCTTCGAAGCCAAAGGATTTCGCCTTGGCGCGATATTTCTCGACCAGCACAGGATAGGCCGTGTCGTCACGCGCTCCGGCCAGCAAGGCGCGCAGACGATCCGACACGATATCGAACAGCACAACGCCGGGTTCCGCCTGCTCGCCCTGCAACTGGTCGATCGCGGCCTGAACCTCGCATAGATCGTCATCGGATCCGCGGGCGATCAACTGTTCGGCCAACGCACTGAGCGCGACCCCACGGCCCAACCACTCGCCCGCGGCGGTCTGGCCGGCAGCGATGCCGCGCAGCGCGACGATGGCGCCGTCACGATCTCCCTCAAGCACCCGCCGCCGAGCGAAGGCGATGTCGATAGGCGCCAGGACAGGCATCGCAAACCGCTCCTGCGCGACGGCCTCCCGTGTCTGGTCCAGCAATGCGAAACCCTCGGCACTCTGCGGATCCGCCGCCACGAGCGCCAGCCCGCGTGCGCAGCGGGCCGCATCCAACGCGTAACCCTCGCCGAGTTCTTCGGCGAATCGCAGGGCTTCAGCAGTCTCGCGCAAGATTTCCTCGTCCATACGCAGCGTGCCGTAGGCCCAGCCTATGTTGACGCCGTACACCAACAGCACGCCGCGCGCCGCCGGGTTGATATCGCGCAACATTGCCAAAGCCCGATCGAGTTCGTCACGCCAGCCCGGTTGCCCGAAGCACGATCGTGCGACGGCCTGCAGCATCATCGCGATCAGCAACGGCGACTCCGTGACGATACTGCCTCGGCGCGGATCCCCGGCCGAGAGGTCGATCACGCGTTGCGCCAGCCGGACCAGATCGGTCATCTCCCCCATCGCGAATTTGGCGATGAGGGTGGTGTGCAGCAGGCCGACCGTCAGGTCAGGGTCGGCGATCGCGTCGAGGATTCCGACGAGTTCCGAAGCCAACTCGGCCGCATCACGAAAGTGCCCGTGCCCGAGCAGTGCACCCACCTGCCCGGCCATGCCGATGGCCAGCGACCGCTTGTCGTCGGCCTCCTCGGCCAGCGCCCGCAGTTCGTCGAATCCGCTGTCGCGCATCGGGCCACCGGAGCGAAAACTGGTGCCGGAGATCAACGCCCGCGGCGCGATGCGCAGGGCCGGACGCTGCGGGTCGTCGACGAGCAACCGATCAGCGACCTGACCGGCCCGCTGCCAACTCATCCGGGCAGCCCGGACATCGCGGAATCTCGACCAGTCTCCGGCACGCATGTGCCAGTCGTAGGCCTGACGGAGTTCGCCGCCGGCTTCGAGGTGATCGGCGATCAACGCGGCATTCTCGTCCCGCGGCTCGATCGCCGCAGCCACACACCGATGTAGCTGTGCACGTTCAGATTTCAACTGGGCACGGTACATCACCGACCAGATCATCGGATGCCGAAATGCGTACTGCGCCTTGGGTGTGGATGCCACCTGTTCGATGAGTTCGGCCGTGACCAGCCTGCTGAGCTGAGTCGTGTCGGCGAACTGGGCCAGCAGGGTTTCATCGAACCGTGCGCCCACGACGGCGGCGGCGCTCAGGGTGCGCTTGGCCGCGGCGTCAAGCCGATCGACCCGCGCGGCGATGGCAGCTTGTAACGTCGCGGGCACCGCAACATCGTCGGCACCGGTCGGACACAGATAACAGCCGCGCCCGCCGGCAAGTACACCGCGGTCCGCGAGATCACGCACGATCTCCTGCACGAAAAACGGGTTGCCCGCGGCCCGCTCGGCGATCTGGCCGGCCAGACCGCCGACCGACGCGTCGCGCCCGAGCAGTCCGGTGACCAGTTCGGCCGTCTGTTCATCGTCGAGCGGCGACAGCGCGATGGTCTGCGCGCCGGGATATCGGCTGAGCACGCCGTCGTACTCCGGGCGGTAGGTCACCAGCACCAGCGAGCGCGCCCGGGTCAACGTCGCGACCAGGTCGAGCAGCACCGCTTCACTGACCGGGTCGATCCAATGCGCATCCTCGATCACATACACACTCGTGGCCGGGCAAGCCGTCACCACCGCGTCGACCAGTGCCGTCACGCGTCTGCGCCGGGCGCCGGCCCCGATATCAGGCAGCCGGACTTCCGGGGCACCGATGCTCAACGCGTCCTCCAACAGCACCCGGTCGGCTTCGTCGATGTCAGGTAGCCTGGCCCGCAACAGGTTCCGCGCCATCGCGTCGTCACCGACCCCGTCGACGCCGAACATCGCCCGCATCAACTCCGAAACCACCGAGAGCGGAACGTCGGCGGTGTGCGACTCACAGAACGCCGAGAACACCTGAATGCCACGGCCGACCGCGATGGCCAGGGTCTCGGCGATCAAGCGGCTCTTCCCGATTCCCGGGGGGCCGACCACGCCGGCGACGCATCCCGCACCGCCGGCGGTCCGGTCGAGCATGCCGACCAGGGCGGCCAGTTCCCAGCTGCGGCCGACGAGTCGGGTGCCGCCGCGTCCGATGCGCGCCTGCTGATGCGGGGCGATCCCAACCAGTCTGCGAGCGGACACCGGCTCGGTGGCGCCCTTGATCCGGACCTGTTGCGGAGCGTCGAGCACGACGGTGTGCTCGACCAGCCGTGCGGTCGATTCGCTGAGCATCACCCCACCGGCGGGTGCCACCGACTCCATCCGCTGTGCCAATCCGACCTGGGCACCCACCGCGGTGTAGCCGAGCGGGCCAGAGCCGATGTCGCCTGCGATGACCTCACCGGAATTCAGGCCGATGCGCAGCTGCAGCGGCAACCCGTCGCGGCGGCCGACATCGACCGCCAGCCGCTGTACCTCCTGCTGAATTTCCAACGCCGTCAAACAGGCACGAAAAGCGTGATCCTCCAAGGCAACAGGTGCCCCGAACAACGCCATGATGCCGTCGCCGGTGAACTTGTCGACCGTGCCACCGTAGCGCTGGACCACCCGGGCACAGCGCTGCACCAATTCGGTCATGATCTCGCGCAGCCGTTCGGCACCGACCGCGGCCGCGATGTCCATCGAGTGCACGACATCGGCGAACAGAACCGTCACCTGCTTGTACTCGGCCGGCCCGGCCGCATCGGCGAGCGGGGCGCCGCACGCGTCGCAGAACCGAGCACCATCGCGCGCCACCCGGCCGCATCGTCGACACGTCACTACCGTCATCTGGCTCTCTACCGACCCGGAACTCCCCGCTCAGGATAGGTCTGTGGGCAAGCCTTGATCGGTAGATTGTGCTGATGCCCGTCTACAACAGCCGTACCCGGCGTCGCCTCGCCGCGGCGGCCCTGCTGGCCGTGACGATTTCGGTGACGACGCAGGCGTGCGCGGCCGGGCATTCCCCGAGCTCGACGGCACCGGAAGCGCCGCCGGCCGCGGCGACGGCTGCCCCCGCCCCCGCGGCGCCGTTCACCGCATCTCCCCCGCTCAATGGCCCGAACGACAACACGCCCAAACCCGCTGACGAAGACCGCGACATCGTCAAGACCGCATCACTGACACTGACCGCCGCCGACACCACCGCAGCCGCCGACAAGGCCACGACCATCGTCACCGATGCCGGCGGACGCGTGGACAGCCGCTCGGAGGATGCCGGTTCCAGTTCGGGGCGCGCCCACGTCGCGCTGGTGCTGCGGGTACCGGTCACCAAACTCGACAAGACGCTCACCGACGTCAAAGGCCTCGGAACCGTCAACACGCTCGAAATTCATGCCGACGATGTGACCAACCAGCGCGTCGACCTCGATGCGCGGATCACCGCATTGCAGACCTCTGTCGACCGGCTGCTCGGGATCATGCGCGACGCCAAGGATCCCGACGCGTTGATCAAAGCCGAGAACGCGTTGTCCCAGCGGCAGGCCGACTTGGACAGCCTGCGCGCGCAGCGGGCTCACCTCGGTGAGCAGATCGCCTTCAGCACGCTCAACCTCGACGTCTATGCCGAGAACTTCGGCGGCCCGACCAAGCAGTATCACGGGTTCTTCGGTCAGGTCGAACGCGGCTGGGACGGCATGGTCAGCTTCGCCTCGGGGGCGGTCATGCTGTTCGGGCTGCTGCTGCCCTGGCTCGCGGCGCTGGCGCTGGCGGGCGGTGCCGGCTACGCCGCCATCCGACTATTGACGACGCGGCGCCACTGACCCGTCACCGCCGCTGGGCCAAATTTGCTCCTCACGTGCGCGGCAGGCTGGTGCCGAGCACCGTCAGCTCCAGCGCCAACGCACTGCCGCACACCAGGATCAGCACCGCGAACGCCACCCAGTCCCGAGCCTTGGGCCGCGACGGCAGCGCCGAGATCTGGCCCGTGCCGCCGCGCGCGGTGATCGCGTCACCCATCTCGTCGGCGCGGCGCAGTGCCACGGTGACCGACGCGGCCAGCAGATCGACGACGTCGCCCACCCGTTGCTTGCGCCGGGCCCGGAACGACTCTGCGCGTTCTTTGGGCCGCAGCCGTCGTGCCGCATACAGCGTGCGGAATTCGTCGATCAGCATCGGAAAAGCGCGCAGCGCCAACGCGATTGTCACCGCCCAGTCGTGCACCGGAATGCCCACGAACCGCAACGGGCGGCCCAGTGTCGCGACCGCCGGGGCGATGTCGGCGACGTTGGTGGTCCAGGACACCAGAGCCCCGAGGCCGAGCAAGACGATCGACAACGCGGTGATGCGCAGGAAGTTGAGCAGCCCGCCGAGGCCGATGTGCATCGACCCGACATCGATGATCGGGGCGCCGCCTGCCAGCGTCGCCGTCGCCGCGCCCAGCGCCATCAGCACCCACAACCAGAACGGCACCGAGGGCAACGCGCCGCGCGGGATGTGCGCCAGCCGGGCCACTGCAAGCACCAGCACCCCGACGAAGGCGATGGGCACCCACCCGGGGTAGAAGGTCAGCAGCACGCCGATGCCTGCCACCGCCAGAAGTTTGGTGCCGGCCCACAGTTGGTGGATGACACTGTCCCCGGGCACCGGCCGCAGCAGCACCATAGGCCTGCGTTGCCCTCGGGTCGGCGCGGTCATCGAGCACCTCCTGTCGCAGTGGGCGCCATGGCCAGTTCCCCGTCCCGCAGATGCAGCGTGCGCGGGCAGAGCCCTTCCAGGCCGGAGAAGTCGTGCGAGATGACCACGACGGTCAGCCCGGTGTCGCGGCGCAGATCCTCCAGCAGTCGCAGCAGCCCACGCTGACTGGCCGCATCCAGACCGGCCAGCGGCTCATCGAGGATGAGCGCACGCGGGGCGCGGCCGAGCAAACCGGCCAGGACCACTCGCCGCATCTGGCCGCCCGAGAGCTGATCGATGCGGCGTTTGGCCAGGCCCGGGTCCAGGCCGACGGTGGCGAGGGTGGCCGCGACGCGAGCCTGATCGTCGACCGCGAAACCCGCGGAAGACGCGATCTCGCGCTCGACGCTGCTGCGCATCAACTGCAGCCGCGCCGCCTGGAACGACATCGCGACGGCCCCGACCTGCCCGGACACCGGTGCGCCGTCGAGCAGGCACGCGCCGTAGGTCGGCACGGTGAGCCCGGCCATGATCCACGCCAGGGTGGACTTGCCGGACCCGTTGAGGCCGTGGACGAGCAGTCCGTCGCCCTCGTTCACGGTGAACGTGACGTCGCGCAAAGCCGTTTTCGCCCACGGGGTTCCGCTGGCGTACTCGTGGCCCACGGCGGTCAGCTCCAGCACGGGTGCGCCTGCTTCATGCCCGGCAACCGTGCCGGCAGGCACCGCGGCGGTCTGCACCATGTCGGTGTTGTCGGACGTGCCGCCTAGGTTGATCGCTCGGTCGGCCGAGGACGCTTCGGCGTCGTAGTGGGTGATGTGCACGAGTGACATCTCGTGGTGCCGGGTCAGGCCCGACAGTACGGTCATCAAAGTGTCGCGGCCGTGCTGGTCGACCATGCTGGTGACCTCGTCGGCGATGAGCAGCGCGGGTTCACGGGCCAGGGCACCTGCCACGGCCAACCGCTGCAGCTCGCCTCCGGACAGTCCGCCGGTGTCCCGGTCGGCCAACCCGTCGAGGCCGACTTCGGCCAAGAGCCGGTCCACATCCGTCGTCGTACCGGGCGGCAGTCCCCAGACCACATCGTCGGCAACCCGGGTACCGAGCACCTGACTTTCGGGGTGCTGCATGATCACCGCGGTCCCGCCGACGCGGCCGAGCCCCACCACCCCTGCGCGTTCGACGGTGCCTGCCGTGGGTTCCCGGCCTGCCAGTACCAGCATCAGGGTGGTCTTGCCCGAGCCGTTGGGGCCGGTGACCGCGACGTGTTCGCCCGGCTGCAGATCCATCGACACCGGCCCCAGTGCGTCGTGATCGACGCCCGGATACCGGAATCGGACGTCGGCAAGGCGGGCAGGCACCGGCGCCACGGTTCCCGTGCCTGCGGGCGTATCGAGTTTGTGGACGTCGGGGACGCCGGCCAGCCGGGTCAGTACCCGCGACAGCGCCCACCAGCCGACCAGGCTGACGAAGCAGATACTAAAGATCCCCGAGCCGAGGATCAGCACGGGCCAGTAGTCCAGCAGCGTGGCGAAGCCATGCTTGAGCGGATCGGCGAAGTCCCGCAGGACGGGGACGCGGGCCATCGCCACGGCAAGGCCGTCGATGTTCGCCGTCATCGATTCGAACGCGAGAATGCGCAGCCGCGACAACACGGTCATGACCCCGACCAGCACCATGCCGAACAACGCACCGGCGACGACGGCGGCGGCGAGAACAGTCGGGGTGCCGCGGCCACGCCGTTTCACGATGCCCGTCAGCCCGCCGATGTACGCGCAGTTGACGACGGTCATGAAGCCACCGAGCCCGGCGATGAGGAACGCGATGGTGGCCCCGGCGACGGTCGCGGCCAGCAGCACCCGCATCCGGTAGCGGTACGCCAGCAGGCCCATCGGCACGGTGCCGAGCATCGATAGGCCCGCCGCGAACGGCACCACCACCGCGATGATGGCCGTGGCGGCACACAGCGCCGCCATCACTGCGGCCTGGGCGAGTTCCCCGGGGGTCAGCGGACCCGCTTTCCGTGGCTGGGTCGCCGGTCCGGGAGCTGTCATTTCTCGATTCTGCCAGCCAGAATCGGTACGGTTCGGTGGCCGTTGTGTGACGGGCGACACGACAGGGCCCATAGACTACATAGAAAATCTATGTAACTATGGAGGTATGCCGACCCCCATCGCGGAAGACGCCGCGGCGCACCACAAGACCGAACTCGGCGCGGAATTGCTCTCGGTCGTGGCACGGCTGAATCGTCTCGCCACCCAACGTACCCGGCTGCCGCTGCCATGGGCCCAGGCCCGGCTGCTGTCCACCATCGAGGACCAGGGCCAGGCCCGGATCTCCGACCTCGCCTACCTCGACCACTGCTCGCAGCCCACGATGACGACGCAGGTACGTCGCCTCGAAGACGCCGGACTGGTGTCCCGCACCGCCGACCCCGGCGATGCCCGCGCCGTCCTGATCCGCATCACCGACGAGGGCCGACGCACCCTCACCCAGGCCCGGATCGACCGCGCCGCCGCGATCAACCCGCGGCTCGATCGCCTCGCCCCCGAGGACCGCCAAACCCTCGCGGCGGCTGTCGAGGTCATCCGACGGATCCTCGAGGACCGCGACCCGGCCGACGACAACTAGCACCGAACCGACAACAGACAAGGAGTTCTCGCCCTGATGTGGCGCCAACCCAAGGCCGTATGGTCCGTAGCCTTCGCCTCCGTAGTCGCCTTCATGGGCATCGGACTGGTGGACCCGATCCTCAAACCGATTGCCGACAACCTCAACGCCTCACCGTCACAGGTATCGCTGCTGTTCACCAGCTACATGGCGGTGATGGGCGTGGCGATGCTGATCACCGGCGTGGTGTCGAGCCGCATCGGTCCGAAACGGACGCTGCTCCTGGGCCTGGTCGTCATCATCGCCGGTGCGGGACTTGCCGGGATGAGCGACACGGTCATGCAGATCGTCGGCTGGCGCGCGCTGTGGGGTCTGGGTAACGCGCTGTTCATCGCGACCGCACTGGCCACCATCGTCAACTCCGCCAAAGGCTCTGTGGCACAAGCGATCATCCTCTACGAGGCCGCACTCGGCCTTGGTATCGCGGTCGGCCCGCTGGTCGGCGGCGTGCTGGGGTCGATCTCCTGGCGCGGCCCGTTCTTCGGAGTGTCGGCGTTGATGGCGTTCGCCTTGGTGATCACCGCCTTCCTGCTGCCGACCACGCCTCGCGCCGAACGCGCGACCACGCTGGCCGACCCGTTCCGGGCGCTGCGCCACCGCGGGCTGCTCGGCGTGTCGATCACCGCGCTGCTGTACAACTTCGGCTTCTTCACCCTGCTGGCGTTCACCCCGTTCCCCCTGGACATGAGCGCGCACGAGATCGGCCTGATCTTCTTCGGCTGGGGCCTGGCGCTCGCGTTCACGTCCGTGGTGGTCGCGCCGCGACTGCAACACCGGTTCGGCACCGTGCGCGTGCTCATCCTCAACCTGATCGCCTTCACCGCGGTGCTGACTGCGATGGCGGTATGGACCGACTCCAAGGCTGTACTTGCAGCGGGTGTCGTGATCGCCGGCCTGTTCATCGGCGTCAACAACACGCTGATCACCGAGACCGTGATGAAAGCGGCCCCGGTCGAGCGTGGGGTGGCCTCGGCGGCCTACAGCTTCCTGCGGTTCAGCGGCGCTGCCGTCGCACCGTGGCTGGCCGGCCTGCTCGGCGAGCAGGTCAGCGTGCACCTGCCGTACTGGGTGGGCGCGGCCGCGGTGCTCGCCGGTGCCGTGGTGCTGTTCGCGAGCCGCACACACCTGCGCCACATCGACGACGACCACGCCATCGAGGATGAACTCGACGAGCTCACCGACGAGGCGACCGCGGTCACCATGGGCAGCGAGAGCTAACGGTTTTCGTCGTCGAGATCGACGTCAGGGTTGTGATCATGTGAAAACGACGACCCTGGCGTCGATCTCGGCGATCCCGCCGAGGGTCACGCGCTACCGTCGGGTATGACCTCCACTGCCGAGCATCTGCGAAACACGCTGGACGGGCGCTGGCGCGACACCAAGAACGCCATGCGGGCCAATCTGTCGGACGAGAAGTTCCGGCCGCACTACACGCCGAACACCGCCATCGCCCGGGCGAAGGTCGCCGAGCAACTCAAGATCATGGCCGCGGCCGGTGCCGCCGAAGACGGCTTCCGCAAGGAACACGGCGGCAATGGCGACGTCGGCGCCGCGATCAGCAGCATCGAGATGCTCGCGATGTCCGATCTCTCGCTCATGGTGAAGGCGGGCGTGCAGTGGGGCCTGTTCGGCGGAGCCATCGAGAACCTCGGCACCGAGCGACACCACAAGGCTTATGTGCGGCGCCTCATCGACCTCGATCTGCTCGGGTGTTTCGCGATGACCGAG
This sequence comes from Mycobacterium sp. 852013-50091_SCH5140682, assembly GCF_001665685.1. Taxonomy (GTDB): domain Bacteria; phylum Actinomycetota; class Actinomycetes; order Mycobacteriales; family Mycobacteriaceae; genus Mycobacterium. The sequence goes on from NZ_LZTB01000011.1 coordinate 30,378, forward strand.
ACCGGCCACGGCAGCGACGTGCAGTCCCTGGAGACCACGGCCACCTACGATCCCGAGACCGAAGAGTTCGTGATCCACTCCCCGACCCCCACGGCGCGTAAGGACTACATCGGCGGGGCTGCCGAAACTGCCCGTGTCGCAGCAGTTTTCGCGCAATTGATCACCCCGGACGGCGAAGGCCACGGGGTGCATTGCTTCGTGGTGCCGATCCGTGACGACATGGGCAACGACATGCCGGGTGTGACGACGTCGGACTGCCACTACAAAGGTGGGCTGCCGGGCGTCGACAACGGCCGCATCGTGTTCGACCACGTGCGGGTGCCCCGGGAGAACCTGCTCAACCGTTACGCCGACGTCGCGCCCGACGGTACCTACAGCTCACCGATCGAAAACCCGGGCCGACGCTTCTTCACCATGCTCGGCACGCTGATCCGCGGTCGCGTCACCGTCGGCGGCAGCGCCGCAGCGGCAGCGCGCGTCGCCCTCGACATCGCCACGCGATATGCATTGCAGCGCAGGCAGTTCGAAGCGCCGAAGAGCGACAACGAGGTGCTGATCATGGACTACCTGGTGCACCAGCGTCGGCTGCTGCCGTTGATCGCCAAGTCCTACGCACTGCAATTCGCGCAGAACGAGCTGGTGTCCAAATGCCACGAACTGCAGACCTCGGACAACCCGGACGCCGAAGAGCAGCGTGAACTGGAGGCACGCGCGGCGGGACTGAAAGCCGCCAACACCTGGCACGCCAGCAAGGCCATCCAGGAAGCACGCGAAGCATGCGGTGGCGCAGGCTATCTCGCGGAGAATCGGCTGATCGCGCTGCGCGCCGACACCGACGTGTTCACCACCTTCGAGGGCGACAACCACGTGCTGACGCAGCTGGTGGCCAAGGAACTATTGACCGCCTACGCCGACGACATCAAGGGCATGAGCCCGGTCGAATGGGTGCGGTTCGCCGCCAACTTCGCCGGCGAGCGCGTGCTCAAGCGCACCTCCGCGGAGACCATCATCCAGACCGTGCTGGACAGCCGCCAGGACAACGAGGAGGAAGGCAGCCTGTTCAACCGCGGCACCCAGGTCAAGATGTTCGAGGACCGTGAGGAATACCTTCTGTCGACGGTGGCCCGGCGGTTGCAGGGCAAGGCCAAGGAGATGAGCGCGTTCGACGCGTTCAACGCCGTGCAGGACCACGTGCTGCACGCCGCATCTGCGCACATCGACCGCATCATCCTGGAGGCGTTCGTCGCAGGCATCGCGGCATGCGAGGACGACACCGCACGCGAACTACTCGAAGACGTCTGCGACCTGTATGCGCTGTCGGTCATCGAGGACGACAAGGCCTGGTTCATGGAACACCGGTACCTGTCCACCGAACGCGCCAAGGCCGTCACCCGGGGCATCAACGAGCGCTGCCGTACCTTGCGGCCGCACGTCGAAACCCTCATCGACGGCTTCGGCATCCCCGAGCAATTGCGCTACGCGGCAATGCTCGATCCGGCCGAGCTGGTCAACGGCTAAGGGGCGGGCGGCAGCGGGTCGACGGCCTGCAGCTTGCCGTCGTCACCGATGCGGAACCGCACTGTCGCGATGCCAGTGGGCGCCTTGGGCGAATCCTGCCCCTGCTGCCACTGATAGTTGACCACCACGCTGTCATCGGCGTTGGTCACCACGTTGATGTACGGACGTGGCTGCGGCGTGGCCGGGCCCAGCGGCGTCTGCCGGTCGAAGAACAGCAACTGGCCGACACTGTTGGGCTGCGGGTTCTTCTGCCCGACCTGCACCCAGTACAGCCGGCAGTTGGCGGTATGGCCGTCCCTGACCTGAATCCACTGCGCCCCGGCTTCGGGGTTGGGCAGGTTGGCGATCGCCTGCGCGACAGCGTCGGCGCTGGGGCCGTCAGTCGGCTTGCAGGTGTCCGGCTTAGGCGGCGGCGCCGAAGACGGGCTCCAGCCGCAACCGGCTGCGACGAGCCCGACGAACGTGGCGGTGGCGATCAGCCGAGGGTGCACGCCACGAGCCTATCGAACCCTGGACGGTTCCTGGGGGCGCGCCGTCTTGGTGCGCGCGTACCGGAATACCTGCCAACAGAGGAGGCTGATCACTTACAGTGACGCGCGACCCCGACCGAAGGAGATGCTGATGGCCTGGTTCCTCGCCATGGAAGGACCATTCAACAAGGCTGTGCTGTACCAATTGCAGGAGTCGGCTGACGTCGACAAGATCGCCGAAGAACTGGCCAGTGCCGCGACACTGGACCGCGCGGTGCCCGTGCCGGCCGTTCTGCAGAACAACACCCGCCAAGAGGTCACGGTGTACATCCGGCCGGCCGCGTGGGGCGTCTGGACCTTCTATCAACTCACCGACGAGGAACGGCAGGCGCTGGCGTCAGCGGCGAATCCGTTGGTGGAAGCACTCGCCCAAGCTGCCCGGCAACAGCAGCAGGGCAAGAAGTAGGACGTGGTTGCTCCCCCGGATGGACTCGAACCATCAACCGCCCGATTAACAGTCGGGAGCTCTGCCAATTGAGCTACAGGGGACTATCTTCTGCGTTAAGTCCGCGCGGAGCGTGCTCCGTGCGGGCCGAGCGTTGACTCTAGCGTACGGACCGCCGCTGCCGCCAATGCGCTCCCGGACGGGCGCGTCGGCGTAGCGGTGAGGCAGGATGGAAGCACACATTCGCCGTCTGGGAGGAGCGCCGTGATCCGCTATGCCGCCGTGATCGCCGTCGGCTATGTACTGGGTGCCAAGGCGGGCCGACGCCGCTATGAGCAGATCGCCAGCACCTATCGCGCGGTAACCGGCAATCCCGCGACCAAGGCCGTGCTCGACGCCGGGCGTCGCACCATCGCCAAGCGGGTGTCCCCCGACCCGCAGTTCGTGAGAATGACCCCCATAGACGCAGAAACGTCGGTGCTCTCCATGGAGAACACCGACGGTTCGAGGGTCAAACGGGCCGGTAGTTAGCCGATTCCCTGATTGATGGTCTGACCGGGCAGCAGCGGGCCGGTGGTCAGGCCGCCGTTCTGGCCGGTGCCCTGCGGGCCGATCGAGAACGACGGGGCATAGCCGTTGCCATTGTTGGAGTAGGACAGGCACTTACCGTCGTCCTTGTTGCCGAACCACGCCAGGCAGGCCGGAGATGCGCTGACCTCACCGCCCTGGGGGGTCATGGTCGCGATGAACGCCGGGGCAGCGACTGCGGCCGCCACAAATGCGCCGACAGCGACGAACCGCCGCGTGCGGGTGCTGATCAATGTCACCAGAGTTGCCTTTCTCGCGTCGTCCAGGTCGACAGCGCGTTCACCATATCGTGATGTGAGCAATCACGCAGTCAGGTCGTCACCACTGGCCTGTTCCAGCAGGCTGCGGCGGTAGGACTCCATGGCCACCAGGTCCCCGAACAAGGCGTGGTATTCATCACCCTGTTCGACCGGTGACATGCGCTGCAGCTTGGATTTGACCTCGGCGATCTGCCGCCCGACCCACACTTCCTGCAGGCGGGCCAGCACGCTGCCGATGTAGCGCGGCAACTGCTCGTCGTCCTCGACGTTGATGGCCTCCACGCCCAGTTCGTTGACCAGGTTCGCCGCTGCGGGCGAGTTAGTCTGCTCGCGGACCACCTCGATCCACTGCGCACCCGAGAGCCCGGCGGCCGTGCCACCTGCGGCCTCGATCGCGGCCCGCACCGCGGCGTAGCCGGGATGAGTGAAGCTCTCCACGGTCAGTGAGTCGAACACCGGCCCGGCGAAGCCCGGGTACTGCAGCCCGGCCTTGAGCGCCTCACGCTGCGGCCACAGCGTCGGGTCCGTGGGGTTCGGCCGTTGCACGGGTGGCGCTTTCGGACGGTCCTGCGGTTCCGGGGAGCGATGATCGTCACGGCGTGCGGGCCGGCCTGCTTCCTCACGAACCCGGCGGATCACCTGGGCCACGTCATCCCAACCCACCCAGCCCGCCAGCTGGCGCGCGTACTCGTCACGCAGCGTGGGATCTTTGATCCGGCCCAACATGGGCACGCACCGGCGCAGCGCGGCCACCCGCCCCTCGGCACTGTCGAGGTCGTGTTCGGCGAGCGCACTGCGAATGACGAACTCGAACAACGGGGTTCGCCGCGCCACCAGATCGCGCAGGGCGCCGTCACCCGACCGCAACCGCAGATCGCACGGGTCCATGCCGTCGGCAGCGACCGCCACGAACGACTGCCCCGACAGGTTCTGCTCCCCCTCGAACGCCTTGACGGCCGCGGCCCGCCCGGCGGCGTCGCCGTCGAACACGTAGATCAGCTCACCGCGAAAGAAGTTGTCGTCCATCATGAGTCGCCGCAGCATCGATAGGTGCTGCTCACCGAACGCGGTGCCACACGAGGCCACCGCGGTGGTGACGCCGGCCATGTGCATGGCCATCACGTCGGTATAACCCTCGACGACGACGGCCTGATGCCCCTTGGCGATATCGCGTTTGGCCCGGTCGAGCCCGAAGAGCACCTGCGACTTCTTGTAGAGCACGGTTTCCGGGGTGTTGACGTACTTGGCCTGGTTCTGGTCGTCGTCGAAGAGCCGGCGTGCGCCGAACCCGATGGTCTCCCCCGACGACACCCGGATGGGCCACAGCAGACGCCGGTGGAAGCGGTCCATGGGACCGCGTTTTCCTTCCCGGCTCAGCCCGGCGGCTTCGAGCTCTTTGAACTCGAAACCCTTGCGCAGCAAGTGCTTTGTCAGCTTGTCCCAGCCGGACGGGGCGAATCCGCAGCCGAACTGCGCGGCCGCTGCGGCGTCGAAGTTGCGCTCGGTCAGATACTTGCGCGCCTCTGCGGCTTCCTCGGACTTCAGTTCTTCGGCGTAGAACTCCTGCGCGGCGGCGTTGGCGGCCAGGAGCCGACTGCGGCTGCCCCGGTCGCGTTGCACGTTGGTGGTGGACGAACCCGTGTAGGTGACGGTGTAGCCGACGCGATCGGCGAGCAGCTCGACGGCCTCGACGAAGCTGACGTGCTCGATCTTCTGGATGAAGGCGTAGACGTCACCGCCCTCGCCGCAGCCGAAGCAGTGGAAGTGGCCGTGGTTGGGCCTGACGTGGAACGACGGCGACTTCTCGTCGTGGAACGGGCACAGACCCTTCATCGAATCCGCGCCGGCACGACGCAGTTGGACATAATCGCCGACGACGTCCTCGATGCGAATTTTTTCACGGATGGCCGCGATATCGCGATCAGGAATCCGGCCGGCCACGGGCATAGTCTATGCGGCGCTTTCCCGGTGTCTGACCGGGTTTGCCCCCGGTACCGTGACACCGTGAGCTACGGCGGGGGCCCGGGTATGGATCCGTTCGGCGGACAACCCTTCGGTGGATGGGCACAGCCTCCGACCTACCAGGCGCCGCCGCCTCAGCAGCAACCGACGACCAACCGGTTCGCGAGGCTGTCGGTGGTCTTCGCCGTCGTCGTCGCGCCGTTGAGTGCCCTGTACAGGGCTTACCACAGCTACAGGGGCACCGCAGCTCCCCAGACCAGCGGCATCGATGTGGTGAAGGCCAACCTGGACAAGATCGCATGAACGAAAGCTGGGTCGAATCCCACGGGCGCCGAATGGCTTACGCCAGCTACGGGCCCGACGCGGGTGAACCGGCGGTGTTCATCGCCGGCGCGGGCTGCGGCAGGCGGATGGCATTCGGCCTTGAGATGCTCGACGACGCCGGGGTTCGGTTGATATCCGTCGACCGCCCGGGCATCGGCGCATCCACGCCCGATCCGGGTAAGACCCTCGACAGTGTCGCCGCCGACCTCGCCGCGGTGATCGACACCATTGTCGGGTGCCCGGTCCCTGTGGTCGCCAATTCCCAGGGCGCCCCGTTCGGGTTGGCTTTGGCGGCCACCGGCCGCGCCTCGCGGCTGGTGCTCGTGTCGCCGATCGACGACCTCGGTCATCCCGCGGTGGCCGCACAACTGTCGCAGACCCACCGCGAATTCGTCGCCGCGATCACCGCAGACCCTGACGGGGCGATGCACGATCTTTCCGGCTACACCGCGACCGCCCTGTTGAACATGATCATGACGGGCTACCCGGCGTCGGACGCGGTTGTCTACGACCAGCCAGGCTTTCGCGCGATGTTGCGTGCCGCCCTCGATGACGGTTTCGCGCAGGGGGCGGCCGGCTACGCCCGGGACACCGTGCTCGCGACGTCGCCGTGGCCGGCGCACCTGCTGTCACCGGGAGTCGACGTGCACGTGTTGTTCGGCGCCGACGACACCGTGCACTCACCAGATCTCGGTGCCACGCTGGCCGCCAGAATCCCCGGGGCGACGCGCAGTGTCATCGCCGGTTTCGGTGGCGCGCTGTTGTGGGCCCGCCCGGATGTCGTGATGGGCCGGCTGCGCGGCTGATCACCCCAGCGGGCGGGGCGAGCGCGCCTCGTGGACACGCTCCAGCCGACCCTCGGTGTAGGACGCGATCTGGTCGATGACGACCCGCAGCCGGGCCCCGTCATCGGGGGCCGCGATGAATTCCGGCGCGAACAGGGGGTCGAGGCTCACCGGGGCCTGCGCCCACAACGCCAGGGCAACCTCGTGGATGAGAGTGCGCTGGTCGGTCTGGATCTGCAGGTGCTGGTGGTCGGACATGATGAACTGCAGCGCCAGCATCTTGAGCACCGCCACCTCGGCGCGCACCGTGGCGGGCACAGCGAGGTCGGTGTCGAAGCGCCGCAGCGGGCCGTCGCCTGCGATTTTGCGGGTCTCGGTGATCGCGGCGTTGGCGAATCGGCCGACGAGCTCGCTGGTGAGCCGCTTGAGGGCGACCGACGCGGCCAACGTCCCGTCGTACTTGCCCACCCCGGTGACCACGGGCATGCGCGACAGGCGGTCCGCGGCGGCCAGCAGATCGTCATGGCTGAGCACCGGAAACGACTTGGCGCCCAACTGCGCCAGCGACGCTGCCGCGTCGGCGTCTGCGAGGACGCGCAGGTCGATGCGCCCGGAGATCACCCCGTCCTCGACGTCGTGCACCGAGTAGGCGACATCGTCGGCCCAGTCCATCACCTGCGCTTCCAGGCAGGGCCGCTCGGCAGGAGCGCCGTCGCGCACCCATGCGGCCGCCTGCGCGTCGTCGTCGTAGAACCCGAACTTCTTGCGCCCGCCGTAGCGCTGCCACGGGTATTTGGTGACCGCGTCCAGTGAGGCCCGGGTCAGATTCAACCCAGCCGAACGACCTTCGCTGTCAAGGGCTTTGGGTTCGAGCCGGGTGAGGATCCGGAAGTTCTGGGCGTTGCCCTCGAACCCGCCGAAAGACTGCGCGATCTCGTCGAGCGCGCGTTCCCCGTTGTGCCCGTACGGCGGGTGGCCGATGTCGTGGGCGAGGCCGGCCAAGTCGACGAGGTCGGGGTCGCAGCCCAGCCCGATCGCCATGCCCCGACCGATCTGCGCCACCTCGAGAGAATGGGTGAGCCGGGTGCGCGGCGTCTCGCTCTGCCGGGGCCCGACCACCTGGGTTTTGTCGGCCAACCGGCGCAAGGCCGCGCTGTGCAGCACCCTGGCCCGGTCCCTGGCGAAATCGGTGCGATGCACGGTGTCGGTGCCGGGAAGTGCGGCAGCCTTCGGCGCTTCGACCACCAGGCGTTCCCGGTCGAAGTCGTCGTAGGGGTCGTACCCGTCGTCGTTCACCGAGGCACAGTCTGCCAGGACGCAGCAGCGATACCGTGCAGCACATTAGATTGGCCGTCATGCGCATCGCCCGTCTGCTGCCCATGCTGCTCACGGTCCTAATGGTCGGGCTACTGGTGGCCCCGGGTGCCGGTGCGGAACCGCCGCTGCGACTGTCGACCCAGTTGACCGACAACGCGGGCGCGCTCTCACCGCAGCAGCGCACCAGCGTGCAGAACGCCCTCGACAAGCTCTACGACCAGCGGCGCATCAAGCTGTGGGTGGTTTTCGTCGAGGATTTCTCCGGACAGAACGCGCTCGGCTGGACCCAGCGCACCATGACCATGAGCGATTTCGGTGACGACGACGCCGTGCTGGCGGTGGCCACCGTGGACCGCGCGTTCGCCTTCCAGGTGCCGTCGACGGTCACCAACATCAGCTCCTCGGATGCCGACGACATCCGCCGCAACAGCATCACCCCCGCCTTGCGCCGCGACGACTGGGCGGGCGCAGCGATCGCGGCGGCCAATCGGCTCAACACCGAACCGCAAGCGGCGCCGGGCTTCTCGTGGCCTGCATTGGTCGCCGCCCTCGGCGTGGTGCTCGCGCTGGCCGGGCTGCTGTTCTGGTGGTCGGCACGCCGGCGCGCCAAGCGCCGCAAGGCCGAATTCGAGGCCGCCAAACGCGTCGACCCCACCGATCCGAACGCGCTGGCGACGGTCCCGCTCGAGGCCCTCGACGAGCTGTCGCGTTCGATCGTCGTCGACGTCGACAATGCGGTGCGCACCAGCGACGCCGAATTGCAGTTGGCGGTCGAGGAATTCGGATCGAAGCAGACCGAGGCGTTCAGCCGGGCGGTGACCAATGCGAAAACCGCACTGGCGCAAGCGTTCAACGTGCGGCAGATCCTCGACGACGCGGTGCCCGAAACCCCGTTGCAGCGGCGCGACCTGTTGACCCGGGTCATCGTGGCGGCCGCCAAGGCCGATCGTGAACTCGACACTCAGAGCACAGCTTTCGATCAGTTGCGCGACCTGGTGATCAATGCCCCGACGCGGCTGGACGGCATGACCCAGCAAGTGGTCGACCTGACCGCGCGCCTGGCGCCGGCGCAGCAGACGTTGGACACGTTGCACCAGCAGTTCGATGCGGCCGCGTTGAGTTCGGTTGCGGGCAATGTCGATGCGGCCAAGGAGCGGTTGGCGTTCGCCGATCGCAACATGACGTCGGCCCGCAGCCTGGTGTCCCGTCCCGCCACCGACCAGACCGCGCTGGTGGACGCCGTCCGCGCCGCGGAATCCGCACTGGGACAGGCCCGCACCCTGCTCGACGCGGTGGACAGCGCGGCAAGCGACATCAATCGGGCGATCGCCGGGCTGCCCGCGGCGATCACCGATATCAACAACGGCATCAGCCAAGCCACGGCCCTGCTCAACGATCCGTCCACGCCACAACCGGCCGAGCTGAAAGCCGCGCGAGACGCCGCTGCCACTGCGGCCACCGATGCGAGCGCCAATGGCAAGGCCGACCCGTTGGGCACGTTCACGCGATTGACCAAGGCCGACGCCGACCTCGATCAGCTGCTGGCCAGCGTGCACGCCCAGCGCGAGGCAGCCGAGCGGCTCGCGCGCGCCCTCGACCAGGCTATCGACACTGCGCAGTCCCGGATCAAGGCCGTGTCGGACTTCATCGACACCCGGCGCGGCAGCATCGGTCCAGAGGCACGTACCCGGCTCGCCGAAGCCGGCCGACAGTTGGACGCCGCGCTGGCCAAGCGCGCCGCGAACCCGAATGAGGCTGTCGCACATGCCAATGGCGCGTCCACGCTGGCCGCGCAGGCACAGGGGCTGGCCAATGACGATGTGCGCGCCGCGCAACGGTCCTACACCTCGCAGTACGGCGGCGGTGGCGGCTCGGACATGGGCGCGGTGCTGGGCGGCATCATCATCGGCAACGTGCTGCGCGGCGGCCTCGGCGGTGGGTTCGGCGGCGGCTACGGCGGGGGCCGCAGCATGGGACGGCCGACGTCGTACGGCGGCGCGTCACGCTCGTCGGGCCGCAGCTACAGCGGCGGCAGCGGCCGGTTCTGACGAACGCGCCCTAACTCGGCCCTGTGTCGACGAGTGCGACCTGCGTGGGCGCAACCGTGGTGCCGTCCTTGCGACGGAAGCCGATGCCCACCGGGTCGCCGGTCTCCGCCTCGATGAAGCGGTAGTCACTGCTGTGCGGCCGGGCCAGGTGCACGTGCCCCCACTGCCCGATGGCCGCCAACACCGGGATGAGGTCATGCCCGGCGTCGGTCAGGACGTAACGGCTGCGGGTGCGATCGCCCGGCTGCTGATAGTCGACGACTTCGAGAATGCCTGCCTGAACCAACTCGGAGAGCCGCGCACTGAGCACATCCGAAGCCACCCCCAGCGCGTCGCGGAACTCCGAGAACCGGGATTTGCCGAGCAGCGCCTCCCGAATGATCAGCACGGCCCACCGCTGCCCCAGCACCGACATGGTGCGGGCGATCGGACAGGCGTTATCAGTCCACGGATCGGTGCGCATACCGCTATTCTAGCTGAGTTGGGAATACCTACCCAGCTCGTCTGCTTGATGAAGGTGATGTTCGGGCAGTCAACCGACTTCGAAGGAGAATCGAATGTCCCATCAGATCAAGGGTTCGACGGCCGTGGTAACCGGTGGCCAGCGCGGACTGGGCAAAGCGATCGTGGACGAATTGCTCGCCCGCGGCGCCACCAAGGTCTACGCCACGAGCCGAAGCCCCGAGCCAAGCGCCGACCCCAGGGTGGTAGTCGTCCAAGCCGAGGTCACCGACGCCGACTCGGTCGCCAGGCTCGCCGAACTCGCCAGTGACGCCACGATCGTCGTCAACAATGCCGGCGTGCTGGGCGGCCGGTCGCTGTTGCAGTCCGACTTCGACGAGATTCGCTCGGTGCTGGAGACCAACTACTTCGGCGCGCTGCGCGTGACGAGGGCGTTCGCCCCGCAGCTGGCCGGCGGCACCCTGGTCAACATCGCCTCGGTGTTGTCGTGGCTGCCCGGTTCCGGCGCCTACGGCGTCTCGAAAGCCGCGCTGTGGTCGGCCAACAACTCACTGCGCCTGGAGCTGCAGGGCCAGGACACCGATGTGGTGGGCGTGTACCTCGGTTACACCGACACCTCGATGGTGGCCGATCTCGATGTGCCCAAGAACGATCCGGCCGACGTCGCGCGGCAGATCGTCGACGGCATCGAATCCGGTGCCGACGAGGTGCTCGCCGACGAGCTGACGCGGCGGGCCCGCGTCGGAGCCTTCGCGTAGGCCCGGGGAGATACGCCATGACAACGTATCGGGCCTATCAGGTCACCGGCCAACGCAATTTCGAACTTGTCGACCGCGAGGTGGTGCCACCCACGCCGGGTCACGTGCGCGTCCGAGTGGACAGCTGCGGCGTATGCCACAGCGATTTCCTCGCCGTCGAGGGACTGCGCCCCGAACCCGAACGACCGGTGGTTCCCGGTCACGAAATCGTCGGCGTCATCGACGCGGTCGGCGCCGGAGTCAACCGGTGGAAGCCAGGCGACCGCGTCGGCGTGGGATTCCTCGGCGGCCAATGCGGCGAGTGCGAGTCCTGTCGCCGAGGCGATTTCGTCAACTGCGCCGATCAGCCGCAACCCGGGACCACCGAGGACGGTGGCTACGCGGAGATGCTCTATGTCCGGGCGACGGGACTGGTCCGGATACCTGACCAGCTGTCTGCCAACCTCGCCGCTCCCCTGCTGTGTGCGGGCGTCACGACGTTCAACGCGTTGCGCGCCACCGGCGCACCGCCAGGAGCACTGGTCGCGATCCAGGGCCTCGGCGGCTTGGGCCACCTCGGCGTGCAGTACGCCAAGAAACTCGGGTACCGCGTCGCCACCATCGCCCGAGGCGCCGAGAAGGCCGAACTGGCAACGGCTTTGGGTTCGGACTACTACATCGACAGCGCCGCGGAGGATCCCGGTGCGGCGTTGAGCGCCTTGGGCGGCGCCGCTGCTGTGATCGCGACCGCAGCCAGCGGCGCATCCATGAGTCCGCTGGTGACCGGGCTGCGACCGCATGGACAGCTCGTCGTCGTCGGCGCCGCTCCGGACCCGATCGAGGTGAACACCGCCGACGTGATCTTCGGCGGCCGCAGCATCGTCGGTAGTCTCACCGGTTCGTCGATCGAGAACGAGGACAGCCTGGCGTTCAGCGCCGCCAACGGCATCGCCCCGATGATCGAGGTCATGCCGTTCGAGGAGGCTCCGAAAGCCTACGAGCGCATGATGTCCGGGCAGGCACGCTTTCGGATCGTCCTCGATGTCGCGGGCTCGCAGCAGTGACGCGGCACAGTAGCGCCGTCGACCACCCGAGCCGGCGGCTGCTGATCGCACTGCCCGACGGGTACGACCGGGCTCGGGAGCGTTACGAATCACTGGTTCCCGCAGTCGATCTCAGCGCGTACACGGCCGCGGCGAACTGGGACGAGGTGGTTGCGATCGCGAAACAGCAAGCCCCACACGGCTTCATGCGGTACCACAGCATCGACGTCGCGCCCACGATGGCACTGTCGGCCGCGACGCGGCGCGCCACCGAGTACCTGATGGGCAATCACACCATCGCCGAGCGCATGTACCGTCACGACCCCGCGGTCATGTTGCACGCACCGCTGCGCACGCTGCTCTACGACGCGCCTCAGGGCACCGTGCTGGCCCTCGACCAGCCCAGCCTGCTGTTCGACAGTTACGACAACCCGGCCATCGCCGCCGTCGGCCGCGAACTCGACGGCCTGGTGGCGGCGCTGGTCGAACTGCTCGACGGCGACGTTCCGCCGCAGCTGCGTTAAACCCCGTTTCCCCGCCGAGCAGACGCAAACTCGCACTATTTCGAGTGAAATAGTGCGAGTTTGCTGGGGGCCCCTCCCGCTTGCGGGGGACTGCCCGTGGGAGAAAGTCAGCAGCCCTTGAGCCGGACCGCGAGATAGTCGGACACCTTGTCCAGCGCGACGCGCTCCTGGGTCATGGCGTCGCGCTCACGGATGGTGACCGCGCCGTCCTCGAGCGTGTCGAAGTCGACCGTCACGCAGTACGGCGTGCCGATCTCGTCCTGGCGGCGGTAGCGACGGCCGATGGCCCCGGCGTCGTCGAACTCGACATTCCAGCTCTTGCGCAATTCGGCAGCCAAGTCGCGGGCCTTCGGCGACAGGTCGGCATGCCGCGACAGCGGCAGCACCGCAGCCTTGACCGGGGCCAGCCGGGGGTCGAGCTTGAGCACCGTGCGCTTGTCCACGCCGCCCTTGGCGTTGGGCGCCTCGTCCTCGGTGTATGAGTCGACCAGGAACGCCATCAGCGAACGGGTCAGACCGGCTGCGGGCTCGATCACGTACGGGACATAGCGGGTGTCCGTGGCCTGGTCGTAGAACGACAGGTCGGTGCCGGAATGCTCTGAGTGCGTGGACAAGTCGAAGTTGGTGCGGTTGGCGATGCCTTCCAGCTCACCCCACGGGTTGCCGGCGAAACCGAACTTGTACTCGATGTCGGTGGTGCCTGCGCTGTAGTGCGACAGCTTCTCCAGCGGATGCTCGTACAGGCGCAGGTTTTCCGGGTCGATGCCCAGGTCGATGTACCACTGCAGCCGGGTGTCGATCCAGTACTTGTGCCATTCGCCCGCGGTCGAGGGCTCGACGAAGAACTCCATCTCCATCTGCTCGAATTCGCGGGTACGGAAGATGAAGTTGCCCGGCGTGATCTCGTTGCGGAAGCTCTTGCCGATCTGACCGATGCCGAACGGCGGCTTCTTGCGCGCGGTGGTGACCACGTTGGCGAAGTTGACGAAGATGCCCTGCGCCGTCTCGGGGCGCAGGTAGTGCAGGCCTTCCTCGCTCTCGATCGGGCCGAGGTAGGTCTTGAGCATCATGTTGAAGTCACGCGGCTCGGTCCACTGACCCTTGGTGCCACAGTCCGGGCAGACGATCTCGTCCATCGGCACGGAGTCCGGGTCGTCGATGCCCTTCTTGAGGGCATAGGCCTCCTGCATGTGGTCCTGCCGGTGCCGCTTGTGGCAGTTCAGGCACTCCACGAGCGGATCGTTGAACACGTCGACGTGACCGGAGGCCACCCACACCTGGCGGGGCAGGATGATGGCGCTGTCCAGGCCGACGACGTCTTCGCGGCCGGTGACGACAGATTTCCACCACTGCCGCTTGATGTTCTCCTTGAGCTCGACACCAAGTGGCCCGTAATCCCACGCCGACTTCGTGCCGCCGTAGATTTCGCCGGACTGATAGACCAGACCACGGCGTTTGGCCAGGTTCGCAACGGTGTCGATGATGGATGCCACGGTGCAACAGAGTAGCGATACCGCCGCGAGCACCGATAATCCGCCAGAACTGTTGACATGCGATTCCGCGCATGTATTCTGACGGTTAATGAAAACCGTTTCCAACTTCGCCGATACTACGCCACCGGATCCCGACGCCGATCACGACGCGGTGCACGATCACGCCGGCGTCCCGGCACTGGAACTCCCGCCGCGCCAGGTGCTCGACACCGCCGGGGAGCTGCTACGGGCACTGGCCGCGCCGGTACGGATCGCGATCGTGTTGCAGCTGCAGCAGTCGGGACGCTGCGTCCACGAACTGGTCGACGCGCTCGACGTTCCGCAGCCCCTGGTCAGCCAGCACCTGAGGATCCTCAAGCAGGCCGGCGTGGTGTCCAGCGAGCGGGCCGGCCGCGAGGTGCTCTACCGTCTCGTCGACCACCACCTGGCCCACATCGTCGTCGACGCGGTCGCCCACGCCTGCGAGGACCGCCGGTGACGGGCGCGGTCCGGTCCACCCGGCAACGGGCCGCGATCGCCGAGCTGCTCAACGAGACGGAGGGCTTCCGCTCCGCTCAGGAACTGCATGACGAACTGCGCCGCCGCGGCGAGGGCATCGGCCTGACCACGGTGTACCGCACGCTGCAGACGATGGCCACCGCAGGCGTCGTCGACACCCTGCGTACCGACACCGGCGAATCGGTATACCGCCGCTGCTCAGAACACCATCACCACCATCTGGTGTGCCGCACCTGCGGCTCGACCGTCGAGGTCTCCGGTGGGCACGTCGAATCCTGGGCCGCCGAGGTCGCCCGCGAGCACGGTTTCTCCGACATCAGCCACACCATCGAGATCTTCGGGGTGTGCGGCGAATGCGGCGGATCAGCCGACTAGCAACGCAGATAAGCCAGCACGGCGAGAACCCGGCGATTCTGTTCGTGATCGGGCGGCAGCGTGAGCTTGGCGAAGATGCTGCCGATGTGCTTCTCCACCGCGCCGTGACTGATCACCAGAGTGCGGGCGATGCTCGTGTTGGATCGGCCCTCGGCGATCAGCGCGAGCACCTCTTGTTCCCGCACGGTCATCTCCCGCAGCGGGTCGTCGCGACGGCGTCGTACCAACAGCTGCGCGACCACGTCCGGATCGAACACCGTTCCGCCGGACGCCACACGGTGCAGCGCATCGAGGAATTCGTCGATCGCCGAGACCCGGTCTTTGAGCAGATAGCCGATCGCACCGGCGCCGTCGGCCAGCAGGTCATCGGCATACGAAACCTCGACGTACTGGGACAACACGAGTATGGGAGAACGGCGCACCCGCTGTCGCGCCTCGACCGCGGCGCGCAATCCCTCATCGGTATGCGACGGCGGCATCCGGACATCCACCACCGAGACGTCCGGCCGATGCTCTTCGATCGCCTGCACCAGCGACGGCCCGTCACCTACTGCGGCGACGACGTCATGACCATTTTCGGTCAGCAGCCGGATCAGGCCCTCCCTCAGCAGGACGGCATCGTCGGCGACCACAATTCTCAGCACGGCAATTCCACCCCGATCGTCGTCGGTCCGCCCGCGGGACTGACCACCGTCAGCGTGCCACCGACCGCCCGCACCCGGTCGACGAGGCCGGACAGGCCATGGCCTTTCGCCACATGTGCACCGCCGTCCCCGTCGTCGACGATCTCGGCGCCGAGCCGACCAGGCCCATGCGCCACGGTGACCCAGCAATTCGCCGCGCCGCTGTGCTTGGCGACGTTGGTCAGCGACTCGGCGACGGCGAAGTAGGCAGCGGTCTCCACCGCCGCGTCGAGCCGACCGGCCGGGGTGCCGAGCTCAGGGTCGATGACAAGCTCGACCGGGACAGTGCACCGGACCGCCAGAGCGGCCAGCGCGCTGGGCAGGCCCCGGTCGGTGAGCACGGGCGGCGCGATGCCGCGCGACAGCGCGCGCAGCTCGTCCAAGGTGTCCTGGGTTTGTCCGAGCGCCTCGTCCAGCGTCTGCCGCAGCGCCTCGGGATTCTTGTCCAGCTGTTGGCGCGCACGGCTCAAGTCCATCGCGAGGCGGACGAGTCGGTGCTGCGGACCGTCGTGGATGTCCCGTTCGAGCCGACGCAGCGCGGTCGCCTCCGCCGACGCCGCGGCCGCCTTCTGCTCCGTCAGCACGGTGATCGTCTGGCGCATCTCAGCCACGCCGGTCAGCAGGAGCCGGCTGAAACCCGCCGCGATGAGCGCGCAGCCGCGCACCACGAACGGGAGGGTGATCAGGCACAGCACCCCGATGGCAGTCTGGAGGCCGACCCGCGCAAAGGTGCTGTCGCCGAGCCCGATCAGCTGGGCGAGTGAGCGGTTGTCCGGGCCCCGCGGGATGGTCCAGTCCCACACGACGGTCAACGTGCCGCCGATCGCCAACGCCCACCAGCTCACGACGATGCAGAACGTGGCCACCGCGACCGGGAAATACAAGATGCTGTGCGCGAGGTCGAGCCAGAACTGGATCTGGGTGAGCGGGGTGAGGATCC
Source organism: Mycobacterium sp. 852013-50091_SCH5140682 (assembly GCF_001665685.1). Classification (GTDB taxonomy): domain Bacteria; phylum Actinomycetota; class Actinomycetes; order Mycobacteriales; family Mycobacteriaceae; genus Mycobacterium. Next base: position 46,850 of record NZ_LZTB01000011.1, read on the forward strand.
GTTTCCACACGCCGGCACCCCGTTCGGCCTTCCGGTAGACCGGCCGGGGCAGCGGCCGGCACAGCACCGCAGGGATACGCCACCGCTCGACGTCGGCGAAGAAGCGAGCGATGAACAGCGTGCCGGCGAGAATGGGAAAGCCGACGACGATGACCAGCGTGCTGAGCCCCGCCGACACCCCGGTCACGATGACGCTGCAACTCGCGACGGCGAACGGGAATCCGAGCAGCGTGTAGCCGGTGTCGATGCCGAGCTGACGGAGGAAGCCGACGCGTTCGGGCTGCGCCGCGCCGGCCAGCGTGGGAACGGTGCTCATGTCCTCGACGCTAGGCACTTCTCGGGCGCCCTCCTATCCGGTGCACCAGTGTGTTCGAGGTAGGGCTGTCCCCACCCTCCCGCACCGTCGCCACTAGACCGGGTCGCGCGCAAGTGCCAGAACGGTGTGTTCGGTCAGTGGGGCCAGCTCGATGTCACCGGGGGCATGCGGGTCGATCCACGCCATCTCCTCGATCTCGGCGGCCGGGTGCGGCTCGCCCTGGAGGCTGACCAGATACAGCTGTGCATCGACGACGTGGCCGGGTTCATTGGCGGCGACGGCGTGGTGAGTCCCCAGCGGGCGCACCGTCGTCAGGTCGAAGCCCGTGCCGAGTTCCTCGGCAACCTCGCGGGCGAGTGCTTGCAACGGTTCTTCCCCGTGCTCGATCTTGCCGCCCGGCTGCATGAACTTCGACGTGCCGCGCTTGCGGACGACGAGCACCCGGTTGCGCTCATCGAGGACGACCGCGGCCACGATGTGCAGAACCGTCATGACATGAGGTCGCGACGCACATCGGCACCCGTCGCCAACACCATGAGAATCAGCGTGCGCAGTGCGTCGTCGGTGAGCCCGGCTGCCGGGAAGTTGTAGCGCAGCATCACGTCGGCGACCTTCTTCGCGGGGCTCTTGCGCGCCGACCCCTTCGGCGTCGACCCGTTGGCGGGTGTGGTGACCAACTTCTCCACCAGGACCACCGAACCCAGCATGGTGCGACTGGCGTGGCCGGCCACCCGTTCGCGAATCTTGTTGTTGAGCGGCAGGTCCCACGCCAGCGGCTGGGTCAGTGACACCATCTCCAGCCCTTCGGCGATGGTGACGACCCGCACCGAGGCGACCGACCCGTCGACCGTCACGGTCAGCGCGTCGTCCTCTTCCTCGACAACGGACATCACCTCGCCGAGGGCGGAGGACAACTGCTGCAGCAGGCTGGTCATTCGGCCCTGCCTCTCAGGCTCATCATTCGGCCCTACCGAAGCGGCGGTTGCGGTTGACGTACTCCTCGCAGGCCGCCCACAGGTCGCGACGGTCGTAATCGGGCCAGAGCTTGTCCTGGAACACGAACTCCGCGTACGCGGCCTGCCACAGCAGGAAGTTGCTGGCCCGCTGTTCCCCTGACGTGCGGATGAACAGGTCGACGTCGGGGATGTCGGGCCGGTGCAGGTGCTTGGCGAAAGACGCCTCGTTGATGCGGCCCGGGTTGATCTTGCCTTCGGCCGCTTCCTCGGCCAACGCCTGCGCGGCCTCGACGATCTCGGTGCGGCCGCCGTAGTTCACGCAGTAGTTGACGGTGATGACGTCGTTGCCGACGGTCATCTGCTCGGCGATGTCGAATTCCTTGATGACGCTGCGCCACATCTTCGGACGTGAGCCCACCCAGCGCATGTTCACGCCCATGGCGTCCAGGTTCTCCCGACGCCGCCGCACCACCTCGCGGTTGAAGCCCATCAGGAACCGGACTTCCTCGGTGCTGCGCTTCCAGTTCTCGGTGGAAAACGCGTACACGCTCAGATGCTTGATACCGAGTTCGATTGCGCCGCAGGTGATGTCGATCAACACCGCCTCGCCCATCTTGTGCCCCTCGGTACGGCCGAGGCCGCGCTGGGTGGCCCAGCGGCCGTTGCCGTCCATCACCACAGCGACGTGGTTGGGCACCTGATCGGCCGGAATCTTCGGCGCGGACGCCTTGGACGTGTGCTGCGGCGGGCGCGAAAAACGACCGTTGGTGTTGGGCGGCAATTCCGGGAAGACCACCGGCCACGTCGACGTATCCGGGAAGACCGGATAGTCGTCAGGCGCCGGGGGCAGCTGCGGGTAGGTCGTCTTGCCCCGTGTGAATGCCATGTGCCATATCCTGCCCGACCAGCGCGGCCCGGCGGTCGGCGACCGTCCGATCCACGCGGTAGGCCCGCTCCACCAGAGGCAACGTCCGCAGCTGACGTTCCAGATGCCACTGCAGATGCGCGGCGATGAGCCCGCTGGCCTGGCTGCGGTGCCCTGACGTCGTCGTCTCGGCGTATTCCCAGTCGCCGTCGTGCAGCGCCGTCATCAGTTCGAGTACCGCCTGCGGCGGCGTGGACGATCCGCTGGGCCGGCAGTGCACGCAGACGCTGCCGCCTGCCGCGACATGGAACGCGCGGTGCGGGCCGGGTGCGGCACAGCGGGCACATTCGGTCAGCGCCGGCGCCCAGCCGGCCACCCCCATCGCCCGCAGCAGATAGGAATCGAGCACCAGCTCCCGAGCCCGCGAGCCGTCCGCGACCGCCCGCAGTGCCGCCACCGTCAAGCGGTGCAGCGCGGGCATGGGCGCCCGCTCTTCGCCGGCCAACCGTTCGGCCGTCTCCAACATGGCGCACGCGCAGGTGTAGCGACCGTAATCACTGACGATGTCGGCGGCGAACGCGTCGATGGCCTGGACCTGGGTGACGATGTCGAGATTGCGGCCGGGATGCAGCTGAACATCGATGTGAGCGAACGGCTCCAGCCGGGCGCCGAACTTACTGCGGGTACGCCGCACCCCCTTGGCCACCGCGCGCACCAAACCATGGTCGCGGGTGAGCAGGGTGACAATCCGGTCGGCCTCGCCGAGCTTGTGCTGGCGCAGCACCACCGCCCGGTCCCGGTACAGCCGCATCGTGACAGTCTCTCATCGTGGCCCGACAGATTCCGGAACGCACCGCCGATATCCTCAAAGCGATGGGAAAATCCACGGCCACCGACGCGACCTCTCCGGTCTTCCCTACCCTCGTCAGCCAGCTGTACCAACTCGCCAGTGGCGCCGTCACATCCGAGCAACTGGTGCAGCGGTCGCTGCACGCCATCGCCGCCAGCCAGTCCACCCTCAACGCGTTCCGGGTCGTGCTCGCCGAGCAGGCGATGGCCGACGCCGACGCCGCCGACCGCCAACGCGCGGCCGGTAAACAACTGCCGCTGTTGGGAATTCCCATCGCGGTCAAAGACGACGTCGACATCGCCGGAGTGCCCACCCGGTTCGGCACCGACGCAGAGGCGCCCCCGGCCACGGCCGACGCCGAGGTGGTGCGTCGCCTCAAGGAGGCCGGCGCGGTCATCGTCGGCAAGACCAACACGTGCGAGCTCGGACAATGGCCGTTCACCGGCGGACCGGGATTCGGACACACCCGCAATCCCTGGTCGCGTAAACACAGTGCGGGCGGCTCGTCCGGAGGCAGCGCAGCGGCCGTCGCCGCCGGACTGGTCACCGCGGCCATCGGCTCGGACGGCGCAGGCAGCGTCCGCATCCCCGCCGCGTGGACACATCTGGTCGGCATCAAACCGCAGCGCGGCCGGATCTCCACGTGGCCGCTGCCCGAGGCGTTCAACGGCATCACCGTCAACGGGGTACTGGCCCGCACGGTCACCGACGCGGCGCTGGTGCTCGACGCCGCGTCGGGCAATGCCGCAGGCGATCTGCATCAACCACCACCCGTGCAGGCCGCCGACTTCGTGGGGCAGGCGCCGGGACCGCTGCGGGTGGCGATGTCGACGGCATTCCCGTTCACCGGCGTGCGGGCCAAGCTGGACCCGGAGATCCTCGCCGCGTTGCAGACCGTCGCCGAGCAACTCGATCAGCTGGGACACAGCGTCGTCCGAAAAGACCCCAACTACAGCCTGCGGATGTCGTGGGACTTCCTGTCCCGCTCCACCGCCGGACTGCTGGACTGGGCCGAACGGTTGAGTGACCGCGAACTCGGAGTGGACTACGACGAGCGCACGGTGATGAACATGCGCATCGGTCGACTGCTGTCCCAGGACGTGTTGCGTAAGGCGCGGGCCCACGAGGCCGAAGCTCGGCGCCGCGTCGGCTGGATATTCAATCTCGTCGACGTCATCATCGCGCCCACCACCGCGCAGCCCCCGCCCCTGACCCATGAATTCGACCGGCGCGGTTGGGCCGCGACCGAGCGCAGCGCGATCCGGTACTGCCCGCTGACGTGGCCGTGGAACCTCTTGGGCTGGCCTGCGATCAATGTTCCGGCCGGATTCACCTCCGACGGGCTGCCCATCGGTGTGCAGTTGATGGGCCCGGCCCACAGTGAGCCGCTGCTGATCTCGCTGGCCGCCGAGTTGGAGGCCCTCAACGACTGGGCGGCACGACAACCCGCGCCGTGGTGGAACACCCCGCAGGACCGCCCGGTGAAGGTCGTCGAGGACGTCGCGGACACCCGGGATGCGTCGCTGGCGGCTGCCGCAGTCAACGCACTCACCTGATTTCGCAAGCGCCTTCGCCGCAGGAGCAAAGGATCGAGTAGTCGCCTACTCTATCCGCGCCACACAGGGTCTTCCTAGCCTGATGCCAGGCGACCGACAGCCGCCGGTCGGCGTTCCCCAAGCATCTGGAGGCTCCCATGGCAATCAGGAATCTCACCCGATCAGCTGCGGCTGCGGTCATCGGCACGGCCGTCGTCATCCCGGTTCCGGCCGCCGCTGATCCCCTCCCCTTCGGACCCGACACCTGTATCCAGGGTTACGTCTGGCGGGAGGCCCGCACCGGCGACACCGTCTGCGTCACCCCGGACGAGCGGTCGACGGTACTTCAGCAGAATTCCAACCCCGGCGCGCACAAGGACCCCAACGGCGCGTCCGGCCCGCAGAGTTGCGCCCAGGGTTACGTTTGGCGCGAGGCGTTCGACGGCGACACGATCTGTGTCACACCGGACTTCCGCCAGCAGATGCTCAACGACAACGCCGCCGCGGCGTCACGCAAGCAGGCCACCCAGCCGGTGCCCACCCCCGGCGCGTCGGCCAGCGGGTCAACCGTGCTGTTCGAGGTCACCGGGTCCGGCGAGGTGTTCAACATCGTCACCGACCCCTCGGGAGCCGACGTCCCCGATCACACCAAGATCCCGTGGCAGCGCACCATGACCATCGGACCGGATGTCCAGATGCTGCAGGTCGTCGCGACCGGTCGCGACGCTCCCGGCCCGGGCTGCCGCATCACGCTGGACGGCAAGGTCGTCGCCGAACAGCCGATCGGCGGTAGCGCGCACTGCGTCTTCACGCGGTCGTGAGCGTCAGAACCCCAGCCGCCCCAGCTGTTTGGGGTCACGCTGCCAGTTCTTCGCGATCTTGACCCGCAGGTCCAGATAAACCTTTGTACCGAGCAGCTTTTCGATCTGGGTGCGGGCCGCGGTGCCGACCTCTCGCAGGCGCGCGCCGCCTTTGCCGATGACGATGCCCTTCTGGCTGTCGCGTTCGACGTAGAGAATCGCGTGCACGTCGATCAAGGGATTGTCGTCTTCCCTTCCTGGCCTTTCTGAGACGTCCTCGATCACCACGGCCAACGAGTGCGGGAGTTCGTCGCGCACGCCTTCCAGCGCGGCTTCGCGGATGAGCTCGGCCATCAGGACTTCCTCGGGCTCATCGGTCAGTTCACCGTCGGGGTAGTAGGCGGGGCCGGGCGGCAGCTTGGAGACGAGGACATCGGTGAGCACGTCGAGTTGCTCATTGGCGGTGGCCGAGACCGGCACGATGTCGGTGTCCGGCCCGACCAGCTCACTGACCGCCATGAGCTGCGCGGCGACGCGGTCCTTCGGCACCTTGTCGATCTTGGTGACGATGGCGATCAGCGTCGTCTTCGGTGCCACAGCGCGGATCTGCTGATAGATCCAGCGGTCTCCGGGCCCGATGGCCTCGTCGGCGGGGATGCACAAGCCGATCACGTCCACCTCGGAGTAGGTGTCCTTGACCAGATCGTTGAGCCGCTGGCCCAGCAGCGTCCGCGGCCGGTGCAGGCCGGGTGTGTCGACCAGGATGATCTGGAAGTCCTCGCGGTGCACGATGCCGCGGATGGTGTGCCGGGTGGTCTGCGGGCGGTTCGACGTGATCGCGACCTTGCTGCCGACCAGGGCGTTGGTCAGTGTCGACTTGCCGGTGTTGGGCCTGCCGACGAAACAGACGAAGCCTGACCGGAATTCGCGCTCGTCGCTCATACCGGATTCCCTGCCCGGTCGGTGACGATCACCGCGGCGTCGGCGGAGAGCTCCCGCACCGCAGCCACTCCGGCGTCATCCGCTGAACCGCCGACCAGTACCGCCGCCTCCAATCCCGCGGCGCCGCTGGACACTGCGGCCGCCACCGCCGACTGCAGCGCCGTCAACTGCAGCGCCGCCAGCTGTACGGGTGCACCGGCGTAGGTGCGGCCGTCGATATCGCGGACCGCGGCGCCCGCTGAGGCCTCGGCCCGGCCCATCGCCCCGCGGGCGAGCACCACAAGTTTGGTGTCCTCGGCATCAAGTTCGGTCATCTGATTTTTGCTCCTCTTCGTCAGTCTCGACCGGACTCACCAGCACGGTGTTGATCCGCACCCGGCCGCGATGATCGGGGCCGCCCTCTGCGTGCAGCCGCAGCCGACCCCAGTTCACCTCCGCACCGGGCAGCGGGACGCGGCCCAGTTCCAGGGCCAGCAGACCGCCGACCGTGTCCACGTCCAGGTCCTCGTCCGGCTCCAGGTCGTACAGTTCGCACAGATCCTCGATCGGCAATCGCGCCGACACCCGGAACTGCTTGTCGCCCAAGTCCTCGACGGGAGCCACCTCGTCGGTGTCGTACTCGTCGGCGATCTCCCCGACGATCTCCTCCAGCACGTCCTCGATGGTGACCAGCCCGGCGATCGCGCCGTATTCGTCGACCAGCAGCGCCATGTGGTTGCGGGCCAGCTGCATCTCGTTGAGCAGTTCGTCGAGCGGTTTGGAATCGGGGACGAACACCGCCGAACGCATCACCTGGGCCACGGTGGTGTCCCGGCCCCCGTTGGTGGAGTAATAGGTCTGCTGGACAAGGTCTTTGAGGTAGACGACACCGACAACGTCGTCGACGTTCTCCCCGATCACCGGCATCCGCGAATGTCCGCTGCGCACTGCCAGCGAGGTGGCCTGTCCGGCCGACTTATCGCTTTCGATCCACACCATCTCGGTGCGGGGCACCATCACCTCGCGGGCCGGGGTGTCGCCGAGTTCGAACACCGACTGGATCATCCGGCGTTCCTCGTCGGCGACCACGCCGCGTTGCTGGGCCAGATCCACCACTTCGCGCAGCTCGATCTCGGATGCGAACGGTCCGTTGCGGAACCCGCGGCCCGGCGTGAGGGCGTTACCGATCAACACCAACAGCCGGCTGATGGGCGTCAGCAGCACCGAAATCGCTTGCAGCGGAATGGCAGACATCAGCGCGATCGAGTAGGCGTTCTGCCGGCCGACGGTACGCGGGCCGACGCCGATGGCCACGAAGCTGGTGACCACCATGATCGCCGCCGCACTCACCAGGCCCCAGGTCACCCCGAGACGGCCGTCGAGGTAGGCCACCAGCAGCACCGTGGCACAGACTTCGCACGTAATACGCAGCAGCACCACGAGATTGATGTAGCGCGGACGCTCCGCGACGACGCGGGCCAGCCGCACCGCACCGGGCCGCTCGTCGCGCACCATTTCGTCGATGCGGGCGATGGACACCGTCGACAACGCCGCGTCGATCGCTGCGAACAGGCCGCCGAACCCGACCAGCGCGATGGCGCCGAGCAGTGGGGCGAGTCCGCTCACGGTTGGTCGAAGTATCGGGACTCGTCCAGCAGGCGCTGATCCTTCTGCGTCTGACGGTCGTCGTGATAGGCCTGCACCTGGGTGGCCACCCACTCTTCGAGGAGCTGGCGCTGCAGCGCGAACATCTCCTTCTCCTCGTCGGGCTCGGCATGGTCGTAGCCCAGCAGGTGCAGCACGCCGTGCACCGTCAGCAGGGCCAGTTCCTGGCCGAGCGAATGCCCGGCCTTGACCGCCTGCTGCTCAGCGAACTCGGGGCACAGCACGATGTCGCCCAGCATCGCCGGGCCGGGCTCGGGCGAGTCGGGCCGGCCTCCCGGCTCCAACTCGTCCATCGGAAAGCTCATGACGTCGGTGGGCCCGGGCAGGTCCATCCACCGCATATGCAGATCGGCCATCGCGGCGCTGTCCACCAACACCATCGAAAGTTCGGCGGCGGGATGCACATCCATCTTCTCGATGACGAACCGTGCGACGCTGATGAGTTCCGATTCCGAGACGTCGATGCCCGACTCGTTGGATACCTCGATGCTCATCGCCGCGACCGCCCGGTGGACGATCGGCGCTGGGCCCGGTTCAGCAATGCCGGCTCCTCATGTCGTGCGTAAGCGTCGACGATCTCCGACACCAGCCGGTGGCGCACCACGTCGGCACTGGTCAATTCGGCGAAATGGATGTCTTCGATACCGTCGAGAATGGTCATGGCCGCGCGCAGCCCGGAGGTCGCGCCGCCGGGCAGGTCCATCTGGGTGATGTCGCCGGTGACGACGACCTTGGACCCGAACCCGAGCCGCGTCAGGAACATCTTCATCTGCTCGGCCGTGGTGTTCTGCGCTTCGTCGAGAATGATGAAGGCGTCGTTGAGCGTTCTTCCCCGCATGTAGGCCAGCGGCGCGACCTCGATCACGCCGGCGCTCATGAGCTTTGGGATCAGCTCGGGGTCCATCATGTCGTGCAGAGCGTCGTAGAGCGGCCGCAGGTATGGGTCGATCTTCTCGCTCAGAGTGCCGGGCAGGAAGCCAAGGCGTTCACCGGCTTCCACCGCGGGGCGGGTCAGGATGATGCGACTGACCTGTTTGGTCTGCAGTGCGCTGACGGCCTTCGCCATGGCCAGGTAGGTCTTGCCGGTGCCGGCCGGGCCGATGCCGAACACGATGGTGTGGGCGTCGATGGCGTCGACATAGCGTTTCTGGTTGAGCGTCTTGGGCCGGATGGTCTTGCCGCGCCGGGACAGGATGTCCAGCGTCAGCACCTCGGCAGGCGACTCGTCCTCGGTTCCGGTGAGGATCGCGACGCTGTGCCGCACCGCGTCCGGCGTCACCGCCTGCCCACTGGAGACCACGGCCACCAACTCGGCGACGACACGCTCGGCCAATGCCACATCGGCCGGCTCGCCGGAAAAGGTGATCTCGTTGCCGCGCACGTGGATGTCGGCGGCGAGCAGGCGTTCGAGTGCCCTCAGGTTTCCGTCAGCCGAACCCAGCAGACCCACGATGATGTCGGGTTGAACACTGATGCTGCTGCGGACCGATTCCGACGTGGAGGCCGAGGAATCGGCTGTTGTCTCGCGGGGCGTCACGTGGGTTTTGGTTCCTACTTCCGGATGTCGAGTTGTGGCAGTTCCAGGACAGTTTGCTCACCCCAGTTTACCGCCGGTCGGTGACAGCGTCCCAATGGATAAAGCAGGGCAGACGCGGAAGGGGCGCCCCGGTGAGGGCGCCCCTTCGCAATCAGTGCTGAGTGTCAGTGGCTCTGGTGCACGCTGGTGTCCACCTGCGGCACGGTCACATGCGGGCCGATCTGATCCAGCCAGTCGTGGTGGCTGACGTCCGCCTGCGCGGCACCGGCCAGACCCAGAACCGCGGCGGCCATTCCGCTCGCGATGATGGTGGCAAATCCGAACTTCTTCATGGTGATCCCCGGACCCTTCGTCTTCTAGGTGTCGGCCGGTGGTGTGTTCATCGCCGGTCTGATAGTTAGAACACGCAGGTCAGGGACTTAATTCCGGTGGCAGCAATTGATCGGCGCATGGCAGGAATTGATCGCTCGGCGCCCGTGGTCCAGCCGATTCTGAGCCGCGGCTGGCTACCGACCCCCGGTGGTCAGAGCGCCCACCGCGACGTCAGCGCCCCGATGGCGCCCAACGCGACCGCCGCGGCCGTCGACGTGCGCAGCACCGTCGGCCCCAGCCGTACCGCCCGGGCCCCTGCCGCATTCAGCGCGGCGATCTCCTCGTCGGCGATACCGCCCTCCGGGCCGACGATCAGCATCAGTGAATCGGCTTGAGCGATAGCCAGTTCGGTGATCGGCACGGTCGCCGACTCGTGCAGAGCCAGCACGAGTGCGCCGGCGGCCACCGCATCGGCGACGCGCCGGGTCAGCTCGGCCGTCGACACCACACCGTCGACCGTCGGGATGCGGGCCCGGCGGGACTGCCGGGATGCCGCGCGAGCCACCGCGTCCCAGCGGCGTAAACCCTTGTCCGCCTTCGGACCGTCCCAGCGGGCCACGCAGCGGGCCGACTGCCAGGCCAGAAACGCGTCCGCGCCGGCCTCGGTGGCCAGTTCGACGGCCAGCTCAGAGCGGTCGGACTTGGGTAGCGCCTGCACGATGGTCACCAGCGGGCTGGGGGCGGCGACGACGCGCCGCTGCAGCACCCGGGCCGACAGCCGCCCCTTTGCGGTCTCTTCGACGACGCAGTGCGCCAGGGTGCCCGCGCCGTCGGCGAGGTCGATCTCTTCACCGACTCGGATACGGCGCACATTGGCCGCGTGGAAGCCCTCGTCGCCGTCGAGCAGCGCCAGCTCACCGGTCGCGGGCAGCGCGTCAAGGTAGAACAGTGCCCTCGTCACAGCGATGCCACGAGGTCAGCGGCCGGAGAACGTCTCGCGCAGCCGGCTGAATAATCCGCCGTTCCCGGTCGCCGACGCCGACTGGGTCGAGCGCACCTCGGCGGTGTCTCGGGCGCGGTTCTCCTTGAGCTTGCTCAGCAGTTCGATGTCGGTGTGGTCGAGCCGCGACGGCACCACGACGTCGATATGCGCGTGCAGGTCGCCACGCACACCCGAGCGCAGATGCGGCATGCCGTGTCCGCGCAGCGTGGTGACCGACCCCGGCTGGGTGCCTGCGGCGACGGTGATCTCGGTGTCGCCGTCGAGGATGTCCGAGACGGTCACGGTCGTGCCCAACGCGGCGTCGACCATCGGCACGGACACCGTGCAGTGCAGGTCGTCGCCGTCGCGGACGAAGGTGGGGTGTTGCTTTTCGTGGACCTCGACGTAGAGGTCGCCCGCCGGGCCACCACCCGGGCCGACCTCGCCCTGGGCCGCCAGCCGCACCCGCATGCCGTCGCCGACACCGGCCGGGATCTTGACGCTGATCTCGCGCCGCGACCGCACCCGGCCGTCGCCGCCGCAGCGGGTGCACGGATCCGGGATCACTTCGCCGACCCCGCCGCACACGGGACACGGACGCGCCGTCATCACCTGACCCAGCAGGGACCGCTGCACGGTCTGGATCTCGCCGCGCCCGCCGCAGGTGTCGCACGTCACGGGGGTGGACTTGCCGTTGGTGCCCTTGCCCTGGCACAGGTCGCACAGCACCGCGGTGTCGACGGTGACCTGCTTGGTCACGCCGGTGGCGCATTCCTCCAGGTCCAGACGCATCCGCAGGAGGGAATCCGCACCGGGCCGAACCCGGCCGATCGGCCCGCGTGACGTGGTGCCGCCGCCGAAGAACGCCTCGAAGACGTCGCCGAGCCCGCCGAAGCCGCTGAACCCGCCGTTGGCCGCGCCGCCGACGGACTCCATGGGATCCCCGCCCATGTCGACGATGCGGCGCTTCTCGGGATCGCTGAGCACCTCGTAGGCGACCTGGATCTCGGTGAACCGAGCCTGGGCCTGCTCGTCGGGGTTGACGTCGGGATGCAGTTCGCGAGCAAGCCGCCGATAAGCGCGCTTGATCTCCGAATCACTCGCACCGCTGCTCACTCCGAGCAAGCCGTAATAATCGCGTGCCACGCCAGACCTTTCAGATGCCGCTCAGCGGCTGCCTAAGACTTCACCTATGTACAGAGCAACCGCAGCGACATTAGCGATAGTTCCCGGATAGTCCATTCGAGTGGGTCCCACCACACCCATGCCGCCGTACACCTTGCCCGAGCTGCCGTAGGCGGTACTCACCACCGACGTCCCCACCATCTGCTCGGCTTCGGTCTCGTGACCGATCCGCACGGTCACCTTGCCGGCCTCCTGCTGCGCGGCCAGCAGCCGCAACACCACGACCTGCTCTTCGAGCGCTTCGAGCACCGACCGCAGCGAACCGCCGAAGTCGGCGGTATTGCGGGTCAGGTTGGCCGTACCGCCGAGCAGCAGCCGTTCCTCGACGTGTTCGACCAACGTCTCGACCAGCACGGTGGCCGAACGGCCGACCGCGTCGGCCAGGCCGCCGCTGCCGTTGAGCTGACTGGCGAGGTCCGACACCGCGACCGACGCCGCGGTCAGCGGTTTGCCCTCGAGTGCCTGCCCGAGCATCTCCCGCAGCTTGGACAGCTGGTGATCGTCGATGGCGTCGCCGAGCTCGACGATCCGCTGATCCACCCGGCCTGTGTCGGTGATGACCACCAGCAGCAGCCGCGCCGGGGTCAGGGCCACCACCTCGAGGTGGCGCACCGTCGACGTGGACAGTGTCGGGTACTGGACGATGGCCACCTGCCGGGTCAGCTGCGCCAGCAGACGCACGGCCCGGCGCAGCACGTCGTCGAGGTCGACGCCGGACTCCAGGAAGTTCAGGATCGCGCGACGCTCCGACGACGACAGCGGTTTGACGTTGTCGATGCGGTCAACGAACTCCCGGTACCCCTTCTCGGTGGGCACCCGGCCCGAGCTGGTGTGCGGTTGGGTGATGTAACCCTCGGCCTCCAACACCGCCATGTCGTTGCGCACGGTCGCGCTGGACACCCCGAGATTGTGGCGTTCGACGAGGGTCTTCGAACCGATGGGTTCCTTGGTGGCAACGAAGTCGGCAACGATGGCACGCAGCACCTCGAAACGACGGTCGTCGGCACTCCCCACCTCTTCACCTGCCCTTCGAGTCGTCGTAAAGCTCATACCGCTTGATCTATTTTACTGACCAGCTGGACCTTTACCGACTCTGTAGTTGGTGCGCATGGGCGGGTGCGGGTACTAGCCTTGGCAACCATGCCGTTGCCAAGCCCGCGTACAGGTAACCCGGAGGCAGGTCGGCGATGATCTTCAAGGGTGTCATCGAAGGCAAGCCGTACCCCGAACACGGGTTGACCTACCGCGATTGGTCACGGATCCCGCCCAGGCAGCTGCGGCTCGACGAGATTGTCACCACCACGACCGTGCTGGCCCTCGATCGGTTGCTGTCGGAGGATTCGACCTTTTACGGCGATCTGTTCCCGCACGCAGTGAGGTGGCGGGGCGACATCTATCTCGAGGACGGTCTGCACCGCGCGGTCCGCGCGGCGCTGCGAAACCGCACCATCCTGCACGCCCGGCTGTATGACATGGACTCGCCGCTGCCCCAGATGTGACGACGCGCGGCCTACCCGGCCATGGCCTCGCGCAGGCTCCGGGGTCGCAGATCGGTCCACGTCTGCTCGACGTAGGTCACGCAGTCCGACCGGCTGCCCTCACCGAAGACCACCCGCCAACCCTCGGGCAGGTCGGCGAACGCCGGCCACAGGCTGAATTGCTCCTCGTCGTTCACCAGAACGAAGAAGGTGCCGCTCTCGTCATCGAACGGGTTGGTGCTCATCGGTGCTGGTCTCCTCTTCGCGCAAGCGCTCATCGGTACTCCTGATCGGTCGGTCGGTGATGCCTGAGCCGGCGCCCAGATCGGCGGCCAGCACGCGGTCGGACAGCAATCCGAGGCAGCTGAGGTTGGGGAAGCCGGGTCCCTGGTTCAAGCCCGCCAGCCCCGGCAGGAACAGCTTCGGGGTCACGCCACGCACCGCAAGGTCGTCGCCGATGGACTCCTGCAGGCTGTCCCCGGTCAGCGGACGCCCCAGGCCGAGTTCGAGCATGTCGAGGGCATCCTGGGCCAGCAGCGGGACAAACCACAGGGCGTCCGCGCCGGACCCGTCGATCACCAGGTCGAATCCGTGCACGGTCTCCGAGCGTTCCGCGCCGGTGTCACTGAGCAGCGTCAACCGGATGCGTTCGTCGCGCGCGACGGCATGTGCGACCCGACCACGAAGATGGCGGATGCGGTCGTCAGCCAACAGCGCCTCCTGAACCCGCGCGGAGAACACTCCACGGTCGGTGCGGTTCATGGCGTCGCGGCGTTCGGCCAGGGTCAGACCCGCCCAGTGGGTGGGGTCCGAATACAGGGTGTTCTCGAAGAATCCTTCGCCCCGGGTAAACAGGGTGACCTGTGGCGAGATCACCGTGATCGTCGAAACCCGGTGGCGGAACAGCTCATTGAGCATGGTCGCGGCGGTTTCCCCGCCACCGATGACCGCCACCCGCTCGGCGGCGATCAGCTCCCGCGCGGCGGCGCGATGCCAGAACTGCGCGATGGAGAGCACCCTCGGATTGCCTGGCAGGATGGACTTTTCGGCCTGCCCGGGTCCGGTGATCATGACCGCGTCGGCGCGCACGGTGTCGTCGTCGGTCTTCAACACCCAGGAGGTCTGGCCGTGGTCGACGCCGATCTCGGTCACCTCACCGGACACCACGGCCATCCCGATGTTGTCGGCCACCCAGTTCAGGTACTGACTCCACCGGCGATGGGTCGGAGCCGGCCGGCCCCGGTCGATCCACTCCGCGAAGTGGCCGATGTCGATCAGGAACGACTGCCAGCTGTGCCGCATCATCCGATCGTCGAGCTCGGCGTTGCGGCGCGGCACCAACGAGGACCGGTACGGGAAGCCGACGTCCTTTTCGGGGCTGGTGCCGAGCCGGTGCTGCCCGTCGGTCCAACCTCCGACGGCTTGCCAGTTGGCCGCGACACCGGCACGTTCGACGACGACGATGTCAGGTGTGGGCAGCCCCATGGACCGCAGTTCGGCGGCCTTGGCTGCCACGGCGATCGCCTTGGGTCCGGCGCCGATCACGGCCAGGGTGGGTGTGCTCATGCGGTCACCTCTCGCAGGGCGTCGAGCCAGATCGCTTGCAGGGCAGCGATGTCGGTGTCGGACAGGATGTCGGGAAGGGTGCGCCACTGCGTGCCGAGGATCGCGCCGCCGTCGCCGTCGATCACCGCGGCCATGATGGTCAACTCGTGGCGCACCGCCACCTGTGGTTCGGGCACCGGCGACACCGCGGCGGTCAGGGACCGGTCCTGCTGCAGGGCGTTGTTCGCCGACTTGAGTTCGATGCGGCCGAGGTAGTTCAGCAGGATCTGCGGATCCCGATGGGCGCCAAGCCGTTCGGCGGTGTCCAGGCGCAGATGCCGCAGCAGCCCGTAGTCGATCGGGTCACCCGGGATGGCGGCCACTTCGGCTGCCACACCGTGCGCATCGTCGGCGGTCAGCCGCAACGGATAGATCATGCTGAGCAGCCCCGCGGTGTCCCCGGTGTCGACGTCGCCGCCTTCGTCCCCGAGGCCTGCCGAGAGCACGCCGTCCGAGCGCCCATAGGTTTCCAACGCGAGCAACGGCGCGGGCGTGGATTGGCCACGGCGCCTGCGCCATTCGGTCAGAGCGCGGGCCGTCGTCGCCGCGAGCACTTCGGTCACCGGAACCGGTCCGGCCAGCAGCCGCGCCGTGACATCGGGTTCGGCGTACGCCATCTCGACCACGACATCGCCCATCCGGTCGCGCGCCGGATCGATGCGTCGCATGCCGAGATCGGGATCGCCCCCGTCGAATTGACGCTCCCAGAAGTCGCACGTGTCGAGCTTGAGCGCACGGTCGGACAACAACCGCGACCACTGCCGCAACGAGGTGTGTTCGCGCACCGGCGTGGGGGTGCGTCCGGACGCCAACGCATGCCACGCGGTTTCGAGTTCGCCGACCATGATCCGCCACGACGCCGGATCCAGCGCCAGCACATGGGCGGTGAGGATCAGCACCCCCGCGCCCGCATCGGGATGGTGCAGCCATACCGCATCGAGCATCGAGCCCTGTTGTGGATCAATACGTTCCACCGACAGTTTGGCGTGTTCGGCGACCGCGGCGACCAGGTCACCGGACGCGGTCGCCTCGGAGAGCACGCTGCCGGCCGCGTGGGCGACGAGCGTCATGGTGGCGCGGTCCAAGCGCGTTCGCAGGACCTCGTGTCCGTCGACCACGGTGCGCAGCACGGCGTCGAGGTGCTCGCGGGTGGCGCCCTCCGGCAGCCGGAACGCCTCGGTCTGCGCGAGCCGGCGTGGGTCACCGTATTGGTAGAGCCAGCGACCGTTGGGGAGCAACGGGATCGGACCCGACTCCTCATCCGCGTCGTCGACCCGGATCTCGTCGTTGTCGATGGCGGCGGCGAGCTCACGCACCGTCGCGCAGTCCAGCATCAGCCGGGCGCGCATCGCGATGCCGCGGCGGCGCACGGCCTGCACCACCGACAGCGCCACGATGCTGTCCAGTCCCAGTTCGAGGAAGTCGGCCGTGACGTCGACGTGACCGATGTCGAGCATGTCCGCGAGCACCTCGGCAAGCACCTTCTCGGTGTCCGTCGTCGGAGCGTCGGATCCGTCGGCTCGGCCCGTGGCGTCGAGCGCGGCCAGCGCCGCGTCGTCGACCTTGCCGTTGGTGGTCAACGGGATCTCGTCCACCGCGATGATGTGGTGCGGCACCAGGTATTTCGGCAACGTCGCCGACAACGAGCGGCGCAGCTCGGCGGTGGGCACGGCACCGCACACGTACGCCGTCAGCCGCGGTCCGCTGCGGTGCCTGCGTACCGCGACGTGGGCGTGCCGCACCCCGGGTTGTCTGCGCAGTACGGCGGCAACCTCACCCGGCTCCACCCGGAACCCGCGGATCTTGACCTGATCGTCCACCCGCCCCAGGAATTCGATGGCACGTGAGCCGGGACGCCGACGCGCCACGTCGCCCGTCCGGTACATCCGCGCACCGGGAGTGAACGGATCGGCGACGAATCGGCTCGCGGTCTCCCCCGGCCTGCCGACATAACCGCGGGTGAGTTGTCCACCGGCCAGGTACAACTCGCCGGCCACCCCATCGGGAACCGGGCGCAGCCAGTGATCCAGGAGGTAGGCGGCCGTCGAATCGGTGGGATCGCCGATACATGGAGACGGATGCCCGGGGATCGTGGCGACGACCGCCTCAACCGTGGTCTCGGTCGGCCCATAGCAGTTGTACGCCGACATCCCCGTGCGCTCGCACTCGTCCCGGATCCCTTGCCACGCAGCGGGATCGATCGCTTCACCACCCAGGGCCAGCACAGCTAGCGGAACCCGGGAGAGCAACCCGGCCGCCCGCAGCTGGCTGAACATCGACGGCGTGGTGTCGATGATGTCGATCGCGTATCGGCCGATGGTGTCGACGAGAGCCTCAGCATCCCGCTGGATCTCGTCGCCGACGATATGCACGGTGTGCCCGTCGAGCAGGGCGACCAGCGGCTGCCAGGCCGCATCGAAGGTGAACGACCAGGCGTGCGCGATGCGCAGCGGTCGACCGATCCGGTCTGCGGCAGGCCGCAGGATTCGGCGGGCATGATCGGCGCCGTAGGCCAGCAGGGCGCGGTGGGTTCCGATGACGCCCTTGGGTTTACCCGTGGTGCCCGACGTGAAGACGACGTAGGCGCCTTGCCCGCCGTGAACCTGCGCCGAACTCTGATCGGCGTCAGGCTCGCCGGCGATGGCGGCGAGCAGGGCCTCGTCGACGACGAGGGTCGCGCCGGTTTGGCGGAGGATCTCGGCGACGCGTTCGTCGGGCATGGTGGGATCCAGCGGCACGATGAGCCCACCGGCCTTGAGTACTGCCAGCATGGCGACGACGTATTCGGGGCTGCGGCGCAACCGGATCGGGACCGGCGTCTCGTCGCGCACGCCGCGGCGGTGCAGCCCGGCGGCCAGCCGGTCGGCGGCCTCCTCGAGCTGGCGGTAGCTGAGTTCGCCGCCATCCCAGCTCAGGGCGATCGCCTCGGGGCGCTGCGCCGCGGCGGTCGTCAACGCGGTGTGAAAACCGCCGGGTCGTTCGATGGTCTCCGCCGCAGCGGCGGGCAGTTGCTCGTCGACCTGGGTGACGGTCACCTCACGCAACGAGCGGTCCCACAGCTGCAGGAGACGCTGCACGACGGCGAGCACCCGCTGCCCGAGTGCCCGCGGGTCGAGCAATCCCAGTGCGCCGTCCAGCGTTTCGACCAGGACGGTGAGTCTGCCGTGGGTGGGGTGCGCGGCAATGGTGACCGGGAAGTGCGAGAGGCTTTCCAGTGCAGCAGGTTTGAGTACCGCTCCGGCGAGGGGGACGTCGCCGGAGCCGACCAATCCGCCGGGTGGGAAGTTCTCGTACACCAGCAGGGTGTCGTAGAGTTCGCCGATCTCACCGAGCGACCGCAGCTCGGTGTGGCTCAGATAGCCGTGGTCACGCAGGTCTGCGGCCTCACGTTGCAGTGCCAGGCACTGCTCCCCCACCGGCCGCGACGGGTCGAGGCGAACCCGCAGCGGCACGGTGTTGATGAACAGCCCGACCATCGCCTCCACGCCGGACAGCTCATCCGGACGGCCCGATACGGTCACGCCGAACACCACGTCGGTGCGATCGGTGAACGCGGACAGGATGACGGCCCAAGCCATTTGGAACAGCGTGTTGACGGTGATGCCACGCGAACGGGCGCCGTTGACGATCTCGGTGGTCTGCTGCTCGTCGAGGGTGACCTCGGTGCGTTCGGGCAGCCCGGGCCGCGTCTCCCGGCCCGACAGTGCCGGAGACAGCATGGTCGGGGCGTCCAGACCGGCGAGATGTGCGCGCCAGCGGGTGCGGCTGGCATGCTGGTCCAGACCGGCGAGCCAGCCGATGTAGTCGCGGTACGGCCGGGGCGATGCGGGCAATGCTGCGTCATCGCCCTTGGCCGCGTACAGCGAGAGGAACTCGCCGACGAACACCGGCAGAGACCAGCCGTCGATCGTGATGTGGTGGGCGACAATGACGAGTCGCCAACGCAGTTCAGGCTTTTCGATGAGCAAGAACCGGATCAACGGGCCGCGACCCAGATCGAAAGGCCTCGCGCGCTCATCGGCCTCGACGGTGACGGCCTCTGCCTCGGTCGCGCTGACATGGCGCCACGGCACCGCGACCGTCGACGGAACGACGGCCACCGGGCGACTCAGATTGCCCTGAAAGAAGCTGGCGCGCAGGTTGGGGTGGCGCAGCAGCATGGCCTCCGCGCAGCTGCGCAGCAACGCGATGTCCAGGTGCCCGTCGATGTCGGCTGCCATCGCGATGATGTACGGGTCGACTCCTTCGGCACCGTCGGTCAACCCGGCCAGCGAGTACAGCCCCTGTTGTAACGGGCTCAGTGCCAGGACGTCGTCGACGCCCCGCGGTGTTGCGGTTGCGGTCATGGTGTTCCGTCCGTGTCGTGTGCCCAGCCCTCGGTCAGCATCGCCAGCTCGTCTGCCGACAGACCCGACGCGGCCATGGGTGCGTGGTGGATGTCTCCGGGCGCCGCGCGGCCACTGCCGGTGTCGATCGCCGCGGCCAACTCCGCCAGCTCCGAATGTTCGAACACCATCCGCGCCGTCATCGCCACGCCGGCATCCCGCGCCCGCGCCGCCAGCTGTACGGCCAAGATGCTGTCGCCCCCGAGGGCGAAGAAATCGTCGTAGCGCCCGACTCGTTCGACGCCGAGCAGCTCGGCCAGTTGGGCGGCGAGGGCCATTTCGGTCGCCGTGGTGGGAGGTTCGCCGCGCACCGTCGCCGTCGCGCGTGGTCGCGGCAACACCTCAAGGTCGTCGACGACCAGGAGGGGCACACCGCTGAATTCCTCTGGCAGCGCGACACGTACCTCGTCCAGCACCTCGTCGCCATCACCGTCGACCACGATGTACCCGGCCAGCAATTTGCCGCCGCGGCCGTCCCAGTTCCTGGTGGCGGCTGCCGCGACGCCGTCGAGCGCCTCCAGCGCGGCCTGCAGGCGCGGGTCACCGGTGGTGACCGGTTCGAGCCTGCCGTCGGTGGTCCACCGGGCCCGGTCACCCGTGCGGTACAACTGCCCCGCACCGAAAGGGTTGGGCACGAACCGATGTGCTGCCGCCGCCGTCGCGCCGCGCGCCGCCTGGTCGACAGCACCGCCCGCGAAGTACACGTCGCCGATGACACCGACGGCCGCGGGCTCCCGCCACTCGTCGAGGACGTAGACGTGCGTCGCACCCTCGGTCTGCGGCAACCCGGCCGGTGGCACCGCCCGCCGACTCCAGTCTTCGACGAGCCGCGCCCGCTCGGCCGGTTCGATGACGCTGATATCGCGCAGCGTCTGGTCGGCGTCGGTGGCGAACGCTGCGACGATGCGGTGCAGCCAACTCACCAGCCGCTGCGCGGTCGCGGGCTCGTACAGCTCGGTGCGGTAGATGACGGTGCCCTTGTACCCGGCGCCGGGCTGCGCGAAGAAGTTCAGCGACAGATCGGCATGGGCCACGTCGAATGTCGGTTCCAGTGCGGTGAACCGGGTTTCGCCGTCAGGGCCGGAGTCGATGACCTGCTCGGCGGGCAGATCGTCGCGCACATGAACGACGACTCCGAACAGCGGGTTGCGCGACAGCGATCGCACCGGGCTCACGGCGTCGACGACACGATCGAAGGGCAGATCCTGGTGCCGGTAGGCCGCCAGCGCCATATCGCGTGAGCGTCGGAGCACTTCGCGCAGAGTTGGATTGCCCGACAGGTCGTTTCGGAGCACGACGATGTTGATGAAGAAACCGATCAGCGCATCGAGCTCAGGGGCCGTGCGCCCGGCGACGGGCGTGCCCAGCGGTATGTCGGTACCCTGCCCCGCCTTGTGCAATGCGATGGCGACAACGGCTTGCAGCAGCATGAATTCGGTGACGCCGAGCTCGCGGGTCAGTTCGACGAGCTTCGTGCGGGTCGCCGCGTCGATGGTGAAGTCGAACGCGCGGCCGTCGCCGCTCGGCACGGGTGGACGCGGGAAGTCCGGCTGCAGGCCGTTCTCCTCCGGCAGCCCCGCCAGTTGTGTTGTCCAGTAATCCCGCTGCGCATCGACCGTGGCATCGTGCGCAGACTGCCAGGCCGCGAAATCCGCGTACTGCACCGGAAGTGGCGCCTGCTCCACCGGACGCCCTGCGCGTCGCGCACGGTAAGCCGTGAGCAGGTCGGTGAACAACACGGCGCCCGACCAGTGGTCGGCGGCGATGTGGTGCACGACGAGCGACAGCACATGTTCTTCGCCGGTGGACAGCACGGCGGCGCGGACAGGCACGTCGACCTCGAGGTCGAAGCAGTACTTGCGTTCGGCGTCGAGTTCACGCTGAACCCAGTCCTGCCCGTCACCGCGAGCCCGGCGCACGGTCAGCGGAGCCCGGGGATGCACGATCTGGTATGGCACACCGTCGATTTCCCGGTAGGTCGTCCGCAGGATCTCGTGGCGGTCGACGACATCGTTGACCGCCGCGACCAACGCGTCGACATCACATGGACCGCTCAGGCGCGCCGCAAACGGCACGTTGTTCACGGGGTTGGGGCCGTCGATGCGGAACTGGAACCACTGCCGCAGCTGCGCGGCCGACATCTGCAGCGGCCCGTCATGCGGCACGGCGACGATGGGCCTGGCCGCACCGGCACCGGATGCTCGCAGCGCTTCGATGTGCGTGGCCAATCCCGCCACGGTGGCATGCTCGAACACGTCCTGTACACCGACATCGACAACGCAGCGGGCGCACACCGCGGCAACCAGCTTGGTGGCCAGCAGTGAATGGCCACCGAGATCGAAGAACGAGTCGTCGGCCCCTACCGTGGTGCGGTCGAGCAGTTCGGCGAACAGTGCCGCGACGTCGCGTTCGGTGTCCGTCGCGGGTTCTCGAAACTCCTTGGTGGACGAGATTTCCGGTTCGGGAAGCGCTCTGCGGTCGATCTTGCCGTGCGCGGTGATGGGGATCTCAGGCAGCTCGACGTAGGCCGCCGGCACCATGAACTCGGGCAGCGCAGCGCTGACCCTGGCGCGGATGCGGTCGATCTCGACCCGGTCGGCTCCGGCGGCCGAAGTGATATAGGCGACCAGGCTCTTTCCGAGGCCGGGCAGATCGCTGACCACCACGACGGCTTGGCCGACCGACGGGTCGACGGAGATTGCCGACGACACCTCGCCGAGTTCGATGCGGAACCCGCGGATCTTGACCTGTTCGTCTGCGCGGCCCACGAATTCGATGTCTCCGTCCGCGTTGCGCCGCGCGAGATCCCCCGAGCGGTACATGCGGCCCCCCGGATTGAACGGGTCGGCGACGAAGCGTTCCGCGGTCAGGCCCGGCCGGTGGTGGTAACCGTGGGCGATATGCGTACCGCCGATGTAGATCTCACCGATCACCCCGGGCGCGACGGGCTGCAGTGCGTCGTCGAGAAGATGGATGGTGGTGTTGATCTTCGGCGTGCCGATCGGGACGATGCGCGCGCCCTGCTTGCCTTGCACCTTGTAGCGGGTGCAGTTGAGCACGGTCTCGGTCGGGCCGTAGAAGTTGTGCAGCAGCGCGTCGAACGTGGCGTGGAACTTGTCGGCGATCTCGCCCGGCAGCGCTTCTCCACCGATCGGCACGCGTTGCAGCGTGCGCCATTCGTTGACCCCCGGCAGCGACAGGAACAGGCCGAGCAACGACGGGACGAAGTGCATCGAGGTGATGCCCTCCTCACGCAGCAGCGTGGTGAGGTAACCGATGTCGGTCAGTCCGCCCGGCTTCGGGATGATGAGCCGCGCCCCGGCGGCCAGCATGCCGAAGATCTCCCCGATCGATACATCGAAGCTCTGCGAGGCAACCTGCAGCAGGCGGTCGTCCTGCGACACGCCATAGTCGCCGCCGAACCACACGAAGTACTCGGCGATCGGACGATGCTGCACCGGAACACCTTTGGGTAGTCCGGTGGACCCGGAGGTGTAGATCAGGTACGCGGTGTTGTCGGGGCGCAGTGGACGCACCCGCTCGGCGTCGGTCGGGTCGGTGCACGGCTGGTCGTCCAGACCGGTCACCGGTTCGCGCAGTACGATTTTCGGGTCGGAGTCGGCCAGGATGTAGTCGAGCCGGTCCTGGGGATATGTCGGATCCACCGGCAGATACACCGCGCCCGCCTTGACGATGCCGAGGGCCGTGATGACGAGCTCCGGTGACTTGTCCAGCAGGACCGCCACGCGGTCCTCGGTGCCGATGCCCTGCGCGATGAGCCAGTGCGCCAACCGGTTCGCCGACTCGTTGACCTCGCGATAGCTGTAGTGCCTGCCCTCGTACACCAGGGCGGTCGCGTCGGGGGTGCGCGCGGCTTGTTCGGTCACCAGGTCGGTCAACGTGGTTGCCGGCGTGTGGAACTGCTCACCGGTGCTGACGGCGCGGATCCACTCCGCGTCTTCGGGGGTGAACAGCTGCAACCGCGACAGCGGCCGCTGCGGGTCGGCGAGCGCGTGCTCGAGCAGGACGGCGTAGTGGCGCAGCATCTGGGCGGCAAGCGCTCCGTCGATGACCTCAGTGAGATATTCGGCCTCGACGACGACACCACCGGTGGCATCCCACTCGACCATGAAACCGAGAGGCAGCTGGGTGTGGTGGCCGCGTAGCTCACCGCGCCGGCAGGTCACACCGTCGGGACTGAAGCCGCCATCGTCGGGTTCCCGAAAACCGAAGCTCAGCCTGGTCATCCGTTCGGCACCGTGGCGCCGGTCCGGGTTGAGCTCGCGCACCACGCGGTCGAGATTGACTCGTTGGTGGGCGAACGCTCCCAGGGCGGTGTCGCGGGTTGCGGTGACGAGTTCTCGAAATCCGGCAGCCCGATCGATCCTCATCCGCGTGGCCACGGTGTTGCCGTAGTAGCCGATGGTCTCGTCGGACTCGCGGTTGAGTACCGGTGTGGCGACCAGGAAGTCGTCGGTGTGGGTATAGCGATGGACCAGGGCGCTGAAGGCGGCCAGCAGCACCATGTACGGCGTCGCACCGGTGTCGCGGGCCAACGCGGACACCTTCTCGACCGTCTCGGCTGCCAGTACCAGCGTGGCGCGCTGCGAGCGGAAGCTGGTGGGCACGGCCGAACCGGTGGGGCCGGGCAGTTCCAACGGCTCCGGCGGGTCGGCGAGGACACCGCGCCAGTAGGCGAGGTCCTCGTCGGCCTCCACCCGGCCGAGGCCCGGATTCGTGTACGCCCGTGGCGTTTCCGGGAGTCGGGCTCCGCTGTAGGCACGGGTGAGATCGGCGAAGAACACCCGCCATGATCCGTCGTCCCAGGCGATGTGGTGTGCGACGAGCAACATGACGTGTTCGGCGGGACCGGTCTTGATCAGCGTGATCCTCAGGGCCGATTCGACACTCAGATCGAACGGCGTGCCGAATTCCCGCTGCGCGAGCACCTCGAGCCGCAATTGCCTTGCACGCTCGGACTTCTCGGACAGGTCATGCGTCGTCCAGGCGGGGAACACGTCGTCGTGCACGGTCGCACGGGGTTCGCCGTTCTCGTCGGCGGCGAATGTCGTCCGCAGGATCGGATGCCGCCGCGCGACGGCGTTGACCGCGTCGTGCAGCGCCTCGGCATCGATGTCACCGGCAAGCCGGTAGGACAGGCAGACGTTGAGCAGCACCCCGCTCGGGTCGAAACCCTGCACGAACCACATCCGGCGCTGCCCGTCAGTCGGGGCACCGGGGTCCACGGCAGCACGTTCGGCAGCCCCGTCCCCCGCCGACGCCAGGCCGCGCTCGGCGAGCTTGCGCCGCATCAACTCCAGCCGTGCATCGGCGCTGCGAGGTGCGTCTGCGATGTCAGTCACGCGTAAGGGTTTCCTTTTCAGATCTGTCGAGGTGCTCGATCAGCTCGGAGGCACTCGCACCGCCGAGGATGGTGGCCAGCGGCACGGCAGATCCGGTGGCCTTCTTGAGCTTCTTGCGCAGGTCGAGCGCCAGCAGTGAGTCGACGCCGAGGTCGAGCAGCGACGCGTCGAGGTCCAGCCGAGTGGTGTCGCTGAGTTTGAGCACCGACCCCAGCGCGACCCGCACCGCTGCGGTGGTGTCCGACAATGTCGTCGACTCGCGGATCCCGGTTTCTTCGCGGTCCTCGGTCCCGAGGAAGGTTCGCAACCGGTCGGCGTCGGCGGCGAAAATCAGCGGGTCACCGACGTGATCGCGCAGACTGGCGGCGACCGCGCGGGCCGGGTCCATGGGTTGCAGCCCAGAGCGTTCCACTCTGTCGATCTCCTCGGCGGAGATGATGCCGCTGCCGGGCCACAGCCCCCACCGCACCGACGTGCAGTGTCTGCCTGCCGCACGCAGCTCCGCCGCCAGTCCGTCCAACAGCCGGTTGGCGGCCGCATACCCCGCGTGGCCGTACCCGCCCCACAGCCCGGACACCGAGGAGCACAACAGGATTCGCGCGTGGGGGCGCAGCGGCCACGTCGCGACGAGATTACCCGCACCGCAGACCTTGGCCGCGAACGTGTCCCGTGCGGCTGTACCGGTGATCCTGCGACGCGCAGCCATGGTCGCGTTCGCCGCGGTGTGGATCACCAATGATGCACCGCCATGGGCGGATTCGGCCGCCACTGCCGATACCTGGGCCGGGTCGGTGATATCGCAGGTCGGCGCGACGATCTCGACGTTGTGCTGTGCGCCGAGGGCCGCGAGCCGACCGCTGTCCACGCCCCGGCGGCTGAGCAGCACGATGCGCCGTGCACCGTGTTCGGCGAGATAGCGGGCGTAGTGCAAGCCGACCGCGCCGGTACCGGTGATCACGACCTCGTCGAACACCCCCGACTCGGCCGACCATGCGGGCGCATCCGAGAACTCGTCGCGAATCACGCGCCGCCGCACCACCGGACCGCGCCCGTGATCGCGCACCGCGAGACGCCCACCACCGCCCAGCATCGCGGTGACGGCCGATGCCGCCATTGCGGGGTCAAGCTCGGCGGGTAGCTCCAGATGGTGGAAGTTCTGATCGGGATGCTCGTAGCCGATGCTGCGGTGCATCGCGGCGAGCGCGGCAGACCCGGGCAGTTCGCCGCCGACCGTGACCAGCCAGACGTCGCGCGTGTTGGCGGTGATCGCGTCGGGGTAATCGAGCAGCCCGCCGTCGATGCGGCGGCCCAGTTCGGCTGCGGCCGTCGCGGTATCGGACGGAAGGTCTGGTGCGATCATGATGAGCAGATCGGCGTCGTCGGCCGCGACCGGGCTGGCCGCGCCGCTGCCGTCGACAGCCACGCGCAGTAGCGTGCTCACCGGTCCGCCGTCACCCAGATCAAGCACCGCTGCCCGGCGGACGCCGTCCACGGCAGGCATAGCGCCCAGTTCCTGCCACTGCTCGGTGGCCACCGTCAGGCCCGGCAGCGGGGGCAGCGGTTGCGGATGGGCCCACAGATGCTCGGCACGCATGGGGGCGAAGGGGAAGTCACGCAACGGTTTCACCGCATCGGCCAGATCGGCCCAGCGGAAGCCCGGATCGGTCAGGGCCGCCGTCGCGATGTTGGCCGAGAGCTGCTCGGTGAGTGGTACGTCGCGCCGCCCGGACCCCACCATCACCGCTGGGCCGCCGGCCAGATCGGCGTCGTCGAGCAGGTCTCCCATGGCGAACAGCAGCGCGGGGTGCGCGGAGAGTTCGACAAAGACCCGCGCGCCGCGGCGGATCGCGGTGCCGATGGCGCGGTCGAACCGCACCGGGCTGCGCAGGTTCGTGTACCAGTAGTCGGCGAAGTCGGTGCCCGCCGCCACCACGTCGGCAGTCGCCGAGCCGATGAACTGCACCGCGGAGTCGGCGAATTCACCAGCAGGCAGCAAGGATTCAAGTTCGAGGCGCACCCCGTCGAGCGCGGTGGTGTGCGCCGGGAACCACATCGCGATCTCTTTGGCGAACGATCCGGTGCCGGTGACGGTGTGCACTGCCGCCGCGACGGCCGAGGCGTCCCCTGAGATTGCCACCGAGGAGCGGGAATTCACCACGGACAGCTCCAGCCACCCCGGAGTCTCGGCGATCACCTGGTGCGCCGCGGCGGCAGGGATACCGAGAACCGCAACGCGGTACGGCCCGGTGAGCCGGTCGAGCACCGTGGCCCGGGCGATCACGATCGCGACCGCCTCGGGCAGCGTAACGGCCCCAGCGAGATATGCCGCGCCGATCTCGCCGAGTGAGTGTCCGACGGTGATGTCCGGTAGCAAGCCGCACGATTGCCAGACCCGTGCCAGCGCCACACCGTGCACGAACTGGGCGCCTTGGATCTGCACCTGCGAGAAGTCGTTGGTGTCCGCCGCCGCCGGAGCCAGCAGATAGTCCAAAGGCGATGCGGCGCCTGCCGCGCAGAATACCGCGGCGCACGCGTCAGCCTCGGCCCGGTAGGCCGTCAGGTCGGCGTAGGCCTCGAGGCCCATCGACGGCCACTGGCTGCCCTGGCCAGGGAACACAAACGCCACCCGATGTTGCGTGTTTCCCTGGTGCGGAGCACTTCCCGTCGATCGGTCGACCAGCGGGTGGTCCTGTCCCGCGGCCAGGGCGCGTAGCCCGTCGAGGAGTTCGCCGCGATCGGCGGCCCGCACCACGGCACGGTGCCGACGCACCCGCCGGGTGCTCAGCAGGGTCTGGGCGACCTCCGATGGCGTCGCGGCGGGTTGGGAGTCCAGGTACCGCAGGATGGCGGCAGCATCCTGCTCGACGAGGTCTGCGGCGTGTGCGCTGAGAAGAATGGGCACGCGGCCGTCGGGCAACCCGCTCATCAAGCCGCCTCGTCCGACGGGATCGCGACGATGGCGTGGGCGTTGGTGCCGCTCATGCCGAAAGCGGACACCGCGGCGATCCGTTGCCCGTTGACCGCGGGCCAGTGCGATTGCTTGGCGGCGAGGCGCAACCCTTGGGATTGCCAATCGATTTCGCGACTCACCTCGTCGACGTGCAGGGTGGCCGGGATGGTGGCGCGCTGCGCGGCAAGCAGCACCTTAGCCAGTCCGAGACCACCGGCGGCTGCCTGCGCATGCCCGATGTTGGATTTCACCGAACCGAGCGCGGCGCCCGCACCGGATGCGGTGGCGCCATAGGTCTGGACAAGCGAACGCAGTTCGGTGCGGTCGCCCAGCCGCGTGCCGGTGCCGTGGCCCTCGATCATGCCGACCTCCTCGGGCCGGATGCCCGCCTGCCGAATCGTCTTGTCGAACAACCGTTGTTGCGCAGAACCGCTCGGCGCGGTGAGCCCCGTGGTGCGGCCGTCCTGGTTGACCGCGGTGGCGCGGATCTCGGCCAGGATCGGGCGCCGGTCCCGCCGGGCGGCCGAGCGGCGTTGCAGCACGAACATCGCTGCGCCCTCGGCCCATACTGTGCCGCTGGCGTGGGCACTGTAGGGCCTGCAGTGCCCGTCGTCGGACAGTGCGTGTTGCTTCGAGAACTCGACGAAGTACCCGGGGGTGCCCATCACGCAGACAGCTCCGGCCAACGCCATGTCGCAGTCACCGGTCCGCACCGCGCCGACGGCGGTGTGCAGGGCGGTCAGCGCCGACGAGCACGAGGTGTCGACGGTCAGGGCAGGTCCGGCGAGGTCCAGGGTGTAGGCGATGCGGCCGGAGATCACGCCCAGCGAGGTCCCGGTGATGAGATGGCCGCTGTGCTGCGAGAATTCGGAGAGCTCGGGCCCGTATTCCAGACCGGAGGCCCCGATGTAGCAGCCCACGTCGTGGCCTGCGAGGTCGTCGGGATTGATGCCACCGTGCTCCAGTGCCCGCCAGGCCAGCCGTAGCGCGACGCGCTGCTGCGGATCCATGGCGACGGCCTCGCGCGGTGAGATGCCGAAGAATTCGGGGTCGAATACCGCTGCGCTGGTGAGGAATCCGCCGAGATTGTGGATGGGCTTGAAGCCGTCGCGGCGTGATCCGTCGAGCAGGTCGCGGATCGCCCAGCCACGGTCGGCCGGGAACGGGCCCAAGGCTTCGCGTTGTTCGGCCAGCAGTGTCCAGTAGGCTTCGGCGGTGTCGATGCCGCCGGGTGCTTCGAGCGCCATCCCCACGATCACAACCGGGTCGGCGGCGCCGGTGCGCTCGTCAGAGCTCATGGACCAGCTCCGCCACGTCGTCGATGTGGTCGTCGAGGTAGAAATGGCCGCCGTCGAACATTGACACCGTGAATGCTCCCCTGGTGTGGCTTTCCCAGCCCCGCAACATGTTTTCGCTGACGCGGTGGTCTCCCGCGCCGCCCAGGGCGTAGATGTCGGCGGCGATGGTCACGTCGGCCGCGCAGCGATACCGGTTGTAGGCCGCATAGTCCGCGCGCACGGCCATCAGCAAAAGTTCGACGAAGTCGTCGTCGGCCAGCAGCTGCGCGTCGGTGCCGCCGAGGTCCACCATCTCGGCCAGGATCTCGGATTCCGAAGTGGGCAGTTTCGGCGACGTGGCCGCTGCCGACGGAGCTTCGCTCGCCGATGCCCACAGCACCGCGACCTCGACACCCGCGCGCTCGGCCATCAGGGCGAACTCGAAGGCCACCACGGCACCCATGCAATGCCCGAAGAGGCGCAGCGGGCCCATGCCGGCCCAGTCGGCGGCGTCGAAGAGGTCACGCGCGAGGTCGGTGACGGTCTGCGGGGCGGGATGGGTCAGCCGTTCCCCCCGCTGGGGGTACTGCATGACGTAGGTGTCGGATCCGGCCGCGGCCAATGCCATTCCGAAGTTTCGGTAGGCCAGCGCAGCACCGCCCGCGTGCGGGAACACCACGGTGGTGCCGGCCGAGCCGGGATAACGCTTGATCCAGGGTTTGGCGCTCAGCTGCGCACCCGTCGAGTTGCCGGTCACGGTGTGGAGGCGGTGTCGAGTGCGGACAGCACGTCGGCGTCGTCCATCGCCGCAACTTCGAGATACAGCTCCGCCACCTGTTCGAGACGGCCGGTGTCGGCCTCCCGCGTCGCCAACCGAACCGCCAGTGCCTCAACCGTTCTGGTGGCGAAGATGTCGGGCACCATCACCGTCGGAGTGTCCAGCCAGTCCCGGATACGGGCGACGGCCGTCGTGGCCAGCACCGAATCACCTCCCAATTCGAAGAAATCCTCGTCGACGCCGATCTGGTCGATCCCCAGAAGTTCGGCCACGATGCGGGCCAATGCCTTCTCCACCACGGTCGACGGTTGGCGAACCTGCGAGCGCCCGGCGCCGGTGATCGCGTCGTCGAGCAGCCTGGCCACCGCGCGCCGGTCGGTCTTGCCGCCGGTGGTGAACGGGATCTGCTCGACGAGCTCGAAGTGCCGCGGAACCATGTGGGGCGGAACGAGTTCCGCGAGCCCGGTGCGCAACTCTGCGATCGTCACCGCGCCGTCACAGGCGACCACCGCGGCGAGCACATCACCACTGCTGCCCCGCACGACAGCGGCCACCGCGGCGTGCACACCCGGCAACCGCTGCAGTGCCGCTTCGATGTCGCCCAGTTCGATGCGATAGCCGCTGATCTTGACCCGGTGATCAGCGCGACCGACGAACTCCAGTGTGCCGTCGGGCCAGTAGCGGGCCAGGTCACCGCTGCGGTACCAGGTGCGCCCGCAGAAGGTCACGAACCGCTCGGCGGTCAGGTCCGGCCTGCCGCGGTAGCCGCGGGCGATCCCTCGGCCGGCGAACCACAGCTCGCCGGGCACCCAATCGGGACAGTCGGCACCGGTGGCGTTGACGACGCGGCAGGCGTTGTTCGCGAACGGCTTGCCGTAGGGAACCGCCGCCCAGCTGTCCGGCAGATCGTCGACCTCGAAAAGGGTTGCGTGGATCGCGGTTTCGGTGGCGCCACCCAGGCCCGCCAACCGCACACCCGGCGCCAGGGTCTGCAGCTTGCGGACCATGGTGGTGCGGACCCAGTCTCCGCCCGTCGGTACCGCACGCACCGACGGCAACGCGGTGCCGGTGGAGCCCGCCGTCTCGACCAGCATCTCCAGCGATCCGGGTAGGAAGTTGAGGACCGTGATGCCGTGGGTGTTGATCTGTTCGACCCAGTGGTCCGGATTGCGTCGATCTGCCTCGTCGACCACCACGACCGTGGCACCCGCGGCGAGCGTGCCGAACACGTCGAGCACGGAGAGGTCGGACTCCAGGTGGGTCAGCGCCAGGACACTGTCATCCGGTCCGACACCGAAATGGCCGTTGAGCGCCTCGATGGTGTTCATCGCGGCGTCGTGGGTGACCTCGACGCCCTTGGGTTCGCCGGTCGAGCCCGACGTGAACAGGATGTACGCGAGCTCGTTGGGATCGGTTGCGGCAGGCTCGATCTCGTCTGCCCGCGCACCGACGCGCAGTGCTTCTGCGATGGTCAGGGCGGGCAGCCAGGTCGGCGGGCCGTCGCCGCAGAACAGCGCCATGCGGACGTCACCGCCTTTGAGCATCCGCTCGGCCCGCTCCGCGGGCTGATCGATACCCACCGGCACGTAGACGGCGCCTGCCGCCAGGATCGCCAGCAGCGCGGTGATCTGGTCGGGACCCTTGGGGCCCATCACCGCAACGCTTTCCCCGGTACGGATGCCTGCGACCTTGAGTGCGGCGGCCACTGTGAGCACCTGCTCGCGCAGCTGTGCGTAGGTGAGCCGGCCGGTAGAGCCGATCACCGCTGTCGCGTCGGGGCGCACGGCCGCCTGGGCGAAGAACCCGTGATGCAACGCCTGGCCGCTGGGCGCAGCGGTTTGCGCGTTGGCGGCATCGCGCACGGCGCGCTGAGTGTCGGCCAGCAGCGGCTGGGCCGGAGCTTCCCAGGCGGTGTCGTCGGTGGCCAGCCGCCGCAGTTCGGCGATATGACGTTCGAACATGGCGTCGATGACACCGGGCCGGAACGCGTCTTCCCGGACGTCCCAGTTCACCAGGACCCCGCCGTTGAACTCGGTCACCTGCGCGTCCAACAGCACCTGCGGCCCTTGGGAATTGATCCACACGGGAGTGCCGAAGGTGGCGCTCACCTGGGCACCGAAGAGCTCGCCGAGTCCGAGGGCACTGGTGTAGACGACCGGGGCAAGGACCTGGGTACCGCGGTGGCGGCCGAGGTCACGCAGCACCGACAACCCGGGGTAGCCCGCGTGCCCGGCGGCGGCTCGGAACGTGTCCTGAACCGCCCTGGCGCGGTCGGTCGCTGTCGCGGTGCCGTCAAGGTCGATGGCCAGCAGAAGCGATGAGGTGAAATCGCCGACCAGCTTGTCGACGTCGGGATGCCGCTGCTCGCGACCGAAGAGCGGCACGTTGAGCAAGAACCGCGAGTCGGCAGACCAACCGGCCAGCACCTCGGCGAACGATGCCGCCAGTGCCATCGCCGGGGTGACGCCCCGGCGCCGCGCGCCCGCGTACAGGGCGTCGCGGGTGTCGGGGTCCAGCCAGTGATGGCGCCGGGTGGTGTGGTGCGGGTCGGCCTGTTCGACCGGCGGTACCAGCGGCAGCCGCGGCGGGTCGGGCAGGTCGGCGATGCGCTCGGCCCACCATGTGCGGTCGGCCTCACTGTCGAGTTCCGGTGCAGCCAGCCGGTATTCGCGGTAGGTGTACCCCAAAGCCGGCAACTGCTCGCCGACATAGAGGGCGGCCAGATCAGCCATCAGCGTGCGGTAGCTCATGGCGTCGGCGGCCTGCATATCGAGGTCGACGTGCAATCGCGTGGCTCCGCCGGGCAGCAGCGTCAGCGTCAGTTCGAACACCTCGCTGTGTAGCTGCTGATGAGACTTGGTGCGGCGGACGGTCGCCAGCCGCTCGGCCACCTCGTCGGGATCGGCTCCGCGCAGGTCTTGGACGGTGACCGGATACCGCGCAGCGGGCCCGGCGATGCGCTGTGTTCCGTCGGGCAGGAACTGCACGCGCAGCATCGGATGCCGTTCAGCCAGCGCGGTGGCGGCGCCTTGCAGCCGGTCGGGATCGACCCCCTCGCCGTCGAACTCGACGTAGAGATGCCCGGCCACGCCGCCGAGCTGCTGGTCGCCTTCGCGGCCCACCCACATGGCGTGCTGCATCGGCGCCAGCGGGAACGGCTCACCGGCGTCCTGCGAGGGTGACGGCGAAACAGGCTGCGGGACTGCATCGTTGGCAGTCCGGGCGGCCACGAGTTCGGCCCAGGCCGATACGGTCGGCGCGGCGGCCAGTGCGGCGAAGTCGACGTCGATACCGGCCCGGCGCCAGCGGCCGGCCAGCGACATCATGCGGATGGAGTCCAGACCTTGCCCGATCAGGTCGGCGTCCGGATCGACGGCGTCACTGCCGACGCCGAGGAGGTCGGCCACCGCCTCCCGGATGCTCTGCGAGTCCGCGACGGCGAGATTGCTCATCATGACCTCCGACTGACGACAGATGATTTAGTGCAGGCTGCCCTAACTTTGTGGAGGCTACCCTATATTCGAGTGACCGAACACGCCTACCCCGAGGTGCCTCGCCGTGACTCCGACCACTGCTCAACCATCCGAATCCGCAGCTCAATCGGCATTGCGCCAGGGCTTCACCGCTTTTCCCGCTGACCGCGCGCAGGCATATCGCGCAGCGGGCTATTGGGCTGATCGGCGCCTGGATTCGCTCTTGCGTGACGCCGCCGAGCAGTGGGCCGACAGCACCGCGGTCGCCGATGGCACGAACGCTCATACCTTCGCCGAGCTCGACGCACTCGCCGATCGCGCCGCAGCCGGCATCGCCGATCTCGGTATCCGGCCGGGTGACCGAGTGCTGCTGCAACTGCCCAATTCCGCTGAATTCGCAGTCGCGTTGTTCGGGTTACTGCGGGCCGGCGCAGTGCCGGTGATGTGTCTACCCGGCCATCGGCTCGCCGAGCTCGCACACTTCGCAGAGGTGAGTGACGCCGTGGCGCTGCTGATCGCCGACACCGCAGGCGGATTCGACTATCGCACGATGGCCGCCGATCTCGTGGCGGCACATCCGCACGTGCGCCACGTGCTGGTGCACGGCGACCTGCCGGAGAACCAACAAGGGTTCCTGTCGTGGACGACGGTGTCGCGCACGGCCACCGGGCCCGTCCCACAGATCGAGCCCGACCTCGCAGGCCCGGCGCTGCTGCTGGTGTCAGGCGGGACCACGGGGGCTCCCAAACTGATCCCCCGCACCCACCAGGACTACGTGTACAACTGCACCGCCAGCGCCGAGCTGTGTAGACTGCGCCAGGACGACGTCTATCTGGTGGCATTGCCTGCCGCGCACAATTTCCCACTCGCATGCCCCGGCCTGCTGGGTGCGCTCAGCGTCGGCGCCACAACGGTGTTCACCGCCGATCCCAGCCCGGAGGCCGCGTTCGCCGCGATCGACGCCCACGGCGTCACGGTCACCGCGCTGGTACCCGCACTCGCGAAACTCTGGACGCAGGCTTGTGATTGGGAGCCGTTGGCACCGAAGTCGTTGCGGTTGTTGCAAGTCGGGGGCGCCAAGCTGGCCGCCGAGGACGCCCGGCTGGTGCGGGCCACCCTGACAGCGGGACTGCAGCAGGTGTTCGGGATGGCCGAGGGGCTGCTGAATTACACCCGCCTCGGCGATCCCGCCGAGATCGCGGAGACCACCCAGGGCAGACCGCTCAGCCTCGCCGACGAGGTGCGCGTCGTCGACGAGGACGGCCACGACGTGGCGCCCGGCGAAGAGGGCGAACTACTGGTGCGCGGGCCCTACACCATCAACGGGTATTTCAACGCCGATGCCGCCAACGAGCGGTCGTTCACCCCTGACGGTTTCTACCGCAGCGGCGACCGGGTACGGCGCAACCAGGATGGGTACCTGGAGGTCACCGGGCGGGTCAAGGACGTCATCCTGCGCGGCGGTGAGAATGTCTCGGCACTGGACCTCGAAGAGCATCTGCTCACCCACCCCGCGGTCTGGTCGGCCGCCGCCGTCCCACTTCCCGACGACTATCTGGGTGAGAAGATCTGCGCTGCCGTGGTTTTCACCGGAGCACCGGTGACGCTGGCCGAGCTGCACAGCCACCTGGAGCGGCGCGGTGTGGCGTCCCATGCCCGGCCCGATGTGCTGGTGCCGATGACGACGCTACCCACCACGGCCGTCGGCAAGATCGATAAGAAAGCGATTCTGGCGCAGCTGACTCAGTGAGCGCGAAACAGACGTCAG
Source organism: Mycobacterium sp. 852013-50091_SCH5140682 (assembly GCF_001665685.1). Classification (GTDB taxonomy): domain Bacteria; phylum Actinomycetota; class Actinomycetes; order Mycobacteriales; family Mycobacteriaceae; genus Mycobacterium. Next base: position 81,851 of record NZ_LZTB01000011.1, read on the forward strand.
GGTTGTTCTCATCGCGCGAGAGCAACCCTGACGTCCGTTTCGACGAAACTCAGGCGCGCGGCACCAGGTGCGGCGCGAGCGTCGTGAGCTTCTCGCAGGTCTCCTCGAACTCCCGCTCGGGCGTGGAGTCCGCGATGATGCCCGCACCGGCGCGCAGCCAGGTGCGGCCCTCCGATTCGTAGGCCGAACGCAACGTCAGGGCCGCATCCATGCCACCGTCGGCCGAAAAGGTCACCACCGCTCCGGAATACAGGCCGCGTGGACCCTCGTCGAGACGCAGGATGGCATCGACGCTTTCGGCCTTGGGGATGCCGGACGCGGTGACCGCCGGGAACAACGCTTCAAGCGCGTCCATCCGGTCCATCGAGCGGAGCAACTGCCCACCGACCGTCGAGCCGAGGTGCTGGACGCTCCCCCGCTCCCGCACCGTCATGAAGTCCAGCACCACCGCGGTTCCGGGCTCGGCCACCTCCGTGATCTCCTGCACCGACGTGCGCACCGAAATCGCGTGCTCGACGATCTCTTTCGGATTGGATTCCAGGTCTTGACGGGCGGCCTGGTCGTGATCCGGACCGAGGCCGAAAGCCCTTGTGCCGGCCAGCGGTTCGGTCAGCACGGTGCCGTCGGCCTGCACCGCCGCCACCAGTTCGGGACTGTAGCCCAGCGCCCGGATCCCGCCGAGGTGCAACAGGAATGACCGCGCGGGAGTGTTGTGGTGCCGGCCCACCCGGTAGGTGGCCGGAAAGTCCACGGCGAACGGCACATCGAGGCGCCGCGACAGGATGACCTTCTGATAGCGCCCGCCGTTGATCTCATCGATGGCGGTGGCGACGCGACCACGATAGCCGGCAGCATCGCGCCGGACGTCGACGGCACTGGCCGCCGGAAGATCCCCGGGTCCCTCGGCGAGGAGTCGACGAAGGGTCTCGATCTGCCGGTCGTCCGCGCCGACCAACCGGATTCGATCGGCGGAGACGATGAACTGGGTTCGGGGCCGCAGGATCCGGGCCAGCGGCGTGCCCGGCGCCAACTTCTGCTGAAGACCGAACCGGTAGGTACCGAACTCGAAGGCCACCCAGCCGAACAGCCGGTCGGTTTCCAGCAGCATCCGGTCGACGGCCTCACCCAGCGCGGCACCGGGCCTGCCGCTCCACGTCTGGCGGCGCACCACGCCGTCCTGGATGACCCGCAACTCGTCGGAGTCGAGTTCGATGACGGCGTGCACACCGACAGCCAGCGTCCACTCGCCGTCGCGTTCGTAGCCGACGTAGTCCTCGCCGTCGTGTTCGGGAAGCGCCTGGGCCAGCTCGGCCACCAGATCGATGGGGTTCACGCCCGGCGGTAGCTCAAGGGCGATGGACTCGACTGATTCGGACGCCGCGCTGCTCACCTTCGACACGAGAAGTAAATGTAGCCTAACCTTGCTTATCCGGGCGGGCTACGCTCGCGGCCAACACTGTGATGCGCGTTATGCCAGCAACGTGCGCACCACACCGTCTGCCAGCAACCGGCCGCGGTCGGTCAGCACCAGCCGCTCATCGGCACTCACGACCAATCCCTCGTCGACCAATCCCGGCACCCGCGATCGCTCGTCGCCATCGAGCAGGCCGAGCGCCAGGCCGTCGCGCAGCCGTAGCCGCAGCATCACGTCCTCGGTATGGCGGGCGCCCGCGTCGAGATCCTCGAAATCGGCGATCGGCAGCTCACCGCGGCCGAGGGCTTCGGCATAGGCGTTGGGATGCTTGATGTTCCACCAGCGTTTCGTGCCGAGGAAGCCGTGGGCTCCCGGGCCGGCACCCCACCATTCCCCGCCTTGCCAGTACCCGAGGTTGTGTTGGCACTCGCCGCCGGGCCGGCTCCAGTTGGACACCTCATACCACTGGAATCCGGCGGCCGACAGATGCGCGTCGAGCAGTTCGTAGCGGTGCGCGAGCACGTCGTCGTCGGGTGCGGCGATCTCTCCCTTGCGTACCCGCCGGGCCAGCGCCGTGCCGTCCTCCACGACCAGCGCGTACGCCGAGACATGGTCGACCCCGGCATGCACGGCAGCGTCGACGGAGCGCCGCAGATCGTCGTCGGACTCGCCCGGCGTGCCGTAGATCAGGTCGAGGTTGACGTGGTCGAACCCCGCCGCACGCGCCTCTGCGGCAGCGGCCAGCGCGCGACCGGGCGAGTGCGTGCGGTCCAGAACCGCGAGAACGTGTGGCACCACCGACTGCATGCCGAGGGAAATTCGCGTGTAGCCGGCCTCGCGCAGTCCCTGGAAAAACTCCGGCGACGTCGATTCGGGGTTGGACTCGGTGGTCACCTCGGCGTCGGGTGCCAGCGTGAAGTTGTCCCGCACGGCGCCCAGCACTGCGGCCAGCCCGTCGCTGCCGAGCATCGACGGAGTGCCGCCACCGACGAACACGGTCTGCACCGGCACGGCGCCGACCTGGGCGGCGGCCAGTGCGAGTTCGATGCGCAGTGCGGCCAGCCAACCGTCAGGGTTCGCACCGCCCAACTCACCCGGGGTGTAGGTGTTGAAGTCGCAGTATCCGCACCGGGTCGCGCAGAACGGCACGTGGATGTAGATGCCGAACAACCGGCCTGCGGGCGACGAACGCGTACTCATGCGAATAATTTTCCCAGACTTGTGCAGCGAGGACTTTTGCTCACCGCGAGCGCAAATATGGCCCGGTTAGGGCAGGTGGCGACAATCGTGGCACAATAGCGGGCGTGACCCCCGCCCGTAACAGCACCACCCGCGTTCTGCTGGTGGCACGGCGGCATGTCGACTTCAAGCGCGTCTGTAGCTGTTGCTGTCTGCCTTGATCATGCGTTGATTTCGGACCCCGCCCGCCCAATACATTCAGCTGGCCGCCGGATCTGCGCCGCCGGACAGCCCCACCGGTGATCCCGCGCGATCCAGTAGCCGGCTCCAGCCTAGGAGCCACCCTCATGACCGAAGTCAAGACTGAGGCCAAAGCCCGCCCCGCGAAGACCCGCGACGAAGGCCAGTGGGCGCTTGGCAGCCGCGATCCGCTCAATCACAACGAGCAGTTCAAGCAGGAAGACGACGCACTCAACGTGCGCGCCCGCATCATCGACGTCTACTCCAAGCAGGGCTTCGACTCGATCGCCAAGGACGACCTGCGTGGCCGATTCCGCTGGATGGGCCTCTACACCCAGCGCACCGAGGGCTACGACGGCACATGGACCGGCGACGACAACGCCGACCTGCTCGAAGCCAAGTACTTCATGATGCGCGTGCGCACCGACGGCAAGGCCCTTTCAGCGCAGGCCGTGCGGACCCTCGGAGAAATCTCGGTCGACTTCGCGCGCGACAGCGCCGACATCACCGACCGGGAGAACCTGCAGTACCACTGGCTGCAGATCGAAGACATCCCCGAGATCTGGCGCCGGCTCGACGAAGTCGGTCTGCAGACCATGGAAGCCTGCGGCGACTGCCCCCGCGGCATGCTCGGCTCCCCACTGGCCGGCGATTCGCTGGTCGAGGTGCTGGACCCGACCCCGGCCCTGCGCGAGATCGAGCAGCGCTATATCGGCAGCCCGGAGTTCTCCAACCTGCCGCGCAAGTTCAAGACGGCCGTCTCTGGCCTGCAGGACGTCGCCCACGAGATCAACGACGTGTCGTTCATCGGCGTCAACCACCCCGAGCACGGGCCCGGCCTGGATCTGTGGGTCGGTGGCGGGCTGTCCACCAACCCGATGCTGGCCCAGCGTGTGGGCGTGTGGATTCCGCTCGAGGAAGTCGCCGACGTGTGGGCTGGGGTCGTCGGAATCTTCCGTGACTACGGCTACCGCAGGCTGCGCTCCAAGGCGCGGCTGAAGTTCTTGGTCAAAGACTGGGGCGTCGAGAAGTTCCGGGAAGTTCTCGAGACGGAATACCTGAAGCGTCCCCTCATCGACGGCCCGGCTCCCGAGCAGGTGCCGCACACCGTCGACCACGTCGGCGTGCAGAAAATCCGCAACGGTCTCAACGCCGTGGGTGCCTCGGCCATCGCAGGCCGCGTCTCGGGCACGATCCTGACCAAGGTGGCCGATCTGATGGAGGCCGCCGGGTCGGACCGCGCGCGCCTGACCGCCTACCAGAAGCTGATCATCCTCGACGTGCCCGATGACAAGCTCGACGCGCTTCGCGACGGCCTGGACGCGCTGGGCCTGGACACCCGGCCGTCGCACTGGCGCCGCAACCTCATGGCCTGCACCGGCATCGAGTACTGCAAGCTGAGCTTCGCCGACACCCGCGGCCGGGCCCAGGTGCTGGTGCCCGAGCTGGAGGCGCGACTGGGCGATCTCAACGCCCAGCTGGACGTGCCGGTCACCGTCAACCTCAACGGCTGCCCCAACTCGTGCGCCCGCATCCAGGTCGCCGACATCGGTTTCAAGGGCCAGATGGTCGACGACGGCAACGGCCCCGAGGAAGGCTTCCAGGTGCACCTCGGCGGCAGCCTGGGTCTGGACAGCGGTTTCGGGCGCAAGCTGCGCCAGCACAAGGTGCTCGCCACCGAACTCGGCGACTACATCGAGCGGGTGGTCCGCAACTTCGTGAAACAACGCGAGGGCAGCGAGCGTTTCGCTCAGTGGGCCGTACGGGCCGACGAAGCGGACCTGCGATGAGCCGGTTGCGCGACGAGCGGACAGACAAGGTGAATGACGTGACTGAAGCGGAACTGATCGAGCTTGCCGAGCGTGGCGCGGCCGAACTGGCCGACGCCGGCGCCGAGGAGCTGTTGCGCTGGACCGACGAGCACTTCGCAGGCAACTACGTGGTGGCGTCCAACATGCAGGACGCGGTGCTGGTCGAGATGGCCGCGAAGGTGCGTCCGGGCGTGGACGTGTTGTTCCTCGACACCGGCTACCACTTCGCTGAGACGATCGGCACCCGCGATGCCGTCGAGCAGGTGTACGGCGTGAACGTGGTGAACGTCCGCCCCGAGCACACGGTCGCCGAGCAGAACGAACTCCTCGGCAAGGACCTGTTCGCCCGCAACGCAGGCGAGTGCTGCCGGTTGCGCAAGGTCGAGCCGCTGAGCAAGGCGCTGGCCGGCTACTCCGCGTGGGTGACCGGCATCCGCCGGGTGGAGGCGCCGACGCGCGCCAACGCGCCGCTGATCAGCTGGGACGCCGCCTTCGGTCTGGTGAAGATCAACCCGATCGCGGCGTGGACCGACGAACAGATGCAGGCCTACATCGAGGCCAACGACATCCTCGTCAATCCCCTTGTCTACGAAGGCTATCCGTCCATCGGTTGCGCCCCGTGCACCAGCAAGCCCGCCGCAGGCGCCGATCCGCGCAGCGGCCGCTGGGCGGGGCAGGCCAAGACAGAATGCGGGCTGCACGCCTCGTGACGTCGCTGGTGCTGACCGCCCACGGCAGTAAGGATCCGCGATCGGCGGCCAACGCCCATGCCATCGCGGGACATCTGCGCCGCCTGCTGCCGGATACTGCGGTGCAGGTGGCCTTCTGCGAGCAGAACGCCCCGATCCTGACCGACGTGTTGCCCGACGCCGCGCCCGGTTCGGTCGTGGTGCCGCTGCTGCTGGCCAGCGCCTATCACGCGCGTACCGACATTCCCGCGCTGATCGCCGAGTCGGGGGCCGATGTCATCCAGGCCGACGTCCTCGGTGAAGATCCCCGGCTGCTGCAGGTGATGCGGGAGCGACTCGCGGCGCTGGGCGTGTCCCGGTTCGACAGCGAGCTCGGCGTGCTGCTGACCAGCGTGGGTTCGTCGCATCCGGCGGCCAACGCCCGTACCGCCGCACTGGCCGACACCATCGCCGAAGGCACCCGCTGGGCCGGCGTTCAGGTCGCCTTCGCGACCGGCCAGACCCCGTCACTGCCCGAGGCCGTCGAGCGGCTACGCGCCCGCGGCGCACAGCGCGTGGTGATCGCGCCATGGTTCCTGGCGCACGGCAGGATCACCGATCGCGTTGCTGAATTCGCCTGCGCCGCAGGGATTCCGATGGCCGAGCCGCTCGGCCCGCACCGCCTCGTCGCGGCCACCGTATTGGACCGCTACGAGGAAGCCCTGGCTGCCCGCAGCGCCGACTTCGCTGCCTGACCCGGCCGCGTCGCCGCTCAGCTTCACCCCTGCCCGTGTCGAGCTATGCCTCCACGGGTGTTGGCTGCTACAGATCTGCATGATTTGCCTCATAGGCGTCCGGAGCAAACACACGTTTCGCCCGATCCGCCGCCCTTTCTGAGTCCCATACCTTGGTGATCAGCCGGTTGAACCGGGCAATCACAAGGACAGGGTCGACCCCGCCAACATTGACAGAAATACCCTTGGGGGTATATTTGTTGGCAGATGTATACCCCCCTAGGTATATGAAGCCGGGGGTCGAAGCAAAGGAACGGAAGATGAAGTTCACCCAGTACTACCTGGACTGCCTGTCGCACGCGTCGTACCTGATCGGCGACGAGACCACCGGGCGCGCCGTCGTCGTCGACCCGCAACGCGACATCGCGGAATACCTCGCCGACGCAGAGGAACTCGGCCTGCGGATCGAACTGGTCATCGAGACCCACTTCCATGCCGACTTCGTGTCCGGCCACCTCGAGCTGGCCGAGGCCGCAGGCGCGACGATCGTGTACTCGTCGGTCGCCGCACCCGAGTTCACGTTCATGGGAGTCGAAGACGGCCAACGCATTTCACTCGGAGAGGTGACGCTGGAGTTCCGCCACACCCCTGGCCACACCCCGGAGTCGATGAGCATCGTGGTTTACGAACGCCCCGGCGCAGCGCCCTACGGCGTGCTCACCGGCGACACCCTGTTCATCGGCGATGTCGGCAGGCCAGACCTGCTCGCCTCGATCGGCTTCACCGCCGCAGAACTGGCCGAGAGCCTCTACACCTCGCTGCACGAACAGCTCATGCCGCTGCCCGACGCCACCCGCGTCTACCCCGCGCACGGCGCCGGATCGGCATGCGGCAAGAACCTGTCGACCGACCTGTCGTCGACGATCGGCGACCAGAAGCGCACCAACTACGCACTGCGCGCCCCCGACAAGCAGACCTTCATCGATCTGGTGACCGAGGGTCAGCCGCCGGCACCGGGTTACTTCGTCTACGACGCGATCCTGAACCGCAAAGACCGCGCCCTGCTCCACGAGACCGAGCTGCCGCCCGCCATGGATTACCAGCAGGCTTCGGATGCCCTGGCCCGCGGCGCACTGTTGATCGACGGGCGCAGCCCCGAGGAGTTCGCGCAGGGCCATCTGCGGGGCGCCATCAACATCGGGTTGGCAGGCCGCTACGCGGAATTCGCGGGTTCGGTGGTTCGCCCCGACACCGACATCGTCCTGGTGACCACGCCCGGACAGGAGCTGGAGGGCAAGAACCGCCTCGCCCGGATCGGATTCGACCGCGTGATCGGCTATCTCGCCGATCCGGAACGAACCATGTTCGAGCATCGCGACGACGTGCGCATCGCATCCCGGCTGACCGCGGTGGATTTCGGGCAGCGGGCCGCCCGGATCGACGGCCTGCAGATCGTCGATGTCCGCAACCCGGGCGAGGCCGATGCCGGCATGATCCCCGGCGCCGTCAACATCCCGGTGCGCCAGCTGCCCGACCGGGTCGGTGAACTCGACGCGAACGCACCGACCGTCGTCTATTGCGCAGGCGGCTACCGCTCGTCGGTGGCCGCGAGCCTCCTACGCCAGCGCGGCTTCGCCGATGTCAGCGACATCGTCGGAGGCTACACCGCGTGGACTGATGCAACCCAGAACGCCTGAACAGAAAGAGCTTTGACATGACCACCAAGCACGAGATCCTCATCGTCGGGGGCGGAACCGCCGGCATCACCGTCGCGGCCCGCCTGCTCCGCAAGGGCCACCGCGACGTCGCGATCATCGAACCGTCGGACACGCACTACTACCAGCCGCTGTGGACTCTCGTCGGCGGTGGGCAGGCGCAGGCGCAACAGACCGCGCGCCCCATGGCCTCAGTGCTGCCGAAGGGCGCGGTGTGGATCCACTCGGCGGCACAGACCTTCGATCCGGAGCGCAACACCGTCACCTGCGCCGACGGCGCTTCGTACTCCTACGACGTGCTGGTGGTCTGCCCGGGCATCCAGCTGGATTGGGACCGCACCGAGGGGCTCGCCGAAACGCTTGGTAAGAACGGTGTTTCGTCGAACTACCGGTTCGACCTCGCACCCCGCACCTGGGAGCTCATCCGCAACATGACCTCGGGCACAGCGGTGTTCAGCATGCCGACCGGCCCGATCAAGTGTGGCGGCGCGCCGCAGAAGATCGCGTACCTCGCCGCCGATTACTGGCGCAAGACCGGCGTGCTCGACGACATCGACATCCACCTGGTGGTGCCCACCCCGCGGATCTTCGCCATCGATGCCATCGCGGACAGCTTGGAGAAGGTCGTCGCCGACTACGGCATCCACCTGCACACCGGTACCGAGCTCCGCTCGATCGATGCCGCGGGCCGCAAGGTCACCCTCGCACCCGTCGGCACTGCAGGCGCCGAGACCATCCTCGCCTACGACATGCTGCACGCCGTGCCGCACCAGTCGGCGCCGGACTGGATCAAGAGGAGCCCGTTGTCGACCGCGTACACCGGCGGCGACCCGAACGGCTACGTCGATATCGACAAGCACACCATGCAGCACGTCCGGTACTCCAACGTCTTCGCCCTGGGCGACGCCGGCTCGTCCCCGAACTCGAAAACCGGTGCGGCCATTCGCAAGCAGGCACCGGTGGTGGTCGACAACATCGAGGCAGTGCTGGCGGGACGGCCGTTGACCGGCGCGTACAACGGGTATGCCTCCTGTCCGATCGTCACCTCTGCACACGACATGCTGCTGGCCGAGTTCGACTATTCGATGCAGCTCACCCCGTCCATCCCGGGCCTCGATCCGACCGTGCCGCACCGCAGCTACTGGTACCTCAAGAAGTACGGGCTGCCCGCCCTGTACTGGAACTTGATGCTCAAGGGCCTGGCCTGATCGCCACCCAAACCCGTTACCGCCCTGACCAATACCCACAGGAGAACACCCATATGTCCACCGCGACAGTCACCTCACCGGAACTCAACGAGCTCTTGAAACACGGCCGGGGGCCAAGGATGATCGACGTCCGCACCCCCGCCGAGTTCGAAACCGTCCACATCCCAGGCGCTTACAACGTGCCGCTGGATCTGTTGCGTGAACACCGCGAGGAGATCGCCGAACACGTCGCCGACGACATCGTGCTGGTGTGCCGGTCGGGTCAGCGAGCGAGCACCGCCGGGGAGGCACTGCGCAACGCTGGGCTGACCAACGTGCGCATCCTCGATGGCGGGATGACCGCCTGGCAGAACCTGGGTTTCGACACCCGCCGAGGCACCCAGCGGTGGGACCTGGAGCGTCAGGTCCGCCTGGTGGCCGGGTCCCTGGTGCTCGGCAGCATTCTCGGCAGCCTCGCTGCCCCGAAACTGAAGTGGGTGGCCGCGGGTATCGGCGCCGGGTTGGCCACCGCTGCGGTGACGAACACCTGCACCATGGGCATGTTGCTGGCGAAGTTGCCGTACAACCGCAGCCAATCCTGCGACGCACAGACTCTCGTCGCGCCGCTGCTCGGTTCGCCGGTCTGTAAGGCGTGTTGAGCGTCATGATCGCGTTGACCGTGGCGCTCGCCGCGCTGGTGGGAATATCTCTGGGCCTGTTGGGCGGCGGCGGCTCCATCCTGATGGTGCCGCTGCTGACCTACGTCGCCGGCATGGACGCCAAACAGGCGATTGCCACATCGCTTCTGGTCGTGGGTGTCACCAGCACGGTCAGCACCATCAGCCACGCCCGCGCCGGCCGCGTCCAGTGGCGCAGCGGTCTGCTGTTCGGGGTGGCAGGCATGGCAGGCGCCTACGCCGGTGGCCGACTCGGCCATCTGCTGCCCGGGACGCTGCTGCTGATCGGGTTCGCCGTGATGATGATCGCGTCGGCTGTCGCGATGCTTCGGCGCCGTCGCACGCCGGTCACACCCGCGTCTGCACCGCGCCGCACGCCGATCGGCAAGGCCTTGGCGCTCGGGGTAGCGGTCGGCCTGCTGACCGGAATCATCGGCGCCGGAGGCGGTTTCGTCGTGGTACCGACGCTGGCGCTGCTGGCCGGGCTGGCCATGCCCGTCGCGGTCGGCACGTCGCTGTTGGTCATCGCGATGAACGCACTGGCTGGACTGGCCGGGCAGGTGACCACGCTCAGTGTCGACTGGAAGATCGCCGCGATGGTGACTGTCGCCGCGGTGGTGGGCAGCCTGGTCGGTGCGCGGCTGACCGCTCGTGTCGATGCTGACGTGCTGCGCGCGGGATTCGGATGGTTCGTGCTGGTGATGGCATCGGTGATCCTCGCCGAGCAGGTCCACCCTGTGGTCGGCATCGCCGTCGCAGGCCTGACCGCGGCCGCCGGCGGCTACCGGTATGCGTGCAGCCGATTCACCTGGTGTCCGCTCAACCGGCTGTCGAGCCGGGTGGCGGCCGCGACATGACTCACATAGATACCCCTACGGGTACCATGAAACTCAAGATCGTATCGACTTCGAAAGGGGCACACCATGGTCGGTGACCAGGAAGCCATTGCCGCTGTGCTCAACCGCCTTCGCCGGGCACAGGGCCAGCTCGCCGGCGTGATATCGATGATCGAGCAGGGCCGCGACTGCAAGGACGTCGTGACCCAGCTCGCCGCTGTGTCCCGCGCTTTGGACCGCGCCGGGTTCAAGATCGTCGCAACCGGCCTGCGCGAGTGCGTCACGACCGACCATCGCGATGGATCCGAGACTTTGGACGTGGCACAGCTCGAGAAGCTCTTCCTGGCCCTGGCGTGAGGCGCGTCAGGGGGCGGTGAGCGCTTCGACCTCGCCTCTGCTCGCCGTCTGCGCGTCCCCGGCGATCTGCGGTACCCGCGTGGCCCTGACGTAGACCGTGTCACCCTCACGCAGCCCGAGCGCCTCGGCGTCACCGCGGGTGATCTGCGCGGTGAACGGCACATTGTTGGCGGCGCTGGTGAGTTCGACGCGCACCTCGAAGCCGAGCATCACGATGCGGTCGATGGTGGCCCGCAGCACGCCGGTGGCCTCGGCAGTCCCGTCGCCGGCCGCGATCGCCAGTTCGGGGTTGCGTCCGACCCGGATGTCGTGCGGGCGCACCAGGATTCCGTTGAGCTCCGACACCGCCCCGAGAAACGACATCACGAACGCGTTGGCCGGTTCGTCGTAAACCTCGGTGGGCGAGCCGACCTGCTCGATGCGGCCCTTGTTGAGCACCGCGATGCGGTCGGCCACATCCAACGCCTCGGCCTGATCATGGGTGACCAGCACCGTGGTGACGTGAACTTCGTCGTGCAGACGACGCAACCAGGTCCGCAGATCGTCACGCACCTTGGCGTCGAGCGCGCCGAACGGCTCGTCGAGCAGCAGCACCTGTGGATCGACCGCCAGCGCCCGGGCCAGCGCCATGCGCTGACGCTGACCACCGGAAAGCTGGTTGGGATAGCGCGTCTGAAAACCGCTCAGCCCCACCACTTCCAGCAGATTGTCGACCTTTTCCTTGATCTCGTCCTTGGGCCGCTTGCGGATCTTGAGCCCGAACGCCACGTTGTCCCGAACGGTCAAATGCTTGAACGCCGCGTAGTGCTGGAACACGAAACCGATCCCGCGCCGCTGCGGCGGCACACCGGTCACGTCGTTGCCGTTGATGGTGATGGTGCCCGTGTCGGGCTGGTCGAGGCCGGCGATGGCCCGCAGCAGGGTCGACTTGCCTGAGCCGCTCGGCCCGAGCAGGGCGGTCAACGAGCCGCGCGGCACCTCGAAATCGATGTTGTCCAGCGCCGCGAAATCGCCATAGTGTTTGTTGGCGCCCCGAACGACAATCGCGTCGGTCATAGCTCCTAGCTCCTTCTCGGGCCTACTGCTCGGTCCCGGTCCGCCGGCGGTCGAGGATCACCTGGACCACCAGCACGATGACGGCCACGGCCATCAACAACGTCGAAACTGCATACGCGCCGTACACCGAGTCGGCGGTGCCTCGCGTATAGCGGTCGGCCACCAGCAGGGTCAGCGTCTGCGATGTCCCCGGCAGGTTGGACGACACCATGATCACCGCACCGAACTCACCGAGCGTGCGGGCCACGGTGAGCACGACGCCGTAGGTCAATCCCCAGCGGATCGACGGCAGGGTGACGCGCCAGAACGTCTGCCACCAACTGGATCCCAGGGTGGCGGCCGCCTCCTCCTGGTCGGTGCCGAGCTCGTGCAGCACAGGTTCGACCTCACGGATCACGAACGGAACGGTGACGAAAATGCTCGCCAGCACGATGCCCGTGAAACCGAAGATGATCTTGACGCCGAGGTCACGCTCGACGAATCCGAACAACCCCGCCGAACCCCACAGCAGGATCAGCGCCACACCGACCACCACCGGCGAGACCGCGAACGGCAGGTCGATCACGGCCTGCAGGGCGCTCTTACCCCGGAACCTGTTGCGCGCCAACACCAGCGCGGTCGGCACGCCGAACAACACGTTGAGCGGCACCACGATCGCCACCACCAGCAACGACAACTGCAGCGCTGAGATGGCCGCCGGCGTCCCGACGGAGGCGAAGAACGCACCGATTCCCGGCGAGAACGTGCGCCACAGGATCAGCCCGACCGGCACGATGACCAGGACGCCGACGTAGGCCAGCGCCAGGTACCGCACCAGAAGGCGGAACCACGGTGACAACGTCATGCCGACAGCTCCTCACGACGGGCGGCGCGCGACCCCACGGTCCGCAACACCAGCAGGATGAAGAACGAGATGACCAGCAGCACAATCGAGATCGCCGCCGCGCCGGTGCGGTCGTCGTTCTCGATGAGGGTGCGGATCCACTGCGAGGACACCTCGGTCTCGCCCGGCACAGCGCCACCGATGAGCACCACCGACCCGAACTCGCCGATCGCGCGGGAGAACGCCAGCCCGGCGCCGGACAACAACGACGGCAACAGCGACGGCAGGATCACCGTGGTGAAGATGACGCGGTTACCCGCGCCCAGCGACGCCGCCGCCTCCTCGGTCTCGCGGTCCAGTTCGAGCAGCACCGGCTGCACTGAGCGGACCACGAACGGCAGGGTGACGAACAGCAGCGCGACGCCCACACCCCATTTGGTGTGCTGCAGGTGCAGCCCGACCGGGCTGGCCGGCCCGTACAGCGCCAGCATCACCAGGCTGGCGACGATGGTCGGCAGCGCGAACGGCAAGTCGATCACCGAGTCGACGATGCGTTTGCCCGGGAAATCGTCACGCGTGAGCACCCAGGCCACCATGAGCCCGAACACCAGGTTGATCACCGTGACCCCGGCGGAGATGGACAGCGTCACCCGGAACGAGTCCAGGGCGGCGTTGGAGGTGACGGCCTGCCAGAACGCCGTCCACCCGCCGCCGACGGACTGCCACACGATGGCGGCCAGCGGCAGCAGCACGATGACGCTCAGCCAGATCGATGCCGCGCCGACCCGCAGAGAGGTCGTGCCATAGCGGCCGCGGAACACGCCGGGAGCGGAATCTCCCGGCGTGGTCACGGACGCCGACTCGGTCTCGGCTGAAGCGGTCATCCAGTCGCCTGCTTGTAGATCTTGGTGATCGAACCATTGTCCTTGTCGAACAGGGCCGGGTCGACCGTCTTCCAGCCGCCCAGGTCAGCGATGGTCCACAGCTTCTCCGGCGTCGGGAAGTCCTTGGCGAAGTCAGCGGCCACCGCCGGGTCCACCGGCCGGAAGCCGGCCTCGGCCCACAGCTTCTGCCCTTCCGGCGTGTACAGGAAGTTCTTCAGCGCATTGGCCTGCTCGGCGTGGGCGCTGGTCTTGACCACCGCGACCGGGTTTTCGATCTTGAACGTCGCGGGCGGGTTGATGTGCTCGACATCCTTACCCTGCCGCTCGACATTGATGGCCTCGTTCTCGTAGCTGATCAGCACGTCACCGGTGCCCTGCAAGAACACGTCGGTGGCTTCGCGGCCCGAGCCCGGGCGCGTCTTGACGTGTTCGGTGACCAGCTTGCTGACGAAGTCGATGCCCGCCGCGGTGTCCTTGCCACCATTGCTCTTGGCGGCGTACGGCGCGAGCAGGTTCCACTTGGCCGAGCCGGAGCTCAGCGGGCTCGGGGTGACCACCTCGACGCCCGGCTTGAGCAGATCGTCCCAGTCCTTGATGCCCTTGGGGTTGCCCTTGCGCACGACCAGCGACACCACCGAGCCGAACGGGATGCCCTTGGTATTGCCTGCGTTCCAGTCGTCGGCGACCTTGCCCGCCTTGACCAGACGGGTGACGTCGGGTTCGACCGAGAAGTTGACGATGTCGGCCGGCTTGCCGTCGACCACGGCCCGCGACTGGTCGCCGGACGCGCCGTAGGACGGCGTCACCCCGACGCCCTTGCCCTCGTCCGTCGCGGCGAACGCGGGGATGATCTTGCTCCAGCCGGGTTCGGGCACCGCGTATGCGACCAGCGTCAGCGTGGTCTTGGTGCCTGCGGTCTTGTCACCGCCCGCAACGTCGCTGGCACCGCCACCGCAACCCACGACCAGCGCTCCTGTGGTCGCCAGTACGGCGGCGCTGCGCCAGACATTCTTGATGTTGAACGGGGGATTTTGCACTGCGGACGGGAGGAGCGATCTAAACACTGAGAACCTTCCTTGCAAATGGCGGACAGTACGAGTCCGTCACAACGGAAAGGCGCAGGATCAGTATCCGGGCATAGAACAGCCGTTACCGACACCAAACCGCGGACGGGTTGGGGTCAGCGACAACAGTCAACGTCAGCAACAGCGCAAGAACCCACGGCGATGAGCGCCACGATGTGGCCCTCTGTCGCACCGGTCGCTGTCTGCATGGGCGAAGAATAACAGAATCCCTCGGGGGCGCTCGCCGAGCGCTCCGACGTCAGTGCGCGAGCAACCAGGTGACGATGACGAGCACGACGAGCAAAACCAGCACCAGCGTCACCCGCGACCGGGGCATCCCATTCATACAACGTCCAATTCATCGTCCTCTTTGGTACGGCGCAGCCGGTGCAGACCGTTGATGCCCTGCCCCAATGCACCGTCCAGCAACACCGCGATGCCGTAGGCCAGCGCCAGCACCACGGGCATCACCACGGCCGTCTGAGCCACGAATCCCAATCCGGTCAACCACAGCTCGACGCCGTCCCACCAACTCAGGAGTGCGCCCATGCGGCCAGAGTACGAGATGGCGCCAAATCATCCCTCCTGAGCAGTTACCTTCGACACGCGCGGCTCGGGTAGACGTCGCAGGTACCGGCGGTCGATGATGTGCGGATGGTTCTGCAACAGACTGAGCCCGGTGAGGGTGTGTCACCCAAGGATGTCCAGCAAGTCATCCAGGAAGCCGACG
This sequence comes from Mycobacterium sp. 852013-50091_SCH5140682, assembly GCF_001665685.1. Lineage (GTDB taxonomy): Bacteria > Actinomycetota > Actinomycetes > Mycobacteriales > Mycobacteriaceae > Mycobacterium. Next base: position 97,226 of record NZ_LZTB01000011.1, read on the forward strand.
CCCCGTTCACTGTCACGGCCCCCGTTCCGTACACCGGAAGTAATACGCTGCGGAACCCGTTCCCGCCGATCGCCGACTACGCGTTCCTGTCGGACTGCGAGAACACCTGCCTGATCTCCTCGGCCGGGTCGGTCGAGTGGCTGTGCGTGCCACGCCCCGACTCCCCCAGTGTGTTCGGCGCCATCCTCGACCGCGGCGCGGGCCATTTCCGGCTCGGGCCGTACGGCGTGTCGGTGCCCGCAGCACGGCGCTATCTGCCCGGCAGCCTGATCCTCGAGACCACCTGGCAGACCCATACCGGCTGGGTGATCGTCCGCGACGCCCTGGTGATGGGGCCCTGGCACGACATCGACACCCGCTCGCGGACCCACCGGCGCACGCCGATGGACTGGGACGCCGAACACATCCTGCTGCGCACAGTGCGCTGCGTGAGCGGCACGGTCGAGATGGTGATGAGCTGCGAGCCGTCGTTCGACTACCACCGGGTCAGCTCGGCGTGGGAGTACTCCGGTCCGGCCTACGGCGAGGCCATCGCGCGAGCGAGCCGCAACCCCGATTCGCACCCCACGCTGCGGCTCACGACCAATCTGCGCATCGGCCTGGAGGGCCGCGAAGCCCGCGCCCGGACGCGCCTCACCGAGGGTGACAACGTATTTGTCGCGCTGTCGTGGTCCAAGCATCCGGCGCCGCAGACGTACGACGAGGCCGCCGACAAGATGTGGAAGACCAGCGAATCGTGGCGGCAGTGGATCAACGTCGGCGACTTCCCCGACCATCCGTGGCGGTCCTACCTGCAGCGCAGCGCGTTGACGCTCAAGGGCCTGACCTACTCACCCACCGGCGCCCTGCTCGCTGCGCCCACCACGTCGCTGCCGGAAACCCCGCAGGGCGAGCGCAACTGGGACTACCGCTACTCCTGGATCCGCGATTCGACGTTCGCGCTGTGGGGCCTCTACACGCTGGGCCTCGACCGGGAGGCCGACGACTTCTTCTCGTTCATCGCCGACGTGTCGGGGGCGAACAACGGCGAACGTCATCCGCTGCAGGTGATGTACGCCGTCGGCGGGGAACGCAGCCTCGTCGAGGAGGAACTGCATCACCTGTCCGGCTATGACAACGCCCGGCCGGTGCGCATCGGCAACGGCGCCTACAACCAGCGCCAGCACGACATCTGGGGCACCATGCTCGATTCGGTGTACCTGCACGCCAAGTCGCGGGAACAGATTCCCGAGGCGCTGTGGCCGGTACTGAAGAACCAGGTCGAAGAGGCCATCAAGCACTGGCGCGAACCCGACCGCGGCATCTGGGAGGTGCGCGGCGAGCCGCAGCACTTCACCTCCAGCAAGATCATGTGTTGGGTCGCGCTGGACCGCGGTTCGAAACTGGCCGAGTTGCAGGGCGAGAAGAGCTACGCCCAGCAGTGGCGGGCGATCGCCGAAGAGATCAAGGCCGATGTGCTGGCCAACGGGGTAGACAAGCGTGGCGTGCTGACCCAACGCTACGGGGACGACGCGCTGGACGCGTCCCTGCTGCTGACGGTGCTCACCCGGTTCCTGCCGCCGGACGACCCCCGGGTGCGCGCGACGGTGCTGGCCATCGCCGACGAATTGACCGAGGAAGGGCTGGTCCTGCGCTACCGCACCGACGAGACCGATGACGGACTCTCCGGCGAGGAGGGCACCTTCACCATCTGCTCGTTCTGGTTGGTGTCGGCCCTGGTCGAGATCGGCGAGGTGAGCCGGGCCAAGCATCTGTGCGAGCGGTTGCTGTCATTCGCCAGCCCGCTGCATCTCTACGCCGAGGAGATCGAACCGCGCACCGGCCGCCACCTGGGCAACTTCCCGCAGGCGTTCACCCACCTGGCATTGATCAACGCGGTTGTGCACGTCATCCGGGCCGAAGAGGAATCGGACAGCTCGGGTGTCTTCCAGCCCGCGAACGCACCCATGTAGTCCTGCTAGATGCAGGTGGGTCAGAAGCTGATCTCGAACTCGATCACGGTCGGCGCGGGCACGGCCAGCGCGACCGGGGTGAAGCGGCTGTCGTCGTAGGCGACACCGGTGATGACCCGGCCGCCGAAACCGTCGGTCGTGGCAGGCACGCTCGCGGTCAGGGTCACCCGCCCCGCAGTCAGCCGGCCTGGGCGCAGGTAGAAATCGATGCCCGGGGTGACCGGTCCGTCGATCACGGCGCCGTCGGCGTCGACGACGGTCCCGGCCGAAACCGACAATGCGGCACGGTCGGTCGCGTCGAGGCGGAAGGGCCCGAGCACTCCGGCGCCGAGGACCGCCCGCTCGGAATCCAACGCGGGCACCACCGTCGCCCGGCGCGCGGCAGCCGCCCCGGCGAGCAGAAATTCGTAGAGGGCAACCACGCGTTCGGCATTGCGGTAATGCCCGGAACCGTTGAGCCAGAACGTGACTGCCGCGACCTCGACGGTCGTCGCCGGATCGGCGACGATGTGCAGCCGATAAAAACGGTAGCCCTGGTGCCGACGACCCGGGCGCGTCGCGGCGGTGGTGCTGCCGATGCCCAGAGCCTTGCGGTAACTACCTTGTCCCGCATCGATGTTGAGCCCGGAGGCGGCCACGTCGCGCCACTCGATCCCGTCAGCCGACTTCTGCAGGTGCAGCGAGACGGGGGAATCGGCCGTCAATTCGACCGTGTATCCGCCCAATTGGGGGTCGCCGTCGAATTCGAACACGATCGCGCCGGCCTCACGCCGTTGTGCCACGGGCACATTCAGCGGGCGGGTATCCAGATCCAGTCCATTGGTGAAGTGCCAGATGGCGGCCTGGGTGGCGGCGATCGCCTCATGCTCGGCCAGATGCGCCCCGAGCCGCCGCCCGGCGGCGCGTAGCCGACGGCTCAACTCGGCGGTACCCAGGGTCGGATACGAGTTGCGGATGATCCAGTCGACCTCTGCCTCATGGGTTCGCGCCGACAGGTTCGGCACCGCCGACCAGTTCGCCGGCCGGTAGCGCGACGGTGTCGTCGGCGCCACCCCGGTGAAGTCCACCGAGTAGGCGTCGATGTTCGGGTTGAGCCTGATCAGGTCGGTGCGTGCGGTGGAGCCGTCGGCGAACACGATGGTGTCGACCGTCGGCGAATACGTACCGCCGCGGTAGCGCGTCATCCGGGCGATCTCGACGTCGCGGGCACGCACACGGCGGCGCACGGCAACAGGGTTCGAGATGGGAGCGAGTGCAGGCAGAACAGGCATTGCGGGTTGGCTTTCTGGTGGCTGAGAAGAGCGCGAAACGGCGCACCGCCAGATAGGGGCGGGCCTGAAACGCGGGGGCCGGTGTCAGAAAATCAACAACAACAACACTGCACGACGAAGGCGCGCGCCATACCAGAGCGCATCGATCCGTCGTGAGCCATGCCCACACCATACGGCACACACGGCTTAATGCCCAGTTCACGCGCGCGTGACAGGTTTGAATCGGTTTGCGCGCTAACCCTGTCGAATGCGGTGGCAGGCCGTATCGTTGCCGCCGCACCCGCACTTCAGACCAGTCGGAGGGGCCACATGACGTCGGCACAGAACGAATCCCAGGCGCTCGGCGATCTCGCCGCACGGCAGCTAGCCAACGCCACCAAGACCGTCCCGCAGCTATCGACGATCACGCCGCGGTTCCTGCTGCATCTGCTCAGCTGGGTGCCGGTCGAGGCCGGCGTCTACCGCGTGAACCGGGTGGTCAATCCGGAGCAGGTCGCGATCCACGCCGAGGAGGGCACCGGTACCGAGGAACCGCTGCCCGAGACCTACGTCGACTACGAGACCAGCCCGCGCGAGTACACGCTGCGCTCGATCTCGACGCTGCTCGACGTGCACACCCGGGTGTCGGACCTGTACTCCAGCCCGCACGATCAGGTGGCCCAGCAGCTGCGGCTGACCATCGAGACCATCAAGGAACGCCAGGAGTCCGAGCTGATCAACAACCCGGAATACGGGTTGCTGTCGCAGGTGACCCCCGAGCAGACCATCCAGACCCTGCGTGGCACCCCGACGCCCGACGACCTGGATTCGCTGATCACCAAGGTGTGGAAGACCCCGGCGTTCTTCCTGACCAATCCGCTCGGTGTGGCCGCGTTCGGCCGGGAGGCCACCCGCCGGGGTGTGCCGCCACCAGTGGTCAGCCTGTTCGGGGCCCAGTTCATCACGTGGCGCGGCATCCCGATCGTGCCGTCGGACAAGGTTCCGGTCGAAGACGGCAAGACCAAGTTCATCCTGGTGCGCACGGGCGAGGAGCGTCAGGGTGTCGTGGGCCTGTTCCAGCCGGGGCTGGTCGGCGAGCAGGCCCCGGGTCTGTCGGTGCGCTTCACCGGCATCAATCGGTCGGCGATCGCGTCCTACCTGGTCACGCTGTACTCGTCGCTCGCGGTGCTCACCGACGATGCGCTGGCAGTCCTCGAGGACGTCGGAGTGGACTATTTCCATGAGTACAAGTGAGTACAAATCGATAGACGCTGAGGGAGACCTGCCGATCAGCGCGGCCGAGTTGGCCGCGCTGGCCACGCAGCTCTACGCCACCAGTATCCGGCCTGGTCCGGACAGCCCGCCGGTGACCACCCAGGTGGCACCGCGCGGGACGACCCCGGATGCCACGGCAGCGTCATCGGCCGTCACCACAGCGGCCGGTTTGGCACACCCCGGTACTCCCCCGGCGTTCGTCTCGGTGCCCGACGTTCAGCTGCCGGCGCCGACGTCGCCTGAGCCCGACGGCATTCCCGGAGTCGTCCCGGTGGCACCCCGGTTTTCCCCGTCGCTGCGCTCGCCCCAAGAACGCGGCAACGCGGCCAGCCCGATCGCACCCGTCGGTGGCCTGGAGGCCTTCGCGGTACCGACGGGCCTGGTCTCGACGGTGCCGGGTGTGCTGGCCGGTGGGCCCCCGTCAGCGCCGGTGGCGCCGCCCACCGCGCCTGTGGCACCCCGTGGGTCAGCTCCGGTCTGGCCGGGCACCGTCCCCACGGTGCCCGCTCTGGACTGGTCGAGTTCGCCCGCGCCGTCGGACGACGCCGCGGGTTATTACTTCCTGCAGACCCCGGCAGCACCCGTCGACCCCACGCCGGCTGTCCCCGACAACCACGAGATCTTCGACGTCAACGCGATCCGCGCGGACTTCCCGATCCTGCGGGAGACGGTCAACGGCAAGCCGCTGATCTGGTTCGACAACGCGGCGACCACCCAGAAGCCGCAGTCGGTGATCGACCGGTTGGCGTACTTCTACACCCACGAGAACTCCAACATCCACCGTGCGGCGCATGAGTTGGCAGCCAGGGCCACCGACGCCTACGAGGACGCCCGCGAGGCGGTGCGACGGTTCATCGGAGCGTCGAAGGCCGAGGAGATCATCTTCGTCCGCGGTACGACCGAGGCCATCAACCTGGTGGCCTACGCCTGGGGCGGCAAACATCTGGGGCCGGGCGACGAGATCGTCATCACCCACCTGGAGCATCACGCCAATATCGTTCCGTGGCAGCTCATTTCGCAACAGACCGGCGCGATCCTGAAGGTGGCGCCGGTGGACGACGCGGGCAATCTGCTGTTGAGCGAATTCGAGGATCTGCTCGGTCCACGAACGAAACTGGTTGCTGCGACCCAGGTTTCGAATGCGTTGGGCACCGTCACGCCGGTCAAGACGATCGTCGAACTCGGCCACCGTTACGGCGCGCGGGTGCTCATCGACGGCGCGCAGTCGATCCCCCACATCGCGATCGACGTGGCGGAGACCGGCGCGGATTTCTTCGTGTTCTCCGGCCACAAGATCTATGGGCCGACCGGTATCGGAGCGCTCTACGGGCGCGAGGACGCGCTGGCCGAAACCCCGCCGTGGCAGGGCGGCGGGAACATGATCGCTGACGTCACCCTGGAACGCTCGCTGTATCAAGGGCCGCCGAACAAGTTCGAGGCAGGCACCGGCAACATCGCCGATGCGGTCGGCCTCGGCGAAGCCCTGCGCTATGTCGAGCGGGTGGGTATCGACCGCATCGCCGCCTACGAGCACGCGCTGCTGGAGTACGCCACCCCGCGACTGGCGGCGATCCCGGGAGTGCGTCTGGTCGGCACGGCCGACGAGAAGGCCAGCGTGCTGTCCTTCGTGCTGGCCGGGCATGAACCGCTCGAGGTCGGCAAGGCGCTGAACGCCGAGGGCATCGCCGTGCGCGCCGGGCATCACTGCGCGCAGCCCATCCTGCGCAGACTCGGGCTCGAGGCCACGGTGCGGCCGTCGTTCGCGTTCTACAACACCTTCGAGGAGATCGACGTGTTCATCGACGCGGTCCGCCGCATCGCCGAGGGCTCACCCTAGCCGCGCGCAGAAGAATCACGATGCGCCTATCGGTGGGACTGGCGTCGCCGCCAGGGCAGCATTGCCCCATGAGCTACCGCAGTGTTCGTGACGATGACACCTCGCGCACCAAGATTGACGTCGCGGTCGGCATCCTCGTCGGCCTGCGGGGCTGCCCGCCGGAAGAAGCCTTCGCCGAACTGGTGAAGGTGATGCAGCGTACCGGCATCGGGATCGGGAGTATCGCTCGGGCGCTGGTCGATCTGGCAGGCGGACGCTCCGGAACGTCCGGGAATTAGGCCGAAGCGTTCAACGCCTGGGGTGAGTTGCTCGCTAAGGCTCACCGCGCCGCCGTCTAGCGGCGTCGGCGTCTGGCCGCGTCGGCATCCGGCCGTCCCTCGCCATTCACATCTGTCACACCAGTCCCCGTTCGGAAACCATGGACGTTGTGCCCGACTGTTAGCGACAAAGTCGCAGAAAATGCCTCAGCAGCCACCTCTTTCACTGCTGCATCACGCGGGGAACATCACTAGGCCCGGCAGCAACGGCAGCCACATCCGCACCCAAAACGGGTGTGCCCGCCTATTAGCGACAGTGTCGCTCGCAGTCGGGCGCACAACCATTGGGGCAGAAGCGATCTCATGGTGCGAGATTGGCGCACGGGATTGGCTGAGCTGAGGCTGCTGATACCTGCGGTGCCCATGTGGTGATTTCGTCGACATTGTCGCCAACAGGCGGGCAAGACGTCCATGCGTTCCGGGCGGTGACGAATGTGACGGATGTCAACCCGGCTGACTCATGTGAACCCGGCCGCCGCGAAGGCCGCATCTTCGCGTCGGGCGCCATCTTCGCGTCGGGCGCCTAACCGCGCCGCCCCAGCAGCCACGCTTGGCCGTCGCCCTCGCCCGCCGCGATCACCTCGAGATCGGTGAATGCGGCAGCCAGTTCTCCGGGCTTCGCGCGGAACGGACCCGGTACGCCGCCGACCTCGCTGAGCACGCAGATGGCGAGTAGTCCGCCGGGTGCCAAGCGGTCGACGAGTGCGCGGTCGAGTCTGGCGTCGCGGAACCGATGGCAGAGGATGACGTCGAAGGGCGGGCCCGCGGGCAGGCCGTCGTCCAAATCGACCACGTCGAATCGACACCGGTCCGCCACACCCGCACTCGCGGCGGCCGCCCGGGCTTGGGCGATCGCGACAGCGGACACGTCGACGCCCCAGACTTGCAACCCTCGACGCGCCAACCACACGGATCCGGCTCCTTGTCCGCACGCCAGGTCCAGGGCCGTTCCGGTGTCCGGAAAGGCCGATTCGAAGGGCGCGAACGCCCACGGCGGTTCACGGCGGTGGTCGGTGGATTGCGCGTACCTGGCATCCCAGCGCACCCGGTCCTGCTCGCTCACCCGCGCTACCTTACGAAGTGCGCCGGACCGGGAATAGTGGCGCCACCCGCGGAGGTTTGCCTTCTCATGCGAGCCATCGTTTACGATCCGCAGGCGCCGGCAAAGCTCCGATTCGACGACGTGACCGAGCCGGCGGTCGCCGACTCGCAGGCACTGATCGACGTGCACGCCATCGCCTTGAATTTCGGGGAACTGCACTTCATCGAACAGATGCGCCGACCCGGCGAAGTACCTGGTTGGGACACCGCTGGCGTCGTGACCCAGGCTGCCTCCGACGGATCGGGACCGCCGGAAGGTACTCGAGTGGTCGGGTTCAACGGTGAGGCCGGTTGGGCCGAACGCCGAGCCGTTGCGACGCACAATCTCGCGGAACTTCCGGAGTTCGTCGAGTTCGACGAGGCGGCGGCTCTGCCCGTAGCCGGAGTGACGGCGCTGCAGGCGCTGCGTGCCCTCGGCCCCGTGGTGGGCCGACGCGTACTGATCACCGGCGCCTCCGGCGGTGTCGGCCGCTACGCGGTTCAGTTGGCGGCGCGGGCAGGTGCGCATGTGATCGCTGCAGTGGGCAGCCCGGCTCGCGGTGACGGCCTCACCGAATTGGGTGCCGACGAGGTGGTCGTCGGATTGGACTCCGTGACCGAACCGGTGTTCGGGGTGCTCGACAACGTCGGTGGAAAGTTACTCGCTCAGGCGTTCAGCCTCGTCGACGACGGTGGCTCGGTGCAGTCCATCGGCATGGCCTCCAACGAACCCACCACCATCAACTTCGAGCAGGAACGTCGCCTCGGCAACCGGAAACGCTTGGAGCCGTTCACTGTTCGCGCACCGTTTCAAGCCGACCTGCAATACCTGCTGACGCTGCTGGCCGACGGCGAACTCGACCCGCAGATCGGTCTGCGGGATTCGTGGGACAACATCTCCGCCGCCGCCCAGGCCCTGTTGGGCCGCAGGGTCGCCGGTAAAGCGGTGCTGCGAGTGCAGTTCTGACTCAGTTGCCCTGTCCACCGCGGCCGAGCGAGGACAGGTCGGATACCGGGTCGGTGCCGTTGACGAACCAGTCGCCGAGGATCCGCGCCTTGTAAACCACCGGGTTGTGAGACGCGAGGGTACGCGCGTTGCGCCAGTGCCGATCCAGGCCGAGCTGTTCGGAAACCCCTGACGCGCCGAGTGCGTCGAACACCCGCGTGGTGGCGCGCTGCGCCGCGCCGATGATGACCAGTTGAGCCTGGGTGACTGCCACTTCGGCGTCGATCAACAATTCTCGGGCGTGGTCGTCGCTGCCGGCCAACCGGCCCGCGACGATGCGGTCCAGCGACCGCGCGCTCTGGCCCAGCGCGGCCTCGGCGGCGAACGCCTCCGCCGACAGCTCCCCGATCACCTGCAACAGCTGCGGATCGGCGGCGGGCAGTTCGGCCAGACCCTGCGGGTAGTTGCGGCTGCGTTGTTTGAGCGCGGCCGTACCGTCGCGCTGCACGGCCCGGGTGATTCCGGTGAGCACCGCAAGCATCGCGATCTGATAGAAGTGCGCCTGGTAGGTGAACCGCTCGACGGCGGGAAACACATTGCCCCGCTCGGCTCGGGCCCCGTCGTAGCGCGCCGAACCGCTGGCGGTGGTGCGCTGGCCGAACCCGCGCCAGTCGTCGACGAGCGTGACGCCCGGATCGTCGGCGCGGACCAACGCCGTCCACAGTTGCCCATCCTCGCCGCGGCCCAGCACGTCCAGCCAATCCGCGTACAAGCTGCCCGTCGCATAGTATTTCGCACCGTTGACCACCCAGTGCCCGTTCTCCGGGGTGACCGTGGTGAGCAGATTCGCCAGGGTGACGTTGTTGGCCTCGGTCCAGCCGCCGCCGACGAATTCACCGGCCAGGAAGCGTTTGAGCCAGACGCCGTTGTCCTCCGACACCGGGGCGTTGAGCCGGTCCTCGACGAACGCGAGGTGGTTGCGCCAGATGTGCGCGACGTTGGCGTCGGCCTCCCCCAGTTCGGCGAGCAGCAGGAACGTCTGCTCCAGTGACGCGCCGAAACCGCCCTGTTCGGCCGGGATTCGCAGCGTGCCGAACCCTGCCTCGCCGAGCCAGCGCACCTGCTCGTGGGGAAATTCCCGGTTGGCCTCGCGCTGTGGGTTGCCTACGGCGATCCGGTCGAAGATCGGTCGGAACACCGATCTGAGCTCGGCGTCGTACCCTGTCGGTCGTTTGAGATACGTTGTGGCTCTGGTCATTATGCCCTCCCCTTGGCATCGATTCGATAGGCGTAGGAGTCCTGCACCGGGACGTAGCCCAACCTGCGATACAACAGGTGGGCCTTGCTGGCGTTGTTGATGTCGGTGCCGAGCGACGCCGCGGTCAAGCCGCGTCGCAGTGCCGCCAGCCAGATCTTGCGCAGCAGCAGCTCACCGGTGCCCCGCAGCCGCCGCTCGCGCCGCACCCCGATGTAATCGGTGTGGGCGCTGCGCTCTTCGTCGGCGCCGACCCCGACGGTGTACGTCGAGCCGAGGACGTAACCGACCACCTCACCACCGTCGTCGACCGCAGCGATGCTGAAATCAGGTGTGAATGCCCGGCTTTCGAGATGGTGCTGCCAACGCTGCGGCGTCTTCGACATGTTGCCGAAATGCTCACTGAAGGTGTCGTACTGCAGCTGCCTGACCTGCTCGGCGAAACCGCCGTCGATCACGTCCGGCCACGACAGCACGGTCAAGCCCTCGATATGCGCCGCATCGAGTTCTGCGGGGTCTTCGTCGAGCAGGGACTTGCGGGTGTTGATGAACTGCCGCTCCACCCGGGCGCCCCGCTCGGCCAGCGCGGCGATCGCCGCGGGCTGGTCGGCGCCGATGTAGGTCCGCAGGTACGCGTCGGGCACGGCGACCCGGTGGAAGCGGTCGACGATGTCGGCGACAACGCCGTCGACTGCTTCTCGCGCCACGTCCGGATGGAAGACGAAGTCTGCGAGCACTTCCGGTTCCACCCCGTCGGGCCGGTGCAGCACCGCGTAGCCCAGCACCGTGCCGGTCTCGCTCCGCAGGACCAGCGCAGCGCCCGGGTACGCGCCGTCGAGTTGCTCTGCCACGCCGCGGGAATCAGCGGCGAACTTGCGTCCGGCCAACCCGGGTGTGGTGGCGAGGAAGTCGGCGATCAGCGGCAGGTCCGCCGAGGTGATCTCGGCGGCCGTCACGCTCCGCGGCGGGCGGCGGTCGGTGATCGTCACGGTGCCACCGGATCCTGCTGCCGATCGGAGTCGTCGCCACCGCGCTGCTCCTGCAGCACACCCAGGATGCCTTCGTCGGTGAGCCGCTGCTGTTCGGCCTCCGAAAGGGTTTGAATGGTGCCGACCCGCTGGGCCACCTCGGGCCGGGTCTTCTTGAGGTACCAGTACCAGGCCAGACCGGCCAGCAGGATGGCGCCGAACACGAAAGGCAGGATGTTGAAGGGGAATTCGGGCACCGGGTAGAAGTTGCTGAAGATCACATAGCCGATGCCGATGGTCGCGGCCGCCGAAACCCCGAGCCGCAGCGGTGTCAACGCGTTGATCTTGCGCAGCCAGATCGGGGTGGCGATCACCACCAGCAGGTAGCTGATCAGGAAGCCCCAGTTGGCGACGTAGCCGCCGTAGACGTCGAACACCAGCCGGCCCGCCGAGCTGAAGGTCGCGACCGCCGAGAAGATCAGCGCCAGGATGCCGACGAACACCACCCCGGCCCACGGTGTCTTGTGCGACGGGTGCACCTTCGCGAACACCTTGGGCAGTGCGCCTTCGTGGGCGAACGTGAACAGCGAGCGTGCCGCGGCGGTCGTGACAGCCGTGACGAACACGATGAAGGCCACCGATACCGTCGCGCTCACAACCTGATTCACCCACCCCACGCCGACAGCACCGGCGAGCTGCGGCAGTACCGCCTTGTCGCCGTCGATCTCACCGAAATGCAGGATCTGCGGGTAGGTCGCGAAGATGTAGAGCACACCGAGCAGGAGCACGACCCTCACCAGCGAACGAGCAATGCTGCGGTGCGCGTCCTTGGCCTCGGCGCCCAGCGAGGCGACGCTCTCGAACCCGGCGTAGGAGCCCACCGCGGTGACGGCGGCGATGAACGTTGCACTCGAGCCCAGGTGCGACGGGTTGAGCTGATCCCAGTCCACGTGGAAGCCGTAACCGACATAGGACGCGACGATGATCACCAGAATGGAGGCGATCGCGAGAAGTTCAAATGCCAGTTCGTATTTCGCGGCCAGCGACACGCCGCGGTACGGCAGATACACCGCGACGGCGACCACCACGACCACCAACAACAGCCGGAACCACGCGGCCTGCGACCCGAGCCCGATGGATTCGAGGAACGCGTCGAGGTAGAGCACGCCGCCGAGCGTGCCCGTGGTGGCGAATCCGATGTAACCGAACAGCAGGCTGAATCCGGCGGCGTAGGCGAAGCCCGGGCCGAGACCGTTACCGGTATAGGTGCCCAGCGATCCCGACGAGACGGTTCGCTTGGCCTGGAAACTGATCGTCGTGGCGACCAGGATGACGATCACCAGACCGACGACCGCCGCCAAGGCCGCGCCCTTGCCTGCCGCGACGAACAGGGAGAACGGCACGGTGGCGAGTGCCACACTCGGCGCCGCCGCGGCCAGGCCCTGCGCGAACACGCCCCAGGCCCCGAGTGCTTCGGATTCCAGCCCGGTCGATTCGGCGGCCGTCAGACTCCGGCCCCCGACGGTGACGGATGGCTCATCTTCGACTGTGGTCATGATGTATACCTTTCTGTCGTAACTGACAGGGGCACAATGAATTAGATGGTCATGACGATGCCGCAACATCGTCGGCGGCGTCAGTTATCGAATCGGCGGGATTCTTTTGCTAACCGGAAACCGGCGCCGGGATGGTCCGGCGGCAGCACCGCGGAGTCCGCGCCGAACAGGCGCTGCCGCAAGGTGGTCGGGGCGTCCGGCGTCCTGGCCCGGCCCCGGCGTCGTAGCTCGGGTATCAGATGTTCGGCGACGTCGGCGAAACTGCCCGGGGTTACGTGGTAGGCGATGTTGAACCCGTCGACACCGGTGCGCTCGGCGTAGGCCTCCAGCTCGTCGGCCACCGTGGCGGCCGACCCGACGAACAGCTGCCCGCCGAAACCTCCGAGTCCTCCGACGTAGTCGCGCAAGGTGATTTGGCTGTCCCCAACCGCGGCGAGAATCGAGCGGCTGGCGTCGGTGTCGAACTGCTCGATGGGCCGGTCCACGCCGTAGGTGGACCAGTCGACCCCGCTGAGCGCCGAGAGCAGCACCAGTCCGGCATCCAGATCGTGGTAGCGGGACAGTTCGTCGGCCTTGGCCCTGGCCGCTGAATCCGTGGTGTCGGTGACGATTTCGATGGAGGTCAAGAACTTGATCGCCTCGGGGTTGCGGCCGTGGCCCACCGCTCGCCTGCGGACGTCGTCGATGTTGGCGCGCAGCACCTCGGGCCGCGGATCGCTGGCGAACACCAACTCGGCGTTGCGCGCCGCGAATTCCCGTCCGGCAGGCGATGTTCCGGCCTGGAACAACACCGGTGTGCGTTGCGGCGACGGCTCCACCAGATGCGCACCTGGAACGGAAAAATAGGTGCCGTCGTGGCCGATACCGTGCACTTTGGTGGCGTCGGTGTAGATGCCGGCCTCCCGGTCCCGTACGACCGCGCCATCCTCCCAGGATCCTTCCCACAGCTTGTAGGTCACCTCCAGGAATTCCTGGGCCATGGCGTAGCGCTCGTCGTGCGGGATCTGCCGGTCGCGGCCGATGATGTTGCGGGCGGCGCTGTCCAGCAGCGACGTGACGATGTTCCAGCCGATACGCCCGCCGGTCAGATGATCGAGCGTGCTGAACTTGCGCGCCAGTAGATACGGGCTCTCATAGGTGGTGGACACGGTGATGCCGAAGCCGAGATGCGTTGTCGCGGCGGCCATCGCCGAGACCGCCAGCAGCGGATCGGTCACCGGCGTCTGCACGGCACGCGTCAGCGCCGCGGCCGCGTCGCCGCCGAATACGTCGAGCTGGCCGACCGCGTCGGCGATGAACAGGGCGTCGAATCCGCCGGTGTCGAGAAGTTTCGCCAGTTCCACCCAGTACCGGATATCGGTGTAACGCGCGGTCTGATCGTGTGGATGACGCCACAACCCGAAGTTGCCGTGCGACACCGTCGACATCGTGAAGGCGGCCAGCACGAACGGATCTCGCGAGGTCATCGGACGGGCACCTCGAGGCCCAGGTGGGAGCGCAACGTCGTCCCGGTGTATTCGTGGCGGAACAGGCCGCGTTTACGCAGCACCGGTACCACCTGTTCGACGAACAACGCGGTCTGCCCGGGCAATCCGGTGTCCCGCAGGACGAAGCCGTCGGCGGCCGCCGTACTGAACCACTCCTCGATCTCGTCGGCGATGCGCTCGGGGGTGCCGACCACCGATGCACCCCATCCGTTCACGGTGCGGTACAAGAACTCTCGCACGGTGGGGTCTCCGTCGGCGGCCAGCGCGCGGTAGCCCGCCAGTGCGGTCTGATGCGTCTGGGTGTGCTCGGGGAAGGCCGATGCCGGCACGGGACCGTCGAGGTCCGCGCCGGTGACGTCGACGTCGACCTCCAGCAGCCACCCGGCCTGATACTCCGGGCTGAAGTATTGGTATTCCTCCTGTTCGGCGCGCTTGGCTTCGTCCTCGGTGGAGCCCACCACGTATCGCAGCGACGGAGTGATCAGCGGCGGCCGAGCGCGGCCGTGGCTCGCGGTGTGGATCTGGCGGTAGAACTCCTGAGCACGCGCCCGGTTCCCGTGGCTGGTGAAGATGACCTCGGCGTGGCGGGCCGCGAAGGCGCGCCCGGTGTCCGACGAGCCGGCCTGGAACAGCACAGGCCGGCCCTGTGCCGAGCGGGAGGCACCGAGCGGACCGGTGACGTCGAAGTACCGGCCGTGATGGTCGGCGCGACGAATCCTGGTGACATCGTGGAAGATTCCGGCTGCGCGGTCTTCGACTATGGTGTCCTCGCCCCAGCCGTCCCACAGCTTGCGCACCACGTCGAGCGCCTCTTCGGCGATGCGGTAGCGCTCGTCGTGGTCGACGACGCCGTTGGCACTGAAATTGTCCGCGGCGGCCTGCGCGAAGCTGGTGACCAGGTTCCAGCCGGCCCGCCCTCCGCTGAGGTGATCGAGCGACAACAGTTGCCGGGCAAGGTGATAGGGATGCTGCAGGGTTGCCGATCCGGTGACGACCAGGCCGATCCGGTCGGTCACCGACGACAGCGCCGCCGTCGCGGTCAGCGGTTCGAAGTCTTCCGGAGTTTTGTACGCCCACGTTGCGGGCGGCCCGTAGTTCAGTCCGTCTGCGAAGAAGAGCGCGTCGAACGTACCCGCCTCGGCGGTTCGGGCGTGCGCGATCAGACGGCGCCGCACCCCGGCGGTGCTGTTGTCGATGTCAGGATGCCGCCAAGGCCCGGCCGAGCGGGTGTTGCCGAAAGCGAGCAGATGCAGTTCTCTGGGCACTGCGCCGACGCTACGGTCGCCGCCGCCGCGGTTGCAGGGTTGCGCTCAGCCAGAAGCCAACTCACGTTCCTTGCGCGAGCAGTCACAAAGGTCCGCGAAACCCGGCGTGTCGCGGACCTCTGTGACTGCTCGCGCAAGAAACGGGACCTCTACAACTGCTTGATCTTGGCGACGATGTCGTTGGCAATGGTGACCGCCTCGTCGGTGACCGAGTCACCGCAGGCCCAGGTTTCGACGATGACGTTGGCCGCGGCCGCCATGGCGTGGTGGCAACCGCCGGAGTTGTCGGCGCCCGGGGTGGACGTCTGGCTGATGGTCGAACCGTCCACGGTGACGTCGGTGACGTTCCACACCTGCACCTCGTCGCTGTCGCTGAACGTGATCAGCGTGCCTTGGCATTTGGCCCAGTCCGACTGGGATTTACCGAGGAATTGCTTGGCGTCGTCGGCCGAGGGGTACAGCACGACGGCTTGCTCGAGCCAGTGCTTGTTGTGCTCGCCCGGCTCCCGCACCACCTGGTCGCGCACCGCGGTCCAGCCACTGTTGGCGTACACCGGTTCTTGTGCGCCGAAGGCCGCACCGAGACAGTTGGCGTCGACGACGGCGTTGGATTGATCCTGCATCTGGTCGGTGTCGACGGTGACCTTGAGACCCGAAGTGCCGACGATGCCGTCGAGGGTGGTCGTGGACAGCAGGACGCCGTCGAGGTCGGATTCCTCCAGAGTGGTCTTCGGCGGTGGGGCATTCGGGTCGCGGACCGCCATCCCGGCTACCGTGCTCGTGCATCCGGACACTGCCAGGGCCGCAACGGAGCCTGCGATGAGCAGCCGCGCCCTGCTGGCCATATGTCATTGTCGCCGACGTCACCCCGCTACGTCACGGGATCACGTCTTCTCAGGTGAGTTCCTCGACGCGGTCCATCATCGCGCGCGCGATGTCGATGGCGACGGTGTCGACATTGGACGGCTTGCCCGACGTCACCGCGTCGCTGAAGAACGCAATCTCGGTCTCGACCAGGCAGTTGGCCCGCACCCCGATGGCACGGGCCACCGGGCTGGTCGTCTGGTCTGTGGTGTGGCCGAATTCGACGGTGGCGGCGATCACCGACGCGGTCTCCCGCACGTCGGTGATCGCGTCGGTGTAGAAACCGCCGCGGACCGACTCCCGCACGAGCGTCACCGTTTGGCCCTGACAGTCCTTCCACTGCTTGGCGAACCCGGCGAACAGCGCGTTGGCGTCGGCCACGCTGCCGAGGGCGACCACACCGACGTCGACGGCCAGCACCGCACCGTCGGACTGGTCGCCCTTCCACTGCGTGCTGGCAGCGCCGGTGACGTCAGCGGATTCGTAGGTGCTGCGCTGCATGGGGCTCGACACCGTGACGCATTCGTGCGGTGTCGCATCCTGTTCGGTGGCCAAACCGTTGGGCAGATCGTCGAGACCACCCGAGATCGGCGGCACATAGTTGTCTTCGGCAAGGGTTTCACCGACGATCTTCTCCACCTGCCCGATGTCGGGCAGGGCCTTTTCGACGGATTGACCGCTCAGCGGACGCGGCGCCAAGCCGTCGGCGGCCGCCACCCGGCCGTCGACAACCTTGGTACACCCCGCGGTCAGCATGACGGCGGACACCAGCAACCCGAGCGCGCCAACCGTTCTCATCGCCTACTCCCGCCGACAGCAATCATCCCGACCCTACTACGCCAGCGGGCTCAGCAAAGCCTACACAAGGGACTCAAAGGCTTTCGGCGACCCGGACGGATCAGCGGGCGATCACATCACCGATGAACGCCTTGCAGGTCTCCTGCATCGCGTCCAGGGACATGCTCTGGGAGCCGAGCAGCACCTGCACCGCCAGCCCGTCGAGCATGCCGATGAGCATGTTGGCCAGGACAACTGGATCACCGGATCGCGCCAGTTTCTGGTGCTGCGCCGACCGGATCACCCCGGCCACCACGTCGCGCCACTGACCGTAGAGCCGGTCGTTGATCTCCTGCAGCACCGGGTCGCGGCTGCCTTCGGCCCACAGCGCCAGCCACACCTTCCAGGCCCGCCGCGATCGTTCGTCGGTGGGCAGATAGGACTGCACGAGATCGTGCAGGATGGCCAGACTGTCCTTGTCCGAACTCAGCAATTCCTGCCGACGCGCCAGCGAATCGGCGAGGTTGAATTCGAACGCCGCGGTGATCACGTCGCGCTTGGTCTCGAAGTAGTAGTGGACGGTGCCGGAACTGACACCGGCCTCCTTCGCCACATCGGAGAGCCGCAGGGCCGGGATGCCGATCTGAGCGATCACCGCGCATGCCGCAGACAGGATCTGCGGTCTCCGCTCGGCTTCAACGCTGGGACGTGGCATCGGCCCTCCGGATCAGCTCGGCATTGCTGGGCCGATCGTACAAGTCCGATAACTGTACGTTCAATCAACAATGCCCGGCCGGGTCAGTCGAGGTTGCGCGAGATCACCAGCTTCATGATGTCCGAGGTGCCCTCCTCGATCTCCTCCAGCTTGACGTCACGCATCCACTGCTCCACCGGGTACTCCCGCGAGTATCCCCAGCCGCCAAGGGTTTGGACCGCCGCGTGGGTGACGAACATCGCCGTCTCGGACGCGGTGAGCTTCGCCATCGCCGCAAGGCCGCGTGCCGGGGCTCCGCTGTCGATCACCCGGGCCGCGTGCAGCACCAGCAGGCGGGCCGATTCGATGCGGGTCGCCATCTCGGCAAGCCGGAACGCCACCGCCTGGTGTTCGATGATGGGCACCCCGAACTGCTTTCGCGTCTTGGCGTAGTCCAGCGCGTACTCGTAGGCAGCCCGCGCCGCACCGACAGCGGCCGCACCGAGCACCACACGCGAAATGTCGAACGTGCCCATCAGGCCGTAGAAGCCCTGTCCCTCTTCGCCGAGCCGGTCCTGCTCGGGGACGAACACGTCGTCGAGGAAGATCTCGCGGCACACGATGGCGCGCTGCCCCATCTTCTTCATCGGTTCCCCGAAGCTCATTCCGGCGGTGTCCCGGTGGACCAGGAACGCGGTCACGCCGCCCGACCGCTTGCTCGGGTCGGTCTTGGCGAAGATCACGTAGAACTCGGCCGCGCCGGCGTTGGAGATCCACGCCTTCTGCCCGTTGATGCGGTACCCGCCTTCGACGCGGATCGCGGTGGTGACGATCGACGCGGCGTCCGAGCCGGATTCCGGCTCGGTGGTGGCCAGCGAGGTCATCGGCGACTTGGGCCCGGTCAGGGGCGTCAGCCAGCGCTTCTTCTGGTCCGCGGTGCCCAGCACCATGATGGGATCGGAGAAGAAACCGTTCGAGCACACGAGGTTGCCGATACCCGGATCGCCCCAGCACAGTTCCTCCTGCACCAGGCACTGCGTGAAGACATCGGTGAAGCCTCCGCCGCCGAACTCCTCGGGGATCATGAAGTCGGTGATGCCGACCTCGGCCGCCTTCTGGAAGATGTCGACGGGCGTGACGGTGTCGGCCTCGTCGACCTCGCGGCCGCGGGGCCGAATCTCCTTGGCGGCGAAGTCGCGGCACAGCTCGACGATCTGGCGCTGCTCATCGCTGAGCGGCCAGGCCGGGATGTGGGTGGTCTGCATGTCTTGTCTCCTCTTCGGTGGTGAAAGTTGTTGGGGTGTGCGGTTTCAGGTACGGGCCAGCGGGTCGGTATAGATCGCCTTGCCGAGCCATTGGGCGCCGTCGGCGACCAGCACGTCGCCGGTGACGAACGCGGCGCGGTCGCTGAGCAGGAACGCCGCGGATTCGGCGATCTCCTCGGGGCTGGCGAACCTGCCTGCGGGAACGCTGGCCAGCACGTCGGCGCGGGCCTGCGCGGTGGGCCACAATGCCGCACCCGCGCCCTGGGTTTCGGTGGGGCCGGGGGCGATGCAGTTCACCCGGACGTTGCGGGCACCCCATTCGACCGCCAGGGTGCGGGTCATGGCGACCACGCCGCCCTTGGCGGCGGCGCTGTGCACCGTGCCCGGGTGACCGTGCCAGGCATAGCTGGCGATGACGTTGAGGATCGTTCCGCCGCCCTGGGCGAGCATGTGCCGTCCGACCGCGTGCGTGCAGTAGAAGGTGCCGTTGAGCACGATGTCGGTGACGGCTTTCCAGCCGTTGGGCGAGAGGTCCTCCGACGGCACGACGAAGTTGCCCGCCGCATTGTTGACCAATGCATCGATGCGGCCGTGGCGGGTCACCACATCGTCGACGGCGTCCGCGACGGCGACGTGATCACGCACGTCGCACACCACCGCCTCGGCCGTCACGCCATGGGCCTCGGCCAGCCGCACAGTCTCTTCGAGGGCTTCCTTGCGGCGACCCAGCACCGCGACGGTGCCGCCGGCCGCAGCCCACCGCACCGCGATGGCCTGACCGATCCCACTGCCCCCGCCGGTCACCAGTGCGACCCGGCCGGCGAACTCGGTCGAAGTATCCGGTGTTGTCACGTGTCGTCTCCCAATTCCGTTGATTCGCCATGTTCTTGTCCAGTCAGGGGGATCACCAGCGCGTCCACGGCGACGGCCCCGTGCGGGGTCGCCCGGACCGGGTTGAGTTCGACCTCGGCGATGTCGCCGCGCTGGGCGATCAGCTCTGAAACCGCCACCACGAGGTCGGCCAGTCCGTCGATGTCGACCGCGGGCCGTCCGCGCCAGCCCCGCAGCAGCGGAGCCATGCGCAACTCGTCGAGCATCTGCCGGGCCCCCTCGCGTGACACCGGCGCGCGTTCGACGCGGACGTCCTGATGTACCTCGGTTTCCGTGCCGCCTGCGCCGACCACCACGAAGGCACCGAGCTGCGGGTCTCGCCGTGCACTGACGAGAACTTCCACGGCGCCTTCCCGCACGTCCTGCTCCTCGACGACGTAATCGCCGTCACCGAGCCGGCCGTGCATGTCCTCGAACGCCGCGTGTAGCTCAGCGGTGTCGGCGAGACCGATTCGGACACCACCGACTTCGCTCTTGTGCTCCAGCCATCCGGCCTTGAGCACGTACGGCGCCCGCAACGCGTTCAGCGCCGCCAGGTCGGCGCCGGTGTTCACCAGCGCCCCGGCAGGGAAGGCAACGCCCTTCTGCGCCAGCAGTTCCCGCGCGGCCCAGTAGCCGGGCAACACCGCGGCGTCGGGAGCCGCCGCCGTTGGGGCCGGGTCGACGGACGGCCGTGCGCACAGCTCGGCGGCGTGGGCCA
Source organism: Mycobacterium sp. 852013-50091_SCH5140682 (assembly GCF_001665685.1). Classification (GTDB taxonomy): domain Bacteria; phylum Actinomycetota; class Actinomycetes; order Mycobacteriales; family Mycobacteriaceae; genus Mycobacterium. Next base: position 117,605 of record NZ_LZTB01000011.1, read on the forward strand.
AAGCACCCGCCGCGGCTTCGATCGAGCCGAACGCGGGCACTCCACAGCTCCAGAGTGCTTGTGCGGTAGCCGATTCCGGCCCCATGGTGTGCACGACGACGGGGATACCGGTGGCATCGACGAGCGCACCCAGCCGCTGCGCGACCGCAATCTCGTCGGCTGCCATCGCCGGGATGTCCTGCCCGTAGCAACCGAAGTATCCGGTCAGCACCACGGCGTCGATGCCGGGCACCGCCGCCACCTGCTCGACAACCGTTGCGTAGCTTTCGATGTCCTTCTCGCCTGCGCCGGCGAGGTCGACCGGGTTGGCGCACGCCGCACCCGCGGGCAGCACGCCGGCAAGGGACTCGCTGAGCGACACCGGGAACGGTGCGACCGTCAGCCCCCGCTCGGAGGCCACGTCCGCGGCAATCGCACTCTGCCCGCCGCTGTCCCCGACGATCGCGATGCGCCGGCCCTTCGGCACGGGTGCGGCCAGCAGCGTGCGGGCCACGTCGATGACCTCTGCGGGCGTGTTGACCCGCACCACACCCGCGGCGCGGCAGGCCGCGTCGACCAGGTCTAGCGACGACGTCAGCGAGCCGGTGTGCGAGCGCGCCATCCGGGAGCTCGCTGCGCTGGAGCCCACGGTCAGCAGCACCGTCGGCTTACCCGTTGTGCGCAACGCGGCGAGAGTGTCGAAGAGGGCCTCCCCGTCGGTGAAGCTCTCCAGGTACACGACGACCACCCGGGTGGCGTCGTGCCCGGCCAAGTCGGCGAGCAATTCGACTGCGGTGACATCTGATTGGTTGCCGACCGACACGAACCGGGACACCCCCAGGCCGTGTCGTCGCCCCATCGCGGCGAGTTCGGAACCGAGCTGCCCGCTCTGCGAGACGATGGCAAGCGGCCCCGGGGTGAGGCTGCCCCACATCAGCTGCAGATCACTGCTCGCGTCGTAGATTCCGAGGCTGTTGGTGCCGATCAACCGGGCGCCGTTGGCGGCGATCCGCGCCGCCAGTGCCCGCTCGTCGGCGACGCCTGCGGTGATCCCGAGAAAACCTCGTGCGCCGCGCTGCAGCCCTTCGTCGACGACGGTGTCGATGTGGGCCGCCGGTACGCACAGGGCGACCAGATCGGGAGTCTCGGGGAGATCGAGCAGGCTGGCCGCGCAGGGTTGGCCGAGTACCTGGGGTGTGCGGCTGTTGACCAGGTGCACCGCGCGGCGCCGAGCACCGGTGAGGGCACCCGAGGCCAGCCAGTAGCCCCACTTCGCGGGGTCCCCGGAGGCACCGACAACGGCGACCGAGCGCGGGTCGCTGAACACGCTGAGGTCTGCGCCGGCGCGGCCGAGCACAGAAGTTTGCGCCACGTGAGTTGTTCCTATCTGTGGTGACGGTGAAGACGTTTACGGGGTTGCGGCAGCGACGATCTCGTCGGCAGCGCGCTGACCGGATGCGATCGCGCCGTCGATGTAGCCGTTCCAGACACTCGATGTTTCCGAACCCGCCCAATGGATCCGCCCGCACGGGGCACGCCATCCCGAGGCGCCGTGTTCGACCCAGACCCCGGGTGCCGGGTTGGCCGCATACCCGCCGTGCGCCCAGGGATCTTCTGGCCAGCTTTTCTCGGTGTACTGCACCGGCTTTGCCGCCTCGTCCCCGAAGAGGGCACCGAGGGTCGCGAGGATGTCGGCGCGACGCTCGGCCGCCGGCAAGGCCGCCCAACGGCGCTGGCGGTCACCGTAGGTGAATGACACCAGCACCCCAGCCTCGCCGCCCTCGGGTGAATTGTCGAAGACGACGCCGACGTTGCGGTCGCCGTACACCGTGGCCTGGCCGGACAGTCCGCGCTCGCGCCAGAACGGGCGGTCGTAGACGGTGTGGATCTTGGAGACCTCGCCCATCGGGCTGCGTTCCATCCAGCGGTTGCGCGACGGCGGCAGGGCCGGGGTGAACCGGATTCGGACCGCCGCGCCCGGGGATGCCGCCACCACCACGTGCGAGGCGTACACCGGCCCGCGGTCGGTGCCGACGCGCACCCCGTCGGCACCGTGCTCGACGTGGGTGACCGGCGTATTGAGCCGGATCTTCTCGCCGAGGTGCTCGGCCATGGCCAGTGCCACCGACTGGGCGCCGCCCACGAAACGCCGCTCCTGTGCGCATCCGGCGGTCTCCATGAGCTGGTCGAAGCCGCCCGCGGATGCCACGTAGAAGAGCAGGTGGAACAGGGAGATGTCTCTGGGCTCCACGGTCCAGACGCCCTGTACCGCGAGCGCGAGACGCCGGCGCGCGTCGGCGTCGGCGACGGTGCGGTCGAAGTATGACTGAACGGTTTCGCTGTCCCACTCGGCGATCCGCTCGGTGGCGCTCGGGTTGTCGAGGTTGACCGTGACGGCGAGCTTGTCGATGGCCTCGGTCGCCTCGATGTACGGCTCGACTCCGGGGCCGCCGGCCGGCCCGGCACCCCGGAAGGGGCGGCAGCTGCCGTCGGCCCACAGTTCGAGGTGATCACCGGTGTCATAGGTCGGGAAGGTCGCACACCCGAACCTCTCGGCGGCTGCAAGCAGCCGGTGCTGGGTGGGCCCCACCCATTGCCCGCCGTGGTCGACCACCACGCCGCCGTCGAGTCGCTGGGAGTGCACGCGGCCGCCGACGCGATCGGATGCCTCCAGCACCAGCACGTCGGTACCGTTGTCCGCCAACGACAATGCTGCGGCGAGGCCGGCGTACCCGGCCCCGATCACCACGGTGTGGACGGTGTCCCCGGACGGCGAGGTTGTTGTCATGGCTTCGATTCTTATTGTTAATTGGCCCGCCAGTCAAGAATGAATGTGATTCCGTCAACCGGGTTGACAAGTTGTGAGGGTCACCACAGACTCTCTTAAACTGGCCCGCCAATCAGAAATGGAGCCCGGTGGACGACACGACATTCGATCGAGAACTCGAGGACCGCCTGAGCATGCTGGAGTCCCCCGACGCCACCGCGATGGAGGTATCCGACCTGCCGATGACCGACCTGCTGGTCGTCATCGCCGTCCTCGCCCTGGCCACCGTCGCACTCCTGTGGTGGGCGTACTGATGACCGACGCACTGCGCCAGAGCGGCGCCGAGGGCAGCCTGGACGCCACGCTGACCGATCTTCCCCTGCGTCCCGCCGAACGGATCTGGGGCTTCTGGCAGCACTCCGCGGTCAACGTGGGACTCGCGGTGGCCACCTGGGCATTCCTGCAAGGCGCGGCCGTCGCGTACTACGTGGGTGTCACGCAGGCCATCGCGTCGATCGTCATCGGCTACGGCATCAGCGTCCTGCTCGTCGCGCTGGCCCCGTGCATGCCGTCGGTCAAGTACGGCATCGAACAGTTCGTCGGCCTGCGCAGCATCTTCGGCGAGAACGGCGCCCGGGTCGTGATGGTCTCGGTGTCCACCGTGCTCGCGGCGGCCTGGTCGGCCGTGCTGGCCATCATGTTCGGCCACGGCCTGGTCACCGTCATCAACCAGATCGCCGGAACCCATCTTTCGGAATCCGGTGTGGCCGCCAGCCTGCTGGGCCTGGTCGCGATCGTGGTGTCCTGGATCGTACTGGCGCGCGGCCCCGTATCGGTCGAGGCGGTGTGCCGCTTCATCGCACCGCTGCTGGTGCTGATCATCATCGGCGTCATCGTGATCGTGTTCTCCGGACACAGCTGGTCGGACATCACCGCACTGGTTCCGCTCGGCGGTGCCAGCGACGACCCGCATCTGAGCTTCATGCTGGCCGTCGAGCTGAACCTGGCCGGCGGCTTCGCCTGGTGGCCCAACCTCGGGAACCTCGCCCGGCTGACCCGCAGTTCCCGAGCGGCCTTCTGGCCCAACTGGATCGGCGTCTTCGGCGCGTCGGTGTGCGCCGCGGTCGTCGGCGTGCTGGCCGCCCTGTCGCTGCAGATCGAGGATCCGACGCAGTGGATGATCCCGCTGGCAGGCGCCGGCCTCGGCGTGGTGGCGCTGGTCATCATCTGCCTGGCCAACATCACCGCGATCCTGTCGCAGGGCTACGCGTCGATGGTCGCGCTCAAGGGCGGCGGCGGGGCGTTCTTCCGCAAGGCGGCATGGCCCCTCATGCTCGCGGTGATCCTCGGCCCGGCCGCCGTTCTGGTGTTCTTCCCGTCGGCCGTATACGACAACTACGGGCGGTTCGTGTCCTGGGGCGCGATCGTGCTGGCTCCGCTGTGCGCGGTCCAGGTGGTCGACTACTTCGTCCTCCGGCGTCGTCGCCTCAACGTCCGCGACCTGTTCCGGCCCGTCGGCGAATCCGCCTACAGCTACTGGAACGGGTTCAACATCGCGGCGTTCGCCGCCGTCGCCGCAGGCGCAGTCACCTACGCACTACTGCTCAACCCGGTGACCTACGAACCGACCGGCGTGTTCCGCTACACCACGGCCTCACTGCCCGCCTTCGCGGTCGCCGGTCTCGTGCACTACCTGCTGACCCGGCTGGTGGTGCAACGCACGGGAGCCGGCGGCTACCCGCGCTGAGCGCCGCGTCGACGGCCGCGGCGGGCTACTTCTTCGCCTTGTCCCCCGCCGCGTCCGTCGACAGCGCAGCCACGAAGGCTTCCTGCGGAACCTCAACGCGCCCAATGGTCTTCATGCGCTTCTTGCCCTCTTTCTGCTTCTCGAGCAGTTTGCGCTTACGGGTGATGTCACCGCCGTAGCACTTGGAGAGCACGTCCTTGCGGATCGCCCGAATATTCTCGCGGGCAATGATTCTCGAACCGATCGCGGCCTGCACCGGAACCTCGAACTGCTGGCGCGGGATGAGTTCCTTGAGCTTGGTGGTCATCTTGTTGCCGTAGGCAGCCGCCGAATCCTTGTGCACGATGGCGCTGAACGCGTCGACCGCTTCGCCCTGCAGCAGGATGTCGACCTTGACCAGATCGGCCTGCTGCTCGCCGGCCTCTTCGTAGTCGAGGCTGGCATAGCCACGGGTGCGCGACTTCAGCGAGTCGAAGAAGTCGAAGATGATCTCGCCCAGCGGCATCGTGTAGCGCAGCTCGACGCGTTCAGGCGACAGGTAGTCCATGCCGCCGAGTTCACCGCGGCGGGACTGGCACAGCTCCATGATGGTCCCGATGAACTCGCTGGGCGCGATCACCGTCGTCTTGACCACCGGCTCGTAGACCTCGCGGACCTTGCCCTCGGGCCAGTCCGACGGATTGGTCACCACGATCTCCGAACCGTCGTCCTTGATCACCCGGTACACCACGTTGGGCGAGGTGGAGATCAGGTCGAGATCGAACTCGCGCTCCAGGCGCTCGCGGGTGATCTCCATGTGCAGCAGCCCCAGGAAGCCGCAGCGGAACCCGAAGCCGAGCGCCACCGAGGTCTCCGGCTCATAGGTCAGCGCCGCGTCGTTGAGTTGCAGCTTGTCCAGCGCGTCGCGCAGATCCGGATAGTCCGAACCATCCACCGGGTACAGGCCCGAGTACACCATCGGCCTGGGCTCGCGGTACCCGGTCAGCGCCTCCTTGGCGCCGCCCCTGGCCGTCGTCACGGTGTCGCCGACCTTGGACTGCCGGACGTCCTTCACACCGGTGATCAGGTAACCGACCTCCCCCACCCCGAGGCCCGCGCTGGCCTTGGGTTCGGGCGAGACGATGCCGACCTCGAGCAGCTCGTGGGTCGCCCCGGTGGACATCATGGCGATCTTCTCGCGCGGGACGATCTTGCCGTCCACCACGCGGACATAGGTCACCACGCCGCGGTAGATGTCGTACACCGAGTCGAAGATCATCGCGCGGGTCGGCGCGTCGGCGTCACCGGTCGGGGCCGGCACCTGCCGCACCACCTCGTCGAGCAGCTCGGCCACGCCCTCACCGGTCTTGCCGGACACGCGCAGCACATCGGACGGCTCGCAACCGATGATGTGCGCAAGCTCACCGGCGTAGCGCTCAGGATCCGCGGCGGGCAGATCGATCTTGTTGAGCACCGGGATGACAGTCAGGTCGCGATCGAGCGCCAGGTACAGGTTGGCCAGCGTCTGCGCCTCGATGCCCTGCGCCGCGTCGACCAGCAGCACCGCGCCCTCACACGCCTCCAGGGCGCGGGACACCTCGTAGGTGAAGTCGACGTGACCGGGCGTGTCGATCAGGTGCAGGACGTAGTCCTCGTCGTTCATCTGCCACGGCAGCCGCACGTTCTGGGCCTTGATGGTGATGCCGCGTTCGCGCTCGATGTCCATCCGGTCGAGGTACTGCGCACGCATCGACCGGTCGTCGACGACGCCGGTGAGCTGCAGCATCCGGTCGGCCAACGTCGACTTGCCGTGGTCGATGTGGGCGATGATGCAGAAGTTCCGAATCTGCGCCGGCGCAGTGAACGTCTTGTCGGCGAAACTGCTGATGGGAATCTCCTGGTGAGCGTGGGTGTCGAGCACGTGCTGTGCCCATCCAGGGTATCGAGCACCCACCCCGGCGACACAATCGCGGCCGCGGATCCTGCCCTATGCTCGACACCATGGCGTCGCAATGGAAGGCGTTTCAGCGCTTTGCGGAAAACCTCGTGTTCAACGAGGCGCCGAAATTCATCCGCCAGCTGCAGAATCCCGAGACCGTGCCGCGCACGGTCCAGCAGGGGATCCAGCACGGCATCAAACTCGGGCTCGAGGTGCTCGCCGGCAGCCAGGCCGAACGCCCTCCGGCCATCACCGCGGGCCGGCCGGTCTCACAGCACACGGTTCCGACCGCACACCGGGCCCGCCGGCTGATCTACGCACCCGATCTCGACGGCCGGGCCGATCCTGGCGAGATCGTCTGGACCTGGGTGGTCTACGAGGACGACCCGACCAGAGGCAAAGACCGCCCGGTCCTGGTCGTGGGCCGCGATCAGCGGACCCTGCTCGGCCTGATGCTGTCCAGCCAGGAGCACCACCGCAACGAACCCCACTGGGTGGGTATCGGTACCGGCAGCTGGGACTACGACGGCCGCGCCAGCTGGGTCCGGTTGGACCGTGTGCTCGACGTACCCGAAGAGAGCATCCGCCGCGAAGGCGCGATCCTCGACCGTGACCGGTTCGAAGTGGTCGCCGCGCGCCTGCGTGCCGAGTACTCCTGGAGCTGACCCCCCTACCGTGGCTCGCGCCACTCACGCCCTACCGCGGCTGCCGCCACATCGGGGTCAGGGAGGGGCCGCCGTCAGGCAACCGGATCTCGCCGGTGACCTCGAATCCGAACCGCAGGTAGTACGGAATGTTGTCCGGATTGCTCGACTCCAGATAGGCCGGCGCATGATCGGCATCGACGCGGTCGAGCCGCGACCGCATCAACGCGTGGCCCAAACCGCCGCCGCGGACCGCGGGGTCACTGCCGATCACCGCGAGGTACCAATGCGGCTCCTCCGGATGGTGCTCCTTCATCAACGCCTCGATCTGCTGAGCACGGGTGCCCCGCCGCCCGAACGCCCGCACGAACGTCGGCATCATCAACAGCTGCTGCAGCCGCGTGTGTCGCCACTGTCCCGGCGCATCCCACAGCGCCGCAGCCCCGATCCGTCCGTCCCGGTCTGCCACCTCACTGCCGCCGCCGGCCAGGAAGTGGTGACGCGTCATGGTCGCGAACATCGGTACCAGTCCCCGCCGCCGACGCGCGTCCTCGGGCAGCATCCACTTCATCACCGGGTCGTCGTAGAACGCTCGGGCCAACACGGCAGCGAGCTGCCCGGCGTCGGGTTTGCGAACAGGGCGGACATCGATGGTGGCCACCTGCCCACGATCGCACATTCAATGATTCGACAGCAGCGGCAAGCAATCTCAGTCCGGCATCCCAGTGCACCACATGAGAAGTAGGAGTAGACGCTCAGGGAACGGGTAAATCTACGTCAGCTTTGTCGATCGTCGGGCTTGAGAACACAGTCCAGGATGCGACGCTGCGCACCGACCACCAAGGGGTTGCCATGACCTACACCGGTCCGAAACTCACCCGCATCTCAACTTCTTCACCTGCGCTCGGTGTGCGGCTGTGCAGTTACCCGCGTCCACCCGCGGTGGTGATCGAAGTGGGCGGTGAGATCGATGCGCGCAACGTCCGTAGCGTCGGCCGCTACTTGATCGGATTCGTCCACGTCGGCCGCCCGTTGGTCCTCGATTGCAGCGCTGTGGGCTTCGTCAACTTCGCCGGTTTCAGGGCAGTACTTCGTTTCGCGACGGAATGCCGCCAAACCGGGCGGGATTGGGCCTTGGTGGCAAGTGACGCGGTGAAGCTACTCGTGCCCACCGCAACCGGGCTCCGACTGCCGGTCGTGGACACCTTGGACGAGGCACTGCTGCGCCTGGCGGAAACGCCTGATGCCACGTGGCGGCTTCGGTCCATCACCACGTTGGAATCGAAGATGCTCGCGGGCGACTGAGAAGTGAGACGGGCCGTCGCCGCGCCTCGCCGGATAGACAATGCCGGGCAACCGATTCCGTGCAACGGAAGTGACCCACGCCCGGCACGTCTCCCAAAAAGCGGGATTAAGCAGCGGTGATTCGGGGAATACACAGGTGTTTGGCGAGGATGGGTGAGGAGCTGTCCATCATGACTGGGATCGCTGTCATTGCGGAGAGTCGTCCGCAGCTTGCGCCGTCCTTGCGGTCACGGTGATCGGAAGGACAGGCAAATGATCAATCTGGTTTCCACGCTCGATAGCGAGATCTTCACCGCCTATCAAGAGGTCAAGAAAGCACGGGCCGAGGCCGACTATGCCGCGATGATCCGATGGATGTCGCGCGTCGACCGACTCCTCGACCGCAGAGCGTCGACATAGCCACCCTGCTGCGAGTCGTGGCCGCGAGCTGATCGGCTCAGCTTGACGTATCTGACTGTGTCCCACCAAGTTAACCGCGAACCGCGACCGGCCGATGCGAATCCCGGTGCGCGGTAAGCGAACCTGGGTCGGGCACTTTCGATCAATTCGATTTCTACCCTGGGGCGGGCGCATCGCGCCGCGTAGATTGCGGGCTGTCGGCAGGTGTCCGACCATCCCGCGCGCAGTGCTGCGTCGACGTGTCCGCATCAACCCAGAGAGCGTCCGTGATAGAGATCGAGAGCCTCACCAAACGTTTCGGGGACCGTACTGTGCTCGACGACATCTCGTTGTCCGTCGGCAGCGGTGAGATCCTGGCGGTCGTCGGGCCCAGCGGTGCGGGCAAGAGCACACTGTCGCGCTGTGTGAGCTTCCTCGAGCGTCCGAGCAGCGGCGCAGTGCGGGTCGGCGGCTTGGACTTCGCGCGGCTCGACGGGGCCGAACTGATCGCGGCACGGCGCGACATCGGCGTCATCTTTCAGACCGCTCCCCTGCTGCGGCGTCGCACGGTCGCACAGAATGTCGCGTTGCCCCTGCAGTATCTGCGCGCCACCGATGACTCCGTCGGCCGGCGGGTCGCCGAGTTGCTCGACCGGGTGGGGCTCGCCGACCGCAGCGGGTACTTTCCCGCGCAGCTCTCGGGAGGCCAGAAGCAGCGGGTCGGGATTGCCCGCGCGCTCGCGCTGCGCCCGTCGGTGTTGTTGTCCGACGAGGCCACCGCGGGACTCGACCCGGCCACCACGAAGTCAATCCTCGCGCTGCTGAGCCACCTTCGCGACGAGTTCGGTCTATCCGTCATCCTCATCACGCACGAGATGGAAGTGGTGCGCGAAATCGCCGACTCGGTGGCCCGCATCGACGCAGGCCGGATCGTCGAACACGGTTCGGTCACCGATGTCATCCTGGATCCGGATTCGGCCCTGGCCCGCGAGTTGCTCCCCGAGCGCCCCGCCGTGACGCCCGCCGGGCCGGCCGACATCTGGGAGGTGTCCTACGCCTCACGTCAGGTCCCACTGGACTGGCTGACCGCCGTTCACAGCGTCCCGGGTATCTCGGGCCTGCGCGTCGATGTGCTCTCCGCCAGCGTCGAGGCCATCCGCGGTGTCGCGGTGGGACGGGCGGTGCTGGCGGTCTCACCCTCGGCCCCAACAGGTTTCGCAGACTATCTGCGAGACCACGGGCTCCACGCCCGCGCGGGTCAGATCAGCTCCACTCGGGAGGCGGCGTGACCCCGTCCGTCACCGTCGTGGCCCAGGAGGACTTCAGCACTCCATGGCAACACGTGCCCGATCTGCTGCTGCCTGCCTACGGGGAGACGTGGCTCATGGTCGGCATCACGATGGTTCTTGTCGTCATCATCGGCACCCCGCTCGGTGTCACGCTGCACAACACCTCGCCGCTGGGGCTCTATCCGAACCCGCGGCTGTTCACCACACTCAACACGATCGTGAACGTCGGGCGATCCCTGCCGTTTTTGATCCTGATGGCAGCGATCATCCCGGTGACGCGGTTCATCGTCGGCACCACGATCGGGATCCCGGCTGCGATCGTGCCGATGACGACCGCGGGCGTACCGTTCTTCGCCCGACTCGTACAGAACGCCTTGCGCGAGGTCCGGTCCGACGTCACCGACATGGGCCAGGCCTCGGGCGGCACCACACTGCAGGTCATTCGGACCGTGCAGCTCTCCGAGGCACTGCCCGCCCTCGCCGGGGCCCTGACGGTCAACATCATCGCGATGATCGAGTACTCGGCCATCGCCGGATCGATCGGGGCAGGCGGCGTGGGAAACCTGGCAATCACCTATGGCTACAACAGGTTCGACGACAACATCATGATCGCGACCGCGGTCACGCTGATCGTCACGATCCAGGTCGTCCAGTTTGTCGGCGACCGCGTCGTCAAGGCACTCACACGCTGAAAACCCGCAACACGAAGGAACATCCGTGACCGAGCAGCAGACCGCGTCGCCCGCCGCCGGCGATATCGACATCGAGATCAAGAAAAAACAGCGTTGGCCATGGATCGCGGCCGCCGTCGGCGTCGTGATCGTCATCGTCGGCGGCATCTTCTTCGCCAACAACACCAACCAGGACAAGCCATTCGGCACCACGCTCGACGTCGCGACGTGGAGCACCGACATCGCCGCCGAGAACCTGCTGGCCTACATCGCCCAGAACGTCGCGCCCGACCACGGGATCACTATCAAACCGGTGCGCATCGACAATCTCATCGAGATCAACCGTGCCGTCGACGCGGGCACGGTGGCAGGCAACTTCTTCGAGCATCAGCCATTCCTCAACGACGCCATCGCCGCCAACGGATTCCAACTCACGCTGGCCGCCCCGACATTCACCTGGGACCAGGCGACGTACTCGAACAAGTACCGCAGCTGGGCGCAACTGCCGACGGGGGCCAAGATCGCCCTGCGCGACGACCCGGCCGGTCAGGCGATCGCCCTGCTCGACCTGGCCGAGGCCGGGCAGATCACCCTCAAACCCGGCAAAGAGACGCTCGCGGGACTGCCGCAGCTCGGTGACATCGCGGCCAATCCCAAGAACTACCAGTTCGTTCAGGTTCCGATCGGCCAGCTGGCGCGCAGCCTCGCCGATGTCGACGCCATCGTGGTCCACATCTCCGACGTGTACGCAGCGGGCCTGACGGAGAACCAGATCCTGGCCCGGCACCCGGCTCCGAAAGGCAGCGAAGGCGGATTGGTGGTCAGCAACAAGCATCTCAACGATCCCAACGTCCAGAAACTCATCCAGACGTTCAAGGATCCCAAGGTCGCCGAATTCCTCAAGACCACCGACAACACCCTGATCCGCGACACCCTGGGGCCGATCTCGTGAGCCAGAGCAAACGCCCACTGTATTTCTCGGCGTTCGTGATGAACACCGCATCCCATGTGCTGCACGGCCTTTGGCGTGCCCCGGAGGCGCAGAACCACAAGTTCAACTCGCTTCGGCACTGGACGTCGCTGGCCACCGCGGTGGACCGCGCCGGCTACGACCTGCTCTTCTTCGCCGATGTGTTCGGGTTGCGGGCACCGTGGAACGGCAACTGGCGCAAGTCCGTCGAGGCCGGGATCCAGATCCCGGTCAACGATCCCTCCGTGCTCGCCTCGGCGCTGGCCGCCGCGACCGATCACCTGGGCATCGTGTTCACCAGCTCGATCATCCAGGACCATCCGTTCGACTTCGCCCGGCGCATGTCGTCGTTGGACCACTACACCGACGGTCGGCTCGGCTGGAACATCGTGACGAGCTTCAACGAGAACATGTTTCGCAGCTTCGGCCATGAGGGCACCCTCGCCCACGACGAGCGATACGAGTGGGCCTACGAATACGTCGACGTGACATACAAGTTGTGGGAAGGATCCTGGGACGAGGACGCACTCGTGCAGGACAAAGACCGCGGCGTGCACTCCGACCCGGCCAAGATCCACAAGATCAACCACGTCGGTAAGCGGTACCGGGTGGAGGGGCCGCACTTCTCGTCGCCATCGCCGCAGCGCACACCGGTTCTGTTCCAGGCAGGTTCGTCCCCGGCCGGACAGTTGTTCTCGGCCCGCAACGCCGAGGGCGTGTACATCAGCAGTCCGAATCCCGAGTCCGCACATCAGCTGACCGCCGAAACCCGTGCCCTGGCAGTCGAAAACGGTCGCGATCCACACGACATCACGTTCGCCCAGGGACTGTCGTTCGTGATCGGTGATACCCACGCCGAGGCAGTACGGCGCAATGACAAACTCAAGCGTTATCTGGATTTGGAGGGAATTGCCCTGCACGCGTTGGGCGATGCCGGAATCGACGCGGGCAGCCTGCCTCTCGACACGCCGATCAGTCAGCTCGGCGAGTTCACCGGGATCAAGAGTTTCACGCGTTGGGCGACCGAAGCGTCGGGCAATGCCGAGCCGACGATCCGGGACATGGCGTGGGTGTTGGAAGGGGCCAACCGCGTCGTCGGAACCGCTCAGGAGATCGCCGACCGCCTCGAGGAATGGCGCGAGGCCGGCGTCGACGGCATCAACGTCTACCACGCCACGGTCCCCCAGTCATTCCAGGAGGTGGCCGACCGGTTGTTCCCGACGCTGCGCGAGCGGGGGCTCATCGCCACCGACAAGTCGGGCACGCTGCGCCACAAGCTGTTGGGTCGCGGCGACCGGCTACCCGAGCGTCATCCGGCCGCCGCCTACCGAGGCGCCTTCGCCGACAACGATCTTCTCGACGGCGTCGGTGAGCGCGTCAGCGCTCCTGCGTGATGTAGGCCTGCAACTGCTGTTGCTCGGCTTCGAGCTCCTCCATCCGGGTCTTGACGACGTCACCGATGCTCACGATGCCGGCCAGCCGCCCACCGTCGAGCACCGGGACGTGCCGCACGCGATTCTCGGTCATCAGCACACTGAGGTGGTCGACCGTGTCGCGCGGGGTGCACGTGGCCAGAACCGTCGTCATGATCTCCGAGACCGGCTGGGCCAACAGGCTGCTGCCGCGTTCATGTAGCTTGCGCACCACGTCGCGCTCGGACACGATGCCTGCCAGCCCTTCGGAACCGACCACCACCATCGCACCGATGTTCATCTCGTGCAGCCCGGCCAGCAGCTGAGACACCGTGGCTTCCGGGGATATCGTCGCCACGGCGGCGCCCTTATTGCTCAGCACGTCCGCGATCCGCATCGCCCGCCTCCGATCGTGATCCACCTCACACCAGGCTAGGTCGGCAACGGTCCGGGCGAAAGGGGCTCGCCCAAGGCGCATCACCGGGTATATCTGGGCGCATGATCGAGGTCACTCTGCTCGGCACCGGCAGCCCCATCCCGGACCCGGACCGCGCCGGTCCGGCCACCCTGATCCGTGCCGGTGGCCAGACGTTCCTCGTCGACTGCGGCCGCGGCGTGCAACAGCGGTTGGCCGCAGTGGGTTCCGGTGCCAACGCGCTCAGCGCGCTGCTGCTCACCCACCTGCACAGCGACCACATCGCCGACCTGGGCGACGTCATCATCACCCGGTGGGTGACCACCTTCACCGAGCAGATTCCGCTGCAGATCATCGGGCCGCCGGGAACGAAACGGGTGGTCGAGGCGATGCTCGAGGCCTTCGGACCCGACATCGGGTATCGGATCGCCCATCACGCCGACCTCACCGCACCGCCGCCGGTCGAGGTGCACGAGTACACCGAGGGGCTGGTGTGGGATCAGGACGGCGTGCGAACGGTGGTGGGCCCCACCGACCACCGGCCCGTGGAGCCGACCATCGGGTTCCGCATCGAGCACCATGGCGCGTCTGTCGTGCTCGCCGGTGACACGGTGCCGTGCACCGGCCTCGATGCTCTCGCCGCAGGCGCGGGCGCCCTGGTACACACTGCGATCCGCAAGGATCTCGTCGAGCAACTGCCCATGCAGCGCATCCGCGACATCTGCGACTACCACTCCTCGGTCGAAGAGGCCGCGGCCACCGCAGCTCGCGCCGGGGTCGGGATCCTCATCCTCACCCACTACGTGCCTGCGATCGCCGCGGGTGAGGAAGACGAGTGGCGCGCCAGGGCCGCAACGGAATTCGACCGGCAGATCGAGCTGGGCAACGACCTGCACCGGGTCGAAGTTCATCCGGGGGTCTGCGCCAGATCGCGCAACTGATCGGCAGCACCGGCGACGACGTCGAGATCGGTACCGGCCCAGGGATGTCCGCGCCTGATGAGTACGACATGATCGAGGCCGAGTTCACCGAGCGCCAGACAGCGCTGCACCAGTCGGGCAACCGACTCGCCAGGTTCCAGAGCGGTGGTCACCGTGCGCTCGACCGCATCGGCGGGTCGCCCGACCTCGGCGCAATGACGGTCCAACACCCCGAGTTGGCGGCGGATGGCGCGCCCGCCGTCGGGAATGTCGAACAGGTTGCACGCGTCCCCGTACTGCGCGACAAGGCGCAGCGTGCGGCGCTCGCCCGTGCCGCCGATCAGCACCGGAGGATGCGGCACCGTCACCGGTCGAGGACTGCCGAACGGCTGCCCTGCCGTCAAGTACTCACCGCGAAAGGCGCTCTGATCGCCACGCCACATGCGATCAGCCAACTGCAACAGTTCGGTCATCCGCGCGAACCGCTCGGCGGTGTCCGGCAAATACAGGCCCATTGCAGTGGCTTCGGCAGCGTTATAGCCCGCACCGAGACCGAGCCAGGCCCGGCCGCCAGAGAGCACATCGAGCGTCGTCACCGCCTTGATGAGCAAGGCCGGCGCACGGAAGGTCGCCGCCGTCACCATGGTGCCCAGCCGAACCCGGCGCGTCGCGGCCGCGAGGTAACCGAGCACGGTGTAGGCCTCGAGCATCGGCTCGTCGGTCCGACACGACGGGTCGGCCTGCAGCAGATGGTCGGCGACCCACAGCGTGTCGACCGCGGTGCCGTCAAGGCTCGCGGCCAGTGCCGTCAGCCGGTCGTGGATCGGGTCCGGCCACGAGTAGTTCGTGACGCTGACACTGAGCTTCATGCGCGCCGACGATCGGTTCGCCGCTTCGGCAACAGCACACCGGCGACGATCAGCCAGACGAAACCGGTGAACCGGGCAATCGGCAACACCACAGCCGTTTCAGGCCAGATGAGGACCAGCGTCGCGAATTCAGCGAGCACGGCGATCGCAAGACCGGCCCAGGCCAGTGCCCGCGGCAACAACTCGAGCAGCAGGCTCGGCACCGCGATGCCTGCGAGCAGCAGGCCGAGCGCCACGATGTGCCCGACCCCACCGGTGAGGAACACCAAGTAGTACAGCGCGCGGATCAGTCCGTCGTCGACCACCACCTCAGGCCGGGACATGGCCCAGCAGATCAGGCCGGAGAGGCCGAGGGATCCGGCGGCCAGAATGCCACCGGCCAGGGCGATGGTCGCACCGGGCGCCGTGACGCCGAGTTGGCGCAGCCGGGTGCTCACGGTCGCGGCGTAGGTCGCCAACGGCACCGATGCCGCGAATGTGCCCACCGCACAGGCCCGCACGGCCCCGTGGTGGTCATGAACGTATCGAAGGATGTCGGCGGCGCCACCGTAGGGCAACGGCATCACACCGCCGATAGCGACGCCGACGATGACCCCGGCCAGCAGCAATCCCAGCGAAACCGCAGCCAGCGGGGCCAGCGGCGGTCCGCCTTGTCTGCCTTGTCTGCCGGTTCGGGCGGTCCGGGCGGCCGTGGCAGACCCGGCGGCCGTCACGGTCCGCGCGGACTGAATTCGATCACCCGATGAATCGTTCATATAATGAACGATATGCCCGCGGGACGATGACGGCAACCGTCGCCCGCCGAGTGCCGAATGTTTGCAATCATGAACCATTTGACGGTGATACGGTTTCAGCATGGAAGGTGGCCCGGACACCGCGGCATTCCTGCTGGCACAGCTCGGCCACCGGGCAGCAGCCCTGTTCGCCGAGCAGATGGCGACCGTCGAGCTGACGCCCCCGCACGCAGGCATCCTGCGCGCCATCGGCGCGCAGCCAGGGCTCAGCCAGCAGTCACTGAGCGCCCAGCTCAGCCTGTTGCCGAGCCGAGTGGTCAGCTACGTCGACGATTTGGAGGACCGCGGCTACGTCGAGCGGCGCCGCAATCCCGACGACCGCAGGTTGCACGCGCTGTACCTCAGCACGGCGGGCAAGAAGATCCTGCGGCGCATCGGCGAGCTGGCGCGCCGCCACGATGAGCGGATGACTGCGGGTCTCGATGCCGCACAACGAGATACGCTGCTGGAACTGCTGCAGACCCTCGCCGATCACCATGAGCTGACACCGCACGTCCATCCGGGCTTCCGCAACCTGGGCCGCGCGGGCTCCGTCAAGCCAGCCGGGTGATCTCCACGACCACATCCAAGTCTGTGGAATCCTCGCCGGAATAGATGCCCTTGAGCGGTGTGACGTCGGAGTAGTTGCGGCCGACGCCGACGCTCACGTACCGCTCGTTGATCTCGGCATCGTTGGTGGGGTCGTAGTGCCACCACCCGCCGGTCCAAGCCTGGATCCAGGCATGGCTCTGCCCGTCGATGGTCTCGCCCACCGCGGCCTGGCTGTCGGGATGCAGATAACCCGACACGTACCGCGAGGGAATTCCCATGGAGCGCAACATGATCAACGACAGGTGCGCGAAATCCTGACAGACGCCCTTCCCCTCCCGCAGGGCGTCGAGGCCCGATGAATGCACACCGGTGGTGCCGGGAACATAGTCGAGTTCGCTGCGGACCCACTGCGCGGCGGCGATAACCGCGTCCTGAGGTTCGTAGTCCCTGGCGATCCGCTCGGCCACCCGCTGGATCCGCTTGCTCGTCGGCGTGTAACCCGTGGGGCTGAGCACCTCGTCGAACCGGTCGAGCACCGCTTCGGAGGCGAGATCGTCCCAGCTGACGCTTTCCTCGGACCGCTCGACGACTTCAGTTTCGACGACCGACGACGACGTCACCTCGAGTTCGGTGTGCGGCGCATGCAGGTCGAATGCCGTCACCGCAGTGCCCCAGTAGTCCACGTACCGGTAGGACCTCGTGGCCGGCACGGTCTCCACCCGGTTGAGGATCACGTTCTGACGGGAATCCGACCGCGGTGTCAGCCGGGCCTCGTTGAACGACGCGGTGACCGGCGACTTGTACGCGTAGCCGGTCGAATGCACCACCCGCATGCGCCACATCTAAAGTTCCCCTTCTTCGATCACCAGAGCGCTGCCCCGGCCCGCGTCGGTCCAGCCCACCCACGGCGCGGAGTGGAAGTATTGCAGCGCCAACGCTTCTCCGACGTCTCGGCAGGTTTTCTGCAAGCTCGCCAGCCGCACCTCCAGCGATTCCAGCAGCGCGCCGGGTTGCAGGAACTCCAACTCGCTGCGCGCCCGGCCCAGCAGCCGCTGCGCCTCGGCCGTCGCCCCCACTCGGCTGTGCGGACTGTTCTGCAGCTCGTCGAGGCTGTGTTCGGCCAACCGCAGTGAATGGAATATCGACCGCGGAAACAGCCTGTCCAACAACATGAATTCGACCACTCGGCCGGCGTCGAGAACCCCACGGTAGGTGCGCAGGTAGGTGTCGTGCGCGCCGGCCGACCTCAGCAGCGTGACCCATGCCGGGGACGATCCACTGTCCCCGACCCGCGAGAGCAGCAGCCGCACGATCATGTCGACGCGTTCGATCGCGCGGCCCAGCAGCAAGAACCGGTAGCCGTCATCGCGGCTCAGCGTCGAATCCGCGAGTCCGGCGAACATCGCCGCGCGGCCCTCCACGTAGGACAGAAACTGATGCGGGCCAAGCCGTCTGGCTACCCGCTCCCGTTCGGCCAACCCGTTGTAGGTGGTGTTGAGGCATTCCCAGATCTCGGTCGAGGTGACTTCACGGGCGCCACGGGCGTTCTCCCGAGCCGCTGAGATGGCTCCGACGATCGAGGTCCCGCCGTAGGTGTCTCGGCTGAACGCCACGATGTCGGTCAGCGACCACATGTCGAGTCGCCCAGCGGGTGGCTCGATTCCGAGGACGCGCAGCAGGGTCCGCGATGCCTGATCCGGGTCGACGCTGGAATCCTCCAGCAGCTGATGGACCGTGACGTCGAGGATCCTCGCGGTATCGTCGGCCCGCTCCACGTACCGCCCGATCCAGTACAGCGATTCGGCATTTCGCGCCAGCATCCACCTCACCCCTACTGCTGCTGTTGGGACGACGAACCAGCCGGTGCGCCATTGCTTTTCGGATCGTTCGCGGCTCTGGGCAGTGACCGCACCACCTCGGCGGCCGCGAGTTCACGGTCGGCCGCCGATGTGCGCGACGCGAGCACCCAGGTGTCCTTCGATCCGCCACCCTGGCTGGAGTTGACCACCAGAGAGCCCTCGGGCAACGCCACCCGGGTGAGCCCGCCGGGCAGTACCCACACGTCGTTGCCGTCGTTGACCGCGAACGGTCGCAGATCCACGTGCCGCGGCGCCAACTTGCTGCCGACCTGGGTGGGCACGGTGGACAGCTGCATGACCGGCTGCGCGATCCAGCCCCGGGGATTGCTGCGGATCTTCTTGGTGATCGTCGCGAGTTCCTTGTCCGAGGCGTCCGGACCGAACACGATGCCGTACCCGCCCGACCCCTCGACCGGTTTGATGACCAGCTCGGCCACCCGGTCGAGCACCTCTTCACGTTCGTCGTCGAGCCAGCACCGGTAGCTGTCGACATTGGCGAGGAGGGGCTTTTCGCCCAGGTAGTACTCGATGATCGTGGGCACGTAGGTATAGACGAGCTTGTCGTCGCCGACGCCGTTGCCGACCGCGCTGGAGATCACGACGTTGCCGGCGCGGGCGGCATTGAGGATGCCTGCGACACCGAGCATCGAGTCGGGCTTGAACTGCATGGGGTCGAGGTAGTCGTCATCGATCCGGCGGTAGATCACGTCGACCTGCCGCTCGCCTTCGGTGGTGCGCATGTAGACGACGTTGTCGCGGCAGAACAGGTCCCGACCCTCGACCAGTTCGGCACCCATCTGCCGAGCCAGCAGCGAATGCTCGAAGTACGCCGAGTTGTACACACCCGGGGTGAGCACGGCGATGGTGGGATCGGCGACGTTGGTCGGTGCGGCGTTGCGCAGCGCCCGCAGCAGATGTGACGCGTAGTCGCCGACGGCGCGCACCCGGTTGGTGGCGAACAGTTTCGGAAAGACCCGCGCCATGGTGCGCCGGTTCTCCATCACGTAGGACACGCCCGACGGTGACCGCAGGTTGTCCTCGAGCACCCGGAAGTCGCCCTTGTCGTCGCGGATCAGATCGATGCCTGCGACGTGGATGCGTACGCCGTTGGGCGGGACGATGCCCGCGGCCTCGCGGTGGAAATGCTCACACGACGTCACCAGCCGACGCGGGATCACCCCGTCGCGCAGGATTTCCTGCTCGCCGTACACATCGTCGAGGTACATCTCCAGCGCCTTGACCCGCTGGGTGATACCGCGTTCGAGCCGCGACCACTCGGCTGCCGAGATCACTCGCGGCACCAGGTCCATCGGGATGTGTCGCTCCTGGCCGGACAACGAGAACGTGATGCCCTGATCGATGAAGGCCCGGCCCAGAGCCTCCGAGCGTGACTGCAGCTCGGAGGCATCGGACGGAGCGAGCTCGGCATAGATGCCCTTGTACGGGCCGCGCACATTGCCGGAGGCATCGAACATCTCGTCGAACGCCGCGGCGTAGCGCCCGAGCCGGTTGTAGCCGTCGAAGACGCCTTGATGTCTGACGCGCGCCGCCGGGGCGGTCTCTGCTCCCCGGGTCCGGGCTGTACGAAGGCTCATCCCCAACATGCTGCACCACCTGTCGCGTTTTCGCCGTCCAACCACGTAGCCCGTTTCAGCCCGCCAAACGCGGGTTGACGTGGTAAAACGGTGGCATCAGGTCGGGGCCTGGCGGCCGCCGCTTTGGGAGTTGGGGTACCGCGCTGGTACCCTGAACAGTCGCTGCCCGCTGTGCGGGTACCGCAGAGACTTAGGTAACCCCAGCTAGAGAATTACGAAGGAACTTCTACGTGGCCAACATCAAGTCGCAGGAAAAGCGCATCCTCACCAACGAGCGTCGCCGGTTGCGCAACCAGTCGGTGAAGTCGTCGCTGCGCACCGCCGTTCGCGGCTTCCGTGAGGCCGTCGAGGCAGGCGAGAAGGAAAAAGCCGCCGAGCTGCTGGTGTCGACCAGCCGCAAGCTCGACAAGGCCGCCAGCAAGGGCGTCATCCACGCCAACCAGGCCGCGAACAAGAAGTCCGCGCTGGCGCTGGCCCTCAACAAGCTCTGAGCTTCACGCTTCACCCGGCCGCGAGTTGCGCCACCCGGCGCACCGCGGCCTCAAGGGCGTAGTCGGCATCTGCCGCTGCGCCCTTTACGTCTGCATTGAGCGTGGCCACCACCCGCATCGCCTCGGCGACGGAATCCCGCGACCATCGCCGCGCCTGCTTCTGTGCCTTCTGCACCCGCCACGGCGGCATGCCGAGCTCCCCGGCCAACTTGTAGGGGTCCCCCGACAGCGGACCCACCCGGGCGATGGTGTGTACCGCCTCGGCCAGCGCATCGGCCAACACCACCTGCGGCTCGCCTGCGAGCATTGCCCACCGCAGTGCCTCTGCGGCGCCTGCCACGTCGCCGACGACGGCCTTGTCGGCGATGTCGAAGCCCTTCACTTCCGCCTTACCGCTGTGATAACGACGGACCGCGGCAGCGTCGACCTGACCGTCCGTATCGGCCACCAGCTGCGAGCACACTGCGGCCAGCTCTCGAATGTTCGACCCGACCGCATCGAGGACCGCGTTGACGGTGTCATCGGAAACCTTGACCCGCAGATCCCGGAATTCGCGGCGCACGAAGTCGGCCCGCTCCCCCGGCTTGGTGATACGCGCACACGGATGCACTTGCGCACCAAGCTTTTTCAACTGATCAGCCAGCGCCTTGGCCCGGCCACCACCGGAGTGCACGACCACCAGCGACGTGCCCGGCGGCAGGTCGGCAGCGGCACCGGCGATGAGCGAGACGGCGTCCTTGCCGGCTTCGGCAGCGGATTCGAGCACCACGAGGCGCTGCTCGGCGAACAGCGACGGGCTGAGCAACTCGGCCAGCTCGCTCGTGCTCACCTCACCGGCGCGCATCCGGTCCACCGGCACGTCGTCGGTTCCAGCCTGCGCGCGCGCCGCACGTAGTACGGCCGCGACAGCACGTTCGACCAGCAGTTCCTCGTCACCCAGCACCAGGTGTAGCCCTTCGGCCTGTTGGCTCACGCCGATGATGGTGTCACGCCGGGGCGACAGGGCTGACAGTCAGGCTTGCAGTGCATCCGACAGCGTCCAGGCCAGCGCGCACACGGCAAAGCCGGCGGCGGTCCGGCGCACCCAAAGCCACCGCCACGCGAGCACCAGCGTTACTCCGCCGGCGGCCACCACCGCCACGCCGACCCATCCCGACGGCGTGGGCACCGCCGCGCCCGGCACCGCCGACGCCCACCGCGCCACTGACAACAACCACCACAGCTCGGGACCGGTGAATCGGATCAGCAGTTGCGCCGCGGCGGGCCACGCGATCGCTATCACCGCGGCCGCGGTGCCCAGCACGGTGATGGGTGGGATCACCGCCGCCACCGCCAGGTTCGCCACGACCGCCACCAGGCTGAAGGTGCCAGAGATCCCGGCCACCAGCGGTGCGGTGACCAATTGGGCGACGGCTGCGACGCTGACGGCGGCAGCCAACGGACGGGGCCACCCGCGGGCCACCAACCGTCGCGTCCACAGCGGCGCGAGCACCACGATGCCCGCTGTCGCGGCGACCGAAAGGGCGAACCCGGCATCGACGGCCAGTTCGGGTGCGGCCACCATCAGCACGATGACGCTGGCCGCGAGCGCCGGTATGGCGCGCCTGCGGCGGTGGATCAACACTGCGAACAGGGTCACCGCACCCATCACCGCGGCACGCAGGACGCTGGCCGACGGTTGCACGACGACGACGAATCCGATCAGGCCGAGCGCTGCAACGCCGACCGCCACGCGTGGCCCCACCAGTCCGGCGCTCAGCAGCAGTGCACCGCACACGATGGTCACGTTGGCCCCGGACACCGCCGTCAGATGGGTCAAACCCGCAACCCGAAACTGGGCGGTGGTCTGCCCGTCCACCGTCGAGGTGTCCCCCAGCGCCAACGCCGGGAGCATCGCGGCCTGGTCTGCCGGCAGGGCGGCCCGGGCCGACTCGGCAAAGCCGGCCCTGATCCGCTGCGCCGCCCGCTGCACCACCGAGGCCTGCCCGAGCGTCGGCCGCCCGCTCGCGGTGAGCACGGCCACCGTGAGATCACGGCGGGTGGGCCTGCCGATTGCCGCCCGGAAGCGCGCGGGACGACCGACGGTCATCTCGGTGTAGCCACCGGCCGGGGCGAACACCAGCACCCGCCCCGCGACAGGGGCGCCGTCCAGTTCGGCAAGGTCACCGCGGAACATCAGCCGGCCACCCGCGATGACCCGAGGTGTCTCGGTGGCGCTGACGAGCACGGTCGCCGCGCCACCGTAGCGGGCGGTGATCGGGTGGTGCTGCTGCTGGTGCACCCGCAAACCGACGGCCACGGCGAAACCCGCACCGGCGGCGGCCACGGCCAGCACCGCGGCGACGCCGAATCCGAGACGGCCGAACCGGGTCAGCACCGCGACAACGCCTGTCGCGGCGACCACGGCGAGGACCGAACCGCCGATGCCCCACACTATGCCCGTGGCCGTCACGGCCCAGGCCGCCAGCGCCGCGGGAAGCAGCCGCAGGTCCAGCCGGTCGATCTCGACCTCGGGTTCATGGGTGGTCACACGCGGACCAGCGGCCGTAGTTTCTCCAGGCGTGCGGGGCCGATCCCGTCGACCTCGCCGAGCTGCTCCACGCTGCCGAACCGGCCATGGCTGTCTCGCCACGCGACGATGGCGGCCGCGGTCACGGGTCCGACTCCGGGCAACACGTCGAGCTGCTCGACCGTCGCGGTGTTGAGGTCCACCGGCCCGGCCTGCCCGTGACCGCCGGACGGCGTCGCGGACGCGGTCGATGGCGCGGTGCTCCCGCCGGTCACCGAGCTGCCCATCGTGGTCGGCTTGCCCGGCGGTGCAGCGATTCCGACCACGACCTGTTCGCCGTCGGTGACGCGGCGCGCCATGTTCAGCCCGATCAGATCGGCCCCGTCGAGGGGACCACCGGCTGCGGTGAGGGCGTCGGCGATACGCGCTCCGGCATCCAGGGTGACCAGCCCCGGTTTGTGCACCAGTCCCACGACGCTGACCACGACGGGCCCTGCGGTGGCGCTCGGTGTCGCGCTCGCAGACGAAACCATCTGCACCGGAGGCAGATTCGCTGCCGTGACCGGTGGCGGCTTGTCCCGGATCAGGGTGAAGACGGTGACCAGGACGGCCAGCACACCGACCACGGCCAGCCCCACCACCCCGGCTCGTCCCGGATCGGCACGCGCGGCTGCCAGCCAGCCCGACGGCCCGTCGGATGGGGTGTCGGGCAGCCAACGGGTCAGCGCACTGTCCGGCGGGGCGCTTGGCTCCCGCTCGGGCTCGGGATCATCGGCAACCGGATCCGCAGGCGTGAGCCTGCGACGCAGCCGCTGCTCGGGCAGTTCGGTGGGCATGCCACGACGGTAGGTACGCGCACGGACGAATCGGCCCGCAGCGGGCCCGTAAGTGGGCCGGCTGTGGATGAACTCAGCTTTGTGGATAACTACCGGGCGTGCCGCCCCTTGCGGTCCGTCGTCGAATCGGACTTGTTGGGGTGCACTGCCTTCGACTGCGCGTCGGCAATGGATTTGACGACGCGATCGACCCGGTCGATCGCGGGGCGGGCCGTCACCGGCTTGTCGGGCTTCACGGCGTCGCCGGTGTTGACCTCGGGGGCCGACGCGTGCGACTTCGGGGCCGCGACCGCAAGCGTGACCGAATGCGTCGTCGGGAAATCGTGTTGGGCCGCGGTGCGGATGTTCGTCACTGCGGTGTCGACGGAATCCTTGACGATGGTGGAGGCCACGTGAACCACATCGGCGGCCTGGCTCGCGGCAGCCTCCACCGCGGCGACGGGATTACCGGTCTGGGCCAGCTCCTGAGCACCGGCGTTCGCGGTCTGCACGACACCGAGCAGCACCAGCTCGCCGGCCTGGAAGGCGACCGCGGCACTGACCTTGATGGCCTCCACCGCCACCACCTGCGGCAGGGTGTGGGCGCCGGTCTGCGTGGGGTCCGGTGGCGGCAGCGGTTGATGCAGCGCCGTCAGGATCGTCTGTCGGGCCGTGTCGATAGCACCCGGCAACTGGCCCGGGGTGAGCAGCGCCGCCCCGACGTCAGACAGCTGCACCACCGTGACTTCCAGGTTGTTGAACGCCTTGGGCACCACATGGAACACGTCGTTGAGGATGATGCCCTCGGCCGCGGTGTTGGCCGGGCCGGTCACCGCCGCGGCCGCCGCTCCGATGGCGCGGGTCAGAGAACCGTTGGCGCCCAGGGAATTCAGGAACGCAACGGGCGCCTGCACCACGCCGAGCGGTACCGTCACCACACCCTGGACCAGGAACGGACAGATCAGGCTGCAATACGTCGCCTGGTTCTGCAGGAATGCGATGGGGATGGCACCGAACGAAGGGGCGGCCGCGAGCTGGACCTGCTCACCGACGACGCGGGGCGCCACGACTTGCGCGGGTGGTGTCACCGGGGCGACGACGACCGCCCCGATCGATGCGGCGGTGACGGTGGACAGAACGGCTGAGTGGACACGTGCATACACTTCGGCTCCCAAGAGTTGTGGTCCGGACACTCCTTCCAGACACGACAGCCGAAGGGCAATGGTTCAACACTCAAGTACCGGGCGAGGAGATCCGGCTGGGCAACGGCTCTTCGAGCGCGATACCGCGTGCATCGTCGGGCACATTCGGCCGCTGCGGCGTCGCCCGCTCCAGGAACCGCAGGAGTTCGACCGGGAACGGCAGCACCACGGTGGAGTTCTTCTCCGCGGCCACCTCGACGACGGTCTCCAGCAGCCGAAGCTGCAGGGCGGCGGGCTCGGCGGCCATCACATCGGCTGCCGCGGCGAGCTTTTCGGAGGCCTGCAGTTCTCCGTCCGCGGTGATCACGCGGGCTCGCCGCTCACGCTCTGCCTCGGCTTGCCGGGCGATCGAGCGCTTCATGGAGTCCGGCAGCACCACGTCCTTGATCTCGACCCGATCGATGTGGATACCCCAGCCCAACGCGGGACTGTCGATGAGCAGTTCCAAACCTTGGTTGAGGTGTTCGCGGTTGGACAGCAGATCGTCCAGATTGCTCTTGCCGATGATCGACCGCAGCGACGTCTGCGCGACCTGACCGATCGCCGACATGTAGTCCTGCACGTCGACCACGGCCCGCACCGGGTCGATGACGTTGAAGTAGATCACCGCGTCGACCCGCACCGTCACGTTGTCGCGGGTGATGCCGTCCTGCGCCGGGACCGGCATGGTGATGATCTGCGTGTTGACCTTCTGGAGCCGATCGGCGATCGGGATCAACATGGTCAGCCCGGGATTACGGACCTGATCCTGTACCCGGCCGAACCGGAACACCACCCCGCGCTCGTACTGCTTGACCACGCGGATGTTGCTGACGCCGATCCAGAACAGGATCAGAAAGACGGCGCCGGCCGCCCCGAGGGAGTAGAGCATGTCCATGATCAGACCTCGATCCGTCACTGTGGACCTATATCCGATTGTGCGACGCGCACGCCCGACTCGCCAGGGCATTCTTTCCGGGGACGACGCCGAGTGAACAGACCGTCGATAGTGTCTACTGGACCAGTGCAGGCTCATCGAGGAGACGATTCATGACCGCAACGCCCCGACCGCTCCGGGTCATCCAGTGGACCACCGGCAACATCGGCAGGCGCTCGCTGCACGCGATCATCGGCCGTGCCGACATGGAGCTGGTCGGGGTGTACGCGTACGGGGCCGACAAGGTCGGCGTCGACGCAGCCGAGCTCGCCGGATGGCCGCAACCCACCGGCATCAAGGCGACCAACTCGATCGACGATCTGATCGCGCTCAAGCCGGACGCCTGCTGCTACAACCCGATCTGGCCCAGCATCGACGAGCTGGTCCGACTGCTGGAATCGGGCATCAACGTGTGCTCAAGCGCGGCGTGGATCACCGGCGGAAAGCAGACGCCCGAGGATCGCGCGCGTATCCAGAAGGCTTGCGAGGCAGGAAATTCCACCATCTTCGGCAGTGGCGCACACCCGGGACTGACCAACATGGTGGGCATGGTGCTCAGCAGCGCATGCGAACGCGTCGACGAAATCCGCATCACCGAATCGGTCGACTGCGGCGTCTACGAGTCCGCGGGAACGATGGCCGCGATGGGCTTCGGGCAGGATCCGCAGACGCCCGGCCTGGCCGAGAGCGTGCGCCGCGAGAGTGAGGTGTTCGCCGAGTCGGCCGCGATGATGGCCGACGCCATCGGCGCAGACCTGGACCGGATCACCTTCGACGTGCAGTTCACCGCCGCCACCGATGACACCGATCTGGGATTCATGCAGATCCCGAAGGGCACCGTGGCCGGCGTGTACGGCTATCACCGCGGCTGGGTCGGCGACCGGAACGTGGTCAGCGTCGGATTCAACTGGATCATGGGCAACCACGTCACACCGCCGAAGCCGGTGGCGCACGGTCACGTGATCCAGGTGTTCGGCGTCCCCAACATGCGCACCGTGGTGTACTGCCTGCCCTCGAAGGACTGGAGCGAGGTCAGTCTCAACGGGCTGGGCATGATCTACACGGCACTGCCGGTGACCAACGCGGTGCCCGCCGTGGTCGCCGCCGCGCCGGGCATCCTCACCCTCAAGGACCTGCCGCCGGTCACCGGACGCTTCGCGGGCTGACGCGAGGGCGAAAATTATTGCGACGCAACGTCGGTAGCGAGGCCGACGAAACGGTCGAGGATGCCGTTCCAACCATCGGGCGATTCGAAGGCCGACCGCATCTCCGCGGCCCGGTCGCCGTAGCGGTCCAGGTTCCGATGGGTCAGATCGAGTCGGGTGCGTCCCGGTTCCACTTCGGTGAACGTCACCTCGACCTCGGTTTCGAAGTCGGGGTTGAACTTCCAGTCGGCATCGAGCTGCCACAGCATGACCACCCGGCTCGGCGGCTCCCACGCCGCAACCCGGCCCCAGTCACATTCGCTGCCATCTTCGCCACGCTCGTACCAGCGGCCACCGACGCGCGGCTCGAGTGTCACGTCCACCTGCGGCGCAGTACCGATCGAATGCTCGCGCGGCCAGTACTCGCCGATGCGAGCGGTGAACAGTTCGAACGTTCGCTCGCGGCTCAACGGCACGGTCACCGACCGCACAACCTCCAGCTCAGCAGCTGATTGGGTGTCCATCATGTCTCCTCACGACGCTTCTCGGCTTCGGCTTCCGCCAACAATGCGAAATTGTCGAGCGTGGTCTCCCAGAACCGGTCGAGGTAGTGGCGCACCACGTTCAACCCGGCCCGATCGATGCGGTACAGCCGGCGGGTGCCGACCACCGACTCCACGACCAACTCGGCATCCTTGAGCACCCGCAGATGCTGGGAGACCGCGGGGCGAGATACCGGCAACTGGTCGGCCAGCACCCCGACCGCCGTCGGCCCCTCCAGAAGGATCTCCAGAATCGACCTGCGGGTGTGATCCCCGAGTGCATCGAGCACAGCGGCAGCGGATGCCATATCGGTAAGTCTAGACTTACCGATATGGCATGGTCAACCGTAAGTGTGGACTAACGGTTGGGCTCGCGGACCGTCAGTCGGTCCCGTCGACGCGTCCGGCGGCTGCACGATCACTCCGTTGAACGAACCGCCACAACAGGACTCCGCCCGCGAGAATCGATATGGCAAGGCACAACTCGAGTACGCCGCCGTAGCCCGTGATCGAGAAACCGGTGGCACCGACGACGAGCATGACCGCGAGCAGGACCGCCAGTCCGATGGACAACGGCACAAACACTTGGGGCAGACGGATCGGGCGCGGCGCATCCGGCCGATCCTTGCGCAGCAGCGCGAAACCGGCGACCGCCAGCACATGGGCCAGGATGTAGCCGAGGTTGCCGGTGACGATGATCGCCAACGGCTGCTGAAGCACCACGAGCAGTACGACATTGAGCACCAGCATGACGTTCAACGCGCGTACGGGTACACCTCGACTGTTCAGCTTGCCCATCGCGCGGACAGTGATGCCTTCCTTGCCCATGTTGAACAGCACCCGCGACGCGTCGGCGACCGACGTCAGCATCACCAACAGCAGAGATGCGATGAGGCAGAGCACCATGACGCCGGCACCGGCACCGGTCAGCTTCGAGAAGCTCGCCACGAAGAAGGTCGAGGGATCCTCGCCGATGGCCTGTTCGCCGGCGAATCCACCCAGGGTCAGGGGCACGATGAAGAAGACGCCGAGGCAGAACAGTGCGGATGCCCGGATCGCGCGCGAGGTGTCCTTGACCGGGTCGCGGTACTCCGAGGCGAACGTGGCGCAGACCTCGACACCGAGCGTCGTCCACGCCATCACATAGAGCCAGACGATCGCGGTGTGCAATCCCCCGAGTCCGTGCAACTTCCACGTCAGGTCCATCGGTGCCCAGTCAGCGTTGAAGAGCGGGAAGAACACGAAGACCGACAGAGGGATCATCAAGATCGCAGCGGTCACGTAGACGAACGCCATGGTGACCCGCACACCGATGATGTTGATGCCGTACAAGATGAAGATGACGGCGAGTCCGATAAGGATGGGAAAGCTGAAGTGCAGCGGGCCGACATCGTAGACCCACTGCTGGTCGGGGAACCACTGCGACTGCACCAGCAGACCGGTGAAGGCTCCGTAGGTGGCGAGGTTGGACCCCCAGGGCAGCCAGTACCCGACTCCGGCCAACGGGGCGAGCCAGGGGGCGTACTTCTTCCACGCCTCGGCCGCATAGCCCGAGATACCGCCTGACGCATCGGGAAACATCGCTGCCAGTTCGATGTAGATCCAGTTGACCGCCAGCGAGATGGCCATGGAGATCGCCCAGAGCACGGCCGCGCCCCAGCCGCCGAGACCGGCGATCGACGCGCCCAGGGTGGCGACCAGCGCGGCGGGCATCGTCATCGCCATCGCAAAGCCGTCGAACCAGCGCATCTTTCGCGGTAGCCGCTCCTCTGCCGAATGCAACTCGGCAACACCGTCATTGGTCGTCATATCTCAACCTCCAGCATGATTGCGATTCCCGACGTGCTCCTGAACGCACGTCACGGGCGTGTTGGACGGGCGAATTCCTGGGGGCCAAGCACTTTCACAGGAACGTGGTATCAATCACACAGGCTAGATGGTTGTGACCAGAACCGCAACAGATCGACAATACTTGTCTATCAACATAATTCGTCACCACAGCCGCGCTGACCGGAACACCATCGGGCGGAGAGACCACTCTCGGCCTCCCCGCTCGGACGGCAGCACATCCTCGACGGAATGAACTATGGCTGAACGAAGTTGGTCACCATATCACTCGAAAATGTTGATAATCTTCGCCTTTCACGCAGGCCGGAATGAATCGTGCGCTGCGCGTGGGGCATGCTTGACCATGATGTGCCGCGCCACGGTGTACTCGGCGACAGCCGCCTGGCTCATGTCCTTGCCGAACCCGCTCGCCTTGACGCCGCCGTGCGGAGCCTCGGATGCGATGGGCAGATGATCGTTGACCCACGTCACGCCGGCCTCGATCGCATGGGAAACACGAAGTGCGCGTGCCACATCGAGCGTCCACACCGAGGACGCCAGGCCGTAGCGGCAGTCGTTGGCCAAGGTGACCGCGTCCGCCTCGGTACCGAAGGGCAGCACCACCAGCACCGGGCCGAAGACCTCGTCCTGGACGATCTCGGCCGACTGCTGCGCCCCGGTGATCAACGTCGGCGGGTAGTACGCACCAGGGCCCTCGGGAAGCGAGCCACCAGCTTCGACGGTGGCACCGGCGGTGACGGCACGTTGGACGAATCCGTGGACGCGTTCGCGGTGCTCCACACTGACCAGCGGCCCGATGTCGGTGGCCGGATCACGCGGATCGCCAACGCGAATGGCCGCGAACTTCTCCCGAAGGCGCGCCACGACATCGGCGAACACCGACTCCTGGGCATACACGCGGGTGGCCGCCGTGCAGTCCTGTCCGGAGTTGTATGTGGCGCCCATCGCGATGCCGTGCGCGGCCGCATCCAGATCGGCGTCCTCGAAGACCAGACACGGCGCCTTGCCGCCGAGTTCGAGGTGCACCCGCGCTCCACGGATCGACGCTGTCGACATCACCTGACGCCCTGCGCGGGTGGATCCGGTGATCGAGATCAGGTGGACGCGTTCGTCTGCGACGAGCGCTTCCCCGACCGACTGGTCCCCGGTCACCACCTCGAGCACACCTGCGGGGATCCCCGCCTCGACCGCCAGTTCGGCGATGAGAAGAGTACTGGTCGGCGTGATGGGTGCCGGCTTCACGACGATGGTGTTGCCCGAAGCGATGGCCGGGCCGATCTTCCACAAGCCCATGATCATCGGGAAGTTCCACGGCGCGATGCCGACGACCGGGCCCACCGGCCGGCGCACGATCATCGACGTGTAACCGTCGCTGAGCAGGCCTGCGCCGGACTCCTCCAGAGAGCGTGCCGCTCCGGCGAAAAACCTCAGATTGTCGGTGCCGAACGGTAATTCGCCATCGCGAAAGACTGCGGCAGGCTTCCCCGTTTCGGCCACTTCGACGGCGGTGAGCTCTTCGGCGTGGGCGTCGATCAGGTCTGCCCATCGCAGTATCGCCCTCGCCCGTTCGCCGGCAGTGCGCCGAGACCATCCGGGAAAAGCCTCGGCGGCAGCGGTGACCGCCGCCCCGGCCTCGGCGACAGAGGCCTCCGAGATGGTTGCGGTCCGCTCGCCGGTGGCCGGATCGATCAGCATCCGCGACTCGCCAGAGCCCGCGACGCGTTCGCCCCGATGGAATCGTCCTGCGGTCATACCCATACTCCTTCAGCTGTTGAAGCCGACGCCGAATCGATCGAATGTGCGCAATAGCAGTCCCCTGCGCCCGGTTTCGTCCTCGCGAGCCAATGCGGCCCGGGTGATTTGCACGGCGGGCCATCGCAGCGGTTCGGGCGGGAAGGGCACCGCGGTACCGGTGACGGCCTTGAGCCTGGTCCGTTCGGTCCGGCGTCCCGAAAGGAGATCCAGTGCAACCTGAGCACCGAAGCGCGTCGACGCGACGCCGAGCCCCGTGAACCCGACCGCGTAAGCGACGCGTCCGCCGTGCGCGGTACCGAAGATCGGGGTGAAGCGACTCGTCGTATCGATGACCCCGCCCCAGCGGTGGGTGAACGGCACGTCGTCCAGTTGAGGGAAGGTCTCCCGGAATTGGCGCGCCAACAACTGGTGCGACGCGTCACGCTGCTCCAGTTCGGGAGCCACCCGGTTGCCGAAGTGGTAGATCGCGTCGTAGCCGCCCCACAGAATCCGGTCGTCACGGGTCCGGCGGAAGTAGTGGAACTGGTTGCCGGCGTCGGAAAGTCCCTGATTCTGCGTCCAGCCGATCGCCGCGAGCTGTTCGGTGGTCAGCGGCGCGGTCGCCAGAACATAGTCGTACACGGGCAACATCCACGCTTTGAGGCGCCGCAGCAGCGGCGGGAAGGCGTTGGACGCGAGCAGCACCTGGCCCGTGGTGACCGCGCCGTGCGCGGTGCGCACCGTCAGTACCTCGCCGATGCGGGTGATGTCGACGGCCGGAGTCTGTTCGTAGATGACGGCGCCACGTTCTTCGGCCACGCGGCGTAACCCGTGCACGAGGGCCATGGGGTCGACCAGGCCGCCGGAATGCACGCGCAGTCCGGCCAGGAACAGCGGTGAGCGGACGTCGTCCTGAATTTCTTCTCGCTCAAGGAATTCCACCTTGATACCGCGACGGGTGTGCGATGCGACGGCGTTCCGCAGCGCTACCACCTCGTGCGGCGTGCGAGCTACGGTCGTCTTGCCGACCATCCGCAGGTCGGCGTCGATGCCGTGTCCGGCAACGAAATCGACGATCTCGGCAACGTTCTGGCGCCCCAGCCGTTCGAGTTCATCGAGCTCGTCCGGCCACATCGCCTCGCCGTGCGCAATGCCGTGCGTCAGCGACTCCGAGACGAAACCACCGTTGCGACCCGACGCCGCAGACCCGATCCAGGACTGCTCGACAATCACGACGCGGCGGCGCGGATCCTCCCCCAGCGCCTCGATCGCCGCCCACAGACCCGTGAACCCGGCACCGACGACGACCAGATCGGCCTGGACATGGCCGGTCAACTGGTGGGTTCGAGGCCCGGTTTCGACGCCCTCCCACCACACCGGCCGTGGCTCGGCGTCGCGCAGCTGATCGTTCACGACCGAGCGTCCGAGATGCTGGAGGTTTTCATCGATACTCCGAAATCCGATAGGTCGACCTCGGCCGACCATGCTGACAACTGCATTGCAATTCAGTGATCACGTGCCTTAAAGATGCACGTGGAGAGTACCGATTAAACCAAATTTGAGTCGAAGTTCAAGATTTTCTTCCCAGACGCCCGGATCTTTGGCAGAGTGACCCGCAACGAAGCGGAGGAGGTGACTCGTGGCGGTGAGCCGTACCGAACGGCGCGCGAACCTGCTTCACGCCGCACAGCGCGCGGTGATGAAGCACGGCGCCGACGTCCAACTGAAACAGGTCGCAGCCGAGGCCGGCCTGACGTCCGGTGCTGTTCTGTACCACTTTCCCGACGTACAGAGCCTGTTGGTCGAAGCCAACCGGGCTGGGATGGAACGGTTCTACGACGACCGACTCAGTGCCATCGAGGGCATTGCCGAACCAGCCCGCCGGCTGGTCGTGACGATCGAATCGGGCCTGCCCGTCGACTCCGACGACCCGGCGGTGAAACTACTGTGCGAACTCGGCGGCGCAGCGGGTCGCTACCCGACGTACGGCGTGCTGCTCACGGCGCTGTTTGACCGGCAGGTCGCGATGTACCAGGTGATCCTGGAATCCGGGGCGGCACAAGGCGATTTCGCTCTCGCGTCACCATCGCTGACCATCGCCCGCAATATCGTGGCACTCGAGGACGCGTACGGCTACCGCATGGTGGCACGCCATCCCAGCATCGACGCTGACACCGCCATCGAACTGATCCTGGCCTATGCACGGGTGGCGACCGGCCACCCACTCCCCCGCACATCCCCGCACGAAAGCACCCGCCCATGACCGCTAGCTTGACCATCATGTTCTGGCCCGAATCGGCTTACGGGCCAACCAATCAGTGCATCGGCATTGCCGCCAAGCTCCAAGAACGCGGACACAGGATCGTATTCGCGGCGGAATCATCCTGGGTCGGCAAGATCGCACGATTCGGTTTCATCGAGGAACTCGTCGACCTCGCCGAACCGGCCGAGGGCGCTCAAGACGACGATGCCGGTCAATTCTGGACGGACTTCATCGCCGAGACCGCACCAGAATTCGCCAAACCGACGATCGAACAGATCGCGACGTTCATCCAGCCGACCTACCAGGCGCTCATCGACGGTGCCAAGTACTGCGAGCCGAGGTTGCGCGAGATCATCGCGACGCACCAGCCCGACGTCATCGTCGAGGACAACGTTGTGCTGTTTCCGGCGCTGACCACGGCAGGCAAGCCCTTCGTCCGGTTCATCTCGTGCAGCCCGTTGGAAGTTCCGGGACCCGGTGTACCGCCGCCATTCTCAGGACTGCCCAGCGACGACTCCTCCGAGTGGGAGGCCTACCGCGCTGAGTTCGCGTCGACGATCCGGCCGATGTGGGAGGACTTCAACGCCTGGGTCCAGGCGCAGGGCGGCGCACCACTGGCCGATCTGGAGTTCATGCCGCGCGACAATGCGGCAACCATCTACCTCTATCCGAAGGAAGCCGACTACACCGATCGCCGCCCCTTGGACGACAGCTGGACTCGGATCGACTCCAGTATCCGGGAGACCGACGACGAGTACGAATTGCCCGCCGCGATGGCCGACCGCCCCGAGGACAGCGCGCTGATCTACCTGTCGCTGGGTTCCCTTGGCGCAGCAGATGTATCGCTCATGCAAAGGTTGGTCGACGGCCTCGCACATACCCGGCACCGGTTCATCGTCAGCAAGGGACCCCAAGCCGACAAGATTCAGCTCGCCGACAACATGGTCGGCGAGCAGATGCTGCCGCAGACCCGGATCATCCCGCTTGTCGACGCGGTGATCTCGCACGGCGGCAACAACACGACCACCGAATCCCTGCACTTCGGTAAACCGCTGATCGTGCTGCCCCTGTTCTGGGACCAGTACGAAAATGCCCAGCGCATCGATGAACTCGGCCTCGGCATTCGGCTGGACACCTACCACTTCACCGACGAGCAGCTGACCGACGCGCTGGAACGGGTACTCACCGATGCTGACATGCGCACCCGGGTCGAGCAGATCGGCAAGGCCGTGCGCAGCCGCGACGGTCTCAGCACAGCCGCGGACGTCATCGAGCGCGTCGGGCTGGCCCACCGAACGACCACGGTCTGATTGGTGCACCTCCACCTCACGGACCTCCTCGACCTCGGCGGGGGGCACGCTCTCGCCGTGGTGCCACGCGATGACGGTGGCTTGTCGGCGGTTCCCGCGGTGCGCGTAGATGGCGAGTGGCGCCGCGCCTCGGTCGGCGACGGGACCGCCGAGGCACTAGTCCATCTGCTCACCACCATGCCCGGGCGATCGGCGCACGGGCGCTTCACCATCGACTCATGGGCCGCCCCGGGGCAAGCCGTCGGCGAACGCGCGATAAACGTCGACCAGACAAACGAATCCGTCATCGTCGGCGATCATGCCGTCGCGAAGTGGGCAACCCACCTCGCGCCGGGCCCGCACCCCGCCCCCGCCCGGCTGTCGACGCTGCAGGCCGCCGGGTTCACCGCGATGCCCCCGCTGTGGGGAATCGTCACCTGGCAACCGGACGGTGGAGAACAGACATTGGCCGCCACGGTCACCGGATACCTCCCCGCTGCCGTCGACGGATGGACGTGGGCGGTCGATCTTGCCGTCGCCGCGGCCCGTAGCGACGACACCGCCGACATCACGACGACCTGGACCGCGGTCGGCGAGGTGATCGCCGACCTGCACGCCGCGTTGGCATGCACCGAGACGGTGTCGACGGCCGACGATGCGCGCCGGTGGCGTGACGCCGCATTCGGGGCGCTGGCCGCCGCCCGTGCGTTGGCCGGCCCGTCGAATGCAGCACTGCTGGACGAGCGTCGGGAGGATGTGGAACGCATCCTTGACGTCCTCGGCGAGCTGGTCCGGATACCGATTATCGACGCACACGGCGATCTACATGTCGGCCAGATCCTGCGAGCGCAGGAGCGGTTCGTGGTGACCGACTTCGACGGCAACCCGGTACTTTCCCCCGCCGAGCAGGGGCTGCCCGTCCCGGCAGCGCTCGATGTCGCGGGAATGCTGCAATCGCTGACGCATGTCGCGATCGTGGCGGCAGTCAAGAACGATCTCGACCCCGGCGTTCTCGCTCGCATCGACGAAATGTCCCGATCGGCGTTCCTGGATGCCTACACGGCCAGGATCGCCGGGAGCGGCCATGCCGACCTCTTCGCCGGCGCGGATGTCGTCACCGCCTTCCGCCTGCAACAGGTTCTGCGCGAAATCATCTATGCCGGTAGGCATCTTCCACGCTGGATGTATGTGCCCGAGCTGGCGTTGCCCGCACTTTTAGAAGGAGTTGCCCGATGAATGCCGACGAGTTCGCCAAGGATCTCGCCCGCAAGCCAGAAGTGCTCTCAACGCTCGCCGACATTCTGGCACACCACAATCCGTGGTCAGGCGTCGTTCCCGCCGAGGTCTCACGCGTGGTGTTCCTCGGTATGGGTTCATCTGCCTATGCGGGCGGGATCGCGGCGGCACGCTTGCGCGCGCGGGGCATCACCGCCGTCTCCGAGATCGCCTCGTCGGAATTGCTGCCATTGTGGGGACCGGGAACCCTCGTCGTCGCCACATCGGCATCCGGTGGTTCCGTCGAGACCCTTGATGCGCTCGACCGCCTCGACGACACCGTGGCGACCGTGGCACTGACGAACTCCCCGGGCTCGGTGATCGCCGAGAAGTGTGCCGCCACAGTCGAAATGATGGCAGAACACGAAGACGGCGGGGTTGCGTGCCGTAGCTTTCAACACACGCTGGCGCAGCTTCTCGCCCTCGAATGTCTGCTCACCGACACACCGACGACCGATCTGGTGACCACGATCGCAGCAGCTGCCCACGCCACCGACGCGTTGCTGTCGTCTGAGGCCGGCTGGCGTCCGGAGATCTCGGACCTGCTTGTCGGACCGGACGAAATCCACCTGTGCGCTCCGGCCCATCGATTCTCATCCGCTCAACAGGGCGCCCTGATGTTCCGGGAAGGGCCGCGGCGCGCCGCGATCGGCTGCGAGACCGGTGACTGGAGCCACGTCGACGTGTACCGGACAAAGAACACCGATCTGAGAATGCTCGTGTTCGCGGGCTCGAAGTGGGAAGGCCAGCTGGCCGAGTGGACGACGGCACGTGGCACGACGGTGATCGGCGTCGGGGGCAACGTGCCGTCGGCCACCACCACTGTCCGCTACCCCGGCGACGACATCGACGACGTCCGCCTCCTCACCGAGACGCTGGTTCCGGAACTGGTGGCAGCCCGTGTGTGGCAGGCCGGCGATCTCTGACGAACGGGAGCCCACAACATGTCCGACGAACTGTTGTTGCGACGATCCGCCGGCGACGGTCTGACCGGCCGCCATCACCGCAGTGGCGATCACGCGCGCCAAATGCACTGTCTGCCTGAGGCTGCACGGCCGAGCGCACTCGAAGCAGCGCAGCGCAAGATGCGCGATGCCGGAGTTCCGGAGCAGGCGATCAAGGTCTTCACCACGTTCTACCATCAGCTCGAACACGGTGCATCGGGCTTGATTCCCGAATCCGAGGTCGAGCCCCTGACCGATGTACCACATGTCGACCATCTCGACTTCGACGACGCAACCCTGCGGGAGGCCGCGTCGGCAACGGTGGTGATCAAACTCAATGGCGGTCTTGGCACCACAATGGGGATGGCACAGGCGAAGTCGCTGTTGCCGGTCAAGGATGGCCAGTGTTTCCTGGACCTGATCGTCGACCAGGTCACCCACGTCCGGGAGGCGTACGACGTCGCTCTCCCGGTTGTGTTCATGAACAGCTTTCACACCAGTGGCGACACTCTGGACGCACTGGCCGCCCATCCCGATCTCGCCGTCGCCGGTATCCCGCTGGAGTTCGTCCAGAACCGGGAGCCGAAGCTCACCGTGGCCGGCCTCGAACCCGTTTCATGGCCCGCGGATCCGGAACTGGAATGGTGCCCGCCCGGGCATGCCGACCTGTACACGGCCCTGGACGCGTCGGGCGTGCTCGACCGGCTGATCCGAGCGGGATACCGCTACGCGTCGATCTCCAACGCCGACAACCTCGGCGCGGTGCCCGATCCGGCGATGATGGCCTGGTTCGCCGCGACGGGTGCACCGTTCGCCGCGGAGATCTGCCGCCGGACACCTGCCGACGTCAAGGGCGGTCACCTGGTCGTTCGCCGCGACGACGGCCGGCTCCTGCTTCGCGAGAGCGCGCAGATATCACCCGAAGAGGCCTCGCACGCAACAGATCTCACAATCCATCGGTACTTCAACACCAACAATCTGTGGATCGACCTGCGGGCCTTGCGCATCGAGCTCGACAGAACCGGCGGCGTGTTGCATCTTCCGCTCATCCGCAACGAGAAGAACGTTGACCCCAACGACCCGGACAGCCCGCGGATCATCCAGATCGAATCAGCTGCGGGCGCAGCGATCTCGGTATTCGAGGGCTCCGCCGCGATCGAAGTCGATCGGGCCCGGTTCCTGCCTGTCAAGACAACCAACGATCTCGCGCTGATCCGTTCCGACGTGTACACCGTGGGTCAGGACCATCAGCTGCACACCACGCTCCCCGACGTCCCCGCGGTGCGTCTCGATCCACGATTCTTCGCCCGGATCAGCGACTTCGACGCGCGAGTACCCGTACCGCTGTCGCTGGTCGATGCCACATCGTTGACGGTGCGCGGAGACTGGTCCTTCGGCGAGGGCGTCGTGGTGTGCGGCGATGTGGTCCTCGAAGACTGCGGCGAACCGCGTGTGGTGGAGGCAGGAACGATCCTGACCGGTGATCGAGTCGGTGCGCCGGGGAACCGCTAGGCGGCGTCGAGCGACACGCACACCCCGACCGCACCGGCGCCGACGTGCACGCCGAGCACCGGACCCATGTCCGTCACCGTCGGCGGCTTCAGCTGCGGCAGCCGCTCACTGAGCGTGGCGCCGATGGCGTCGGCGCCCGCAGCGTTGTCGACGTGGTGCACCGCGACTTCGGCCGAGCGGTCTCCGATCACCTCGACTACCTGATCCACAAGTGCGGCATGGGCTTTCGAGACGGTGCGGATACGCTGCGACAGCACCAGGCGACCGTCGACGTCCATTCGCAACAGCGGATTGAGCGAGAGCGCGGTGCCCAACCAGGACGCCGCGGCGCCGAGGCGACCGCTGCGGCGCAGGTTGTCCAGCCGATGCACGACGATGAACGCGTGCCCGCGTGGCACTGCGGCGCGAGCCGCAGCCTCGACCTCGTCGAGTGCGGCGCCCGTGCGCGCCGAGCGGGCCGCGGCGAGCGCGACGAACCCCACCCCCATGGCCGCCGATCGCGAATTGACCACCCGCACCGCATGGCCGAATTCGCGCGCCGCCAACGCCGCCGAGCTGTAGGTGCTCGACAGCGCCGCCGAAATATGCACGGCGACAACGCCATCTCCGTCGCTGTCGGCCAGCGCCTGCCGGTAGGTGGCGGCCAACTCCGCGGGGGAAGCCCCTGCCGTGGTCACGCGGGGCCGATCATGGATGTCGTACGGGAGCGGGTCGACGCCGTCACGCAGATCGGTGCCGTCGTCGAGGATGTGCAGCGGGACCTGCCGGATCGCCAAGTCGTCGCGCAGTTCGGACCGCAGCCGCGACGACGAGTCTGTCACCACCACGACAGCCATCGTCAGTGGGCGGAATTCTGTTGTGGGACACCTGCTGTCGCGAGAGCCTTGAGCATCAGCTCAGCCACCGCGCGATGCGCCTCGAAATTCCAGTGAATGCCGTCGGGGTTGCCGCGTCCACTGAGAACCTCGTCGGCGACGGCCGCTTTCAGATCCACCAACGGCACATCGTGCTCCCCGGCCCATGCCGTGATGGCCTGCACGGTCGGCTCGCGGCCGTGGTGGGCCTTACCGTAGGTCTCGGCGACGTGCACCGACGGCAGAGAGGCCACCACCGGAATTCCGGGACGGTTGAAATCGATGGCGTTACGCGTCATTTCGAGATACTCGACCGTGACGTGCGGCGGGAGGGCGGAGCGGGCGATCGGAGACAACCGCGGCTGCAACCAGCCGTAGCCGTCGCGTGCCCACCGTCGCAGCCATGCCGGCCGCACATAGCGGATCAGTTCGCGCAGTGCCGTCGGAAGCGGTGACGGCAGGGAATCCATGCCGCCGGTCGCGAAGATCACCGCACCGGCGCGCGGCAACGCTGCCCAGGCCCGTGGGTCCTGGGTGGCCGCCCACCACACATCTCGACTGGTCCAGCCGATGCGACCGATGAGTTCCAGATCCCAACCGAGTTGGTCGGCAACGATATTGGGCCAGATCCTGGGATCGTCCGACGGCAGCCCACCCGTCGGGCCGAAATAGGACAGCGAGTCGGCGAACACCAACAACGTGGGCCTGCGCCCCTGAGCCGGACCCCGCGTGGGCTCAGAGGACATCGTTGGCCACCTGCGCCGACGCGTTCCACACGTCCAGTCGCCACCGGATGTCGTCGAAAGGCGCATCGTCTGCGGAATGCCCGGACAGCTGCACCCAGCTGGCGTTGCCCATCCCGCCCAGCACCGGCCAGTTGTCGACCGGCAGCCGCAGCAACCCTGCGGTGAGCGCCGCGATGAGCCCACCGTGGGCCACCAACACCACGGGCCGCTCCGGCTCGTCGATTCCCCACTCATGCTGTGCGGCAACAATTTCCGAAACCAGCGGGACGCTGCGCCGGGCGACGTCGACCCGGCTCTCACCGCCGTGCGGCGCCCACCGGGCGTCGTCACGCCAGATCGCCCGAGCGCCCGGTGCCACGTCATCGACCTCCAGGTGGGTCAATCCCTGCCAGTCCCCGAGATGCGTCTCGCGGAGCCGCTCATCGATCTGTACCGGAAGTCCGGCCCGGTCCCCGAGCGTTATGGCGGTGTCGAGCGCGCGCTTGAGATCCGACGAGACGATCAGCAGCGGTTGACGTTTCGCCAGCACTTCGGCCGCAGCGGCGGCCTGGTCGCGCCCCAGATCGGACAACTCGGTGTCGAGCTGGCCCTGCATGCGGCTGCCTGCGTTGTACTCGGTCTGGCCGTGCCGGAGCAGGAGCAGCCGCCGGAACCTCATTCGGCGGAGTCCTGGTGGTCCAGGTCGACGGGAATCTGCGGGCAGTCCCGCCACAGGCGGTCCAGGGCGTAGAAGTTGCGTTCGTCCTGATGCTGGATGTGCACGACGATGTCGATGTAGTCCAGCAGCGTCCAGCGACCCTCGCGAGTGCCTTCACGGCGGGCGGGCTTGTATCCCGCGAGCCGCATCTTCTCCTCGACCTCGTCGACGATGGCGTTGACCTGACGTTCATTGGACGCCGAGGCGATCACGAAGCAGTCGGTGATGACCAGCTGGCCGGACACGTCGATCACCACGACGTCGTCGGCCAGCTTGGCTGCCGCCGCGCGGGCGGCCACTTCGGCCATGGCGACGGCGTCAGCCGTGGCGGTCATCGGGTTCCCCCTCCGTTGCTCCTCGCGTCCGCGGCGGCGTAGAGGCCGCGCTTGGCCACGTACTGCACCACCCCGTCGGGTACCAGGTACCAGATGGGCCGGGAGGCCGCCGCCCGCTGGCGGCAGTCGCTCGACGAGATCGCCAGTGCGGGCACCTCCACGAGTTGCAGCGCGTCGGGTGGGAGCTCCTGACGGGCCGCCGAGATGTGCTTACCGTCGAGCTCGTAGCCCGGTCGGCTGACGCCGACGAACTTCGCCATCGAAAAGAGGTCCTCCCAGTTCTGCCAGGACAGGATCGACGCCAGGGCATCGGCGCCGGTGATGAAGAACAGATCGCTGGTGGCGTTGAGTTTCCTCAGGTCGCGCAGCGTGTCGGTGGTGTACGTAGGGCCGCCCCGGTCGATATCGACCCGGCTCACCGAGAACCGCGGGTTGGACGCCGTGGCGATCACCGTCATGAGATAGCGGTCCTCGGCGGCGCTGACCTGCCGGTCGTGCTTCTGCCAAGGCTCGCCGGTCGGCACGAATACCACTTCGTCCAGCTCGAACAGGTCGGCCACCTCGCTGGCGGCGACGAGGTGCCCGTTGTGGATGGGATCAAATGTCCCACCCATCACACCCAGTCTGCGCCGTGTAACCACGAGGAGCCAGCTTACGGCAGGGGTGGTTCGACCACTTGAATGGCGGTTTTCAGCGGCTGCGGCGACATGCCGGATCAGACCGGCAACAGCCCGTCGATCACCGAGGCCAGCTGCTTGGCCGAGCGGCACTCGTGCATGGTGATCACCTCGCCGTACTTGGGCGCCGCAGAGTCCCCGCTGCCCCACAGGTGCCGCGGTTCGGGATTGAGCCAGTGCGCGTGCCTGCTCGCCGACACCATGTGCGCCAGCAGGTCGGCCTGCGGATTGCGGTAGTTGTTGCGGCCGTCTCCGAGCACCAGCAGCGAGCTCCGCGGTGAGAGCACGTTCGGGAACTTCTCCAGGAACGATACGAAGGCGTGCCCGTAATCGGAGTGCCCGTCGCGGGTGTACACGCCGGCCTCCCGGGTGATGCGCTGGACCGCGACCGCCAGGTCGGCTTCCGGACCGAACAGCTCGGTGACCTCGTCGGTGGTGTCGATGAAGGCGAAGACGCGGACGCGGGAGAACTGCTGACGCAGCGCCGCCACCAACATCAGCGTGAAGTGGCTGAACCCGGCGACCGAGCCGGACACATCACACAGCACGACCAGCTCGGGCCGGGCGGGGTGAGGCTTGCGGAGCACCACGTCGATCGGCACGCCGCCGGTCGACATGGACTTGCGCAGCGTCTTGCGCAGGTCGATCTCCCCGGCCCGGGAGCGACGCCGCCGCGCGGCCAGCCGGGTCGCCAGGGTGCGGGCCAGCGGCGCAACGGTTTTGCGCATCTGGCGCAGCTGTTCGCCTGAGGCGCGCAGGAATTCGACGTTTTCGGCGAGCTGCGGCACACCGTACATCTGCACGTGCTCGCGGCCCAGCTGTTCGGCAGTGCGACGTTTGGTCTCTGCCTCCACCATCTTGCGCAGCTGCGAGATCCGTTGCGCAGCCATTGCTTTGGCGATTTCTTCTTGGGTGGGCGTCGGTTCGTCGCCGTATGGGGCCAGAAGCCCGGCAAGCAGCCTGCCCTCCAGATCGTCGAGGCTCATGGCCTTGAGTGCCTGATACGACGAGTACGACGGCCCGCGGCTCGAGGTGTAGCGGCCGTAGGCTTCCACGATCTGGGCGATCATCGCTGCCAACCGATCGTCGAGACTGGCCAGATCCTCGTTATCGGAGAGCATCTGTACCAACGCGGCCCGCATGGCCTCGACATCCTCCGGCGGCAGTTGCTGCGTCTGGCCGTCCGGCGCGTCGTCGTCGGACAGCACGGTCCGCGCTCCCAGCGCAGCCGGGAAGAACAGGTCGAACATCGCGTCGTAGGTGTCGCGGTGGTCGGCACGGCGCAGGACCGAGCACGCGATGCCCTCACGCAGCGCCTCGCGGTCCCCCAATCCCAGCACCGTCATCACCCGACCGGCATCCACCGTCTCCGACGGTCCCACCGAGATACCTTGCTTGCGCAGGGCTTCGACGAACTCGACGAGATGCCCCGGCAGGCCGTGCGGGGCCAGCGGCTGGGGCGGTCGAACCCGACGAGAGGCCATCAGTTGAGCCTCAGCTCCCCGGCAGCCCGCTGCTGATCGGACTGATGTTTGAGCACGACGCCGAGCGTGGCGGCGATCATCGCGTCGTCGATGGTGTCCAGACCGAGGGCCAGCACGGTCCGGCCCCAGTCGATGGTCTCGGCGACCGACGGAAGTTTCTTGAGCTGCATGCCCCGCAGCACTCCGATGATCCGCACGAGTTCGGCGGCGATGTGCACGGGCAGTTCCGGAACCCGCGACAGCAGGATGCGCCGCTCCAGGTCGGCATCGGGAAAGTCGATGTGCAGGAACAGACAACGACGCTTGAGCGCCTCGGACAATTCGCGGGTGGCATTGGACGTCAGCAGCACGAACGGCGGCCGCTCGGCGGTGATGGTGCCCAGCTCCGGCACGGTGACCGCGAAGTCGGACAGCACCTCCAGCAGCAGACCCTCGATCTCGATGTCGGCCTTGTCGGTCTCGTCGATCAACAGCACGGTCGGGTCGGTGCGCCGGATCGCGGTCAGCAGTGGCCGGCTCAGCAGGAATTCCTCGCTGAACACGTCCATCTTGGTCTGATCCCAGTCGCCACTCCCCGCCTGGATTCGCAGGATCTGCTTGGCGTGGTTCCACTCGTAGAGGGCGCGGGCCTCGTCGACGCCCTCATAGCACTGCAGCCGTACCAACTCGCTGCCGGTGGTCTGCGCGACCGCGCGGGCCAGCTCGGTCTTACCCACCCCGGCCGGCCCCTCCACCAGCAGCGGCTTGCCGAGCCGGTCGGCGAGGAAAACCGCAGTGGCCGTGGCGGTATCGGGCAAGTATCCGGTTTCGGCCAGCCGCCGCGCGACATCGTCGATGTCGGCGAACAGCGGCGTCGGGCGCGCGGGCACGCTCACGTATTCTCCCTTTTGTCTAGGCCGGGCGGGTCTGACCGTCGCCCCATACGATCCATTTCGTCGAGGTCAGCTCCGGCAGCCCCATCGGGCCGCGGGCATGCAGCTTCTGGGTGGAGATGCCGATCTCGGCACCGAAGCCGAACTGCTCGCCGTCGGTGAACGCCGTCGAGGCGTTGACCATCACCGCGGCCGCATCCACCCGCTCGGTGAACCGTTGTGCCGCAGCGAGATCCGCCGTCACGATGGCCTCGGTGTGCCCGGTGCCGTACTCGTTGACGTGCGCGATGGCGGCGTCGATGCCGTCGACGACGGCCAGCGCGATCTCCATCGACAAGAACTCCGCGCGCAACTGCTCCTCGGAAGGATCGGCGTGCACGATGACACCGGCATCCTGCAGCGCCGCCACCAGCCGCGGCACCGCGGTATCGGCGATGGCGGCGTCGACCAACAGCGACTCGGCGGAATTGCACACGCTGGGCCGTCGGGTCTTCGAGTTCAGCAGGATTTTCTCGGCCAGGTCGAGATCGGCCGATTCATGGACGTAGACATGACAATTGCCGACGCCGGTCTCGATGGTCGGCACCTGCGCGTCGCGCACCACGGCGTCGATCAGGCCCGCCCCGCCGCGCGGGATCACCACGTCGACCAGACCGCGGGCCTGGATCAGATGCGTCACGCTGGCCCGATCGTGGCTCGGCAGCAACTGCACGGCGTCGGCGGGCAGCCCCTCGGCCACCAGCGCGGCCCGCAGGGCATGCACCAGCGCCTCGTTGGAGCG
This sequence comes from Mycobacterium sp. 852013-50091_SCH5140682, assembly GCF_001665685.1. Lineage (GTDB taxonomy): Bacteria > Actinomycetota > Actinomycetes > Mycobacteriales > Mycobacteriaceae > Mycobacterium. Next base: position 162,599 of record NZ_LZTB01000011.1, read on the forward strand.
CACGGCCGAGGAACTGCCGCGCAGCAGCGCTGCATTACCGGATTTGAGGGTCAGCCCGAACGCGTCGACCGTGACGTTGGGTCGGCCCTCGTAGACCATGCCCACCACCCCGAGCGGCACGCGCTGCTGACGCAGCTGCAGGCCGTTGGGCAGCGTGCGCCCGCGCAGTACCTCGCCGACGGGATCGGGCAGCCCGGCCACCTGACGCAGGCCTGCGGCGATGCCGTCGATGCGTTGCGGGTTGAGCGCCAGCCGGTCCAGCATCGCGTCGGGCGTGCCCGCGTCCCGGGCCGCCTCGAGGTCGCCCGCGTTGGCGGCCAGCACCGCGTCGGCACTGGCCAGCACACTGTCCGCCGCCGCGTGCAGCGCGCGGTTCTTGGTCGCCGTGTTCAGCGTGGCCAGGGTGCGTGCCGCGACCCGGGCGCGCCGGGCAGCCTCGTGCACCTGCTCTCGCAAATCCTGCGTCGGCGCGCTCACGGCTGGTGTCTGCACACTCATCGTCCCAGGGTATCGGAGGTGTTCACGAGAGCTCGACACGTGTCAGCACCCGACTGGTTTAGCGTTGTCGACTATGGCGTCCTCACGGGTGTGCGTGGTCGGAAGCGTCAATGCAGATCTCACGTTCGCCGTGCCCGCTCTGCCCAAACCGGGTCAGACCGTACTGGCGTCGTCGCTGTCGTCGGCCTCGGGCGGCAAGGGCGGTAATCAAGCGGTCGCGGCGGCACGCGCCGGCGCTTCGGTGAGCCTCGTCGCCGCACTCGGCGACGATCCGGTCGCCGATTCCCTGCGCACGCATCTGCAGACCAACGGCGTGGGCCTGGACGCGGTCGCGACCGTGCCCGGCCCCAGCGGGGCGGCGGCCATCGTCGTCGAGGCCGGCGGCGAGAACAGCATCGTGGTGGCGCCCGGCGCCAACGCGCATGTCGAGGTCAAGTCCGCCGCCGCCCACACCGCCATCATCTCCGCCGAGGTGGTGCTGATGCAGCTGGAGATCCCGCCGGCGACGGCGATCGCCGCGGCCCGGCTCGCGCGGTCAGCCGGTGCCGTGGTCATGCTCAACGCGTCACCGACGGGGACCAGGGCCCATGACCTGCTGGCACTGTCCGCAGTGGTCGACGTGGTGATCGTCAACGAGTCCGAAGCCGCCGAATGGCATTGGCCAGTAACGCATCTGGTGATCACCCGGGGTTCACGGGGCGCCAGCTACATCGGCGCCGACGAACGGTTCGACGTGCACGCGCCGGCCGTCCGGGCGGTGGATACCACCGGAGCGGGCGACGTGTTCGCCGGCGTGCTGGCCGCCCATTGGCGCTCGGGGTTCGAGGACGCGCTGCGGCGCGCGTGTGCGGCCGGCGCCCTGGCGACACTGGTGCGCGGCGCCGGTGACTGCGCTCCGTCCGGGGCGGACATCGACGCGATGCTGGCCCGCTGAGGCGATGAACTGAAACCGATACCGTTGCCATTGCCGTTGCCGTTGCCGTTGCCGTTAGAGTCGGCATCCATGACATCGGGACATATCCCGCGACCTCCCAACGGCGACTGGCTTGGCACGCCGTATCTGCGGTTCGAGCGGCAGGGGCCGTTCGGCGTCGTCACCCTCGATCGTCCCGCGGCCCGCAACGCCATGACCCCGGCGATGTACTTCGGGATCCGGTACGCGGTGACCCATGTCGAGGCCGATCCCGACCTGGCCGGCCTGCTGATCACGGGCACCGGCGATGTATTCGCACCGGGCGGTGACCTCGGCGGCGGTGACGGCGTCGACGACTGGATGAGCTTCGGCGCAGCACTGTCGATGGACGTCACGCCGTTCGAGACTCTGCGGCAGTCGGTCAAGCCGGTGGTGAGCGCGGTCAACGGGCTGTGCCAGGGCGGCGGGCTGCAGATCGCGATCTGCAGCGACATGGCGGTTGTCAGCGATCGCGCCACGTTCCGGGTGCCCGAGCTCTACCGCGGCATCGCCGACACCTACTACAGCCAGATGCTGGCCCGCCTGATCGGGCCGGTGCGCACCCGCGACCTGATGTTCACCGGGCGCACGTTGTCGGCCGCCGAGGCCGTCGACTGGGGCATGGTGGCGCGCGTCGTCCCGCACGAGGAACTGGCGGACGCGGCCCGCGAGGTGCTGGGCCAGTGCTGCCGCACCGCACCGCGGGCCCGCGGAGTCGTGAAGTCCAGCCTGGACAACTACCTGGGGCTCTACGACCGGATCGGCATGAAGGCCAGCTACAGCGGCACCGAGGCCGCCGAAGGCTTCCGGGCGTTCAAGGAACGCCGTTCGCCGGACTGGGTCCACCCGCAGTTGCGTACCGAGGGCCGGCTCTAGTCCTCGGGGATCTCCCGCTCGATCTCGTCGAGCCAGATCCGCGCCGACATGTCTGACGGCGCCCGCCAGTCACCACGCGGCGACAGGGCGCCGCCTGCCGACACCTTGGGACCGTTGGGCAACGCCGAACGCTTGAACTGGGCAAACGAGTAGAAGCGCTGGGCGAACACCTGCAGCCAGTGCCGAATCTCCTTGAGCGAGTAGGACGGTCGCTTGTCCTCGGGGAAACCGGCCGGCCAGTCCCCGACACCCGCATCATGCCAGGCGTGCCAGGCCAAGAACGCCACCTTGGACGGGCGGAACCCGTAGCGCAGCACCTGGAACAGCGAAAAATCCTGCAGCGCATAGGGTCCGACCTTGGCTTCGCTGCTCTGGATTTGCTCCCCCGCGTCGGTCGGTACCAGCTCAGGGGTGATCTCGGTGTCCAGCACCGATTGCAGGACCGCATTCACGTCGGCTCCGAACTGCCCCGAGGAAATGACCCACCGGATGAGGTGCTGGATCAGGGTTTTCGGAACGCCGCCGTTGACGTTGTAATGCGACATCTGATCGCCGACACCGTAGGTCGACCACCCCAGGGCCAGCTCCGACAGGTCCCCGGTGCCCAGCACGATGCCGCCGCGCTGGTTGGCCAGCCGGAACAGATAGTCGGTGCGCAGACCGGCCTGCACGTTCTCGAAGGTGACGTCGTAGACCTTCTCGCCTCGGGCGTACGGGTGATCCAGACCGGCCAACATCACCTCGGCGGTGCTCGTGATGTCGAGTTCGGCGAAAGTGACGCCGAGTGCCTCCGCCAGCCGCGTCGCATTGTTCTTGGTGTGATCACCGGTGGCAAACCCGGGCATGGTGAACGCGAGAATGTCACTGCGGGGCCGGGATTCGCGGTCCATGGCACGGGCGGCGACGATCAGCGCATGGGTGGAATCCAGCCCGCCGGACACCCCGATGACCACCTTGGGGTAGTTCAGCGCACGCAGCCGTTGCTCAAGACCCGACACCTGGATGTTGTATGCCTCGTAGCAATCCTGTTGCAGCCGTTGCGGATCGGCCGGCACGAACGGGAACCGCTCGATCTCCCGCAGCAACCCGATGTCGCCGGTCGGCGGGTCGAGCTGGAATTCGATGCGCCGGAAGGCATCACCGACGGCGCGGTAGTGCCGCGCGTTGTCGTCGAATGTGCCCATGCGCAGCCGCTCTGCGCGCAGCAGGTCCAGATCCACGTCGGCGACCGAACGCCGTTCACCGCGCGGGAACCGTTCGGTCTCGGCCAGCAGCAGCCCGTTCTCCCAGATCATGGTCTGGCCGTCCCAGGCCAGGTCGGTGGTGGATTCACCCTCCCCGGCGGCCGCGTAGAGGTAGGCCGCCAGGCAACGCGCCGACGCCGACCGGGCCAGCAGGCAACGGTCCTCGGCCCGGCCGACGGTGATCGGGCTGCCCGACAGGTTGGCCAGCACCGTCGCCCCGGCCAGCGCGGCCTGCGCACTGGGCGGGACCGGGACGAACATGTCCTCACAGATCTCGACATGCAGGACCAACCCCGGCAGATCCGAAGCCACGAACAACAGGTCGGGCCCGAACGGCGCGTCGGCGCCTGCGACCCGGATGGTGCCGCGCACGTCGTCTCCCGCCGCGGCCTGCCGACGCTCGTAGAACTCGCGATAGGTGGGCAGATATGACTTCGGCGCCACCCCGAGCACGGCGCCGCGGTGAATGACCACGGCGGTGTTGTAGATCCGGTGCCCGTGACGCAGCGGGGCGCCGACCACCAGCACGGGTGTCAGGACGGCCGAGGCCGCCACGATCTCGACGAGTGCCTCTTGCACGGATTCCAGCAGGGTGTCCTGCAGCAGGATGTCCTCGATCGAATACCCGGACAGCGTCAGTTCGGGAAAGACCGCAACGGCCACCCCGTCGTCGTGGCAGGCCTGGGCCAGTCGCAACACCGATTCTGCGTTGGCCGGCGGGTCCGCCAATGCCGTGTGAAGGGTGCACGCGGCGACCCGGGCGAAACCATGCCGGTAAGCGGAGTAGAAGTCCATCACCTCCATTGTCACCCGTGGGTACCCCGATTCGCGGGATCCGGCCCGAACCGCCCGGCGTCGCCGCCGCCCGCACCAGCGTGCGCCTATTCTCGTGAGGGTGGATGCCCCCGAACTCGTCGCGCTGCTGCAGGGCCGTCGTGTCGCGGTGTTGACCGGCGCCGGCATGTCCACCGACTCGGGCATCCCCGACTACCGCGGCCCGGATTCGCCGCCGAGCAATCCGATGACCATTCGGCAGTTCACCTCAGATCCGGTGTTCCGGCAGCGGTACTGGGCCCGCAACCATGTCGGCTGGCGGCACATGGACGAGACGATGCCCAACGCCGGGCACCGGGCGCTGGCCGCACTGGAGTCCGACGGTGTGGTCGCGGGCCTGATCACCCAGAACGTCGACCTGCTGCACACCAAGGCGGGCAGCCGCACCGTGGTGAACCTGCACGGTAGCTACGCCCAGGTGGTGTGTCTCGACTGCGGTCACACCATGTCGCGCACCGCGTTGGCCGCCGAGCTGGAGGCCGCCAACCCCGGGTTCCTCGAGCGAGCCGAGTCGGTCGGAGGCATCGCGGTGGCCCCCGATGCCGACGCCGTGGTTGCCGACACGTCGTCGTTCGTCATCATCGACTGCCCGGCCTGTGGCGGCATGCTCAAGCCCGACATCGTCTATTTCGGGGAGAGCGTTCCCAAAGACCGGGTGGAGCAGGCCTATTCACTCGTCGACGCCAGCGATGCGCTGCTGGTGGCCGGATCGTCGCTGACGGTGTATTCGGGTTACCGCTTCGTGCGCCACGCCGCCGCCCACGGCATCCCGGTGGCGATCATCAACCGGGGACCCACCCGGGGCGACGATCTGGCCGCCGTGAAAGTCGACGCCGGTTGCTCGGAGTTGCTCACCCTGCTCGCGGGCGAGCTGGTCAGAACGTGTACGGCATCGCCCGGATAGCGTGCACGAAATTGCCCTGCAGGTAGGCCGGCTCGCCTGCCGCGATGTCGGGTAGTTGGTGCAGCAGCTCGCCGAACAGTGCCCGCAGCTGCGTCCTCGCGACGTGGGCACCGAGGCAGAAGTGCCGCCCCCCGCCACCGAAACCCAAGTGTGGGTTGGGCTTTCGGCTCAGATCGAAACGTTCCGGGTGCTCGAAGACCTCGGTATCCCAGTTGCCCGAAGCGTAGAACATCACCACGTTCTCCCCGGCCGCGATGTGCTGCCCGGCGAGCTCGACGTCGACCGCCGCGGTGCGGCGGAAGGTCATCACCGGCGTCGCCCACCGCACGAACTCCTCGACGGCGCCGCCGATCCGGTCGTCGAAATCCGCCATCAGCCAAGCCCTTTGATCGGGATTGTCGGTCAGCGCCTTCAGCGCGTGACTGATGGCCTGCCGCGTGGTGTCATTGCCCGCGACGGCGAGCAGCACGAAGAACGCCGCAACCTCGGCATCGGTGAGCCGGTCGCCGTCGACCTCGGCGTGCACCAGGGCGCTGATCAAGTCGTTCCCAGGATTCTTGCGCCGATCGGCTGCCAGTGCGTTGGCCACCTGATGCAGGTAGAACTGGTTGGCACCCAGCACCTCCAGCGGATTGCGCCCGGCCAGGTAGACCGGGTCGGCCCACGACACCAGCGCGTCGGCGGCGTGCGCCACCTGCTGCCGCTCGGATTCGGGGATACCGACCATGTCCGACAGCGTGCGGATGGGCAGTTCCTTGGCGCACTGTTCGACGAAGTCGGTGCCGCTGCCCGCATCCTTGAGTTCCTGGACGATCTCGCGGGCGTTGTCCTTGATGGACGATTCGATGCGGGCCACCTGCCGCGGAGTGAAGGCCGAGTGCACCAGCTTGCGGATCAGCGTGTGCCGCGGCGCGTCCATGGCCAGAAATGACTGCGATGCCTCCAGCAACTCCTGCGGCACCGTGTCGAAAAGCACGCCCTTGCCGGACAGGAACGTCTCGCTGTCCCGGCTGACGGTGAGGATGTCGGCGTGCCGCGTGACGGCCCAGAACCCGGGGTCCTCGGGGTCGGGCAAGAGCGTCTCCTCCACCGGACGATGCCAGCTGACCGGGCGTTGCTCGCGCAGCAGGGCGAACGACTTCTCGCGTTCAGCGGCGGTGGTGGACCAGAAGGCCTTCGAGGAGATGTCGATCGGATCGTAGGCACGCGAACCGACGGATGTGATCGGTGACACAGACATGGCTGAGACGCTACGTCTAGACACTATGTCTAGTCAAGATGTGAACGGGCCCGATACGCTGGGCCACATGGCATCGGTGACCCGGAAACCGCAGGCCAACCGCGAGGAGCGGCGCGGCCAGATCGAGCGGCAGCTGCTGGACGCCACCGATCGGTTGATGGCCGACGGCACGAGCTTCACCGAACTCAGCGTGGACCGGCTGGCCACCGAGGCAGGAATCTCGCGGGCCAGCTTCTACATCTACTTCGAAGACAAGGGCCACCTGCTGCGCCGGCTGGCCACCCAGGTGTTCGCCGATCTCGCCTGCGCCGCTCAGCGCTGGTGGGAAGTGGCCGAGCGCACCGATCCTGCCGACGTCTACGCCGCCATGGCCGGCATCATCGCGAGCTACCGACGCCACCAGCCGGTACTCATCGCGCTCAACGAGATGTCGGGTTATGACCCCGTGGTCGGCGAAACCTATCGCGAGCTGCTCGTCGGGATCGCCGCCCAGCTGACTCGCGTCATCGAAGCCGGGCAGGCCGCAGGGACCATCCGTGCCCAGCTACCCGCCCAGACGACCGCCAGCACGCTGACCTGGATGGTGGAACGCACCTGCCACCAGAACCTGCCGTCACAGCCCGCCTCCTACGATGCCGAGCTCGCCCGCACGCTGACCGACATCATCTGGGGTGCGCTCTATCTCCGCGCCCCCAAGCTGTGATTTGTGCACCGCTCGTAACGGCCAGCGTTACCGGAGGTGCACAAATCGCTAGAGCGCGACCAGATCGTCGGCGTGTACCGCTGGCCGGCGCATCTCGACCGGCAGATCCCGGGTGGATCGGCCCATCATGGTCGCCAGCTCCGATGCCTCGTAGGCGACGACACCGCGGGCGACCGTCGGCCCGTCGGGCGCACGTAGATCGACCACGTCACCACCGTGGAACCGGCCGGACACCTGGGTGATCCCGGCGGGCAGCAGCGACCGGCGCTGTTGGATGACGGCCCGCACCGCGCCGTCGTCGAGGGTGAGCGCCCCCGCGGACTCGGCGGCATAGCGAACCCAGAAACGCCGCGCCGACATCCGTTCGGAGCGCGGAGCGAACACGGTGCCCACCGATGCATCACGCAGTGCCGCAGCGGCATCGGCCGCCGCGGCCAACAGCACAGGCACGCCTGCATCTGCGGCCAACAAGGCCGACGACAGCTTCGAGGCCATCCCGCCGGTTCCGAGGTGACTCCCCCGGCCTGCGACGACGCCGTCCAGATCGCCCTCCGCGGAGACCTCAGGGATGAAGCGCGCGTTACCTTTTCGCGGATCCGAGTCGTAGAGCCCGTCGATGTCGGACAACAACACCAGCGCGTCGGCGCCGACCAGTTGCGCCACCAGCGCCGAGAGCCGGTCGTTATCGCCGAACCGGATCTCGTTGGTCGCCACAGTGTCGTTCTCGTTGACGATCGCCACCGCGTGCAGCGCCCGCAACCGGTCCAGGGTGCGCTGGGCGTTGTTGTGCTGCACCCGCATCGAGATGTCGTGGGCGGTCAGCAACACCTGACCGACAGTCCGGTTGTAGGCCGCGAACGCCGTGTTCCACGCGTTGATCAACGCCACCTGACCGACGCTGGCGGCGGCCTGTTTGGTGGCGAGATCCGTGGGACGCTTGCTCAACCGCAGAGGCTCGATGCCTGCGGCAATAGCGCCTGAGGACACGATCACCACGTCCGAGCCGGCCTTCATCCGGCCCTCGATGGCCTCGACGAGGTACGCCAGGCGGGCCGCGTCGAACACCCCGGTGGGCGTGGTGAGCGCGGTGGTTCCGATCTTGACGACGACGCTGCGCGCGGTGCGGATCGCCTCCCGGTGAGCGGAGGGTGCCCCCGTCACTCGTCGTCGCTTCCGGGCTTGCGTCGCTCACGACGCGCAGCCTTGCGCTCAGCAGCTCCGACGCGCTCGGTCTGCTCCAACCGGATGTCGGTGCCTCGACCGGTCAGCGGCATATCGATACCTGCCGGGGTCTGCGGCTCCCAGTCGAAGGTCATGTCACCGATGGTCACCGCACAACCCGGCCGCGCGCCGAGCTTGAACAGTTCGTCCTCGACACCGAGCCGGGCCAGCCGGTCACCGAGGTAGCCGACGGCCTCGTCGTTGGTGAAATCGGTCTGCGCAATCCAGCGTTCGGGGCGCACACCGCGAACGATGAAGCCACCCTGCCCGTCGGAGGTCACGGTGAACCCGCTCTCATCGATGGCGATGGGCCGGATCACCGGGCGTCGCGGTGCGATCTCGGGCTGCGCGTCGCGGTAGGCCTTCACCATGTCCCACAACGCAAAGGTCAAGGGGCGCAAGCCCGCACGGCTCACGGTCGACACCTCGAACACAGGCCAGCCGAACCGGCGGGCCACCTCGTCGCGCACGAAGTCGGCGAGCTCGTGCGCGTCGGGAACGTCGATCTTGTTGAGCACCACCGCCCGTGGCCGCGAGGCCAGGTCCCCCAGAGTCGAATCGCCTTGCAGCGTCGGGGTATACGCGGCCAGCTCGGCCTCGAGCGCCTCGATGTCGGAGATCGGGTCGCGGCCGGGTTCCATTGTGGCGCAGTCCACGACGTGCACGAGCACCGCGCAGCGTTCGATGTGCCGCAGGAATTCGAGGCCCAGCCCGCGTCCTTCGGACGCGCCGGGGATGAGACCGGGCACATCGGCCACCGTGAAGGTGTGGTCGCCGGCTGACACCACGCCGAGATTGGGCACCAACGTCGTGAACGGATAGTCGGCGATCTTCGGCTTGGCGGCCGAGATCGCTGACACCAGTGAGGATTTGCCTGCCGACGGGAAACCGATCAGACCGACATCGGCAACGGTCTTGAGTTCGAGGGTGAGATCGCGGGCCTGGCCCTTCTCCCCGAGGAGTGCGAAGCCGGGGGCCTTGCGGGCCCGGGACGCCAATGCGGCGTTGCCCAGGCCGCCCCGCCCGCCCGCGGCGGCTTCGAAACGACTACCCGCACCGACGAGGTCGGCGAGCATCCGGCCGTCTTCGTCGAGAACAACGGTGCCGTCGGGTACGCGGACTTCGAGATCGGCGCCCGCTGCGCCATCACGGTTGCTGCCTGCGCCCTGCTTACCGGAGGGTGCCGCGACATGCGGATGAAAGTGGAAGTCCAGCAGGGTGTGCACCTGCGGGTCCACAACGAGGATGACGCTGCCGCCACGACCACCGTTGCCGCCGTCAGGGCCACCGAGGGGTTTGAATTTCTCGCGGTGCACCGAAGCACACCCATTGCCGCCGTTACCGGCCCGCGCGTGGATGACGACGCGGTCGACAAACCGGGACATCGGACATCCTCTCCGTCGAATGTGAAGCTATCGCGATATCTCAGTCGAGAACTCGCAGCTGCTTCACATTCGCGGAGAATCCTCGATGTCTCAGGCCTCCGGGCGCGCCACGGGAACGATGTTCACGTTCTTGCGGCCACGCTTGGAGCCGAACTCCACGGCACCGGGGGCCAGCGCGAACAGCGTGTCGTCGCCACCACGGCCGACGTTCACGCCCGGGTGGAAGTGGGTGCCACGCTGACGGACGATGATCTCGCCCGCCTTGACGACCTGGCCGCCGAAGCGCTTGACGCCGAGCCGCTGTGCTGCGGATTCCCGGCCGTTACGAGAGCTGGAAGCGCCCTTTTTGTGTGCCATTTAAATGTCCCTCGCCCTGTGCTGTCTGTTCTTCGCCTGACGGCTCATCACTTGATGCCGGTGACCTTGAGCACAGTCAGCTGCTGACGGTGCCCCTGGCGCTTGTGGTAGCCGGTCTTGTTCTTGAACTTGTGGATACGGATCTTGGGGCCCTTGGTGTGCTCCAGAACCTCGCCGGTCACGGCGACCTTGGCCAGGTCGTCGGCCTTGCTCGTGACCTTGGCACCGTCGACCACCAGCGCGACCGGCAGCGACACAGACGCGCCAGGCTCGGCGTCGAGCTTCTCAACCTTCACCACGTCACCGGCTGCAACCTTGTACTGCTTGCCGCCGGTCTTGACGATTGCGTATGTCGCCATCGTGTCCTCTGCTGTGCGGGCGCGCGCTACCGGACGGTGCGTGCGCGGGTCTTGGGTGGCGGGGGTACCCCGCCGTCACCGGCCTGCGACTGCAGACACTGGCGACAACTGGTCAAGGGTACGTGACCAGCGGGTAGAGGGTCAAACCGCCCGGACACCCCTGCTACTCATGGGTGGGCGGACCCGCAGGTCGGGCCGCTGCCCGGCGACGCGGCCGCCGAGCGACGGTGATCACCTGCGGAAGTTCGACCTCGTGGTCGTCCTCGTCGTCGGAGTCGTCATCGGAGTCGTCATCGATGACCTCGATGTCATCGTCGATGTCGACTTCCTCGTCATCGGAGTCCAGGTCGATCTCGTCCTCGTCCGACTCTTCCTCTTCGTCGGAGTCGTCCTCGTCGGAGTCCTCATCCTCGTCGGAGTCAGCGTCGTCGTCCTCATCAGAGTCAACGTCGTCTTCGTCGTCCGAGTCCTCGTCATCCGTGTCCTCGTCATCGAGGTCTTCCTCGGCGGTCTCCCGAGCCACCTGCTCAGCGGTGTCGTCGCCGTGGGCAGTCTCGACAACGCCGTCCTCGGTGCTCTCGAGCTCGTCGAGTTCCTTGGCGTGCTCATCGTGCTCATCGTGCTCGTCGTCATGATGGCGACCGTTGGCCGCGGCCATGGCCTTGAACATCGGGTGCTCGCCGGCCGGATGGTCGGGCACCTTGACGACCGGCACGTCTTCGGGCTTGCCGGTCTTCTTGCCACGCTTACTGCGCCGTCCACCGCCGGCGGCGGGCTCGGACTTGCGCCCGCTGCCGCCTGCCGACACGGAGTCGACCGGGTCGCCGTGCAACACGATCCCGCGGCCACCGCAGTGCGTGCACGACGTGGAGAACGCCTCGATCAGCCCGGTGCCCAACCGCTTTCGCGTCAACTGCACCAGGCCCAGCGAGGTCACCTCGGAGACCTGATGGCGTGTGCGGTCACGGGCCAGCGCCTCGGTCAGCCGCCGGAGTACCAGGTCGCGGTTGGACTCCAGCACCATGTCGATGAAGTCGATCACGACGATGCCGCCGATATCGCGCAGCCGCAGCTGCCGGACGATCTCCTCAGCGGCTTCCAGGTTGTTGCGGGTGACGGTCTGTTCGAGGTTGCCGCCCGAGCCGGTGAACTTGCCCGTGTTGACGTCGACGACGGTCATCGCCTCGGTGCGGTCGATGACCAGGGTGCCACCCGAGGGCAGCCACACCTTGCGGTCCATGGCCTTGGCCAACTGCTCGTCGATGCGGTGCACGGCGAACACGTCCGGGCCGGACCCGCCGTCCACGCCGCCGGCCTCGTACTTGGTCAACCGGCCCATCAGATCGGGGGCCACGGTGTTGACGTAGGAGTTGATGGTGTTCCAGGCGTCGTCGCCGGACACGATCAAACCGGAGAAGTCTTCGTTGAACAGGTCGCGGATGACCTTCACGAGCACATCGGGTTCCTCGTAGAGGGCGACGGCGGCGCCGGCCTTCTTCCCGGTGATCTCTGCGGCCTTGGCCTCGATCCCTGCCCAGCGCTCCTGGAGCCGGTTCACGTCAGAGCGGATGTCGTCTTCGCTGACGCCTTCGGAGGCGGTGCGGATGATCACGCCGGCATCGGCGGGGACCACCTCACGCAGGATCTCCTTGAGGCGCTGCCGCTCGGTGTCGGGCAGCTTACGGCTGATGCCGGTCGAAGACGCCCCAGGGACGTAGACCAGATAGCGCCCGGCCAGCGACACCTGCGTGGTGAGCCGTGCTCCCTTGTGCCCGACCGGGTCTTTGCTGACCTGGACGACGACGTAGTCGCCGGGCTTGAGGGCCTGCTCGATCTTGCGCTGCGCGCCGCCGAGGCCGGCGGCCTCCCAGTTGACCTCGCCCGCGTAGAGCACGCCGTTGCGGCCGCGACCGATGTCGACGAACGCAGCCTCCATCGAGGGCAGCACGTTCTGCACGATGCCGAGGTAGATGTTGCCGACCAACGATGCCGAGGCGGCAGAGGTCACAAAGTGCTCGACCACCACGCCGTCTTCGAGCACCGCGATCTGGGTGTAGCGGGCACCTTCGTGCGGCGGCTCGGTGCGGACCTTGTCGCGAACGATCATGGTGCGCTCGACGGCCTCACGGCGCGCCAGGAATTCGGCTTCACTCAGGATCGGCGGACGGCGCCGGCCGGCGTCGCGGCCGTCACGTCGGCGCTGGCGCTTGGCCTCCAGCCGGGTCGACCCGGAAATGCCCTGGATCTCGGATTCGTCTCCTGCGGACTTGTCCGACCGCTCGGCACGCGGAGCCCGCTCATGCACGACGGTGTTGGGCGGGTCGTCGGGCGACGCGCTGTCCTCGGAATCACCCGAGCCGGTCTTGCGGCGCCGGCGGCGACGACGCCTGCGGGTGCCTGCGTCGGTGCCGGTGCTGTCCTCGTCGCCGCCTTCGTCGGAGTCATCGGACTCGTCGTCGGAGTCATCGGACTCGGCCTGATCGTCGCCGGGCTCGGCCTCGCCTTCCGACTCCGGGCCGTTGTCGTCGCTCTGTTCACCACGGCCGCGACCCCGGCCCCGGCGACCGCGGCGACGTCGGCGTGCGGCGGGCCGGTCAGCCTGGTCGTCGTCGGAATCGCCATCGGAATCACTGTCGGCGGACGCATCGAAGTCGTCGTCCTCGTCGTCGGTGTCGACGGGTTCGAAAACGATCGGCTGCGGGGCGACGAACAGCGGCAGGTAGTCCGCGCGTTCGGTGTGCGGCTCACGCGCCGGGGGGATGTTCGCGGTCTCCAGGATCAGCCGGGACTCGGGTTCGTCACCCACCACGACAGCCTCGACACGGATGGCTTCCGGTTCCGGCTCAGGTTCCGCTGCCGCGGGCTCCGGCTCGGATGCCGACTGCTCGGGCTCCGGCTCGGATGCCACGGGCGGGGACTCGGCGGGCGGTTCCGATTCCGCCGCCGGTTCCGATTCCGGCGCGACGGGCGCAGGGGATGTCTCGGGCACCGTGAAGGACTCGGTCACCGCCACCGGTTCGACGGACTCGACCACAACGGCCTCGACCACAACGGCCTCGACCACGCTAGGTTGGACCTCGGACTCAGCCGGGGCCAAGACCGCGCGGACCCGCTCGGCGTCAGCTTTGTTGACGGTCGAGTGCGCACTGCGGTGGCGTCCGTCGAACTCGGCGAGCGCGTCGAGCACCCGCCGGCTGGTGGTACCGAGCACTCGGGCGAGCGAATGGACCCTCAGGCGTTCTGGGAGTCCGTCCTGCTGCGGAGTCTGGGTGGATTGGTCTTCGGTATGGGCATCTTCGGCCACGTATTCTCCTCAAGCCCCCGGGCGCGTCTTGGCGACGCGGCCACGCGAGGGCTTCCGCTATGGGCCCGGGATACTTCACCCGGACATGTTGTGGTCTCGCTCCGGGCGGCTCAATGGTGAACGCACCCGGTGCCTGGCTGAATGATGGCTGGACGGTCGGCGCCGCACCGGCTGGCGGTGGTCGCGCTCGTCGAAGTCTTCATCCGGGCGTCCAGCCTCGGTTGAGGCTGGCTACCCGCGACCAGTATCCCACATCACTGCGGCTGTACCGACCAGACCGCGTGAGGAGTTACTCCCCGGCAGATTCTCCGGGGAACCAAAGGGCGATCTCACGGGCCGCCGACTCCAGCGAATCCGAGCCGTGCACCAGGTTGTCCTGGGTCACCAGGGCCAGGTCGCCACGGATCGTGCCCGGCACGGCCTTCTCCACCGGATCGGTGCCACCGGCCAATTGCCGGAACGCAGCCACCGCGCGGGGGCCCTCGACGATCGCAGCGACCACGGGGCCGGACGTGATGAATTCGAGCAGCGAACCGAAGAACGGCTTCTCCGCATGCTCGGCGTAGTGCTGCCGCGCCAGCTCATCGCTGACGTTCTTCAACTCCAGGGCCGCCAGGGTCAGGCCCTTGCGTTCGATCCGGCCGATGATCTCCCCGACCAGGTGGCGCTCTACGCCGTCGGGCTTGATCAACACGAGGGTCCGCTCAGTCACGGCGCACAGCGTACCGGCCGCCGTTCAGGCGATCGTCGCCACTCCCGTATCCAGGCTGTAGTACGCGGTGACGACCTTGACCGCACCGGAATTCATCCGGTCACGGATCACCGATGTCGCCACGATCGCGTCCTTCGAGAGCTCGGCATTGGCCCGCACAGTGTTGTCCAGAAGGTCGCCCTGACGCTGCTCGGCGACGGTGATGGCCGGGGTGATCGCCGAGACCAACGCGTGCATATCTTCTTCCGGCGCTTTGTGGTCCTGGACCGTCTTGAGCGTCGCCGACACCGCACCGCAGCTCTGGTGGCCCATGACGACCACCAGAGGGGCGCCCAGATGCGCGACGCCGTACTCGATGCTGTCCAGCAACGCGGCGTCGACGATGTTGCCTGCGACGCGCGCGACGAAAAGGTCGCCGAGACCCTGATCGAAGATCACCTCCGGCGGCAGCCGGGAGTCCGAGCAGCTGAGGACCACCGCGAACGGCTGCTGGGACTTCGACAGAGAGAGCCGACTGGCCGGATCCCGGTTCGGGTTACGCATCTGGGCGTCGACGAACCTGCGGTTGCCGTCACGCAATTGCTGCAGCGCCACGTCGGGGTTGGAGATCACCGGCCGCGGGGACTCGGTGACGAACACCTCCCCCGGCGGAACGGTCACAGTGTCGGCGCCGCCTTCGGATGCGGGCTTGCCGCAGCCTGCCAGCGCTGTTGCCGCACCGACGCCGACGAGCCCGAGCCAGCGGCGTCGTGAAAATGTGAGGTCCATCGCACCACTCCCGTCGCCGACGTCAATAACTGACAATCATCGGCGCCCGGTGGCGGTGTCGTCAGCTTTCCGTCGAATCCTGCTGGCCGGGCAGCAGGCCGCGGTCCTGGCGTCGTTTCACCTCGCCACGTAGGTACAGGATCAACAGCCAGACCAACAGGAACACCAGGCCGATGAAGCCGATCCCGGCGTGGATCACCACCCCGGCGATCACCACGAACTGCAGTGCCAGATTGACCCAGAGCGCCCATGGCCTGCCCTGCATGCCTGCCATCAGGATGAGGACCACCGCCAAGCCGACCAGGTAGCCCCCGGACCACACGGTCAGCCCGGCGCCTGTTGCGACGACCGGCAGGGCCAGCAGCACGACGATGGCTTCGAGGATCAGGGTTCCGGCCATGACGCCGCGGAAGCTCTTCCACGGATCAGGTGGCGTACTCACTGTGGGTCCTTCCCGAAGAGGGTCCGGGCGGCTCCGGCCGTCACCACCGAACCGGTGATCACCATGCCAGCCCCGGACAGGCCCTCGCCCTCGGCTCCGGCGTCCTCGACCAGGGCGGTGGCGATTTCGATGGCGTCGGGCAAGGTGGCCGCCGTGATCACCCGGTCCTGGCCGAAACGCTCCTCGGCGCGCTGCGCCAGCGACTCGACGTCCAGAGCGCGCGGCGAGCCGTTGTGGGTCACCACAAGCTGATCGAACGCCGGCTCAAGCGCCGTCAAGATGCCGTCGACGTCCTTGTCGGCCAGCACCGACACCACACCCACCAGGTAGCGGAAGTCGAATTCCTCACGGAGCGCCTCCACCAGCGCCTGCGCCCCGGCGGGATTGTGGGCGGCATCGATGAAAACCGTTGGTGCACTGCGCATCCGCTCCAGCCGGCCGGGACTGCGGACGGCCGCGAAACCGGCCCGCACCGCGTCGATGTCGAGTTGCCGGTCAGCACCGGCACCGAAAAACGCCTCGACCGCCGCCAGCGCGACCACCGCGTTGTGCGCCTGGTGTTCGCCGTGCAGCGGCAGGAAGATGTCCGAGTACACCCCGCCCAGGCCCTGCAGTTCCAGCACCTGGCCACCGATGGCGACCTGACGACCCAGCACCGCGAACTCCGAGTTCTCCCGCGCCACCGCAGCGTCCGCGCGCACCGTCTCGGCCAGCAGCACCTCCATCGCCTCGGGCGGCTGCTGGGCGATGACTGCGACAGTGTCGGTAGGCACCAGATCATCGGGCTGGCGGGTGATGATCCCGGCCTTCTCCCCCGCGATCTCGGCAAGCGTGTCACCGAGGTAGTCGGTGTGGTCGAGGCCGATCGGCGTGATCACCGCGACAGGCGCGTTGACGACGTTGGTGGCGTCCCATCGGCCGCCCATACCGGTCTCGATGACAGCGACGTCCACCGGCGCGTCGGCAAACGCCGCGAAAGCCATCGCCGTGAGCACTTCGAACTTGCTCATCTTCGGCCCGCCCGCCGCTTCGGACTGCTGATCGACGAGCAGGACGAACGGCTCGATCTCGCGGTAGGTCTCCACGTAGGTTGCGGGCGAAATAGGTTTGCCGTCAATGGAAATCCGCTCCACCGCGGACTGCAGGTGCGGGCTCGTGGTACGCCCGGTCCGCCGGTGCAATGCGGTCAGCAGGGCGTCGATGATCCGACATACCGAGGTTTTGCCGTTGGTGCCCGCAACGTGGATGGACGGGTACGCCCGCTGCGGTGAACCCAGCAACTCCAGCAGCGCGACGATGCGGGTGGTGCTTGGTTCGAGTTTGGTCTCCGGCCACCGCTGGTCGAGCAGGTGCTCGACCTGAAGCAACGCGGCGATCTCGTCGGGCGACGGAATCGGGTCAGTCCCCGGATCCGTCATTTGAGCCCGGCCAGGCGCGCGGTGATGCGTTCGACCTCCTCGGTAGCCACCTGCTGGCGGCCACGGATCTTGTCGACCACCTCGGCGGGCGCCTTGGCCAGGAACGCGTCGTTGCCGAGTTTGGCTGCGGTGGTGGCCATTTCCTTCTGCGCGACGGCCAGGTCCTTTTCCAGCCGGCGCCGTTCGGCCGCGACGTCGACGGTGCCTGACGTGTCGACCTCGACCACGACGGTGGTCTGCGACAGGCGCACCTCGACGGCCGCCGACGGCGTGAACCCGTCACCGGCTTCGGTCAGCCAGGCCAGCGACGTGATGGCCGGCAGCTGCTCGGAAAGCTCCGCGGCGGCGATGTCGGACAACCGTGCCGGAACCTTCTGCCGATCGGCCAGCCCCTGATCGCTGCGGAACCGCCGCACCTCGGTGATGAGCTTCTGCATATCGGTGATGCGTTGGGTGGCAACAGAATCCGGGGCGAAACCGGACGGTTGCGGCCAGGCCGCGATCACTGCCGACTCGCCACCGGTCAGCGTCTTCCACAGCGTCTCGGTGACGAACGGCATCACCGGATGCAGCAACTTGAGCAGCGTGTCGAGAACTGCCGCGAGCACCGCCGTGGTGTGCGGCAAACCGCCGAAGATCTGCACCTTGGCCAGTTCCACGTACCAGTCGCAGAACTCGTCCCACGCGAAGTGATACAGCGCCTCGCAGGCCCGGCTGAACTGATAGGAGTCGAGCGCTTCGTCGACCTCGGCACGGACCTCTTCCAACCGGCCGAGAATCCAGCGGTCGGCGTCGGTCAACTCGGCCGCGGGTGGCAGAGCCGCGGGGGCGGCGCCGTTCATCAGCGCGAACCGGGTCGCATTGAACAGCTTGGTGGCGAAGTTACGTGAGGCGCGGGCGTGGTCCTCGCCGATGGACAGGTCACCGCCGGGGCTCGCGCCGCGCGCGAGGGTGAACCGCAACGCGTCGGCGCCGAACTTCTCCACCCACTCGAGCGGATCGATGCCGTTGCCGCGCGACTTGCTCATCTTGCGGCCGAACTCGTCGCGAATCAGGCCGTGCAGGAACACATTTTCGAAGGGCACCTGGCGGCCACGCTTGCCCTCGAGCGTGATCGCCGGGTCACCGCCGACGAACGTCCCGAACATCATCATCCGGGCCACCCAGAAGAACAGGATGTCGTATCCAGTGACCAGCACGCTGGTGGGATAGAACTTGGCCAGCTCGGCCGTGTGGTCGGGCCACCCCATGGTCGAGAACGGCCACAGCGCCGACGAGAACCAGGTGTCGAGCACATCAGGGTCCTGCTCCCAGCCTTCCGGCGGGGTCTCATCGGGTCCGACGCACACGGTCTCGCCGTTCGGGCCGTGCCAGATGGGGATGCGGTGGCCCCACCACAGCTGCCGCGAGATACACCAGTCGTGCATGTCGTCGACCCACGCGAACCACCGCGGCTCCAGGCTCGGCGGGTGGATCACGGTGTCGCCGCCGCGCACCGCGTCCCCGGCGGCTTTGGCCAGGCTCTCGACCTTGACCCACCACTGCAGCGAGAGTCGCGGTTCGATCGGCTCGCCGCTGCGCTCCGAATGCCCCACGCTGTGCAGGTAGGGCCTCTTCTCCGCGACGATCCGGCCCTGCTCGGCCAAGGCCTCGCGCACCTTGACGCGCGCCTCGAATCGATCCATCCCGTCGAATTGCGTTCCCGTGTCGGCGATCCGGCCCTTGGTGTCCATGATGGTCGGCATCGGCAGCTGGTGCCGCAGGCCGATCTCGAAGTCGTTCGGATCGTGCGCGGGCGTGACTTTGACTGCGCCCGTGCCGAATTCGGGATCGACGTGGGTGTCGGCGACGATGATCATGTCGCGGTCGGTGAACGGGTGCGGCAATGTGGTGCCGACCAGATGGCGGTAGCGCTCGTCGTCGGGGTGCACGGCAATCGCGGTGTCGCCCAGCATGGTTTCGACACGGGTGGTGGCCACCACGATGTGCGGCTCGTCGTCGCTCATCGAGCCGTACCGGAACGACACGAGTTCGCCCTCGACGTCCTCGTACTTGACCTCGAGATCGCTGATCGCGGTCTCCAGCACCGGCGACCAGTTCACCAGCCGCTCGGCCTGGTAGATCAGCCCGGCGTCGAACAGGCGCTTGAAGATCGTGCGGACCGCACGGGACAGGCCGTCGTCCATGGTGAACCGGTCGCGGCTCCAGTCAACGCCGTCGCCGATGCGGCGCATCTGGGCGCCGATGGTGCCGCCGGACTCGCGCTTCCAGTCCCACACCTTCTCGATGAACTCTTCGCGGCCGAAGTCTTCCTTCGTCTTGCCGTCGGTGGCGAGCTGCTTCTCGACCAGGGTCTGGGTGGCGATGCCGGCGTGGTCCATGCCAGGCAGCCACAGCACTTCGTAGCCCTGCATCCGCTTACGCCGGGTCAGCACGTCCATCAGGGTGTGGTCGAGGGCATGGCCCATGTGCAGGCTGCCGGTCACGTTCGGCGGCGGCAGCACGATCGAGTAGGCAGGTTTGTCACTCGTGGCGTCGGCGGTGAAGTAACCGGCATCCACCCAGCCCTGGTACAGCTCGGCTTCTACCGCACCCGGCTCCCAGGACTTGGGAAGGGCGTCGGCGCGGTTGTCAGGGGTGGAGGTCACCGCGCCATTCTAGGAAGGTGTGACCCGGATACGCTAAAGCCCCCGACGCCGCTGTATTCGCTGGCGACGGGGGCGTGCGCGGAAAAGGATCTCCGGAGCTACTTCTTGCCGCCCAGCAGACCGCCGAGGATCTCGCCGATGGCGTTGCCCTGGCCTCCGCCACCACCGAGCACGCTGCCGAGGATGCTGCCCAGCGGATTGTTCGCGGCACCGCCTCCACCACCGGCGCTCGCCCCGCCCAGGATGCTGCCGAGGATGTCACCGAGCCCGCCGCCGGATGCCTGGGCAGCAGGTTCGGCAGGCGCGTTCTTCTGGGCGAACTGCTTGCCGATGTAGGCCAGCACGATCGGGGTCAGGATCGGCAGCAGCTTCTTGATGAGGTCTCCACCGCCGGCACCTGCGCCGGCCAGCGCCGAGGCCACCTGACCGCTGTCGTTGCCGCCGAAGATGTGAGCGACCATCTGGTCGCCCTCCTTCTGGTCGACGTCGTCGACCTTCACGCCGCCGTCGAGCAGACCACTGGCACCCTGCGCGGTGACGGCGGACTCCAGGTTGCTCGAGTCGATGTTGTCGGCTTGCACGTTCTGCTGCACGCCGCCGACGAGCGCGGGAACCAGCGTCTTGATGGCGTTGTTCACCTCGCCTTCGTCGGCGCCCAGCTTGTTCGCAATCTCCGCGACGGGAATCTGTGCGAAGAGGTCGTTCAGATCGGCCATATTGTTCCCACCTTCGTTGCTGGCGTTGATGAATTCCTCGCCGCCGACCCTAGTCGAATTGATCTTGTTACACAGGTGTTCCGCGCGCCCCGATCAATTCGGCTCAGGTCAGGGCGGTGGTCTCCAATTGCACGTCGGCAGCGGGGAATCGGGCCAGCAGGGCATCCCCCATCGCGGCCGCCGGAGTGAGCACGCCGCGCAGGTCGGACAGCTTGTCGCGATCCAGCGCCAAGGCCAGCCCGCATTCGCCGAGCAGCACCGCGGTGGCCTGGTATCCGGGGTCGCCCTGCTGGGCCATCGACGCCACGTAGCGCGCACCGGAGGACGTCGTCGTGTACGTCTCGACGCGGTAGTGCCCACGCTTGCGGGCTTGTTCGCTGGGGCCGGTGCCCGGCTTGGGCGCCAACCGTTCGACGAGTGCGGCGGGCAGCCGGTCGAAGTACCGGCTGCCCAGCCCGAAGGCCACGGCGGTGGAGCCGGTGAGTGCGGCGGCCGCCAGCGGCGCGGCCACCGACCGGCCCAGGCTCATCTGCTCGGTATAGGCGAACCGGCGGCCGTAGGCGTAATCCAGGAGCGCGTTGCTGCGCCGCACGATTCGGGTGTTCGGCCCCGCCATCGCGAACGCACCGGTCCAGTAGCCCGCGAGCTCCGGCGCGATCTCGCCACCCCTGCGCCACCGGAGGTCGGGCTGGCCGCCGAGTTCCGGCTCGGCAGCACGGTCGGGGCTCAGCGTGTACGGGTCGTTCATCAGCTGCCGGGCTTGCGGATCCCGCGACGACGTCCGCATGAACTCCATCATCGAGGCCACCGTGCCGCCCGACACGCCTCCGGCGAACGTACGCACCACCAGATCGGTGTCGCCGAGCTGACCCGCACTGTCGGCCGCGGCCCGCCGGTACAACGCGTAGGTGGTGAGATCCGATGGGACGGAATCGAATCCGCACGAATGCACGATGCGGGCGCCGGTGTCTAGCGCTTGCTTGTGAAACTGGTCGATGCTCTCGTGGATGAACATCGTCTCGCCCGTGAGATCGGCGTAGTCGGTTCCGGCCGCGGCACACGCCGCCACCAACGGCAGGCCGTATTTCGTGTAGGGCCCGACGGTGGTCACCACAACCTGGGTTCGGGCGGCCATCGCCTCGAGAGTGGACGGTGCCGACGCGTCGGCGGCGAGCAGCGGCCAATCCCGGGCCTGCCCGCCGAGGCCGTCACGGACCGCCCGCAACCTTTCCTCCGACCGGCCTGCCAGGGCGATTCGCGCCTCCGCACCGGCCCGGGCCAGGTATTCGGCGGTGAGCTTGCCGGCGAACCCGGTCGCCCCGTACAGCACCAGATCGAACTCACGCTGGGTCATCCCGCCGACGCTACCCGAGCAGTTCAGGCATCTCAGATTCTTCGTCGCGCAGGTGACGGCCGAGGAACGCCGTGACCACCTGGTACCAGATCTTGGCGTGTTGCGGCGCGAGCACCCAGTGGTTCTCCGTCGGGTAATACAGGAAGCGGTGCGGACTCTGGCCGTTGTCGTCGGCGGGCAGACCCGAGGACGACAGCAGCTCGTACCAGAGCCGTAGTCCTTCGCCGATCGGTACGCGATAGTCCTTGTCCCCGTGGATGACCAGCATGGGGGTGTGAATCTGTCCGACGTATCGGTGCGGCGAATTGCGTTGTGTCATTTCGGGTGTCATCTCGCGAGCCCACCAGAACGCGCTGTCGGTGGTCGGCCCGAACTGGTCGAGCGCCCACAGGCTGGCGTGCGTGACGATCGCATCGAACCGGTCGGTCTGCCCCGCGATCCAGTTGGCCATGTAGCCGCCGAACGAACCGCCCATCGCCGCGGTGCGTGAATCGTCGATCCGCGGGTGCTCGCATGCCGCGTCGACGGCGGCCATCAGGTCGGTATACGGCTCGGCACCCCAGGCGCCCCAACCCCGTTGGATGAACTGCTGACCGTAGCCCGTGGACAGGCCCGGGTCGGGCATCAGCACCGCGTAGCCGTGAGCGGTGAGCAGCCACGGATTCCAGCGCCAGTGCCAGGTGTTCCAGCTGCCCAACGGACCGCCGTGGATCCACAGCACCAGTTCTGCCGGCTCGTCGCCTTCAGGCAGCGTCAGCCATGAGCGGATCGGCGTCCCGTCCTCTGCAGTGGCGACCAATTCGGTGAGTGTGCCGGGGATTTCTGGGATCTCGACGCACGGCAGCTCGGTGATCGTGCCGTCTGGGTCGAGCCGTACCGGATGCGGCGGCACGGCGTAGGAGCTGCGCAGCGCGTAGATGACGCCGCCCGGTGCGGGGCACACGTCGGTGTAGGCGTAGTCGTCGTCGGTGAGCCGTTCAACGGTGCCGCTGCGCGGGTCCACCGTGAAGATGGGCCGACGGCCTGCCTCGTCCGCGGTGACGATCAGTGCCGACGAATCCGCGGCCCACGCCACAGATGCCGGCCAGCGATCCCAATCCGCTGTGATCTCGGCGTGGTCTTCACCGAAGTGCATGCAGCACAGCGTGATCCGCGGCGCATCGGTGGGGGTCGAATGAGTTTCCCTGGTGAACGCGACGGCGGTGCCGTCGGGCGCGATGACGGGATGCTCCAGTTCGGCGTCGGATTCCTCGGCGATGGTGGTGTGTGTCCCGGAAGCCCGGTCGATGCGGACCAGAACGGACCGGTTGGACACGCCCGGCCCGGGCACATGCCACGACGTGATCAGGAAGTCGCCGTCACTGCTGAGGTCGAACGTGGTCTCGCGCAACGCGTCAGCGGGATGCGGGGTCAGATCTGCCTGCCCGTCGGCATCGATCAGATGCGGCTGGTCGGGCCCGAGGTCGTGGTCCCAGAACCGGACTGGATAACCGGTGTGCAGCACGGCCGATACCGCGTTGTCCTTGCGCCGCTCCCGCAGCGCCTTGTCGTCGGCAAGGCTCTCGGCCGCGGCCAGCTGCGCCGCGCTGACCACGGTGACCTCGGCCGCGCGCGCACTGACCACAGCACTCACGCCGCCCGGCATGCTCAGGAGCTCGTCTGCTTCACCGCCGGCCGCAGGCAATCGCCACACCGCGGCAGGCGCCTTGTCGTCGGCGGCCCCGCCGGGCGCCGGCCGCGCGGCCAGGAACAACAGATCACCGATGCTGGTGAACGTCGGCGCGGACTCCCCTTTTGCGCCGTGGGTCAGTCGCCGTGCGGGCCGGCTCCCCTCGGCGTCCAATTCCCAAATCGCCGTGACGAATTCGGTGCGCTTGTCATTGAGGACGCTGACCGTGGTGACCACGCGCGAACCGTCCGGCGACACCGCAAGACCGGAAACCCGGGGCAAGGCAAGGTACTCGTCGAGATCGTGAAACGGCGTCATGGTCACTCACGGTAGCCGCGGGACGTCAGACCACCTGGGTGACCTGGCCGGTGCTGTCGGCACAAACGTGCGTGGGGTGCGGCAGCGAACACGCGACCGACCCGTTGGTGCGCGCTCCCATTTGGCTACATTCGAGCCATGGCTCAGTCCGTCCTCGTCGTCGGAGCCGGTATCACCGGCCTGGCCACCGCTGTCGCGTTGCAACGCCAGGGATTCGAGGTGCGCGTCCTGGAGGCCCGCGACGACACGTCGGCGGGTACGGGAATCAGCATCTGGCCCAACGCTTTGGCCGCACTCGACGAGCTGGGCCTCGGTGACGCGGTCCGATCCGCGGGAGGACGCGTGACCGCCGGGGCCGTGCGCTGGCACGACGGCACCTGGCTGCGTCGTCCGGAGCCCGAACGCTTCATCCGGGCGCTCGGCGAACCGCTTGTGGTCATTCGGCGCGCTGACCTCACCGACATCCTGTCCGCTCCGCTGGCGGCAGACACTGTCGAGTACGGCGTCGGGGTGCGCGGGCTCGTGACGACCGCTGACGGCGTGCGCGTAACGGTGTCGGACGGTTCGACGCGCGATGCGGCAGCCGTGGTCGGGGCCGACGGCGTCGACTCTGTGGTGGCGCGCCATCTGAACGGACCGCTGACTCGGCGCTATGCCGGTTACACCGCGTGGCGCGGGGTGGCGAAGCACCGCATCGATCCGGATATGGCGGGCGAGACCATGGCCGCCGGATTAGAGGTGGGCCACGTGCCGATGGGCGCGGAGCACACCTACTGGTTCGCGACCGAGCGAGCACCGGAAGGGCGCACCAGGCCCGACGGGGAGCTGGCGTATCTGCAACGGGCCTTCGCCTCCTGGGCCGAACCCATTCCGGCCTTGCTCGCCGCCGCGGACCCTGCCGAGGTACTGCGCAATGATCTCTATGACCGCGCGCCGGCCAGGTGCTGGGCGCGTGGACCCGTGGCGATCGCGGGGGACGCCGCACATCCGATGCGCCCGCATCTGGGCCAAGGCGGCTGTCAGGGGCTCGAGGACGCAGCGGTTCTCGGCGAGCTGGCGGGCCTGGCTCCGGATCTGGCGACGGCCTTCGCGCAGTTCACGACACGCCGACGCCGTCGCGTGCAGATGATCGTGCGTGAGTCGCGGCTGATCGGGCGGATCGTGAATCTGCGTCCCCCAGTCCTCAGCGCGGCCGCGATCCGGGCCAGCGCGCTGGTCCCCGAATTCGTACTCACCCGACACCTGGCGACCATCGCGGCGCGTTCGGCGTTCACCTCCGCGCGCTGAGGCCTCAGCGGGGAGCGCCGAGCGAGGCCAGCGGATCGAGCAGGGTCGAGCAGAGTCGGCGCAGGTCGAGGATCCCCAGTACCGAGCCGGGCCGGACGGCTGCACACCCGCTGGTGGCGGCAGGCGCCGGAGCAGCCCAGTCGGCGGGTGCTCCGGCTTGCGCGCCGCATTTCGGCCACGCCCCCAGGCCCTGAGTGGCCAGGACGTTCTCGGCGACCCGGATCTGCTCCTCACGCGACGCGGTGGCCGGGGAACCGCTGCCACCGTGGGCGGCCCAGGTGGCCGGTTTGAACTGCAGTCCGCCGTACGCGCCATTCCCGGTGTCGGTGGACCAGTTGCCACCGGATTCGCATGCGGCGATGGCGTCCCAGTTGACGGTGTCGGCGCCTGCGGTCGCCGTGGACACGGCGAGCGGAGCGAGCATCAGCCCCGCGGTGCCTGCGGCGAGCCAAAAACTCCTGATCAACGCGCTGCGGATGGTGCTCATCGTGGTCCTTCCCCGACCCTCGACTCCAGGACCCACACCAACAAGGTCACGATCTTGCATCTGTGCGGTCACTGTTTGCATCGTGTGACCAAATTCACGCGTTACAGGGGAGGCTGAAGATTTTTTTGAGGCCAGAGCAACGGGAGGGCCTGCTGAGCAAAAAAGGAGCGGTGCCGGGACGATTCCCGGCACCGCTCCTGGTCAAGCGTCTTGCGCGCGCCGATCAGCCGCGACGGCCGCACACCGGCCATGCGCCGATGCCCTGGGAGTGCAGCACGTTCTCGGCGACCCGGATCTGCTCCGAGCGCGAGGCGTTGTGAGGCGAGCCGGAGCCACCGTTGGCGCGCCACGTGCTCATCGTGAACTGCAGGCCGCCGTAGTACCCGTTGCCGGAGTTGGTCGACCAGTTGCCGCCCGATTCGCAGGCTGCAACGGCGTCCCAGTTGACACTGTCCGCATTGGCGGTGCCGGAGGCCAGCGCCATCGGAGCCACAGCGAGGGCTCCGGCGATAGCGGCCATGCCGAACGTCTTGCGGATGTTCTTCACTTCGTTCCTTTCGCCAAGCGCGCGCCACCCACACCCGCTCACGCGGGTGCGGCAGCCTGTGACAGGCCGGAGGAGTTGGTTCGTGCCGTCTCGGTCAGGCACGAAAGGGGGGGCCGAAACGCCCGGCCGGTATGACACCTGACCTCCGCATGGGCGCTCTCGCCGCCGCGGCCCCGCTCACACGCAGGTTCTTGGTTTTGGAATTGTTTGCTCCGTTTTGGAGCCGGTACGGACCGTACAAAGGTCTCGAAGAGAAGTCATATCGATCTAGAACCGATCGCGGAAAGATAACGTTCAGATCACGGGACGATGAGAGATTCGTTTATGCAGGTCAACTCTGCATTTGTCCAAGTTCGGCCGGTAAACCTTCTACCAGCATAAAGTGACACATATCACCCGCATTTTGTGACCTGAGCCACCGGAAAACCGCATGAAAACTGGCCCGCGCGCCCGCTGATCGACGTAAAACGACTGGTCAGTGCCATTGACGAGTGTTACAAACGCCGAGCGCTCGAATTTGTTCGCTGCGAGCATGCGGGCAGCGCTGTCCGGCCGGCCGTCAAAATTGTTGAGCCACAATGGGTCCCGCATCGCACCTCGCCCGGTGCGATGTTGGTAGATGCCCACACTGCGGCGTTAATCTCCTGCATTCCAGTATTTTTCACTCACCGCAGCACAGCCGATGCGGCGGGAAACCACGCATCGGATTCTCAGATTCTCTTAGACAGCGCGGTCAACGGGCCTTTTACCGCCCTTGCGGGCGGCATGTCCGATGACTTGTACCGCGAGGCGATCACGGGACGTCACCCAAACTCCAACGGGTACAACATGTTTCATCGAACGTCAGATCAACCGCCGGCCGACAGCCCAATTGTTGCCCGAAAGGCACGCACATCGTATATGAATAAAAAATTGCCAAAGAATATCGAAACGATAAATTCAGCTCTATAAGACTGCAAATGCGTTATTTGCTGATCCGCAGAACGCCCAGTGCAGGGCTGTCACGGCAGGTCTGCGGTGGTGTTCACGTTGGTCAGGGCGGGCTGCTCGGCGTCCAGCACCACCCGCTGCGTGTCGACGGATTCGGCCAGTGCCCGCATGCTGCGTTCCCCGGCCGCCACCAATTCGGCGATGCGGTCGGTGAGCGCACTTCGGTAGATGCCCGCCAGGTAATGATCGCGGCCGTCCCACGGCAACACGATGTCGGCATGGAGCCGGACAGCCGGAGCGACCAGCTCGTCGATGAGCTCGGCGGACAGGTACGGCATGTCGACCGCACAGACGAAGGCCAGCTCCCGGCCGGCGTCGGCAGCCGCACGCAGTCCACGCCCTGTCGCGACCAGCGGGCCCACGCCGCGGATCTCGTCGCGCAGCACGTGCGCGCTCAACTCGGGTAGCGGCTGGCCGGGCGCGGCGATGACGAACACCGGTGAACAGCGCACGCTGACCGCGGCGACCACACGCTCTACCAGCGTCGAACCTTCGAACGGGAGTGTGGCCTTGTCGCGGCCCATGCGGCGGGAGGCTCCACCCGCGAGGACCACTGCAGCCAACGGCACGGGCGATGTCACGCCCGTGACGTTAGCGCACGCGCACGCGAGGAGCGGTTAGACAGGCGCGCACGCGAGGAGCGGTTAGACAGGCGCGCACGCGAGGAGCGGTTAGACGGTCCAAGTGTCTTTGCCGCGCAGCAGCGCCTGCAGCGCTGCCGTGTCGTGAGGCTTGGCCTCGCGCGCCGAGCTGATCTGCGCACGGGCGGCGTCGTCGTAGGTCGGCTTGGCGACCTGACGGAAGATGCCCATCACCATGTGCTCGAGGTTCTGCTCGGACAGCCTCGACAGTGCGAATGCATACGCCGGATCCTCGATCTGAGCGTTGTGCACCACGATCTGCTCGGCGGACACGTCGGCGGTCTTGGCCACTTCGAGGCCATAGCCGGACTGGACCACGCAGTACTCGCCATCGGCGCCGAAGGTGATCGGCTCGCCGTGGCGCAGGTTGATCAGCCGGTCCTCGGCGCCTTCCTTGCGCAGCGCGTCGAACGAACCGTCGTTGAAGATCGGGCAGTCCTGCATGATCTCGACCAGCGCCGCGCCGCGGTGGGCGGCGGCGGCGCGCAGCACCTCGGACAGGCCCTTACGGTCGGAGTCCAGGGCGCGGCCGACGAACGTAGCTTCGGCGCCCAGCGCCAGCGAGACGGGATTGAACGGGTAGTCCAGCGAGCCCATCGGCGTCGACTTGGTGACCTTGCCGGTCTCCGACGTCGGTGAGTACTGCCCCTTGGTCAGACCGTAGATCCGGTTGTTGAACAGCAGGATCGTGAGGTTCATATTGCGGCGCAGGGCGTGGATCAGGTGGTTGCCGCCGATCGACAGCGCGTCGCCGTCACCGGTCACCACCCACACCGACAGATCCGGCCGGGCCAGCGCCAGGCCGGTCGCAATGGTCGGGGCACGGCCGTGAATCGAGTGGAAACCGTAGGTCTCCAGGTAGTACGGGAAGCGGCTGGAGCAGCCGATGCCACTGATGAACGCGATGTTCTCGCGGCGCAGCCCCAGCTGGGGCAGGAAGTTGCGGATGGTGTTGAGGATGACGTAGTCACCGCATCCGGGGCACCAGCGGACCTCTTGGTCGCTGGTGAAGTCCTTGCCCTTCTGCGGCGTGTCCGTTGTGGGCACCAGGGCGGTCTTCGTCAGGCCGGCCGTCAGTCCCAGGTCCGTGCCAATGAACTGGGTCGATGCGCGATCCGCTTCGCTTCTCGCTGTTGTCATGCGTTGACTCCCACAGACTCGACAGTGGCCGCCGCCAACCGCGCGAACTTGGCCTTGTCACTTTCCTTTTCACCCAATGTCCCGTCCAGGGCGGCGTCGATGATCCCCTCGACCTCGTCCGCCAGGAAGGCCATGCCCTCGACCTTCGTCACCGACTGGATGTCGACCAGGTACTTGCCGCGCAGCAGCAGGGCAAGCTGGCCCAGGTTCATCTCCGGCAGCACGACCTTGGGGTAGCGCTTGAGCACCTCACCGAGGTTGGCCGGGAACGGGTTGAGGTGGCGCAGATGCGCCTGGGCCACCTTGATGCCCTTGCGCCGGGCACGCCGGCAGGCTTCACCGATCGGCCCGTAGCTGCTCCCCCAGCCCAGCATCAGCAGGTCGGCGTCGCCGCTCGGATCGTCGACTTCGAGATCGGGCACCGCGATACCGGCGACCTTCTCCTCGCGCAGCCGAACCATCAGGTCGTGGTTCTTCGGTTCGTAGGAGATGTTGCCCGAACCGTTGGCGGCCTCGAGGCCGCCGATGCGGTGTTCAAGACCGGGGGTGCCCGGGACGGCGAACTGCCGTGCCAAGGTCTCCGGGTCGCGGGCGTAGGGCTGGAACGGCTCGCCTTCCTTGGCGAAGGTGTGCTCGATCGGCGGATAGGTGGTCACGTCGGGGATGCGCCACGGCTCCGAACCGTTGGCCACCGCGCCGTCGGACAGCACGATCACCGGGGTGTGGTAGTGCACCGCGATGCGCGCGGCCTCGACCGCGATGTCGAAGCAGTCCGAGGGCGACCGGGGCGCGAGCACGGCGACCGGCGATTCACCGTTGCGGCCGAACATCGCCTGCAGCAGGTCGGCCTGCTCGGTCTTCGTGGGCAGGCCCGTGGACGGGCCACCGCGCTGCACGTCGATGATGAGCAGCGGCAGTTCGGTCATCACCGCGAGGCCGATGGCCTCGGACTTCAGCGAGATACCCGGGCCCGAGGTGCTGGTGACGCCGAGCGCACCACCGTAGGACGCACCGATGGCCGCGCCGATGCCTGCGATCTCGTCCTCGGCCTGGAAGGTGAGGACGTTGAAGTTCTTGTGCTTGGACAGCTCGTGCAGGATGTCCGAGGCCGGGGTGATCGGGTACGTGCCCAGCACCACCTGGATTCCCGCGAGCTGGCCCGCGGTGACGATGCCGTAGGCGAGCGCGGTGTTACCCGAGATCTGCCGGTACTCGCCGGAGTCGAGCTTGGCCGGGGACACCTCGTAGGTGGTCGCGAAGGCCTCGGTGGTCTCGCCGTAGTTCCAGCCCGCCTTCAGCGCCAGCACGTTGGCCTCGGCGATCTCGGGCTTGCGGGAGAACTTTTCCCGGATGAAGTTCTCGCTGTGCTCCAGCTCGCGGCCGTACATCCACGACAGCAGGCCGAGCGCGAACATGTTCTTCGCGCGCTGACCGTCCTTCTTGGTGGCGCCGATCGCCTCGACCGCTCCTAGCGTCAGCGTGGTCATCGCGACCGACTGCACGACATAGTCGGACAGCTCGTCGGACTCCAGCGGGTTGCTCTCGTAGCCGACCTTGGCCAGGTTGCGCTTGGTGAACTCATCGGAGTTGGCGATGATCAGGCCACCGCGCGGCAGGTCGGAGACGTTGGCCTTGAGGGCGGCCGGGTTCATGGCGACGAGCACGTCGGGGCGGTCACCGGCGGTGAGGATGTCGTAGTCGGCGATCTGGATCTGAAACGACGACACACCGGGCAGCGTGCCCTGTGGCGCGCGGATCTCGGCGGGGTAATTCGGTTGTGTGGCAAGGTCATTGCCGAAGAGCGCCGCTTCCGAGGTGAAGCGGTCACCGGTCAGCTGCATACCGTCGCCGGAGTCTCCGGCGAACCGGATGACGACCTTCTCCAGCTTCTGCCTGGGCGCGGCTCCATTGCCGTTGCCGTTGTCACCCACGGCTCCCGCCTTTCACGCTGTTCGGCCGCCGCGCCGTGTCGCTGCCCCGCAGGGCGCGCCGTCGGTTCGGCGTGCACCAAAATTTTGATGTCACTAGCAGTACCGATTATTGCACTGCTCTTAGGTTGGGCTTTACCACGGCGTAGCCCGACACGCGGGCGATCACTGACCGAAGGCGCTGTTCAGTGACGTGAAGCTCGCTGAAGTGAGACAGGATTGTGGTATTCGTCACGTTCAGGAGAATGTCATTCTCTAAGGAAAAGCTACCGATGAGTAGCTGTGGGCTAGCACTTGGCCGCCACCGCGTACCTACAGTTCGGGTACCACCTGGACCCGTTTGTCGAGCTCGCGGGCCACGAGCTCGCTGGCCAGCTCGGCGGCGCGGCAGGGGCCTGCCCCCGCCGCCCGGTTGGCGACGTAACACGCAGTGAACATGTCACCGGCCCCGGTGGTCTGCACACCCATCACCCGCCAGGCCGCGGGCACGCGGACCACTGTGCCGTCGGTATAGATGTCACAGCCCTCGGAGCCGTAGGTGACCACGATCTCCGGCACACCGAGCTGCTCGGCGACCGCGGCGTCGAACGGGCCGTCGGCGACGATCACGGCCTCGTCCTCGGCCAGTTTGAGCACATCGAGATGACGCAACAGATCGGGCGAGAAGTTCCGGTCCTGGATCAGGGGGCCCAGCTTGTCGGCGCGGACCAGCCCCTGGCCGTCATAGGCGATGCGGTGCCCGCGGGCAGCGAGGTGCGCGAGCGTGTCCGCCGGGAAGTCGGTGCGCAGCAGCGGGGCCAGGTGGATCCAGGTGGTCTGCGGGTCGTCGGCGTCGATGTCGGCAGGCGTCCACACGGGTCCGAGGGCGTCGACCGACATGTGCCGGTGATCGGTGTCGTCGTAATCGAGGCGGAAGCCGCTGGTGCGGTCTGCGGGCAGGAACCGCACCATCGATCCGAAGCGGTCCAGCACGCCGTCGAACAGTTCATGGTCGGCCTCCGCGCCCATCGCCACGATGTGCCGCATGCCGGCCGCCGACTCGAGAGCCACCCCGGCGAACGACGCACAACCACCCGGGCTGGGCGGAGCCCCGTCGATGACGTCGATCGCCAGATTCCCCAGCACGGTCACGCCCGGGACGAGCTCTTTCGGCATCGAACGGATCTCCCCCCGGCTGGTCCATATGGTCTGGGCGCACGTGCGTGGCCGTGGGGCGAAATGGTAGCGGGACGGACTGTGAGCTGAACAATCGATGATCAAGGCAGGTTGTACGGCGTGACGATCTGGATGGGCGTCGGCTTGGCGGGTTCGGCCGGCAGGGCGCCATGCTGCTGGAGGATCAGCCGAACCGCTGTGCGGGCATCGGCCCGCAGGTCGTTGTGCAGCACCGCCGAGATCCTGCCGTCGCGCAGCAGACGCCGGTTGTCGGCGTCGAGGTCGTGGGCGATGAAGACGCTGCAGTCGCGGCCGAGCCGGTCGAATGCCGCCAGGGTCGCGGTGTTTCCGCCTCCCGGCGAGTACACGGCGCGGACCGCCGGGTGGCGCTGCAGAGCGTCGAACACCAGGCGTTCGGTCGTCACGTCGATACCGTCGCTGTCGGTGACCTCGACGACCGCCCGCCCCGACGCCCGCAGGCCCGACCTGAACCCCATCTCGCGCTCACCCTCCCCGCGGAACACCGTGCGGCTCACGGTGATCAGAACGTCCGACGCGGTGCTGCCGAGCCACTGATCCACCAGATAGGCCGCGGTCAGCCCGGCCCCGTGATTGTCGATCCCGACGTAGCCGCACCGCACGCTCGTCGGCACGTCGGTGGCGTAAGTGACCACCGGTACACCGGAGCCGACGAGCCGGTCGATCGCCTCGGCCACCTCGGGTTCGTCCTGCGCCTTGAGGATGACCCCGTGGCTGGCGCGCACGCGCGTCAGCGCATCGACCATCTGCGCCGTCGTCCCCGATTCCCACAGGTGGAACCGCGCACGCACCAGCGCCGGGGCGAACGCAGGCAGTTCGGCCTCGACCGCCGCCCGGAAGGCATCGGAAAACCGTTGCGGCGTATGCATGATCACGTCGATCAGGAAACGCCGGCCGTTGAGCCGCAGCTGCGCCCGCTGCTTGTCCAGATCGGCGATCGCCTGCCGGACCTCGGCGCGGGTGTTCTCCCGCACGCCGGGGCGGTCGTTGAGAACGCGATCGACGGTGGCCTCGCTCAGCCCACACTGCTGCGCGATCTCGCGAACCTTGTACCGGTGTGCCATTTTTCCTCCCGCGAGCAGTCGTTGCGGTACGCGACACGCCGCCGTTCGCGTACCGCAACGACTGCTCGCCGACAATGGTGATGGTTTTTTGATGGCTTTTTGCCGTTGATTGTGTCACAGAACACCGCAAGACTGTCTGTTATGGCCGCTCGACTGACCACCGCCCATCACCCGTGGATCACCGAATCCGATTGTTCGCTCGACGATTTCCGCGATCAGGTGTCCCGCCAGACCGACGCGGGCGATTACCCGCATGCAGTGGACATCCGCGCCAACGTGCCGGTGTACGCGGCATCGGCACCTACCGACCGCAAGGCCCTGCAGTCCGAGCTGATCGACGCCCTGACCGACGGTCCCGGTGTGGTGGTGTTCGCCGACGCGTTCGACCACCCGGTGATCGACGCCGCCAGCGCCGCCTTCACCGAATTGATCGAAGCCCAGCACGCCGAGGGCGCCGCCGCCGGTGACCATTTCGGCAAGGCCGGCGCCAACGACCGCATCTGGAACGCAGCGCAGAAGCTGGCACTGCACTCCCCCGCGGTGTTCGCGGAGTACTACGCCAACGACGTGCTCGCGCTGGTGTCGCAAGCCTGGCTGGGCCCGCGCTACCAGGTGACCTCCCAGGTCAACGTCGTCAATCCCGGTGGCGCAGCACAGGTTCCGCACCGCGACTACCACTTGGGGTTCGTCAGCCCCGACCAGCTGGCCGGCTATCCGGCACACCTGCACCGGCTCTCGCCCGCGCTGACCCTGCAGGGCGCAGTGGCTCACTGCGACATGCCACTGGCAAGCGGCCCCACCATGCTGCTGCCGTATTCGCAGCGCTTCGAGGCCGGCTACATCGCGTTCTACCGTCCGGAGTTCATCGAGTTCTTCGCCGCCCACCAGGTGCAGATTCCATTGGCCAAGGGAGACGCGGTGTTCTTCAACCCGGCGCTCTACCACGGGGCCGGTGCCAACACCTCGCCCGACATCCGACGGATGGCCAACCTGCTGCAGATCTCGTCCCCGTTCGGCCGGGCGATGGAGTCACTCGACCGCACCGCGATGGTCCGCGCGGTGTACCCGGCGCTGCTGGCCATGAAGAAGTCCGGACGTTCCGAACACGAGCTGGCCAACGTCGTCAACGCCACGGCCGAGGGCTACGCCTTCCCCACCAATCTCGACCACGATCAACCCATCGGCAGTCTGGCTCCACCCAGCCAGGTCGACACCGTGCTGGCCGCGCTGGCCGACGACCTCGACGCCGACGAACTCGACACCATCCTCGCCGCACAGAATGAACGGAGAATCCCATGACCACACTCGGCGTGATCGGACTGGGCCGCATCGGCGCCTTCCACGTCGACACGCTGTCGAGCCTCGACGGCATCGACCGGCTGGTCCTCGCCGATGAACGGCCCGATGTGGTGGCTGCCGTCGCCGCCAAACACGGTGCCACGCCCGCTGATTCAGTGGAGGACCTGCTCGACTCGGGTGTCGACGGCGTGGTCGTCGCCGCCGCGACTCCGGCGCATGCCGAGCTGACCCTGGCCGCCGTGCACCGGGGCCTGCCGACCTTCTGCGAAAAGCCCATAGCCGCAACGGCCGCCGAGAGCGCGCACGTGGCCGACGTGATCGCCAAGTCCGGAGTTTCGGTCCAGGTGGGCTACCAGCGCCGGTTCGACGCCGCGTTCGCCGCAGCCAAACAAGCGGTGGATTCCGGCTCGCTGGGCCCTCTGCACACCGTGCGCAGCACCACCATGGACCCGGCCCCGCCGCCGATGGAGTACATCGCCGGATCCGGCGGCATCTTCCGCGATTGCGCCGTACATGATTTCGACGTGCTGCGCTGGATCACCGGGCAGAACGCCGTAGAGGTGTATGCGACCGGGACCAATCAGGGTGATCCGCGGTTCACAGAGTACGGCGATGTCGACACCGCCACTGTGGTGGTGACGTTCGATGGCGGCGCCACGGGCATCGTCTCTGCAGCGCGGTACAACGCGCGTGGCTATGACTGTCGACTGGAGGTGCACGGCTTCCACGACACGGTCGTGGCGGGCTGGGATCAGGGTGTGCCGATGCGGAACATGGATCCCCGCAATGACTTTCCTACCGGTCCTTACCATCATTTCTTCATGGACCGGTTCACCGACGCGTTCCGCGCCGAGCTGGCCGGCTTCGTCTCGGTGGTCAAGGGCGAGGCCATTCCCGGAGCCACCGTGGCCGACGCCGTCGAGGTCGCCTGGCTCGCCGAGGCGGCCACCGAGTCGCTGCGGCGAGGGGTTCCGGTGCGCATCGAGGAGGTTCGGAACGCATGAGCCCGATCAAACTGGCGGGAGCGCCCATCTCGTGGGGCGTCTGCGAGGTGCCAGGCTGGGGTTACCAACTGCACCGCGATCGGGTGCTCGCCGAGATGCGCGACACCGGACTCACCGCAACCGAACTGGGGCCCGACGGATTTCTGCCCGCCGATCCGGCTGAGCTGGCCGCTGTCCTTGACACACAAGGGCTTTCGTGTGTCGGCGGGTTCGTCCCCGTGGTGCTGCACGACGCGGGCCACGACCCGGCCGACGATTTGGCCGGTCCGCTGGCCTCCTTGTGTGCGGCCGGCGCAGGTGTCGTGGTGCTGGCTGCTGCCACCGGAGCCGACGGCTACGACTCGCGACCGGTGCTCGACGAGGACCAGTGGGCCACCCTGCTGGCCAATCTGGACCGGCTCTCGGAGCTGGCTGCCGCGGCAGGCCTGCTCGCGGTGCTGCACCCACATGTCGGGACCATGGTGGAGACCCGCAGCGACGTCGACCGCGTGCTCGCCGGCTCAGCCATCCCGCTGTGCCTGGACACGGGCCATCTCCTGATCGGCGGCACCGACCCGCTCGAGTTGGCGAAAGCCGTGCCGCACCGCATCAAGCACACGCACCTCAAGGACGTCGACGCCGCCCTGGCCGCCCGCGTGCAATCGGGCGAGCTCACCTACACCGACGCCGTGCGGGCGGGCATGTACACGCCGCTGGGCACCGGGGACGTCGATATTGCCGGGATCGTTTCGGTGTTGCGCAACAATGGGTTCGACGGCTGGTTCGTCATGGAGCAGGACACGATCCTCGACGGCGAGCCGACGGACGAGGGGCCGGTCCGTGATGTGCGCACCAGCGTCGCGTACCTGACCGGCGTCGTGGAGTGAGCTTACGCATCGGAGTGCTGGGCGCCTCACGCATCGCCGAGAAGGCGATCGTGGGGCCGGCCCAGCAGCTGGGCCACCGGCTGGTGGCTGTCGCGGCCCGGGATCCGCGCCGGGCCGCCGCGTTCGCCGAGAAGTACGGCGTCGAGCGCGTCGCGGACTCCTACGCCGAGGTCATCGACGATGCCGAGGTGGACGTCGTCTACAACCCGCTGGCCAACGGATTACACGCGCCGTGGAACCTGGCGGCGATCACTGCGGGCAAGCCCGTGCTCAGCGAGAAACCGTTCGCCCGCAACAGATCCGAAGCGTGCAGGGTTGCCGAGGCGGCCCAGGCCGCCGGGGTACCGGTGCTCGAAGGTTTCCACTACTTCTTCCACCCGGTCACCCGGCGTGCCTTCGCGCTGGCTGCCGACGGATCGCTGGGCACCATCACGCATGTCGAGGTGCGGATGGCCATGCCCACTCCAGCCGACGACGACCCGCGCTGGTCATTGGAGCTGGCGGGCGGGGCGCTCATGGATCTCGGCTGCTACAGCCTGCACATCATGCGGTCGCTGGGTCGGCTGGCGCCTGACGGTCTGCAGGGCCTGCCCTCGATTACCCGGGCGCACGCCGAGGAACGCACTGCGGGCGTGGATGAGCAAACCGAGGTAGAGCTCGCCTTCCCCGGCGGCGCAACGGGATTCAGCGCCCATTCGATGGTGGCCGAGGCCTATTCGTTCACGCTCCGGATCATCGGGACCGCCGGAGACGTGTTCGTGCACGACTTCATCCGGCCCGACCTCGATGATCGGCTGACCGTCACCGATCCCACGGGGCGGCGGGTGGAGCGGCTCGGCGTCCGCTCGTCGTACAGCTACCAGTTGGAGGCATTCGCCACGCATGTACGCGACGGCGTACCGCTGCCCTACGACCTTTCCGATGCCGTGGAAAACATGTCGTACGTCGACACCGCCTACCGGGCGGCAGGCTTGGGGCCGCGCTAGGTTCTCGGCGCGGTCGTCGAGCTCCGCACCACCAATTTGGGCTCACACACCACGTCGACGGGGACGCCCGGTGTGTCGATGCGTTCGATGGCCCGCGCGACGGCGAGTTCGGCCAGCCGTCCGCTGTCCTGCCCGACGGTGGTCAAGTCCACGTGGGCCAGGCCGGCCAACGGGCTGTCGTCGTAGCCGACGACCGAAACCTGTTGCGGCACCGTCACACCCGCGCGGATCGCGACGTCGATGAAGCCGAGCGCGCAGCGGTCGTTGAACGCGAAGACCGCCGTGGGTAGCGGTGATCCGTCGCCGACGAGGGTCGTCGCCGCGGCCGCTCCAGCATGTTCGGTGATGCCACCTGCGACGGTCGTGACCGTCACACCGGCTGCCGCAGCCGCCCGGCGGACGCCCTTGCGCCGTTCGGCAGCCCCGGGCGCCCGGCCACCGTCGAGGTAGGTGATCGCCGTATGCCCGAGTTCGACGAGGTGACCCACTGCCAGGCCGGCGCCTACCGTGTCGTCGCTGCGCACCGCGTCCACGCCGCGCACCTTGCGTGCCAGCACCACCACCGGCAACCGGCCATCGAGATCGGCCAGGTCGCGCGCAGGCAACTCGCTGCCGATCAACAGCAGTGCCTCGCAGCGGTCGTCGAGCAGTGTGCGGACGGCCTTGGCTTCCCCGTGGTGTGGGGTCACACAGCTCAGCAGCACGTCATAACCGTGCGCTTCGGCAGCGCAGTACACCCCGTCGACCAGTCCGGCATGGAATTCCTGTCCCGCGGTGAACACGACGCCGAGCAGGTTGGAGCGCTGCGAGCGCAGCAACCGGGCTCGAGGATCGGGCCGGTAGCCGATCTCGTCGGCAGCCTGGCGGACCCGAGCCCGGGTGGCCTCGCTCGCGCCCGGCACGTCGCGCATCACGATGGACACCAGGGCGCGTGAGACGCCGGCCCTCTCGGCGACGTCCTGCAGCGTCGGTCGATCCCGCATGGCGATCAGTCTAGAACGTTCTAGCAATTTTCTTGACGAACCTGCCCGCACCGGCTTTACTCATCACAGTTCTAGAACGTTCTAGTCCCTCAGGAGTCCGTCATGTCAAGTCCCGTTCGTTTCGGCCTCATCGGCACCGGCTGGATCGGCCGGTTCCACGCGGAGTCACTCGTCGGCCGAGTTCCCGGCGCTGCTCTGGTCGCCGTCGCCGATCCGAATATCGAAGCGGCACAATCGATTGGAGCACCACGTGCGTACGCGGACCCGGCCGAGTTGATCGCCGACCCGACCATCGACGCGGTCGCCATCTCTTCCCCCGCCGCCACCCATACCGATCTGGTGGTCGCAGCCGCGCAGGCTGGCAAGCATGTGTTCTGCGAGAAGCCCATGGCCCTGACCCTCGATGACGCCGACCGCGCGATCCGCGCCGCCGAGACTGCGGCAGTGGCGCTGCAGGTCGGATTCAACCGTCGCTTCGCGAGCGACTTCGCCGTAGCCCATGATGCCATCACGGCGGGCGGCATCGGCACACCGCAGTTGTTGCGCTCGCTGACCCGCGACCCCGGGATCACCGCCGATGTGGCGGCGCGGGTGAAACCGTGGACGATCTTCAACGAGACCCTGATCCACGACTTCGACACGCTGTGCTGGCTCAATCCGGGTGCCCGGGTCACCGAGGTGTACGCACAGGCCGCGGCGCTGATCCACCCGCAGTTCGCCGACGCCGGGTTCCTTGACACTTCGGTGGTCCAGCTGCGCTTCGACAACGGCGCGTTCGGCATCGCCGAGGCCAGCTTCCAGGCGGTGTACGGCTACGACGTGCGCGGGGAGATCTTCGGCTCCAACGGCGTGCTGCTGGCCGGGCGTGAACCGGCCGACGCTCCCAGGCTCAACACCGAGCTCTTCCACGATGCCTATGTCGCTCAGCTGGCCCACTTCGTCGACAGCGTCGTCGCAGGCGTCACCCCGTCAGTCACCGGGCACGACGCCCGTGTTGCCCTCGAAATCGCTTTGGCAGCAGCAGAATCCGTATGCACCGGCGCGCCCGTGGCGCTCGCAGAGGCGGTGACCGCATGAGTTTCGAACTGGCCGTGTGCGCCGAAATGGTGTTCACCGATCTCGACATCACCGAACGTGCCCGACGCATCGCGGAACTCGGTTTCGCGGTGGAGATCTGGAGTTTTCACGACAAGGATCTCGACGCGCTCGCCGCCACCGGCGCACGGTTCTCGTCGATGACGGGTTATCTGCACGGTGATCTCTACGATCCCGAGGGAGCTCGGGAAGTGGTGCGCACCGCCGAGCAGGCTATCAAAGCCGCCGCAGTACTTGGTGTTCCGCGTCTGGTGGTGCACCCGGGCGAGCTCGCCGACGGCCGAGCCGCCCGCCCGCAGCACCGCCCAACCGGGCAGATGTGGCTCGCGGCGCAGCGTGGCCTGGAAGCCCTCGGCGAGCTCGGCGCCGACGCCGGTGTGACGTTCTGCCTGGAGAACCTCAACACCGTGGTCGACCATCCGGGGGTGCCTCTGGCACGCGCCAAGGACACGCTGGCACTGATCGAGGCGGTCGGGCACCCGAACGTCAAGATGATGCTCGACCTCTATCACGCCCAGATCGGTGAGGGAAATCTCGTCGAGCTCGTCCGCAGGGCCGGAACCGCCATCGGAGAGGTCCAGGTGGCCGACGTGCCGGGACGGTGTGAACCGGGCACCGGCGAGATTCACTACCCCGCCGTGGCAAAGGCATTGCGCGACAGCGGATACACCGGAACCGTCGGCATGGAGGCCTACGCGGCCGGCGACAGTGTCACAGCGCTGGAGGCGTTCCGCGCGGCCTTCTCCTGATCCGCCGAAACTACGCTTATTGAGGTAGTTCTGCCCAAATCGGGCCACAAAGCGTAGTTTCGGCGAGGTCGCACCGTGCGGTTACGCCGCGTGATCGTGGTTGTGGCTGACCACTTGCGGTTCGGTGGCAGCGACCACGGGCGGCATGGGCGCGACGACCGGCTTCGGTGCCGGCTGCGGCAATGAGCCACTGTCGGCCGGCAGCGCATTGCGTCGTTTTGCCCTGCGCCGCAACACCAGTAGCACCGGCGCAATGATGAGCAGTACCGCCGCCAGCCCGCCGCCGATTCCGACCCACAGCCACGGGAAGGGTTTCGCCGGTGCGGCCGGGGTCACCAACTGCACACTGTTCTTGACGAGGAAGGCCCGTAGCGCGGCTGCATCGGTGACGAAGTTGAACGGCTGGTTCTCCCCCGAGATGGTGAAGTCGTTGAGGCCCACCACCTGACCGGTCGTGTTGTCGACCGTCGGGCCGCCGCTCATACCCCCGGAAATGGCGGCGCTGATCTCCGTTCGCGCCGCGCCGCTCGGGGTCACCTGCTGACTCGAGGCCGAGCCGTCCTTGAAGCTGGGTTCCTGCAGACGCGACGCGTCCATGTTTTGGCCGATGTCACCGGGGAATCCGGCCGAGGTCAGGCCGGTGCCCGGAGCGGGGGCCTTGTCGGCGACGGGCAGAGCAGGCAGCGCGGGCTGGTTGGCGACCTTGATCAAGGCGTTGTCGCCGTCGTCGAACTTCTGGAAGTCGACGACCTGAGCGGTCACGAAGTGGTCGATGACGCGGCCCTGCCCTTCGGGCTGGATCACCTCGACGCTGCGGTCGATGGGAGATCCTGGCTGCTGGCCCTCGATCTGCCATTCGTCGGCGAAGGCGTTGCTCGCATCCTTGGTTGCGGTGTCGATATCTTCGCCCGAGTCGAGGTACAGCTGAGTGAGTATGTCCTGCTTGACCTCTGCGTTGTTGGGATCGACACAGTGGCCCGCGGTGGCGATGTAGCCGGCCGGGTCCACGATCACACCCGAGCAGGAGAAGTCGGCCTTGATCACTTTCGACCAGAAGCCATGCCCGTCGGTGGTGGCCGACGCCGGAACGTAGACCTGCCCGGAGTACTCCGTCGAGATGTAGACCAGTGACTCCTTGACGTGTTGGTCGATGTCCGTTTGGGTTTGGGCGTGCGCGTACGGCGCACCAAGTGCCAACCCGAACATCGTCAGCGGCAGCGCCGCGATTGAAACCATTCCGGTTTTGGCTCGACTCGCCGCGGTGGACGGGGCGCGGGTGATCCCGGCGGATCCCGGCAGAAAGGTAGACATGTCACTTTTCTCCTTGGTGAAGTGGGTCGTATCGGTGGATACCCGAGCAACGTATGGCCGTGGGCGACGAGAATCACGAGTAGTCGCTACTCGTATGGGTCCGGGATAAGCAAGGCCCGCAGGGGTACCGGCAAATAGTTGCCGCCGGTAACAGTTGATCAGCGAATTCTTCAGCTATATCACAGGTTATCGACAGCATCGGGCGCCAGGCATAAGCCCGATCCGGAATTGCTGGCGGTCGGGCTGCGTTGCGCTTCTTCTCGCGTGGCGGGCGATATTGACGCCTACACTTTGAACGTGGCACGCCAATGGCAGCTACTGGATCGTCGTGCCGAACGCGATGCGATCA
The DNA here is from genome assembly GCF_001665685.1 of Mycobacterium sp. 852013-50091_SCH5140682. GTDB lineage: Bacteria > Actinomycetota > Actinomycetes > Mycobacteriales > Mycobacteriaceae > Mycobacterium. The sequence goes on from NZ_LZTB01000011.1 coordinate 204,441, forward strand.
GATCAGCGCTGACCGCCACCGACAGCTGCGGCGTCGTCCTGGTGGGCGCGGCGGGGGTCGGGAAGACAACACTGGCCCGCACCGTCACGGCATCGTTGCGCTCGAACGTCCGCTGGGCCGCATGCACCGAATCCTCCCGGAACATCCCCCTTGGCGCCTTCGCGTCGTGTGTGAGCCCATTGGCCTCACGCGACCCGGTCGCCCTCATCGCGTCGGCCCGGGCCTCCGTCCTCGACGGCGAAAGCACCGTAATCGGCGTCGATGACGCGCATTTGCTCGATCAACTATCGGCGATGCTGCTCCACCAGATCGCCGTCGATCGAGCTGGACACATCGTGGCCATCGTTCGTAGCGGCGAGCCGGTACCTGACGCTGTCACGTCGCTGTGGAAGGACGGGTACCTGGAACGCTTCGAGCTCCTACCGTTCTCCAAACAGCAGAGCATCGCGCTCGTGGAATCGGTGCTCGGCGGGACGTTGGAGGGCCTGAGTGCCGACGTCATGTGGGAAGCATCGGGCGGAAATCCGCTGTTCCTAAGGCATCTGGTCGAAGGCGCCTTGGAGGCCGGCACCTTGGCCGAGGTCAACGGCGTGTGGCAATGGCGCGGCCGCACAGTGGTCCCTTCGGGCTTGGCCGCGCTGATGAAGGCGAGACTCGATCACGCGGGCGTCGATGTCGTCAACGCGTTGACGCTGTTGGCACTGTGCGAACCGCTCGATATCGACGCGCTCTACGAGCTGGCCGGTGAGCAGGCCGTGGACGCCGCCGAGGCGCAAGGGTTGATCCGACTCGCCCCCGACGGCGCCCGAATCGTCAACGCGCGGTTCAGTCACCCGCTGTACGGAGACGTCATCCGATGTCACGTGCGGACCGGGGTGGCACGCAAGCTCAGAGGCCGCCTCGTTCAGGTCCTTCGCGACCGCAAACTGGACTCGCCCGTGAGCCGCATTCGACTGGCGCAGCTCTACGTCGACAGCGATCAGCCTGTGGACACCGACCTTGTCGTCGCCGCTGCCAAGGACGCGATGTTCCTGTCCAACCTGCCGCTCGGTCAAGAGCTGGCCCGCACGGCGCTCGAATGCGGTGGCGGTCTGCGGGCGGCCGCGCTCTTGTCGCGGGCGTTGCTGTGGCAAGGCCATCCGATGCAGGCCGACGAGATCCTCGCTCGGTTTGATCCTGCGAGCCTCGACGAATTGCAACTCGTCCAGTGGGGCATTCCCCGTCTGTCCCTGCTCTTCTGGTCGATGGGCGATGTCACCCGGGCGCACGAGGTGCTCGACGTGCTGTGCGCGCGAGTCAAACATCCCAGCCTCAGGCTGATCGTCGATGCGACCGCGTCGGCATTGGCAGTGCACGAGAACCGAATTGCCGACGGGTTGACCGCGGCCGAGCGCATCCTCGCCGATACCAGCGCGCCCGACCAGGCGTTCGAATTCGCCGCTTTCAGCGCGGGACTGGCCATGCCGGTCGCCGGTCGCGGCGGCGACTTCGAACCGATCGCGGCCAGGTGCCGCGCCGAACAGAAGGCCACCGACGGCATGATCCGCATCATGGTGCGGTACTGCGACGTGCTGGCGCTGACCTATGTCGGCCAGCTGGATCTGGCCGACCGCCGGGCAGCCGAATACGTCGATTTCTCGTCACCGGGCCAGTTCGCGGGATGGGCGATCGCGAAGATCATCGCCGGGCTCGTCGCCACGTATCGCGGGCACTTCCCGCAAGCCATTTCGTCGATCGAACAGGCTCTGGCGGCGCTCACCGCCGAGGCCTCGTTGCCCTGGCGGCTACCTGCGCGGCTGCTGCTGGCGCGGGCCTATGCCGCGCTGGGCAGATCGGAGCAGACCGAACGGGTGCTCGACGACGCGATGGAGCACTCCGGAGCGTTCATGGCACTGCACGAGCCGCAACGGTTGATCGCCAGATCGTGGCTGGCGGCGGCGAAGGGCCATGACCGTTCCGCCGTCGAATTAGCCCGCACCGCGGCCGATCTGGCAGATCAATCGGGCCAGTACGCCGCCGCTGCCGAAGCGCTGCACCATGCGGCACGCTTCGGCGACCGCACGGGTGCGAGCCGCCTTGCCGCACTGGCACAGCGCGTAGACGGCCCGGTGGCGGCCATCTACGCCCGTCACGCCGCGGCTCTCGCTGCCTCCGACGGGCAGGCACTCGATGCGGTCAGCGCGGAATTCGAAAAGGCCGGACTGCTGTTGTCTGCCGCGGACTCTGCCGCCCAGGCCGCGGCACTGCACGACCGCGCCGGGCAACGACGGCAAGGCACGGAGTCCGCAGCGCGTGCCCTGCGTCTGGCAACCGAATGTGGCGGGGCCACAACGCCTGCGGTCAGATCGGCCGCGCATCCACTGCCGGTGACATCGCGGGAGCGGGAGATCGTCGCGCTGGTTGCCGAAGGGCTGTCGAACCGTGAAATCGCGAAGCGTCTGACGCTGTCGGTGCGCACCGTCGAAGGACACCTCTATCGCGCGTGCACCAAGCTCGACGTCACCGACCGCGACGAATTGGCGAAAGTGGTACTGCACCACGCCGACTCGAAGGGTATCCCGAAAACAAACTGACGCGCCTGTGCAGTCAGTACCGCACATCGCTGGCCAACAGCGGCGGGTAGACCCCGGAGGTCTGCCCGTCGACGGTGGTCCCGGCGAACTGAAGAGTCGCCCGCATGGCGCCGTTGAGATCCGCAGGGTAGTCGAGCACGGGGGCGGACACCTTGTCGAGGCGCATGAGCTGATCAGGCTGCAGAACGACGTCGAGCCCGGCCAGGTTCGATTCCAGATGAGCTTGTCGCCGGGCCCCGATGATCGGCACCACAGTTCCAGTGCGGGCCAGCAGCCACGCGAGCGATACTGCGGCCGAAGATGTTTGGAGTTCCTCAGCGATATCGGCGACGGTCTCGATGACGTCGTACTGCGCGTCGTCCGGACCACCGACGTAAGCCGCACGCGCGGAGTCGATCACATCGGCGCCGCGGCGGTACTTCCCCGAGAGAAAGCCATTCTTCAACGGGCTCCACGGCACCAATGCCATCCCCTGATCGGCAGCCAACGGCGCCAGTTCGCCTTCGACCGTGCGGGCCAGCAGCGAGTATTCGACCTGCAGGGCGATCAGCGGGCTCCAGCCGCGCAGCAATGCCATGGTCTGCGCCTGCGCGGTGACCCAGGCCGGCGTATTGGAGAACCCGAGGTAGCGGATGGTGCCCGCGCGGACCAGGTCGTCAAGCGTGCGCATGGTTTCCTCGATCGGGGTGTGGCGATCCCAGTTGTGCAGCCAGTACACGTCGAGGTAATCGGTATTCAGACGGCGCAGAGTTTCGTGCAGCTGCGCGCTGATGGACGACCGGCCGGCTCCCCCGCCGTTGGGGTCACCAGGAAACAGGTTGGTGAAGAATTTCGACGCGAGAACCACACGGTGGCGACGGCCCGGGCTGCGCGCGAAGAAGTCGCCGAGGATCTTCTCGGAATGCCCGTTGGTGTAGAAGTTGGCGGTGTCGATGAAGTTGCCGCCGCGATCGAGGTAGGCGGCGAGGATGCGCTCGGATTCCTCGACGCTGGTTCCCGCCGCACCAGGATCCTCTCCGAACGTCATCGCCCCGAGTGCGAATGGGCTGACGCGTAGACCGGACCGCCCGAGAGTGACGTAGCTGTCGAGTGCCATGAAATTGCTCCCTTACACGATGAATTGGATGTCTCCATCGAAGACCAGGACGCGTGAAACGGGTAGATCGATCCCGGCGGGCTCTTGCATGATCCTGCTCAACTCAGCGGTATACGACCATCGGTCTCGCCCGGGCATGGTTATCTGAGACCATGCGCAAAGGACCGGATTCCCTCACCGAGATCCGCCGGCTGATCGACGCGCACGCCCGACCCGATCTGGGTTCGGCCATCAACGGGTTGCTGTTGTCGAAGGTCGCCGGAGCGCACAGCCCCGATTACTCACTGACCGAACCGCTGCTGGTTGTGATGGCGCAGGGCGGCAAGCGACTGCTGCTCGGCGACGAGGTGTTCGAATACCGTTCAGCGCAATACCTGATCGTGGCCGCCAGTGTTCCGGTCACCGGTCACTTTCTCGACACCACCGCGACGCATCCTTCGTTGGCGATGGGATTGGTGTTGCGGCCGGCCCTGTTGTCGACGCTGATGTTGCAGGCGCCTGCCGAATCTCTGTCGCGTGCCGCAGCTCCGGCCATCGCAACCGGCGATGCTTGCCCCGACCTGCTGGACGCCGTCGCGCGCATGTTGCGGCTTCTGGAGCATCCCGCCGACGCGCCTGTGCTCGGCCCGCTCATCGAGCAAGAGATCCTGTGGCGGTTGCTGACCGGTCGGCACGGATCCACGGTGCGGCAGATCGGCACGGCCGACAGCTACCTGGCCCACATCAACCGCGCTATCGCCTGGATGCGCGACAACTACGCCGAGCCGGTTCGGATCGAAAAGCTGGCAAAGATGGCCGGAATGAGCGAGTCGGCTTTTCACCGTCAGTTCCGAGCCGTCACCGCGATGAGCCCACTGCAGTTCCAGAAGCGAATTCGGCTGCAGCACGCCCGATCACTGCTGTTGACGCAACCCGGTGACATCGCCGGAGTCGGGCATCGGGTGGGTTATGACAGCCCGTCGCAGTTCAATCGCGAATACCGCAGGATGTTCGGTGCCCCACCCGGTCAGGATGCCGCGCAGCTGCGCGCTGCGGGTTCGGCGACCGAAGCCACGCGGTTCCCGTGACGACGTGATCGCGATTCCGCCCCGCCTCTGCGGCCGGCTGCGCACAATGTCGGGATGGCCGAAGGATCCTTCCCGCACAGCAGCTGGGGGCGAGAGAAGCCGTCGCCCGTGTTCAAGCCGGTGTTCGCATTCGTGGCGTCCCCATTCGGATCGAAGGTGATCCGTGCCCTCGTTCCGCTCGACGAGTTGCTCGTCGACCGCAGCAAGGGCCGCATCTCGTTGTTCGGGCCGCTGTCGCTGCCGGAACTGTTGTTGACCACCACCGGTCGGAAGTCAGGCCAGCTGAGGACGACCGTCCTCAGCTACATCCACGACGGTCACCGGTTGCTGCTGTTGGGCAGTAACTTCGGCCAGCAGCACCATCCGTCGTGGTCGGCCAATCTGATCGCCGACCCACACGCCTCGGTCTCGATGGCCGGCAAGGAGATTCCAGTGCAGGCGACCGTGCTGGACGGGGCGGACCGCGAAGGGTCGCTCAGACGCTTCCTGAGCTATCCGATGTACAGCGCCTATCAGAACCGCACCGACCGCGCGCTGCGGGTCTTCGCCCTGACCCGGCGCTGATCCACCCGGTGCTGCCCCAGCCTCGCGAGCGTGCGCGAACTGCTGCCTGAACACGGCGTGTCGGCCAGCAGACCCGCACGCTCGCGGTGCAACTACTTACGGCCCAGCTCGTGGCTGAGCGCCTCCAGTTCGTCGCCACCGGCCATCTGTTGGGTGAGGTGTTCGAGCGTGATTTCGTCGTAGGTGCAGTCCAGCTTCTGCCTGCCCCGATTGAGCAGCACGAAGTGGTCGCCCACCATGTGCGCGTGGTGCGGGTTGTGGGTGATGAAGATGACCCCGAACCCCTGCTCCTTGGCCGCGGTGATGTAGCGCAGCACCATGCCCGACTGCTTGACGCCCAGCGCCGCGGTGGGCTCGTCGAGAATGAGCACTCGCGCACCGAAGAAGACCGCGCGCGCGATCGCCACACATTGACGCTGGCCGCCCGACAGCGACCCGATGGGCGCGTCCACGTCAGGCAGGTCGATGCCCATCTTGTGCAGTTCGGAGATGGTGGTCGCCCGCATGGCGCTGATGTCCAGGGACTTCAGCAGGCCCTTCTTGCGCAGTTCGTTTCCGAGGAAGAAGTTGCGCCACACCGGCATCAGCGACACCACGGCCAGGTCCTGGTACACCGTGGCGATGCCGGCGTTCAGCGAGTCCTTGGGTGACTCGAAGACCGTGTGCTTGCCGTCGATGAGCAGTTCGCCCTCAGTGGGTTTGTGCAAACCGGCAATGATCTTGATCAAGGTGGACTTGCCCGCGCCGTTGTCTCCGAGCACGCCCGTCACCTCACCGGCACCCACCCGCAGGTTGATGTCCTTGAGGGCGATGATGTTTCCGTAGCTCTTGCCGACGTGCTTGAGCTCGACCAGTGGCACCTCGCCGCCCGACGGCGTCTCGGCGATCGGTGCCTCAGCAGTTGTGCTCATCTACTTACCTTTTCGCTGCGTAGTTACGGACGACGTTGTTGGCGATCACCGCGAACAGCAGCATCGCGCCCAGGAAGAACTTGAACCAGTCCGGGTTCCAGCCGGCGTAGACGATGCCCTGGTTGGTCATGCCGAAGATGAACGCGCCGATGAGGGTGCCGACGGCGGTGCCATAGCCACCGGTCAGCAGGCAGCCACCCACGACCGCGGCGATGATGTAGAAGAACTCGTTGCCGATGCCCTGGCCGGATTGCACGGTGTTGAAGGCGAACAGCAGGTGCATGCCCACGAACCAGGCGCAGAAGCTGACGAGCATGAACAGACCGATCTTGACCTTGGTAACCGGGACACCGACCGCACGCGCACTGTCCTGATTGCCGCCGACCGCGAAGATCCAGTTGCCGATCCGGGTTTTGAACAACACGTACGTGGCGATGACGGTGAACAGAATCCACCAGATCACGGTGATGCGTACGGACACCCCGAAGAGCGTGAACGACGACGCAAAAACGGCTCGCCCGGAATCGAATCCCTGCATGTCCGACACACTCGGGGTGGCGACCTGCCCCGACAGCAGCTTGGTTACGGCCAGGTTGATACCGGTGAGCATGAAGAACGAACTGAGCGTGATGAGGAATGACGGAATCTTGGTCCGCATCACCATGTAACCGTTGAAGAACCCGACGGACAGTGCGATCACCAGCGACAGTGCCGCTCCGGTCCATAGATTCAGGTGCAGGTTGTAGCTGAGCATCGACGCGGCCAGCGACGAGGTGGTGACCGCGACGCCCGAGGACAGGTCGAACTCGCCGCCGATCATCAGCACGCCGACACCGACCGCCATGATGCCGATGGTCGAGCTCGCGTACAGCACGGTGGCCAGCGCCTCGGGGGTGCGGAACGGCGGAGCCACGATGAGGAACAGCACGAAGATTCCGACGGCGCCGACGAAGGCACCCATCTCGGGTCGGATCAGTAACCGCTGCAGCCGGTTCTGTTCCTTCACCCGTTCGTCGCGGACGACCTTGTGAGTCTCGAGATTGAGATCTGCCTGGGTACTCATGCGCTGAGTCCTCTCTTCTTCGCGCAAGCGCTCATCAGCGTGTCCCGTTCTTCGCGTACTCGGCGACCGCGTCGATGTTCGACTTGTCGATGAACGACGGCCCGGTCAGCGTCGGTTGACCGCCGCCGATGACGTTGCCGTTGTTGATGTAGAGCCACAGCGAGTCGACCGACAGATAGCCCTGCAGGAACGGCTGCTGGTCGATGGCCCACTGCACATCGCCGTTCTGGATCGCACCGACGAGAGCGGCGTTGGTGTCGAACGTGCCGACCTTGGCCTTGCTGTTGGCGTTCTTCACCGATTGCACCGCGGTCATCGCAAACGGCGCACCGAGGGTGATCACATAGTCGATGCTCGGATCCTGTTGCAGTTTTGCGGTGATGGTGGATTCGACCGACGGCATGTCCTTGCCGTTGACGTTGAGCACCTCGGCCCCGGGGAACGTGTTCTTCACACCGGCACAACGTGATTCGAGTCCGACGTGCCCTTGTTCCTGGATGACGCAGATGGCCTTCTTGGCGCCTTCGGCGGCGACGCGCTTGCCGGCACCCTGACCCGAGATGTACTCGTCCTGCCCGAAGAATTCCTTGACGCCCATGGCTTGCCAGGCGTCGGCGCCGGCATTGAAAGCGACCACCGGAATGCCCTTGGCCGTGGCATTCTCGATCGCGCCCTTCATGGCGTCAGGCTTGGCCAGCGTCACCGCGATGCCCTTGACCCCGCTGTCGACGGCGGTCTGCACGAGGTTCGCCTGATTGGGGGCCTCGGGGTCGTTGGAGTAACGGAGTTCGATGTTGTCTTTCTTGGCAGCCGTCTCGGCACCCTTGCGGACCAGATCCCAGAACGAGTCACCCGGCACCTCGTGGGTGATCATCGCGATGGTCGCCCGCGGGGTGTCGGCCGTGCCCGAGCCCATGCCTCCGCCGTTGCTGGCAGGTTTGCCGCCGGTGCTCGAACATGCGCCGGCCCCGAGCACGAGCACGCTCGCCCCGGCCGCCGCGATGAGCCGACTGAACCTCATTGCTTCTCCTCGTCCTCGACATCACCGCGGGCTTCTGCGCCTGGACTCCAGTGGCAAGCGACACGGTCTCGCCCATGATGTAATACCGCTCACATCTGAAAGTCAATACTTTGTTCGGACATTAGGACTGCATATCAAACGCTGGGGCGGGGCATGGCAAAGCCGCCCGGCGCCACTGGGGCGATCGAGCTTGACATGAAATGCACTAGTACAGAGCCGATTTGGCGATACGTTAGCGGTCCACAAGCGTGGTGTCGAAGTAGTACCGCGATGCGCGATACACATGGCTGCCATATTCGACGATGCGACCGGAGTCGTCGAACGCCGTGCGTTCCATGACCAGCAGAGGCGCCTTCGGCTTCTCGTCGAGCAGCCGGGCCTCGTCGCGGTCGGCGGCCTTCGCGCCGATGCGCTGACGGGCCAGCCTGATGTGAACGCCGCGCGCACGCAACGACTGGTACAGCCCGGAGTGCTCCAGGTCCGCCTCGTCGGGGGCCACCGCGGCAGGCAGATAGTTGGTCATGAGCGCCAGGGGCTGACCACCGGAGCTGCGAAGTCGACGCATCATGACCACCTCGCTGCCGGGCGCGAGATTGAGGTGTTCGGCGATGTCGTCTGCGGCGGGACCGGACACATAGTCCAGCACCCTGGTGGCCGGCTCCTGCCCTGCCCGCGCCAGGTCGTCGTACAGGCTGGTCAACTCGACCGGCCGATGCACGGGTGTCTGCACCACCTGGGTGCCGACCCCGCGCTTGCGCACCAGCAGCCCCTTGTCCACCAGTTCCTGGATGGCGCGCCGCGTCGTCGGTCGCGACAGATTGAGCCGGCTGGCAAGTGCGAGTTCGTTCTCGAAGCGGTCCCCCGGCTTGAGTTGCCCGTCCAGGATGGCCTTTTCGAAGACCTGGGCCACCTGAAAGTACAGCGGTATCGGACTCGAACGGTCGAGTTCGACAGACAGCGTCGGGGTCACTCTCGCTCCGATCCTCGGGGCCTCCGCGCGGGTTCGCTGGAGTGACTACACAGACTACCTGCAAATGACGGAAAGTAAGAATGTCCGAACAAAGTCTTGACAGCACCCGGCGACGGGGCGCACAGTCGACACCGACGGCAGACGCAACCGATCGCCGTGCGCGCCGTCGCGCCGAAACCGCATATGCCCACACCACACTCGGGAGTTCCTCGTGACCGATACCCCCAACCAGGCCTTCGATGTCGTCGCCATCGGTCGCTGCGGCGTCGACGTGTATCCCCTCCAGGTCGGACTCGGTTTGGAACATGTCGAATCTTTCGGCAAGTTTCTGGGCGGCAGCGCCGCCAACGTGTCGGTGGCCGCGGCCCGATTGGGCAACCGCGCTGCGTTGATCTCCGGCGTGGGCGATGATCCCTTCGGTCGCTTCGTCCGCAACGAACTCGCCAGACTCGGCGTCGACAACCGCTTCATCACCACCCACGGCGAGTACCCGACGCCCGTGACGTTCTGCGAGATTTTCCCGCCCGACGACTTCCCGCTCTACTTCTACCGCAAGCCTTCCGCACCTGATCTGCAGGTCCGTGCCGACGAGCTCGACCTTGACGCCATCGGCAACGCTCGGCTGTATTGGTCGACGGTCACCGGGCTGTCCGAAGAGCCAAGCCGCAGTGCTCATTTCGCGGCGTGGGAGGCCCGGAGGGCGAGCGAAGCGACGGGGAATGACACAGCACGGAAGCCACTCACGGTGCTCGATCTCGACTACCGGCCCATGTTCTGGGATACGCCTGCGGCGGCCACCGAACAGGTGCAGCGCGCCCTGCAGTACGTCACCGTCGCCGTCGGCAACCGCGAGGAATGCGAGATCGCCGTCGGTGAGACCAACCCGCACAAGGCCGCCGACGCGCTGCTCGACCTCGGTGTCGAGCTCGCCATCGTCAAGCAGGGACCGCGGGGCGTGCTGGGTAAGACCAGACACAGCGCGGTCACCGTGCCACCGAACCAGGTCGACGTGATCAACGGGCTCGGCGCAGGAGATGCCTTCGGCGGCAGCCTGATTCACGGGCTGCTGCACGACTGGCCGCTGGAGAAAACGTTGCGTTACGCCAACGCCGCCGGTGCCATCGTGGCGTCCCGGCTCGAATGCTCAACCGCGATGCCGACTGCCGCCGAGGTGGCCGAGCTCGCCGAACAAACCGCCGTGGAGGCCGTCAATGTCTAAATGCCGAGACTATGCCGAGGTGACCCAGCTTCGGGCCACCGAGCCCGGTGCCGTCGCGAAAGCCTGGCAGGAACGCACCACCCGCCCGACCACACGTGGCGACGGCAGGCTGATGATCGTCGCCGCCGACCACCCAGCGCGCGGCGCGCTCGGCGTCGGGCCCCGGCCCACGGCGATGAACAGCCGCACCGATCTGCTGGACCGGCTGCGGGCGGCCCTGGCCGTCCCCGGCGTCGACGGCGTGCTGGCGAGCTCCGACATCCTCGACGATCTTGTACTGCTGGGCGCACTCGAGGACAAGGTCGTGTTCTCCTCGTTCAACCGCGGAGGCCTGGCCGGTGCGTCGTTCGAGTTGGACGACCGGATGACCGGCGCCACCGCCGCATCGACCGCCGCTGCCCGGATGAACGGTGGAAAGATGCTGTGCCGCATCGCTCTTGATGATCCCGGTACGGTGTCCACCCTGACGGCATGCGCACAGGCGATCGATGATCTGGCCGCACATGGTCTGATCGCGATGCTCGAACCGTTCATGTCGGCTCGCGTCGACGGCAAGGTCCGCAACGACCTGTCGCCCGACGCCGTGATCAAATCGGTCCACATCGGTCAGGGACTCGGATCGACTTCGGCCTACACCTGGATGAAGCTGCCGGTGGTCCCCGAGATGGACCGGGTGATGGAATCCACCACCCTGCCGACGCTGCTGCTCGGCGGCGATCCCGCCGATCCCGACGAGGCGTTCGCATCCTGGGAGAAAGCCCTCGGGCTGCCCTCTGTGCGGGGCCTGGTCGTGGGCCGGACGCTGTTGTACCCCAACGACGACGACGTCAGCGGCGCCGTGGCGACCGCGGTGAAGATGGTGCGGTGACGTGGAAAGCAAACTGTACATCCCCGCCAACAGCGCGACAGCCCCGTACACCGTCGACATCACGCCCGAATCCGCGGGCTGGGCGGAGTCCAGCCTGCACGTGGTCGATCTCGACGGCACCGAGTCGGTCACCCGCAGCACCGGTGACACCGAAGTGATGATCCTGCCGCTCGCCGGCGGCGGCACCGTGCAGTGCGGCGACGAGACGTTCGAATTGTCGCCCCGCGCATCGGTGTTCGACGGCCCAGCCGACATGGTCTACCTCGGGACGGGCCAGACCTATACGCTGCGCGGCCATGGCCGCGTGGCGATCTGCGGGGCACGGGCGGCCCACTCCTATCCCAACCGCCGGGTGGCCGCCGCCGACGTCGCATTCGAATTGCGCGGCGCGGGCAACTGCAGCCGTCAGGTGCACAACTTCGGCACGGCGACGGCGTTCGAGGCCGACTCGCTCATCGCCTGCGAGGTGATCACCCCGGGCGGCAACTGGTCGAGCTATCCCGCGCACAAGCATGACGAGAACACCGAGGTGGAGACGCAGCTGGAGGAGATCTACTACTTCGAGATCGACGACAGCCCCGCCGGCACACCGGGATTCGGCTACCACCGGGTCTACGGCACGCCGCAGCGTCCGATCGAGGTGCTCGAGGAGGTGCGTTCGGGTGACGTCGTGCTGGTGCCACACGGCTACCACGGTCCGTCCATCGCCGCACCGGGGCACCACATGTACTACCTCAACGTGATGGCCGGGTCCGGTCCCGAGCGCGCGTGGAGGATCTGCGACGACCCCGATCACACCTGGCTGCGCAGCAGCTGGGAGCACCAGTCCGTCGATCCGCGCCTTCCCTTCACTGCCTCCGAAGGAGCCTGAACATGGTTTCGACCGCACCCAAGTCGACCGAGAAGTACACCGACACCGAACCCACCGTGCGACTCACCGTGGCGCAGGCGACCATCCGCTTCCTCGCCAACCAGTACGTCGAACGCGCCGGCGAGCGCACCAAGTTCTTCGCAGGCTGCTTCGGCATCTTCGGTCACGGCAACGTGGCCGGGCTTGGCCAGGCGCTGTTGCAGGAGGAGCTCGAGGCGCACGAAGCCGGACGGGAGCCCGGTCTGAAGTACGTGCTGGGCCGCAACGAGCAGGCCATGGTGCACAGCGCCGTCGCCTATGCCCGCCAGAAGGATCGGCTGCAGGCGTGGGCCGTCACCGCCAGCGTGGGCCCCGGCGCCACCAACATGCTCACCGGCGCGGCGCTGGCCACCATCAACCGCCTGCCGGTGCTGCTGCTTCCCGCCGACACGTTCGCCACCCGCGTCAGCGCGCCCGTGCTGCAGGAACTCGAGCTGCCGTCCTCCGGAGACGTCACGGTCAACGACGCGTTCAAACCGTTGTCCCGGTATTTCGACCGGGTGTGGCGGCCCGAGCAGCTGCCCGCGGCACTGTTGGGCGCCATGCGGGTGCTGACCGACCCCGCGGAAACCGGTGCCGCCACGGTGGCGATTCCGCAGGATGTGCAGGCCGAGGCTCATGACTGGCCGGAATCGCTGTTCGCCGAACGCACCTGGCATGTCGCCTGCCCGCTGCCGGAACGCTCCGTCATCACGCGCGCCGCCGAGGTGATCCGTTCGGCACGCAAGCCACTGATCATCGCCGGCGGCGGTGTGCACTACTCGTTCGCCGAAGAGGCTCTTGCTGCGCTCTGCGCGCAGACCGGCATCCCGGTGGCGGAGAGCCAGGCCGGCAAGGGGTCCCTGCGCTACGACCATCCCCAGTCGGTCGGCGCCGTCGGCTCGACCGGGACCACGGCCGCCAACGCCCTGGCGGCCGATGCCGATGTGATCATCGGCATCGGTACCCGCTACAGCGATTTCACGTCGGCTTCGCGCACCGCGTTCAACAATCCCGACGTCCGATTCGTCAACATCAATGTGGCGTCGCTGGATTCGGTCAAGCAGGGTGGCATCAGCATCGTCGCCGACGCGCGGGAGGCCATCGAAGCCCTGGGACCGGCGCTCGGCGACTACACCGTCAGCGACGAATATCGTTCGCGGGTCACCGAACTGGCCACCGAATGGGAGGACACCGTGTCCTCGGTGTACGCCACGTCCGACGATGGCGCCGCGCTGAACCAGAACCAGGTCATCGGTCTGGTGAACACGCTGTCGGATCCGCGGGACGTCGTGGTGTGTGCCGCCGGCTCGATGCCGGGCGACCTGCACAAGCTGTGGCGCACGCGCGACCGCAAGGGCTATCACGTCGAATACGGCTACTCCTGCATGGGATACGAGATCGCGGGCGGTATCGGAGTGCGGATGGCTGCTCCCGACCGCGATGTGTTCATCATGGTCGGCGATGGTTCGTACCTGATGATGGCCACCGAGATCGTCACCGCAGTGCAGGAAGGCGTCAAGGTGATTCCCGTGCTGGTCCAGAACCACGGATTCGCTTCCATCGGAGGGCTTTCCGAGTCGCTGGGCTCTCAGCGGTTCGGCACCGCCTATCGGTACCGCACCGGTGACGGCCGGCTCGACGGCGACAAGCTGCCGGTCGACCTGGCCGCCAACGCGGCGAGCCTGGGCGCCGACGTCATCAAGGTCGGCACCGCAGCCGAGTTCACCGATGCGGTCAAGGTCGCCAAGGCGGCCGACCGGGTCACCGTCATCCACGTGGAAACGGACCCGTTGATCTATGCGCCCGACAGCCAGTCCTGGTGGGACGTCCCGGTGTCCCAGGTGTCCACGCTGGAATCCACTCAGACCGCCTACGAGCGGTACGCGGACTGGAAGAAAGTCCAACGCCCCCTTATCCGCCCGTCAGATCGCTAGAAGGAAACCCAAAGTGAGCAAGATTCTCGTAGGTTCCGCACCCGACTCCTGGGGCGTGTGGTTCCCCGACGATCCCAAGCAGACCCCGTACACCCGCTTCCTCGACGAAGTCGCCGAATCCGGTTACGAGTGGATCGAACTGGGCCCGTTCGGCTATCTGCCCACCGATCCCCAGCAGCTCTCCGACGAACTCGCCAAGCGCAATCTGAAGTTGTCGGCGGGAACCGTCTTCGAGCACCTGCACCAAGACAACTCGTGGGATGCCGTCTGGACCCAGATCGAGGACGTCGCACGGCTCACCGCCGCGGTGGGCGGCAAGCACGTCGTCGTGATCCCCGAGATGTGGCGCGACCCCGCCACCGGCGCGGTGCTCGAGGATCGCAACCTCACTGCCGAGCAGTGGCGCAAGAAGACCCAGGGCATGAACGAACTCGGCAAGGCCATGTTCGAAAAGTACGGCGTGCGTGCGCAATACCATCCGCATGCCGACAGCCACGTCGACACCGAGGAGAACGTCTACCGCTTCCTCGACGGCACCGATGGTGAGTTTGTCAATCTGTGCCTGGACACCGGCCACATCAGCTACTGCGGTGGCGACAACATCGCGATCATCCGCCGGGCCCCCGAGCGTATCGGCTACCTGCACCTCAAGCAGGTCGATCCCGAGGTGCGGGCCAAGGTCGAGGCTGAGGACCTGCCGTTCGGCGAAGCCGTCAAGCTGGGCGCGATGACCGAGCCGCCGCTGGGCATCCCGGAGATGCCGCCGCTGCTCGCCGAGATCGAGAAGCTCGGCATCGACGTGTTCGCGATCGTCGAGCAGGACATGTATCCCTGCGAGGTCGATGCACCCCTGCCCATCGCCAAGCGCACCCAGTCCTACCTGGGGTCGTGTGGCGTTCCGTCTGTGAAATTCCGCTAGGAGAACAATGTCCGACCTGCGTATCGCGGTGCTCGGCGTGGGCATCATGGGTGCCGACCACGTCGAGCGGCTGGCCTCACGCATCTCCGGTGCCC
Organism: Mycobacterium sp. 852013-50091_SCH5140682; assembly: GCF_001665685.1. Classification (GTDB taxonomy): domain Bacteria; phylum Actinomycetota; class Actinomycetes; order Mycobacteriales; family Mycobacteriaceae; genus Mycobacterium. The sequence goes on from NZ_LZTB01000011.1 coordinate 219,633, forward strand.
GCGTCACTGTGGTGAACGACTTCCTCACCGAGAAGGCCGAAGCCGTCGCCGCGGGTGTCCCCGGCTGCCGCGCAGTCGGGGATCCGTTGGACGCGATCGCCGACCCCGACGTGGATGCGGTGGTGCTGGCCACCCCTGGCCCCACGCACGACAAGCAACTGCTGGCATGCCTGGATCACGGCAAGCCGGTGTTGTGTGAGAAGCCGTTGACCACCGACGTGGAATCGTCGCTGGAGGTCGTCAAGCGCGAGGCCGAACTCGGTAGGCGACTCATCCAGGTCGGCTTCATGCGCCGCTTCGACGACGAGTACATGCAGCTGAAGGCGCTGATGGACTCCGGTGAGTTCGGCCAGCCTCTGGTGCTGCACTGCGTGCACCGCAACCCGGCCGTACCACCGAGTTTCGACAGCTCGATGGTGGTCAAGGATTCGCTGGTGCACGAGGTCGATGTGACGCGATTCCTGTTCGACGAGGAGATCGCGTCGATCCAGATCATCAAGCCGGCGACTAATCCCGGTGCACCACAAGGCATTCAGGACCCTCAGATCGCGATCATGCGAACCACGTCAGGCAAGCACATCGACGTCGAACTGTTCGTCACCACCGGCGTGGCCTACGAGGTGCGCACCGAGTTGGTCGGTGAAAAGGGTTCGGCGTTCATCGGACTCGATGTCGGGCTGATCCGCAAAGGCGCAGGCACCTGGGGTGGCCAGATCACGCCCGGCTTCCGGGAGCGGTTCGGCCGGGCGTACGACACCGAGTTCCAGCGGTGGGTCAACGCCGTAGCGGCCGGGGCGGGCTCCGGCGATTACACCGACGGTCCCACAGCATGGGACGGTTACGCCGCTGCCGCGGTCTGCGCCGCAGGAGTCGAATCCCTGCAGTCGGGCCGGCCGGTCGACGTGTCCATGGTCGATCGCGCCTCGATCCCCGGCGCCTGACCCCGCACCCCTGCACCGCGAGCGTGCGTGTCTGTTGCCCGACACGCCGCTCGCGCCCGGCATTTTGCGCACTCTCGCGCGGGAGACGGCATGACACGGTTGATCACCGACGCCGGGCTCACGCACGTCGAAATCGAACTCATCGAGCGGTGGTGGGTGCCCGGGGGCTCTAACCCGGCGCGGCTGTCGAGCGCCGGATGCTCAGCGCCGGCTGATGCAGGTACACCCGTTGTGCGCCGCTGATGCCGTCGAGACGCTGCAGCAGGAACTTAGCGGCCTGCACGCCGACGGCGAAGTTGCCGTTGTCCACCGACGTCAGCGACAGGTGCCGGATCCGGGCCAGGTAGGTGTCGTCGTAGCCGACCAGTGAAAGATCCCGGGGCACAGAGAGATTACGGTCATCAGCCGCGGACAGCGCGCCGACGCACGCGACATCGTTGAACGCGAGGATCGCCGTCGGCCGGTCGGGGCGGTCCAGGAGCCGGCCCGCCGCGGCGTACCCGCCCTCCTCGGTCATCCCGGACAGCTCGACGGCACCGGGCAAGCCGGCGTCGGCCAACTCGGCTTCAAACCCGTCTCGCCGCAACGTCCCGACGATGCCGGGGCCCGCAAGATGGCCGATGCGCCGGTGACCGAGATCCAGCAGATGCCGTACCGCCAGCCGGGCGCCCACCACGTCGTCGTCCGCGGCGATGTCTACGGTCGGCAGGTTCGGCTCATGGGTACCGGCGAGGACGACCGGGACGTCGCGCGCCGCGCGCTCGATGGCCGCGCCTGCTTCGGTGGTGCCGACCACCACGAGTCCGTCGACGCGTTGCGCCAGCAGCCGGTCCACGGTGTCACGGCCCACCCGCTGATCGAGGTGGCTATCGGCCAGCAGCCCGGCGACGCCGACCGCGTCGAGTGTCGTGGTGAGGCCTTCCAGCAGTGGCACGAACCACGGGTTGCGCATGTCGTTGAGCACCACCCCGACGGTGCCGGTGCGGGCCTGCGACAGACCGCGGGCGATGTGGTTGGGCCGGTAGTCCAGTTCGGCCATCGCGGCCTCCACCGCGGCGCGGCTGGCGGCACTGACATTCGGCTCGCCGCGCAGCACCCGTGACACCAGCGACTTGGACAGCCCGGCTTGGGTGGCTACGTCACGGATGGTCGCGGGACGTCGCGGTGACGGATTCATTGCCGTCAGCATATTGATCCTCACCCTCCTGCCCCGTATCGTTACCGCTGTTGGGACCGGTCCCAGTTTAGTCCCACACGGTCCGTCCGGAGGAACAAATGAGTGATCTGCGGCTGTCCGCGGGCATGGTCGGTGGCGGCGAAGGCGCCGACATCGGCAAGACCCACCGCCAGGCCATGCGGCTCGACGACCAGTTCGTGCTGAGCGCCGGCGTGTTCGGCCGCGGTGCAGCGGCATCGGCGCGGATGGCCGACCGTCTCGGCGTCGACCGCATCTACCCCGACTACCGGGAGATGGCGGCCGCTGAGGCAACCCGGCCGGACGGCGTCGACGTCGTGGTGGTCGCCACCCCCAACGACAGCCATTTCGACATTGCCAGCGCGTTTCTGCGCGCCGGGATCTCGGTGGTGTGCGAGAAGCCGCTGACCCGCGATGCCGCCAGCGCGGCCGAACTGGTGTCGATCGCAGCCTCGACGGGAGCGATCCTGGCTGTCCCCCACTGCTATTCGGCATACGCGATGGTCCGTCACGCCGCGCATTCGGTCCGTGCCGGACAGGTGGGCCGAGTGCGCTCGGTGGTGGTGGAGCATGCGTCGGGCTGGGCGTCCACACCGCTGGAGCGCGCCGGACACAAGCAGGCGGCTTGGCGCACCGACCCCGACATTGCTGGAAAGGCCAGTGTGGTAGGCGATCTCGGCACCCATGCGTATCACCTGCTGCGTTACATCACCGGCTTGGAGGCCGACGAAGTGTCAGCAGAGCTGTCCACCCTCGTGCCGGGTCGCCGCACCTATGACAACGCCGCCGTCCGACTGCGATTGTCCAACGGGGCACCGGCCACGCTGTGGGCCTCCATGGCGGCCACCGGAAACGAGCACGGCCTGCGCATCCGGGTGTTCGGCGAGACCGGCGCCCTGGAATGGCGCCACGAAGATCCCCATCACCTCATCGTGCGTGACCTCGCCGGTGGCACAACGGTTCTCACGCAGGGAATGGCGTCACTGTCGGATGACGCGCAGCGGCTGACCCGGCCCGGCCTGGGCCACCCCGAAGGCTTCCTGGAGGCGTTCGCGAATTTCTACCTCGACCTCGCCGAGATGCTGCGGGGGCGGCGTGACGGCACTGCCCTCACGCCCCGCGAACTGACCATCCCGACCGGTGTCGACGGCTTGATCGGAGTGCAGTTCGTGGAAGCGGTCGAGTCGTCCCACGACCGCAACGGCGCCTGGGTGGCGCCCGCTGTCGCGGCTCTGACGGGAGTGTGAGGTGTACCGATTCGCCTTGCTCGGTGCGGGTTTCATCGGGTCCGTGCACGCCGGCAACCTCGCCGCGCATCCGGAGATCGACTTCGCCGTCGTCTACGACGTCGACGCCGAACGTGCGTCGGCGCTGGCGGGCCGCCACGGCGCCCGGGCTGCCACCGACCTCTCCGAGGTGTTCGACCCTGCCCACATCGACGCCGTGTTCATCGCCTCCTCGACCGACACCCATGCCGAGCACTTGCGTGGGGCTGCCGCCGCGGGCCTGCCTGTGCTGTGCGAGAAGCCGATCGACCTCGACCTGGATCGAGCCGTCAATGTGGTTGGTGCCGTGCAGGAATCGGGCGTCACGGCGATGGTCGACTTTAACCGGCGGTTCGACCGCGACTACGCGGAGCTGCAGCGAGTGGTGTCCTCGGGCGAGGTCGGCGATGTGCAGCTCATCCAGATGACCACCCGCGGTCCCGCGCTACCACCATTGAACTACCTCGCGGTGTCGGGCGGCCAGATGCGCGACCAGACTGTGCACTTCTTCGATCTGGCCCGCTGGATCGCCGGCACCGAACCGGAGGCGGTTTTCGCGACCGGATCGACGATGACCGACCCCGCGCTCGCCGAGATCGGTGACGTCGATCTGTCGGCGGTGACCCTGCGGCTGCGCGGCGGCGCCCTGGTGCAGATCGACAGTGCCCGCCAGATCGGCTACGGCTACGACGAGCGCATCGAAGTGCTCGGCTCGACGGGCATGGTGGAGGCCCGGCGCCACCGCACGGGAGCGGTGTCCCGTTACAGTGCGGGTCGGGTGATCGACGACGGCATGCACGCCGGATGGTTCGACCGGATCGCCCCAAGCTACCGCGCCGCGCTGGATCATTTCGTCGACGCCCTCGGGGGCCGGAGCACCGTCGGACCCGATCTGACCGAGGCACTCAAGGCCCAGGCCATCGCCGAGGCCGCCGCGATATCGCTGTGCACCGGCCGGATGGAACCCGTGGAGTATCCGTAGGACCAATATTCGATCTCGTCGGCCAAGCCCGGCGGATCGCCGGATGTGGGGCTGCGGTTACCAGGGTCCCGGACGGGACCAACCCCACACCCGGCGACGACTCGGTCAGAGGATGTACAGCATTTCCTGGTAGGTCGGCAACGGCCACAGGTCGTCTGCCACCACACCCTCCAACGCATCTGACGCGGCACGCACTTCCGCCATCGCAGGCAGCAGCGCGTCCCGGGCGTTACCGGCCTCTTCGAAGGCATCGGCACTCTCGTGGGACAGCCCCGCCTTCAGCTTGGCCAAGGCGGCCGTCAGGGCACTGATCGAGTCCGAAACCTGTTGCAGCAGCGTCGTATCCGGCTCAATACCGACGGCCTTGAGGGTCGCGACGTTCTGAGCCAGCTCAGTTTGGTACCGGATCGCCGCGGGCAGGATCACCGTTGACCCGATCTCCAACGTCAGCTTTGCTTCGACGCCTATGGTCAGCGCGTACTGCTCCAACCGGACCTCGTAGCGACTGTGCAGCTCACGCTCGTTGAACACCCCGTACTTCTCGAAAAGCTCGACAGAATCAGGCGCGATCAGCGCAGGCAACGCGTCCAACGTGGTCTTGAAGTTGGGCAGGCCCCGGGCGGCGGCTTCGATCTGCCAGTTCTCGGAGTAGCCGTCACCGTTGAACACCACCGCGCCATGCTCGGTGATGATGTCGGTGAGTAACTTCTGCACTGCGGCATCGAAGTCCTCCCCGTCTGCCACGGCGTGCTCCAGGAGTGTCGCGATGTGATCGAACGACTCGGCCATGATGGTGTTGAGAATGATCATCGGCACCGCGACGGTCTGGCCCGAACCCGGTGCCCGGAATTCGAAACGGTTGCCGGTGAAGGCAAACGGGCTGGTGCGGTTGCGGTCACCCGGATCGGTCGGCAGGACCGGCAAGGTGTCGACGCCGATGATCATCGAGCCCTTACCCTTTGACGACGTCGCCGCGCCCTTGGCGATCTGGTCGAACACATCGGCCAGCTGGTCGCCGAGGAAGATCGAGATGATGGCCGGTGGCGCCTCGTTGGCACCCAACCGGTGATCGTTGGTGGCCGAGGCCACCGAAACACGCAGCAGCCCAGCATATTTGTGCACCGCACGGATGACCGCCGCGCAGAACACCAGGAACTGGGCGTTCTCATGGGGAGTATCACCGGGCACCAGCAGCGATCCGAGTTCGGCGTTGCCGACCGAGAAGTTGACGTGCTTGCCCGACCCGTTGACGCCGGCGAACGGCTTCTCATGGAACAGGCATTCCATGCCGTGCTTCTTGGCGATGGTCTTGAACACAGTCATCAGCAACTGCTGGTGATCGGAGGCGAGGTTGGCCCGCTCGAACATCGGGGCCACCTCGAACTGGCCGGGCGCCACCTCGTTGTGCCGAGTCTTGGCGGGGATTCCGAGTTTGAACAACTCTCGCTCGGTGTCCATCATGAAGCCCAGCACGCGCTCGGGTACCGCGCCGAAGTAGTGGTCGTCGAATTCCTGTCCCTTGGGCGGTTTGGCGCCGAACAACGTGCGGCCTGCGTTGATGAGGTCCGGCCGGGCCAGGAAGAAGTGCCGGTCCACGAGGAAGTACTCCTGCTCGGGACCGCAGAACGATACGACCTTCTCCAGGTTCTTGTGGCCGAACAGCTTCAGGATGCGTTCGGCATGTATCCCCATGGCCTGTTGGCTGCGCAGCAAGGGGGTCTTGTAGTCCAGGGCCTCACCGGTCATCGATACGAAAACCGTTGGGATACAGAGCGTATTACCGTTCGGGTTCTCCAGGATGTAAGCCGGGCTGGTGACGTCCCAACCGGTGTACCCCCGCGCCTCGAAGGTGCTGCGCAGCCCGCCCGACGGGAAACTCGAAGCGTCAGGCTCACCCTGGATGAGCGTCTTGCCGGCGAACTCAGCCAGCGTCTGGCCGTCGGAGACGGGTTCCAGGAAGGAATCGTGCTTCTCGGCGGTCAGCCCGGTCATCGGGTAGAACACATGTGCGTAATGGGTGGCACCCATCTCCAACGCCCAGTCCTTCATCGCCGCGGCGACTGCGTCCGCCACCGACAGGTCGAGTTTGGCGCCCTTCTCGATGGTTGCGACGACGGACTTGTAGACCGATTTCGGCAGCCGCGCTTGCATCTCGGCCTTGGTGAACACGTTGGCCCCGAAGATCGAGCCCGGCGCTTCGCCCGGGACGAAACTGATGGCCGGCGGTACGTAGGCCTCGACGTTGGTGATGGCCTGCAGACGAGCTGCGTTTGCGCTCAATGGACTTCCTTATCGCTACATGTGCGTGACCGGCCAACAGTAGGAAGGCCCGATGGCGGACCTGTTACTTGCACGTCAAGGGCGCAATACCGACGTTAACGCTGGCGTCAGGGCTGTCGGCCCGTCGTGAACCGCACACGTGGTGCACCAACCGCCCCCGCCGCGCGAAGGACTAAGTTGGAACCATGACCGGGAGGCGGCAACTGTGGGCCGAGTGACCACACGACGCCGTGCCACCCATCTGGACGCGACCGGGTTGGAGAAGCGGCCGGAGACGCTCGTCGTCGAAGAGCCACTGGAGATTCGGCTCAACGGGACACCCATCACCGTCACCATGCGCACACCCGGCTCGGATGTCGAGCTGGCTCAAGGCTTTCTGCTCACCGAAGGCGTCATCGCCACCCGCGACGATCTGCTGACGGTGCGGTACTGCCGCGGTGCGACGGAGGACGGCACCAACACCTACAACGTGCTCGACGTGACTTTGGCACCCAACGTGCCTGCACCGGCGGTCGACGTCACGCGCAACTTCTACACCACCTCGTCCTGCGGGGTGTGCGGGAAGGCATCCTTGGAGGCCGTGCGGCTGATCAGCCGCTACTGCCCGGGTGACGATCCGTCGACCGTCGCGGCCGACACCCTCTCAGCCCTGCCACCCCGGCTGCGGGAAGCGCAGAAGGTCTTCGCCAGCACGGGCGGCCTGCACGGGGCCGGGCTGTTCGCGACCGACGGCACCTTGCTCGTGGTGCGCGAGGACATCGGCAGGCACAACGCGGTCGACAAGGTGATCGGCTGGGCGCTCGAGCAGAACCGCATACCGCTCACCGACACCGTGCTCCTGGTCAGCGGCCGGGCGTCGTTCGAACTCACGCAGAAGGCCGTCATGGCGGGCATCCCGGTGCTGGCCGCCGTGTCGGCGCCGTCCTCGCTGGCCGTGGACCTGGCCGCGCAATCGGGTCTTACCCTGGTCGCGTTCCTGCGGGGCGATTCGATGAACGTCTACACCCGCCCCGACCGGGTGACTCAATAAGTACCGGGCCGAGAATGCACTGAGGGTCGTGATCCGGATGGGATCACGACCCTCAGTGCAATCTGGACGTAAAAGCTAGGCGCTCTTGTCGCGGCGCTCGGCCCGCGTGGGCTTGCGCGGCACGATGGTCGGCAGCACGTTGTCCTGCACGGTCTCCTTGGTGACGACGACCTTGGCGACGTCGTCGCGGCTGGGGATGTCGTACATGACCGGCAGCAGCACCTCTTCCATGATGGCGCGCAGCCCGCGGGCGCCGGTGCCACGGTGGATGGCCTGGTCGGCGATGGCTTCGAGTGCCTCATCGGTGAACTCCAGCTCGACGCCGTCCATCTCGAACAGCCGCACGTACTGCTTGACCAGTGCGTTCTTGGGCTCGGACAGGATCTTGACCAACGACTCCTTGTCGAGGTTGGTCACCGACGCCACGACCGGCAACCGGCCGATGAACTCGGGGATGAGCCCGAACTTGATGAGGTCCTCGGGCATGACCTCTGCGAAGTGGTCCTGGGTGTCGATCTCGGCCTTGGACCGCACCTCGGCGCCGAAGCCCAGGCCGCGCTTGCCGACTCGGTCGGAGACGATCTTCTCCAGACCGGCGAAGGCACCCGCGACGATGAACAGCACGTTGGTGGTGTCGATCTGGATGAATTCCTGATGCGGATGCTTGCGGCCGCCCTGCGGGGGCACCGAGGCCTGCGTGCCTTCGAGGATCTTCAGCAGCGCCTGCTGCACACCCTCACCGGAGACGTCGCGCGTGATCGACGGGTTCTCGCTCTTGCGGGCGATCTTGTCGACCTCGTCGATGTAGATGATGCCGGTCTCGGCCCGCTTGACGTCGTAGTCCGCCGCCTGAATCAGCTTGAGCAGAATGTTCTCGACGTCTTCACCGACATACCCGGCCTCGGTGAGCGCCGTCGCGTCCGCGATGGCGAACGGAACGTTGAGCATCTTGGCCAGCGTCTGCGCGAGGTAGGTCTTACCGCAGCCGGTAGGCCCCAGCATGAGGATGTTCGACTTGGTCAGCTCCACCGGTTCCGAGCGGGAGTCGCGGGACTTCTCGCCGGCCTGGATGCGCTTGTAGTGGTTGTACACAGCCACCGCCAGGGTCCGCTTCGCGGTGTCCTGGCCGATCACGTAGCCCTCGAGGAAGTCGCGGATCTCCGCGGGCTTGGGCAGCTCGTCCAGCTTGACGTCGTCAGCGTCGGCGAGCTCCTCCTCGATGATCTCGTTACACAGGTCGATGCACTCATCGCAGATATAGACGCCGGGACCCGCGATGAGCTTTTTGACCTGCTTTTGGCTCTTTCCACAGAACGAGCACTTCAGCAGGTCACCGCCGTCTCCGATGCGCGCCATTCGGGGGGTCCTACTTCCTGTTCACGGTCAGTCGTTTCGCCATTTCGAGGGTTTCCCCGGGCGTTAAACCCGACGCTACCCGTTCGCTCCTCCGCGGTGCGACCGATAAAGCCGAATCGCGTCGGTGATATTTACCTGTGCAGGAGAACATATCGTCTCCGGCCGCTCACGACCCGTCAGTGCGCTGACTGTTACACGGGCGTGTCGTTGCCGGAGACGATCGGTCGGGCTTAGGACTTCTGCGCCGACAACTTCCGGTACTCCAGCACCGTGTCGATGATGCCGTAATCCTTGGCCTGCTCGGCGGTCAGAATCTTGTCGCGGTCGGTGTCCTTGCGGATGACCTCGGGATCCTTGCCGGTGTGCCGCGCCAGCGTGGTCTCCATCAGGGTACGCATGCGCTCGATCTCGGCGGCCTGGATCTCCAGGTCGGAGAACTGGCCCTGGATGACGCCACCCAGCGAGGGCTGGTGGATGAGCACCCGGGCGTTGGGCAGTGCGAGACGCTTACCGGGGGTTCCGGCGGCGAGCAACACCGCGGCAGCCGACGCGGCCTGCCCCAGGCACACGGTCTGGATGTCGGCCCGCACGTACTGCATGGTGTCGTAGATCGCCATCAGCGAGGTGAACGAGCCACCCGGGGAGTTGATGTACATGGTGATGTCGCGGTCGGGATCCAGCGACTCCAGCACCAGCAGCTGCGCCATGATGTCGTTGGCCGAGGCGTCGTCCACCTGCACGCCGAGGAAGATGATGCGCTCCTCGAACAGCTTGTTGTACGGGTTGGATTCCTTGACGCCGAAGCTGGAGTGCTCGATGAACGACGGCAGGATGTAGCGGGCCTGCGGCTGAAGGCGGGGATCAGTGTGGTCGGTCATTTGTCTAGTCCTGCTCCCGGTCCGGTGCCGTTGACGTTGGCGCTGGTGATGATGTGGTCGACGAACCCATACTCCAGGGCTTCCGGTGCGGTGAACCAGCGGTCGCGGTCGGAGTCGGCCTCGATGCGCTCGATCGTCTGCCCGGTGAACTCAGCGTTGAGGCGGAACATCTCCTTCTTGATGACCGCGAACTGCTCGGCCTGGATGGCGATGTCGGCCGCGCTGCCCGTGACACCGCCGAGCGGCTGGTGCATCAGGATGCGGGCGTGCGGCAGCGCGTAGCGCTTGCCCTTGGTACCCGCGGCGAGGAGGAACTCCCCCATCGACGCGGCCATGCCCATCGCGTAGGTCGCGATGTCGCACGGCGCCAGCACCATGGTGTCGTAGATCGCCATGCCCGCGCTGATGGAGCCGCCGGGCGAGTTGATGTACAGGTGGATGTCCTTGGTCGGATCCTCCGCCGACAGCAGCAGAATCTGCGCGCACAGCCGGTTGGCAATGTCGTCGTCAACTTGGGAGCCCAGGAAGATGATCCGCTCGGAGAGCAGTCGCTCGTACACCGAGTCGACAAGGTTGAGCCCTGCCCCGGCGCCACGCATGTCAGTCACGACTGGATACCTGCTTTCTCTTACGTCTTGGTACTGACGACATTAACCAACCTGGAACGCCACGCACTCCCAGACAGGGGCGCGTTCGCTCACAGCGTCACTCGGCGCTGTCGGCATCCTTGTCGGCCTCGGCCTCGTCGGCCTCGTCGCTGCTGTCCTGCTCAGCCTCGGCGTCAGCGTTACCGACCGGGCCGAAGAGCTCGGTGGTGTCGACGACCGTGCCGTCGGTGTCGGTGACGGTCGCGGCGTGCACGACGGCGGCGATGGTCAACGCGCGGCGCACGTCGGCGAACATGGCAGGCAGCTGGTTGTTCTGCTGCAGGAGCTGGATCAGCTGCTGCGGCTCGATGCCGTACTGACGCGACATCAGCACCAGACGCTCGGTGAGGTCGTTCTGGCCGACCTGGACGTCGAGCTTGTCGGCGAGCGCGTCCATCAGCAGCTGGGTCTTGATGGCCTTCTCCGCGTGGGTGCGGTTGTCGGCATCGAATTCCTCACGGCTGCTGCCCTGTTCGGTCAGCTGCTCGGCAAACTTGTCCTCGTCGTGGTCGAGGGCGTGAATCCGGTTGTGCAGGGTGTCGTCGACCTGGGCCTGCACGATGTTCTCCGGCAGCGGAACCTCGGTCTGCTCCAGGAGCTCCTCGAGCGCCTTGTCCCGGATCTGCTCGGCCTGCTGCACGCTCTTGACCCGCTTGACCTGCTCGACGAGGCTCTCCTTGAGTTCCTCGAAAGTATCGAATTCGCTTGCCAGCTGGGCGAATTCGTCGTCGGCCTCGGGCAGCTCGCGCTCCTTGACCGACTTGACGGTCACAGTCACCTCAGCGTCCTTACCGGCGTGCTCACCTGCGGCCAGCTTGGTGGTGAACACCTTGGACTCACCCGCGGTCAGACCGGTGATGGCGTCGTCGAGACCGTCGATCAACTGACCCGAACCGACCTCGTGCGAGAGCCCCTCGGTCTTGGCCTCGGGCACATCCTCGCCGTCGACGGTGGCCGACAGGTCGATGGAGACGAAGTCGCCCTCCTGCGCGGGGCGCTCGACGCCGGTCAGGGTGCCGAACCGGGCGCGCAGCGACTGCAGCTCGGCGTCGACCTCTTCGTCCGTGACCTCGATCGGGTCGACGGTGATCTTCAGCGACTCCAGGTCGGGCAGCGTGATCTCGGGGCGGACGTCCACCTCGGCGGTGAACACCAGCTCCTCGCCGTCCTCGAGCTTGGTGACCTCGATCTCGGGCTGGCCGAGCGGTTTGATGTCGGACGTCGAGACGGCCTCGCTGTAGCGGCTGGGCAGCGCGTCGTTGACGACCTGCTCCAGCACGGCGCCACGGCCGATACGGGCCTCGAGCAGCTTGCGGGGAGCCTTGCCGGGACGGAAGCCGGGCAGGCGGACCTGCTTGGCCAGCTCCTTGAACGCCCGGTCGAAGTCCGGCTCCAGCTCGGTGAAGGGCACCTCCACATTGATGCGCACCCGGGTGGGGCTCAGCTGCTCGACCGTGCTCTTCACTCTTGTCGCTCCTAGATAGTTCTGTCGTTCTGGCGGGTGAGTCGGGGTGACAGGATTTGAACCTGCGGCCTTCCGCTCCCAAAGCGGATGCGCTACCAAGCTGCGCTACACCCCGTGTGCATCGATTGTCTGCGTGACCGATCGCAGGCGCGAACCCACAAAAGGACCACGCGAGATACTACGGCCTGACCACCTGAAGCCTTCAATTGGATTTGATTGGGGGCACACCGGTACAGTGCTGATGCTGCACATGCGGGCGTAGCTCAATGGTAGAGCCCTAGTCTTCCAAACTAGCTACGCGGGTTCGATTCCCGTCGCCCGCTCCACGGAAAAACGGCCCTACCGGCGAAAACGCTGGTAGGGCAGCTTTTTGTCCTTTCGGCGCTCGTGAGATCCCGGACGAGCCGCGGGAAGCGCGACGCAGTTGCCTGAGAGGTTTTCGCGACTGGTGTGACCGATGTTGCGTTCAGCGTTGCTCACCCCCAAATCGCGTGTGTTCGATTCGCCGGACAAGTGGGCACCCAAGGGGGCAGTTGCCCGACGTCAATTCCGCGGCGGTACAGGAACGGGTACGGGCCCCGGCTTGGCCTTCGTGAAAGAGCTGGGGTTCATCCCGAGTTTGACGAGCCGGTCGACCATGTAAGCGTCGACCTCCAGGGGTCTGTGCACGTTGTAGTGTTCCCACGCCTCTTCGATCATGATCTCGAGTTGGTTGACGGTGCCCTGGGCATCGGCGGCGTGGACGCTCGTCCCCTTGGCGATCGGTTCGTAGCGCGCCTTCATCTTCTCCAATTCACCGATGTATTTCTGCAAGTCGTTCGCCCACATCGTGTTTGGATTGACGAAGGGGAACTTTGGAAGGCTCCCGGCCGGGCCGAATTCTGTCACGTACAGCTGATGCGCGACGGCGCCGTAGGGCGAGTTGAGGTCGAGGACCGGCGCCTCTTGCGCCTTGCCCAGCATCGCCCGGTAGGCGCCGCCCGCCTTGGTGCCGCCCATCTTGGCGGCGATCTGATCGATACTTATCCCTGGATTCTCGGCAATCAAATATCGCGCGATCAAATAGAACTGGGCGGCATGCCGCACCTCATGCGCGAGAGCAGAAGCCATGTCCTCGATCGGCTTCGCCAACTCGGCAGGGTTGACGCGGATCACCCATCCATTCCGATATATCAACGCGATTTCATCGGGCTTTAGCTGACCCGGCTCAGCGATGACTATCTCCGGCTTGGGCATATCGGCCGGCGCGAACTTGCTCAGCGCCTGTGCGCCGATCTCTTTGACGTTGGCCTCGGTCAGCGGTCCGGAAACCCCCATCTGCCGGACGCCGGCGGTGTACTCCGCCAACCGCTCCTTATCGGCCAGCGACAGTTCTTTCTGACCGGCGATGTCCATCGAGAGCGGATCGGCCGGCTGGCCGGAGGTCGATCCCGCGGGCGTGTCCGATGGGGTCTTATCGACGATCATCCTGGGTTCCGGCGGCGGCGAGAACGTGTCGCCAACAGGGAGACCGCTCTTCTTGCGGAGCATGTTGAGATCGCGCAGCGCTGCCCGCTCGTCCATGACCAGAGCGAAGTCGTCGGCGCCCGCGCCGCCTTTGCGATTTCTGAGCCGTTGACTGATGGTGGGCCAGTCATCGCCCGTCGTGTCGAAGTCGCCGAGCTTAGCCCGGCGCTGATCGCGCAAGACCAACCACTTGGCCTCGGCCTCACTCAACTCCCTGACGCTCTGGTTGCTCAGTTGGAAACGCTCGATGAGCTGACTGATGCGACCGGCTTGCTTGGCGAGAAATGGCGATGCGATCTCGATCCCAGCCGTGACCGCCGCGGTGGTGGCTGCGCCCTGAGCGGTCTTGGCGAGCAGAATCAGGACGTCGTCACCTAGTCCGCGCTTCCAGGTTTCATCCTGGGCGGTGGCTTCGGCGAAGCTGCTCAGGGCGGCTCCCGTGCCGCTCGTCAGAATCGTGGTCACAGATTGAGTGATCTTCGGCTGACTCGTCCACGCCGCCTTGGCGGCCTGCTCGGCGTTGAGCGCCATGGCTTGCTTGTACTCGACCGACACAAGCCCCTGGGCGACCGACGGCAAGATCACGTCCGTCACACCTTCGACGGCTCCCCCCAGAAACGCCGCCATCCCGTCGTTGCCCGTGGCGTCGAAACTGGCACCCTTCGCCACCTTGTTGATCACCACCTTGGCCGTGCCCTTCGCGACCGCTGCGACCGCCGCCCTGACACCCACGTTTTCGAACGTCTCAATGGCACCTGCGACCAATCCGACACCCGCACCAGCAGTGATGTATGCGATGACCAGCCCGACCGCGGTGTAAGCGATCTGCGCCGCGACATCGTTGACTGAATCGGCGGTCTTCGTGAGGCTGTCGGCCGACGCGAGCACTGATCCGCTTTTCGCGTTGAGATCCGCAGCCTCGGCTGAACCGGGGGATTTGTTGTCACCGGTCGCCTTGATAGCCCAGTCGAGTTCGCGATTCTCGTCGGCCAACGCACTGTAGGCGTTGGTGAAGCCGACGGATCCCGGATCGGTCAGGCTCTCTTTACCGAAGTCTCTGACCAGTTTTGCCCGCTCCAAGGGGTCCATGCTGCCTGCACCCGATAGCAGGATCTTCGTCGCCTTCAGGTACTCCTTGTCGTTGAGGTGCGACTTCATCAGCCCCCGCGTCGTGCCCGCGGTCTCCGCCTGCTGCAGGATGGCGACCTTGTCTGCGTCGCTTGCAGCTTCGAGCACGCTGTAGCAATAGTCCTCGTCGTCGTCGAGACCGCTCAGCGCAAACGAAATGCGATCCGCTACCGTCCCGCTCAGGATGGTTTTCACGTTCTTGAAGTCGCCACCTGTCTTGCGGGCGACGAGGTCCACGAACGGATCTCCTACGGACTGTTGACCTTTGTTCAGCGCATCGGCGAAGAGCTCGCGATCCGCCCCCTTGGCATTTTTGAAGACCTTCATGACGGCGCTGCCGCTGTCGGCTCCGGCGGCCGTCAACTTCTGCATCGCGGTTGGGTTCTCCGCAAGCAACGCGTTGAGTCGCTCTTTGTCTTCGGCCGCCAGCTCCGACATCGTCGAGGGGTCAAGTGGCTCTTCGCGCATCTGCTTTTTCTCAGCGGCACTGGCGATTTCGAGGTAATTCCACACGACGCTCAGGTCGTCCTTGAACTTCACAGCCACGCGCAGCCGCTCGTTCAGCGACACCGAGCCTTTGACGAGAATCATCGCGGCGAGGTATTTGTGCTTGTTGTCCAAAAGGCCGATGTCGGCGGGGTCTTCGGGGGACATCAAGCCCACTTCGGCAATCAGGTCCTTGTGATAGCCAGTCTGATACGACGCTTTCAGCGCGTTTTTGTCGGGGGCCTTGTCGACGAGAGTGAGCACCTTGTCCCATGCGACGGTCATCCCCGTCGGAGCCTCGATTTCGGCCGCCAGCTCGTCGACCAGTCGAAATTCGCCGAATGCCATCAGTGCGCGCAGTTCGTACCCTGTGCGTTTCCACTGCAGAGTCTTGCTGTCGAGAATTCCGGCGATCAGCGAGGTCTGTCCGTTGGGCAGGGCGATAGATGTGGCGTCGGAGAAATGCTCTTTGAATTCACGGGCGAAGATCGCCTCCGCCTCTGCGAACGTATTGCCGGAGGCGCTCCCGCCGGCCGGAGCCGCCAGCACGCGACGGATTGTCTCTAGGTCGAAGTCGGTGCCGTACAACGCGAACAGCAATTTGTCCGCTAATCGCAGCCCGCCGAATCGGAAGTATGACGACGCCCGCACGCCATAGTCGATGCCGAGGTATTTGACCATGTCCTTGTTGGCGTCGGAGTTGTACTCCTTCTGGTAGGCCGACTCCAGTTCGCCGTGGCGCATGGACTGCTTGTGCAGCCAGTCGTAAAGGCCGGTGGGCCAGACATTTCCGGCGCCCATCGGCAGAGAACGATCGATGATCGCCGACCGCAGATCAGCCAAGCGCTGCTTGGCCGGGTCGGCCGGCTCGTCACGCTGAACGACTACGCCGCCGGAAAGCGCACTTACCAGTGCACGATTGCCGACCGCGCCCTGCAAGTCCAGAATGCCGTCAGCTGAAAGCTGGGTGACTCGGCGCGGGTTGGGCGCACTCGCCGTCGGCCGGCCGGGCCGCCGGGGCGCAGCCTCTGGATTCACCCGCGAGTGAGGCTCGTGTGCGTGACCGCTCGCCATTGACCACCCACCTTGCCGCTCGGCGTCCGACGTCGCGAACGGGCATCCACCGTCAGGCTCACCGCACATGATCGTTTGCCGCCGGGATCATTGGCAACGAACACCGGGGCACGGCCAGGGAACCCGTGTGGTGCCCCTTCGGGCAACGGGCTCGCTGCGCGGGTTCAGTTCCCGTCAGATGCGCTGACAGGACAGGCATATCGGCGCCTCTTCGTCACCCTCGTCGCCAGTCACGTCGACCCCCATCGCGCGCAGCCGATGCGGCCCCGTCAACTCGCCTGCGCGGCGCTGTGTGCGGATCGCGCGTCGGGCCGCGGCGCGGGGCACATGCTGAAAGATGACGGCGCTTTCGTCCGACACCGCACCCGGGCGGCGAGATGGATAACCGACCCAGCAGAAGCTGACTGCGTCCGTCGGCAGGGAGACCTTCTCTGCGTAGCGCGCGAACGGTTCCGCTGATCGTGGTTCAGTTGTGCCAACGCGGAATTCGACTCGGCATGGCGGCTGCGAGTCTGGGCGGTGTGACACATCAGCGTTCTTCGAACGCCCGGCATCTTGAGCGTGAAATTCTGCTCCGCCCCACGGTGCAACAAATGCCTGAGGTCGAAGTGCAGTGTGACCGTTTCCATCTCGCGCGTCATCGCGATCCCCTCGATCGGCCAAGCCACTGGACTCTGCGACGTCGACTCCGACAGCACACGGCGCCTGCGGAAATTGACGCCAAAGATGGCATGCCGAATGCCCTGAGAGCCTGATCACGGGCCGGTCTCGAATCGCTTCCAATCGATTTGGACCCTTGTGGTGGTCATGGCCACGGCCCGTACATTGGTGGTCGTCCCCGACTCACCGGCCAACGGCTCCGGTCCAACACGCAGGAGCCCGCATGATCACGACAGCTCCCCCGATAGCCGGCACGTGCCTGCCGCAATTCATCCGGGTGCGAGACGCCTTCGAACGCAACTTCGCCGAGCGTGGCGAGGTCGGTGCCGCCGTCGCGGTCTGGGTCGAAGGCGAGCTGGTGGTCAACCTGTGGGGTGGATCGGCCGACGCAGCAGGCACTCGCCCGTGGCGCGAGAACACCCTGGCCAGCGTCTTCTCCGGATCCAAGGGACTGTTGAGCAGCTGCGTGCATCTGCTGGCCGATCGCGGCGAGATCGATCTCTACGCTCCGATCGCCCGGTACTGGCCGGAGTTCGCCCAGGCCGGCAAGCAGGACGTCACTGTCGCCATGGTGCTCGGGCACCGCTCCGGCGTGATCGGCCCGCGCGAACCCATGGACTGGCGCGACGTGACCGATTGGGACGGCGTCTGCGCACGGCTGGCCGCAGCCGAGCCGTGGTGGGAACCCGGCACCGCGCAGGGCTATCACACCGTGAGCTTCGGCTTCATCCTCGGCGAGGTGATCCGCCGGGTGACCGGCCGCACGTTGGGCCAGTATCTGCGCACCGAGATCGCCGAGCCGCTGGGCATCGACGTCCATATCGGCCTGCCCGCCGACGAGCACCACCGCTGCGCGGAGATGCTGAACAAGCCGACCGTGCGCAGTGTGCTGGCCCAGAACAGGGTCTCTACCCCGCCGCAGCACCTGAACGACCATCCGTGGGCGGCATTCGCGGTGTCGATGGATTTCGTACCGGACGACGAGCTCGGCGCCCACGCCCTGGGCACTTGGCGGTCGGCTGAATTCCCCAGCACCAACGCGCATGTGTCTGCACTGGGCATGGCGACGTTCTACAACGCATTGGCCCAGGAAACGTTGATCAGCCGCGAACACCTGGAGCGTGCTCGGGTGTCCCAGGGCGGCTTCGACCCCGACGTGGTGCTCGGCCCGCGCGTCGCCGATCACGGCTGGGGTCTGGGATACATGCTCAACCAGCGCGGCGTGGCCGGCCCCAACCTCCGGATTTTCGGCCACGGCGGCTCCGGTGGCTCGTACGCGTTCGTCGATCTCGAACACCGCATCGGCTACGCGTACGTGATGAACTTTTTCGACGCGACCAAGTGCAACGCCGACCCCCGCACGGTCGCGCTGTCCAACGAGGTGTACTCCGCTCTCGGCGTAATCTGACGCCCACTGCGACACCCGGAAACCCCGTTTCCGCTCGGTACCCTGGACGCCATGAACAGCGTTTTGCTGGTACTCATCGTCCTGGTCATCGCCGCCATCGCGTTCGCGGTCTACAGCTCGTCGAAATCGGCCGGACGACGGACTGCCGAATCCCTCGCCGACGCCAAGGCCGACGCCCGGCGCATCATCGAACGGCTCGGCGGCCAGGTGCTCAACCTGACTGGCACCGACGATGCGTCCAAGCAAGCCCTGGCCGACGCGTCGGAGCGCTACACCGCCGCGTCCTCACAGATCGACCAGGCAACCTCTGCCAAGCAGGCCGCGCTGGCCAAGGAAAGCGCCATCGAGGGCCTGTACTACGTCCGCGCCGCGCGCACCGCGATGGGCATGGATCCCGGTCCCGAGCTGGAGACCCTGTCCGGCCAGCGGTCAGCGGGCGCGGTCACCGAGGACCGCACCGTCAACTTCGAGGGCCGGCAGCTCGAGGCCTCCCCCACGCCGTCGCAGCGCACGCCCAACTACTACCCCGGCGGCCGGGTCGCCGGCCGACCGGTGCCTGCCGGCTGGTATTCCGAGCCCTGGTGGAAGACCGCCCTGGTCGCGGGCGCATGGGGCGTCGGTTCGGCACTGCTGTTCGACTCGTTGTTCAGCGGCATGCACGGGGTCAACTACGGCGCGCAGGGTTTCGAGAGCGGCTACGGTGACGGCTACTCCGACGGATACGCCGCCGGCCAAGATGCCGGCGGCTACGACGGCGGCGGCTACGACGACAGTGGCTCCGGCGACAGTGGCTCTGGCGACTGGGGCGGCACCGACGCCAGCGGTTGGGACAACGGCGGATTCGACGGCGGCGGGTTTGACGGCGGCGGATTCGACTTCGGCGGCGGGGACTTCTGACCCAGCGCGAGCAGACGCGAACGTCCGCGACATGCCGCGGTTCGGGGACTTTCGCGACTGCTCGCCGGTCTTCAGAACCGGCTATCGAGCCGCGCCGACACCCCGGCCTCCTGCAGGTCGAGCCGCTCGAGCATGGCCCGGACCGCCTCGTCCTCGATGCGTCCCGCGTCCCGCTCGGCGATGAGCGCCTGCCGCTGAGCCGCCAGCACATCGCGGTACAGCCCCGAGAACACCTCCGACCGCCTGGTGTGGGCCTCGGGGTCGGGCATTTCGTCGGCATCTTGTGAATGCCGCGCGATGATGCCGCGGATCTCGGTCAGCACCCTCGGGTTCATTCCCGGCGGTGCCTCGAAGTTCGCCAGCACTTCCTCGGCGGCGTCGTGCACCAACCGCTCAGCCTTGAGTTCCTCGGCCCGGTCGACCTCGTGGTCGTCGCAGAACCGCGACAGATGGAGCCGCCGGATCAAAAGCGGCAGCGACCAACCCTGGATCAACAGGGTGCCGACGCTGACGACGAAGGCGATGGCCTGAATGGTGGCCCGCTCGGGGAACGGTTCACCGGTGATCGTCGTCGCCGGGATCGCCGCGGCCGCAGCCAAGGTGACCACCCCGCGCATGCCGGTCCACGAGACCACCACGCTCTCGCGCCAGGACAGCGGCCTGCGGTCCACACGTGAGCGCCACTTGCCCATCGGCTTGCGTCGCACCTTCGTACCCAGCGCGCCACGGCCACCCCGCTCGGGCACCGGCACGCTCAGCCGGTTCTCGACATGCCGGAACAGCTTGTTGCGGCCGAACATCACAAACACCGACAGCGGCCGGATCACCAAGACGATCAGCAGCACGATCGCCGACGCGACGGCCACCTCCATCAGCGATTCATGCGCGTCGTTGAGGTGCTCCAGCACGAACCGCAGATGCAGACCGATGTAGGCGAAGACGAACGCCTCCAACAGCACATCCACCGAGTTCCACACGTAGCGTTCCTGCAGCCGGGTCTGATATCCGGCGCCCAGCGAACCGTGGCCGACGACGAATCCGGCGACGACGACCGCCAGCACACCCGAGGCATGCAGTTCCTCGGCGGTGATGTACGCCGCGAACGGCACCACCAGCCCTTGAACGGTCTCCAGCCCCGGATTCGCGAGCCGCCGCCGGATCCACAGCGTCACGTAACCCAGCAGTGCCCCCACCAGCGGACCCACCACCGCGCTGAAGGCGAACAGCAGGAAAGGATCCTCGATGAACGTGTGGGTGCCTGCTACCTGGGCCACCGCGATGCTGAACAGCGTCAGCGCCGCAGCATCGTTGATGAGGCTCTCCCCGGTCAGGATCGCCATCACGCGCTTGGGCAGGCCCAGTTTGCGGCCCACCGCGACCGCCGTGACCGCGTCCGGGGGCGCCACGATCGCGCCGAGGATCAGTGCGAGACCGAACGTCAGCGGCACCAGCACCAGCCCGGCCGACACCGCGGCCACCGCGAACGCGGTCACCACCACCAACCCGACCCCGAGACCCAGGATCGGCCGGATGTTGCGCAGGAACGTCGGGAATGAGAATCCCAGCGCCGCCGAATACAGCAGAGGCGGCAGCACCACCGTCAGCAGGATGTGCGAATCCAGTTCGGGCGGCTCGAAATCCGGAAAGAACGACACCGCGATGCCGACGACCACGATGATCAGGGCGGGTTCCAATCCGCGCCGGTGGGCAATGGCTGTGACGACAATGGCTCCGACGACGACGAGGATCAATTCCACTCGTCAATTGTCCCGGCTGATCCCACAATCATCACCTCGGGGTGATACACAACTGCCGCATATGCACCACCGCCGTTGGCTTACGGTTGACTGGAACTCTTTGAGGGGGAAGATGTATGGCGCCGGAACGGCTGGGGTTACTGATGGTCACGTTGACTGCGGCGGGCTCGATGCTTCTGGCCTGCGGATCGGGCCACGCCAAAGACGAGAACGAGCTGCGCGCCCTGGTGGCTTCGCAGGACCACGCGTTGAAGGACTACGACGTAGATCTCGCGGTCGAGTTGGTTTGCCCGGAATATCAGGAGGACAAGCGCGCATCGATGGAAAAGCTCCTGCCGAAGATGACCGACTTCGTGACGCCCGAACAGCGGTCCGATCCGCAGTACATGGCGAATCTGAAAGACATCCTGTTTCAGAAATATGGCGGCCTCGGCCTCTACATCGAAACGGCAGACAACGTGGCGGAAACGCTCCGTCGCCAGGACCCTGTCGCATTCGGGAAAGCCGCCCAAGAATTCGTGGTCGACATGATCGACGTCCAGCGCAGCGACGTGCGGAACATCGACGTCGACGGCGATACCGCCACGGCCGACGTGAAGCGGGCATACGCCATCGGAAAGAACGAACCAGGTGTGACGACAGACACCCAGATGATCTTCGTCAGAAACGGTCTTGGCTGGCTCGACTGCACACCGCCTGCACGGTAGGAACTCGCACTACCTCTGGCAGGCCGGGCACCAGAACAGGTTGCGCCCCTCCAATTCGGCCGTGCGCACCGACGTTCCGCACACCCGGCATGCGTCGCCCGCCCGCCGGTACACATAGGTGCGGGGCCGGCCCGGTCCGTAGGAGGGGGCGCCGTGGTCGTGCTCGGGCCGCACCACGACGATCTTGCCGCGCCGCACACCGACCTTCATCAACGCCACCAGATCGGTCCACATGTCGGCGAATTCGTCCTGGTCGAGGTGAACACCCAGCCGGTAGGGGTCGATGCGATGACGGAACAACAACTCGCTGCGGTATACGTTGCCTACCCCGGCGATCACCGACTGATCCATCAACAACGCGCCGATCGATCTGCGCGACTTGGCAATCCGCTTCCAGGCCACCTCCGGGTCAGCATCGCCGCGCAGCGGGTCCGGGCCGAGTTTGGCGACGACGTCAGCGATCTCGGGCTCGCCGATCACCTCACACACCGTCGGACCCCGCAGGTCGGTGCCGTACTCCGACCCGACCATGCGCATCCGCACCTGCCCCACCGGCAGCGGCAACGGCACGGGCGCTTCGGTGAACGTGCCGTACAAGCCCAGGTGAATGTGGACGACGCGACCGCCGTCGTAGTGATGGAACAGATGCTTGCCCCAGGCATCGGATTTGCGCAGCACCCGCCCGCTCACGTCCGACGCGCCGTCCTCGAACCTCCCCTGCGGGCTCGACACGACCACAGGAGCCCGGCCGAACCGGCGTTGATGCAGCCGGGCCAGCCGATGCAGAGTGTGCCCTTCAGGCATGGCTCGGGCGGGACGGCTCGGGACCGAGGTTGACACGCATGCCGGTAACCCTAACGAGTGCGGCGTGCCCGTTTACCGATGGCGCAAGATGGCGGCATGCAGATCGACGTCGACCAGATCTACCCCTACCTGATTCCCGACGACTATCCCGACACGCTGTCGAGCGCCGCCGGAGCTCAGCGCCGAATCGGACACGGCCTCTCGGTGGCGCTCGTGACGCCGACCGGTCCGCCCGATGCCCAGATTCTGGCCGCGGTGGGCGCCTCGCAACTGACGGCCGCCCGGATCGACCTGACGACGGCATACGCCCACGCGGACCGGGCGTTGTCGCAAGCGTTGTCGGCCGGACGGGTCGCGATGGAGTTCTTCGAGCGCGGTCCCGCCGGGACGCCGACGGTGGTGATGAGCGGAAGCTGGCTGGCCGCAACCACACTGGTTGCCTCGGGACTTCACCAGCGCATGACCCGACTCGTCGGCGACGATGTCGTCGCGGCCGTGCCGCAGCGGGATCTGCTGTTCCTGTTCGGCGCCGACGCCTGCGCAGGCATGGCCGAGGTCATCGATGCCGAATACCGGGCCGCTCGAAAGCCGTTGACCACCAAGCTCTTCACCCTCGAACCTGACGGCCCGGCACCCAGGCCGTAGCTCAGCCGATCGTGATGGCGTCCAGGCGCTCCTTGATGAAATCCGACGACGTCACAGGAGTCAGCCCCGCAACCCGCCCGATCGGCGGATCCAGCGGCGTCACCAGCGCATCGTGGTTGGCCTCGTAGAAGTAGATCAGCGAGACCAGATCCTCTTCGGGGGCGTGCGGCTGCGGCGGCAGCACGCGGTGGCGACCCGACGGCCAGCGCTTGCCGCTCCAGTACTCCAGCAGATCACCGATGTTGACAGTCAGCGCACCGGGTTCCCACGGCGCGTCCTCCCAGCCTTCTGCCTCCGAATACACCTGCAGCCCACCAGCTCCCGGCTCGCGGTCCAACACGGTGACGGTGCCGAAATCGGTGTGCGGGCCGATGCGGAACTGACCCGGCTCCGGCTCGCCCACCACGCTCACCGGCGGGTAGTGGTTGATGTTCATGGTCCAGGTCGGCCGGTCGGCCAGTGTCGCAAAGGGATTCGCCGGCAGCCCGAGTGCGTGGGCGAACAGCGCGAGCAGATCGTCGGACAGCTTGCGCATCGCCGCGGTGTATTCACTGACCAGCGGCTGCAGCGCAGGCACCTCGGCCGGCCAGACGTTGGGCGCGAACCAGATTCGGTCCACGTCCGGGTCGCCGGTTGCCGTCTCGGCACCGAGGCTGTAGCTCTCCTTGAGGTCCGGCGGGGTCTCGGTGCCCTCGGCGTACCCGTTGGCTTCGGCGCCCGGCCCGATCCAGCCGTGGCCACCGACCGGCACCGAGTAGCGCTGCTTGACCTCGGCAGGCAGAGCGAAGAACTCGCGGCTGGCAGCACGCACCCGCGCCGCCAGATCGGCATCCACCCCGTGGCCCGTGATGACGATGAAACCGGCCCGTTGCAGCCCCTCATCGACCTCGGCGGCCACCGCGTCGGCGTCGGCCCCACCGCGGTACCACCGCGAAATATCTACTGTCGCAATGGCGCTCATTCGCCAATATCCTCCGCCCACAGTTCCGGCCGGTCGGCGATGAAGTCCTCCATCATCGCCACGCAGCGCTTGTCGTCAAGCAGCGTAACCGCAACCCCGTTTTCGGACAGCCAATCGTGGCCACCGGAGAAGGTGCGGGCCTCGCCGATCACCACGGCTCCGATGTTGAACTGGCGCACCAGCCCGCTGCAGTACCAGCACGGCGAGAGCGTGGTGACCATGATCGTCGAGCGGTAGCCGCGCTGCCGGCCTGCAGCCCGGAAGGCGTCGGTCTCCGCGTGGATCGATGGATCGTCGTTCTGCACCCGCCGGTTGTGTCCGGCACCCAGCAGTTCGCCGGTATCCCGGAACAGCGCTGCTCCGATCGGAATACCGCCCTCTGCCAAGCCTTTACGTGCCTGCTCGACTGCGACGTCGAGCATCTGTTCGGGAGTCATGCGGCCACCCTTTCTGCCGCGAGCTTGGACCGGCATAACACGAGGTAACAGCCGCCCGCGATGAGGAATCCGACGAAGAAGGTGATGTCACCGAGTTGGGGCATCGCCCGGGCCACCAAGCCGACGAAGTTCGTCTGATTGCAGAACAGCGCCACCGACACCACCAATCCGATCAGGAACGACAACAGGCCCGGCCAGTTACTGTAGGTCCGGTCGTAGAGGAACTGCGCCACGGGTTGGTCACCGCGCAAATACTGGTCGGCGAACACCACGCCAAGCCACGGTCCGATCCAGTACGCGATGATCAGCAGGAACGCCTCGTAGCTCGCGGCCGCGTCGGCCAGTGCCCACCACGCGATGAGGAACCCGACCACGCCGAAGAACACCGTGGCCGCCGCACGCGCGATGTGATGCGGCAGTTTGACCCCGATGGTCACGAAAGCCATTGCGCCCGAATAGATGTTGATGGCGTTGGCGGCGATGGCGCCGATCGCGATTGCCAGCAGCGTGAGGTTGGCCAGCAACGGTGCCAGCTCGGCGGTGAAGGCCGCGGTGGGGTTGTCGGAGACGGCGGGTCCGATGGTCACCGACGCCGCACCGACAACCTGCAGCACCAGGCAGGACACGAACAGCCCCGCGGCTGCGAAGAACCCCGTCCGTGCGGTGGCGTCCGACTTGGGTAGGTAGCGGGTGTAATCAGCGGCATAGGGGGCCCAGCCCGCGACATACCCGAACGCGGTGCCGACGGTCAGCAGAAAGCCACCGGTCCCGCCCACGCCCCCGGACACCGCCGGGGCACCGAAGTCGGCCTTGCTCAGGATCACCACCGACGTGACCGCGAAGATCACCGCCAGCACCGGGAAGGCCCACCGCTCGAAGGCCTGTACGAGGTTGTGCCCGAACACCGCCAGCGCCGTCTGCACCACGACGACGAACACCAGAGCCAGCACCGGCGCCACCCCAACCAGAGTCGACAACGCGAACGCGCCGCTGACACTGTTGGTGGCGAACCAGCCGATGCCCGCGGTCACCGTCATCAGCAACGACGGGACCGCGTTGCCCCGGAACCCGAAGGCCAGCCGGCCCAACACCATCTGCGGCACACCGTGGCGGGGTCCGCGTTTGGACAGGAAGTAGTGCGCAAGCGCCCCGAGCCCGGTCCCGATCGCCATCCCGACCAGCGCCTGCCAGAACGTCATGCCGTAGACGGCGACCGCGAGCACGCCCAGGAAGATCGTGGCGAATTCGAGGTTCGGCGAGCTCCAGGTCCAGAACAGCTGGCTGGGCTTCCCGTGCCGGTCGGCTTCGGCGATGAACTCGTTGCCACCAGGCTCGATGGCCGCGATGCGATCCCGATAGGAACCGTCGGTACTGGGCTCAGCCGCTGTCATGCGTACACCGTGGCGTGAACGGCGGTGTAACGCAAGCCGAACACAGAGCTTAAGCCGCAATTCACCGCACCTAATCAGGCTCGGCGATTGCGAGCAGCTCCTTTGCACTGGCGACGATGTGTGCGTCAAGGGCCGCCCGTCGTCCTGCGGGTCCACCGGCCCGGATCGCCTCGAGCAGAGCACGATGTTCGTCGGGGATCGCGAACGGGGTTTCATGACGCTTCGCAAGGCGGTAGATCTGCATCCGGATGCGTGGCTGCACACTCGCCCACAGCTGCATCGCGTGTTCGGAACCCGCACTCTTGACGATCGTCTCGTGAAACAGCACGTCGAGATCGTTGAGCCGTTCGAGATCGTCGTCGCCCGCGGCCGCTTCCATGAGCGCCACCAGACGCTCAAGTTCGGCCAGCACGGCGGGGTCGGCGCAGGCCGTCTCGACCGCGAACTGCTCGATGGCCAGCCGGACCGGGAGCAACACCCCCAGTAGTTCTTCGGCGCTCACGGTGGCCACAAAGGCCCCGCGGTTGGGAATATGGTGAACCAGCCCTTCACTTTCCAGCTGGCGCAGCGCCTCCCGCACCGGGCCGGGGCTGGCGCCGAGATGCTCGGCCAGCACATCCTGTTTGAGCTGCGCACCCGGCAGCAAGGCACCCTTCACGATCTGCTCGCGCAGCCAGTCCGCAATCTGATGCCGCCGCGACGACGGCGACAGGGCCGCGGCCGCCAGGGGTTCCGCGGACCTGGTCAACGGTCCTCCGTCAATCGTCCTTCTCCCTTCGCAAGGGTCGCCCGATGGCGCCAATCTTATGCAGCGCGATCCACCGAACAGCCTTCCGACAACGTCCACATCGACTGTTGCGCAGATTACAGATTATAGATAATCTCTGATTTATTCCAGCCGATCGGCCCGATGGTCCTCTCGGCAGCCGAAACATCCTCTGAACAAAGGAAACTCATGCGCACACGGATCCGCGCGGCGTTCGTCGCGCTGGCAGCCACGACGGTTGTCCTGACCGGTTGCACGTCGTCCGGCCAGGCCGGAACAACACAGGGCAGCGTCTTGTCAAAGGTGCTGAGCTCCAAAAAAGTGACGATCGGCGTCTTCGCCGACGCACCTCCCTACGGCGTGATGAACAGCTCCGGGGACTACCAGGGCTTCGACATCGACAAGGCCAGAGCGCTTGCCGATTCGCTGGGTGCCCAGGTCGAGTTCGTCAGCACCACAAACGCGAGCCGAATCCCCATGCTGGAGACCGGAAAAGCCGACGTCATCATCGCCGCGCTGACCAACCTCAACGAACGCGCCCAGGTGGTCGCCCTCACTCGACCATATGCGTCCGAGGGGCAACTGGTCATCGTGCCGGCCGACAGCCCGATCCACAGCTATTCCGACCTGGCCGGCCGGACCGTGGCCGCGACGCGCGGCAGCGTGCCCGCGACGATCCTGCAGAACGAATTCCCCCAGGCCAAGCCCAGCCTGCTCGAAGCTGTCGCCGACTCGATCCAGGCGCTGCGCAGCGGAAAAGTCGACGCCCTGATGGAGAGCACGGCCGTGGTGGCAGGCATTCGCGCCAGCGAGGGCGCGGCAGTGCGCGTCCTCGACGCTCCCCCACTGGCGCCGTCCTTCGTGTCCTTCGGAGTCAAGATGGGCGACCAGACCTGGCTGAACTACCTGAACAACTTCATCCTCAACTACAACATCAGCAAGGCCGCCAACGAGTCCTACAACAAGTGGCTCGGCATGGACGTACCCGAGCTCATCAAGTAATCGGCTGCACACCAACTCATTTCAGGACACACCATGCAGCTCTACTACGGCGACCTCATCCCATATCTCGGGCCGCTGGCCAAAGGCCTCGCGGTCAGCATCTTAGTGAGCCTGGCCGCAGCCGTCGCCGGTGGCGCGTTCGGCATCGTGCTATACCTCGGGCGCAACGCACAACTGGCGGCCGTACGCATCGCCTCGACGGCTTACATCGAGATCATTCGCAACACCCCTCTGCTGCTGCAGCTGTACCTGGTGTACTTCGCGTTGCCGCAGGCAGGCGTGAATCTCGATCCGGTCGCGGCGGGCGTTCTGACGCTGAGCATCAACAATGCCGCCTACATGGCTGAGATCTACCGGGCTGGGTTTCAGTCCGTGCCTGAGGGATTGCGCGAAGCCGGTGCGGCGCTCGGCCTCGGCCCGCGGGATACGTTCTGGCAGGTCATGTTTCCACCGGCGATGCGAAATGTCCTGCCCGCCATCACCAATCAGACCATCCTGCTGTTCCTGGCCTCATCGATCACGTCGGTGGTGTCACTGCCGGATCTGATGCACGTGATGATGGGGATCACGTCGACCACCTTCCGCACCATCGAGGCCTTCACCGTCGGCGGTCTGCTGTACTTCGGCGTCGCGCTCCTCATCGCGAGCGCATCGCGCCTCGCCGAAACCCGATTGATCAAGTGGAAGGTGGCGTGATGTTCGAGGGACTCGGCGCCCAACACCTGGCACTGCTCTGGCATGGCGCCCTCGTGACTATTCAGATCTGCACGCTCTCAGTTCTTTTCGGCGGTGGGCTGGGAATCGCCATCGGGTTGATGTCGACCGGGACAGTGCGCGCCCTGCGCTGGTTGACCGCCCTGTACGTGGCCGTCATCCGCGGCGTGCCGGTGCTGCTGGTCATCTTCTTCGTGTATTTCGGGATACCGCTGCTCGCCCCGGGCAGCAGCCTCTCGGAGTACTGGGCCGCGGTCATCGCGCTGTCGGTGTTCGCGTCGGCCTACATCGGCGAACTGGTGCGCGGCAGCATCCAGGCCGTCCCCCGCGGTCAGTTCGAGGCGGCCGAGGCGCTCGGGCTGAGCTACGCACGACGCATGCGCTGGGTGATCCTGCCACAGGCGGCTCGGGTCATCGTGCCGCCCGGCGTCGGATTCCTGGTGGTGCTGATCAAGGACAGCTCACTTGTCGCAGTGATCGGCCTGATCGAACTGACCAGGGCAGGCAACGTGGTCAGCTCGCTGACCGCCGATCCGATCACCACCTACCTCATCGTCGGTGCCGGCTATTTCGTCATCTGCTACACACTCTCGGCGCTCGCGCGCCGCTACGAGCGTCGGCTCGGATTCCGGGTCAAGGCCCCCCAAGTCGGCGACACCCTCACCCTCACCACAGGAGCGAAGAAATGATCGAGGTCGACGGGCTGCGGCTGAGTTTCGGCAACACCGAAGTGCTACACGGTATTTCGTGCCACGTCGCGCGACGCGAGGTGGTGTGCATCATCGGCGCCTCCGGTTCGGGCAAGAGCACCCTGCTGCGCTGTATGAACGGGCTGGAACGACCCTCGCACGGCCGCATCGTCGTCAACGGTCACACGCTCGGGCCGCAGGAGCAGACCGCAGATCTCGCCGTCGTGCGCCGCGACGTGGGCATGGTGTTCCAGCACTTCAATCTCTTCCCGCACATGACGGTCGTGGAGAACATCTCCCTCGCGCCGCGGCGGGTGCTCGGCCGGGCCAAGAACGAAGCCGAGGCCCGGTCCCGCGCCCTGCTAGACCGAGTGGGTCTGGCCGACAAGGCAGGGGTCTATCCGGACTCGTTGTCGGGTGGCCAGAAACAACGGGTGGCCATCGCCCGCGCGCTGGCGATGGACCCGACCATCATGCTGTTCGACGAACCCACCTCGGCGCTGGATCCCGAGATCGTCGGTGAGGTACTCGCGGTGATGAAAGACCTCGCCGCCGACGGGATGACGATGGTTGTGGTGACCCATGAGATGGGGTTCGCCCGCGAAGTCTCCGATCGGGTGATCTACATGGACAAGGGGAACGTCGTCGAAACCGCGGACCCGACCGAGCTTTTCACCGCGCCCCGGGAATCCAGAACCCGTGAGTTCCTGAGCAAGGTGCTCTGACGTGCCTGCACTGGATTACCTGCTGACCGGCGCCCAGATCGTCGACGGCACAGGGGCGCCCGCACGCCGGGCCGATGTCGGCCTGCGCGCCGATCGCATCGCGTTCGTCGGGCTGTCGGCTGATGTCCGGGCGATCACGACGCTGGACTGCACCGGCATGATCGTCACACCGGGGCTCATCGATCCACACAGCCACAGCGACTGGTCGGTGCTGGGCAATCCTGACGCATTCAGCACGATCCACCAGGGTGTGACCACCGAGGTGGTCGGTAACTGCGGCGTCACCCACGCCCCCCTCACGGAGACCGACGTCGATGCAACAGCAGGTGCACTACGCGCGATGGGTTACGACGGCCCGGTCGATTGGCGCGGTTTCGGCGACTTGGTGCAACGTGTGCACTCAGGTCGGACGACACAAAACCTCATGTGGTTCGTCGGGCACACCGCAATCCGCTGTGCGGCGCGCCAGTCCACCGACCAACTGCGTGAACAGGCCCGCCTGCTCGAGGAGGCGATGGACGCGGGTGCGATCGGATTCTCCAGCGGACTCGAATACGGTTCAGGGCGATTCGCCGCCACCGAGGAACTCGTCGCGCTCGCGCGCGTGGCAGGCAAGCGTAACGGCATGTACGCCAGCCATATCCGCAATCGCGATGCAGATCTCGACACCGCGGTCGCGGAGTTCTTCGACGTCGTCGCACGCGGTGGCGTGCGTGCCCAGCTGTCTCATCTCAACGTCCGCCACGACACCGGCGCCCACCCGGGCGCGTGGGCGCGCGCCGCCGAACGGGTCGTCACCGAACGCCGGCGCGGGACTGACGTGTTGGCCGACATGACGCCCTACCCGCACGGCATCGGCATGGCCACCGGCCTGCTGCCCGCCTGGCTGGCCGAGCGGCCCGCGGTCGAAGCGGCGGCACTGCTCGCCGACCGTGAGATCCGGGATCAGGTGCGCCGCGACAGCGACCGCTACTGGCGTTTCGTGCACCGCGGCCAGTGGCACCGAGTCCGCTTGGGCGTCAGCGCAACCCATCCCGAATGGGAAGGCCTGTCGTTTCCCGAGATCGCCGAACGTCACGGCGCCGACGAGTGGGACTGCCTGTTTGACATCCTCACCGCGGCCGGGCCCGACATGGGCAGCGTCCAGTTGATCGGCGAGTTGTTCGCTCCGAGCCATCTCACAGAAGCGATCGCCCACGACCACTTCCTGCTCGGAGTCGATGCGTTCACCACGTGCCGGCCCGGTCCACTCGCCGGCCGTACCCGCAATCCGCTGTTCTACCACGGACATACGCACTATCTCGCGCACCACGTGCCGGCAGGCACCCTGTCCCTGGAGACGGCGATCCACAAGATGACCGGCATGGTCGCCGAGCACTTCGGCATGCACGACCGGGGTGAACTGTGCACCGGCGCGTTCGCGGACGTTGTCGTGTTCGATCCGGCGATCATCGAACGCACCGACACCTGGAGTCTTCCCCAGCGATACGCCGACGCGGCCCGCCATGTCTGGGTGAACGGCGCACCCGTCGTCACCGACGCCACGCACACCGGCCGCAGGCCCGGACTCATGCTCACCCACCGGCCGTGACGTCCACGACCACAACACCACCCGAGGAGCACCAAAAACCATGAAAATCACCGGCATTCAGACGTGTGGCTTGCGCGGCGCCACCCCCGAGGGCGGTTGGTCCAACGAACTGCGTCCCGACGACGTCGTGCACACCCTCGTCGCCGTCCACACGGACGGCGGGCTCGTGGGAGTAGGCAGCGCGTTCACCACCGAAGGCCTGGTGTCCGCCGCCGTGGATGTACTTGCGCCGCAACTGATCGGGCGGAGTGCGCTGGAAGCCGAGCGGCTCACCGAGACGCTGCACCAGAGTGCGTTCTGGATGGGGCGCGGCGGCTCGCTCACGCACGCGACCAGTGCGATCGACATCGCGCTGTGGGATCTGGCCGGCCAGGCCCTCGGACAACCTGTCGGACGACTGCTCGGCGGTCGCTACCGGGAGCGGGTGCGGCCCTACGCCTCGGTGCTCATGGACGAGGCGCCGGTCATGACCGAGAACCTGTCGGCGCTCGTGGAGGAAGGCTTCACGGCGTTCAAGATCGGCTGGTGGAAGTTCGGCCGAGTGGACAGCGCAACCGACGAGCGCACAGTCGCCGCGGCCCGAGAAATCGTGGGCGAGCGACTCTTGGCCGTCGACGCGGGCGGCTCGGAAGCGTTCTTTCCCGGTGGCTTGTCGTGGGCCAAGCGCACCGCCGACATGCTGGCCGACTATGGCGTCGCATGGTTCGAGGAAGCGCTGGCCCCCGACGACGTCGACGGATTCGTGGAGTTGAGAAGGCACTCCAAGGTGCCGATCAGCGGAGGTGAAGTGCTGACCCGGCGTCAGGCGTTCATGCCGTTCCTCGATGCAGGCGCGTTCGACATCGTGCAGCCCGACACCACCAAGGGCGGCGGTCTGAGCGAGTCACGCCGCATCGGCTGGGCCGCCCAGGACCGCGGCGTCCGGCTGATACCGCACGGTTGGAACACCGCGATCGGCCTGGCCGCGGACCTGCACCTGGCCTCGGCTCTGGCCGCGACCGACCTCGTCGAGTACAAGACCGGGTCGGCCTACATCGACGAACTTGTGTGCGGTGGATGGGATCTCGACAGCGACGGGATGCTGGCCGTGCCGGAGGGGGCCGGCCTCGGTGTCACGCTCGATCACGAGAGGCTGCACCGATATGGCAGCAACCCAACGTTCGCCGCGCCGTGCTGAGGCCGGCCCGGCCAGACCCGCTCAGTCGAATTCCGGCGCCTCGGTGCGGCTGCGCTTGAGCTCCCAGAAATGCGGGTACGACGCGAAGGTCACCGACGCGTCCCAGAGCTTGCCTGCTTCTTCCCCGCGCGGGATCTTCGAGAGCACCGGACCGAAGAAGGCCACGCCGTTGACGTGGATGGTCGGGGTGCCGACGTCATCACCGACCGCGTCCATCCCCTCGTGATGGCTCTTGCGCAGCGCCTCGTCGTACTTGTCCGTGGTGGCCGCCTCGGCCAGTTCGGCCGGCAGGCCGACCTCTTCGAGCGACTCCTTGATCACGGCGTCGAAGTCCTTGTTGTCCTGATTGTGGATGCGGGTTCCCATCGCGGTGTAGAGCGGCGCGAGGATCTCCTGACCCTTGAGCTGCTCAGCGGCGATCGCCACCCGCACCGGGCCCCAGGCCTTCTTCATGAGCTCGACGTAGTTCTCGGGAAGGTCGCGGCCTTCGTTGAGCACCGCCAGGCTCATCACGTGGAACTGCACGTCGATGTCGCGGACCTTCTGGACCTCCAGGATCCAGCGCGAGGTGATCCAGCACCACGGGCACAGCGGGTCGAACCAGAATCCTGCAACGTCTTTCTCAGTCATCAATGCGTCCTCTCGAGGGTTCGGGCCAGAGCTCCGTCCAGCACAACTGCGCACCCGCATAGAGTGTTCCCCGAGTCGGTGGTAACCATCGCACCGCGTGTTGCGATAAGCATGTCGACGTCACGGAAGTGGCACAGGAAACGCATAGTGTGCAGATCTTTATTGAACCGTGTTGTCCCTGTGACCCTGGTGAACCACTGTTTCCCAAGTGAGTGGGGCGCTGCAAGTGTCCTACGTGACAGCTGAGGAGCTGAATATGGCCGCACGTGCCTTCCTGACGACCATGGGCGTCGTCGCCGCTGCCGGCCTTGCGCTGGCCGTACCCGCCCAGGCCGACACGAACGACTCGTTCCTGAACGCCCTGTCCAACGCCGGCATCGGCTACAACGACCCAGGCTCGACCGTTCAGCTCGGGCAGCAGGTGTGCCCGATGCTCGTCGAACCCGGCAAGAACTTCGCGTCGGTGGCGTCCCAGATGCGGGGCAACAATGGCATGTCCCCCGAGATGGCGTCGTTCTTCACCGGCATCGCCATCCAGATGTACTGCCCACAGATGATGTCGTCGATCACTGACGGCTCCATCCTGAACAACCTGGGCGGGCTGAACGCACTGAGCGGGATCGCCGGCTTCCCCGGCTTCGGGCAGTAGCCCGAGACTGCCACGCGGCCAGCCGATAGGTTGGACGCGTGGCTCTTCCGAATCTCACCCGCGACCAGGCCGTCGAGCGCGCCGCCCTGGTCACCGTCGGCAACTACCGCATCGAGCTCGACCTCACCGACGGTGAGGGCCGGCCCGGCGACCGCACCTTCCGGTCCACCACGACGGTGGAGTTCGATGCGCTTGCCGGCGCCGACACCTACATCGACATCGCGGCCGACGCGATCCACAGCGCGACCCTCAACGGCGTCCCGCTCGACACGTCCACCTACGACGAATCCACCGGCATCGCCCTGCCGGACTTGGCCGCACACAACGTGCTCGTCGTCGACGCGGACTGCCTGTACTCCAACACCGGTGAAGGGCTGCACCGGTTCGTCGACCCGGTCGACAACGAGGTGTACCTGTACTCGCAGTTCGAAACCGCCGACGCCAAGCGGATGTTCGCCTGCTTCGATCAGCCGGATCTCAAGGCGACCTTCGACATCCAGGTCACTGCGCCGTCGCACTGGGAGGTGATCTCCAACGGGGCACCGGTTTCCGCTGAAACCTCCGGCAGCGCAAAGGTTCACGTCTTCGCCACCACACCGAAGATGAGCACCTACCTCGCAGCGCTTATCGCCGGGCCCTACGCGGTGTGGCGTGACGAGTACTCCGACGACCACGGCACGATCCCGCTCGGCCTGTTCTGCCGCAAGTCGCTCTCCCAGTTCATGGATGCCGAGCGACTGTTCACCGAGACCAAGCAGGGATTCGGCTTCTACCACAAGAACTTCGGCACGCCCTACGTGTTCGGCAAGTACGACCAGCTGTTCGTCCCGGAATTCAATGCGGGCGCCATGGAGAACGCCGGCGCGGTGACGTTCCTCGAGGACTACGTCTTCCGCTCCAAGGTCACCCGGTATTCCTACGAACGCCGCGCAGAGACCGTCCTGCACGAGATGGCCCACATGTGGTTCGGCGACCTGGTCACCATGCAGTGGTGGGATGACCTGTGGCTCAACGAATCCTTCGCGACGTTCGCGTCGGTGCTGTGCCAGGCCGAGGCCACCGAGTACACCGCGGCGTGGACCACGTTCGCCAACGTCGAGAAGTCCTGGGCCTACCGGCAGGACCAATTGCCGTCGACCCATCCCGTCGCGGCCGACATCCCCGACCTGGCCGCCGTCGAGGTCAACTTCGACGGCATCACCTACGCCAAGGGCGCTTCGGTGCTCAAGCAGCTTGTCGCCTACGTCGGGCTCGAACAGTTCCTGGCCGGTCTGCGGGACTACTTCCGCGACCACGCATTCTCGAATGCCACCTTCGCCGACCTGCTGGGCGCGCTGGAGAAGTCGTCGGGGCGTGATCTGTCCGGCTGGGGCCGACAGTGGCTGCGGACGACGGGGCTGAACACGCTGCGCGCCGATTTCGATGTCGACGAGTCGGGTGCGTTCACCCGCTTCGCCGTCACCCAGTCCGGGGCCGCCCCGGGAGCCGGCGAGACTCGGGTGCACCGCCTGGCCATCGGCATCTACGACGACGGTGGCTCGGGCAGGCTGACCCGCGTGCATCGCGTGGAGCTGGACATCGACGGGCCGGTCACCGAAGTGCCGGAGCTCGTCGGGATTTCGCGCGGCCAGCTGATCCTGGTCAACGACGACGATCTGACCTACTGCTCGCTGCGGCTGGACCCGGTGTCACTGCGGACCGTGCTCTCCCGGATCGCGGACATCGCCGATTCGTTGCCCCGGACGCTGGCCTGGTCGGCAGCATGGGAAATGACCCGCGAGGCCGAGCTGCGGGCCCGCGACTTCGTGGCCCTGGTGATGAGCGGGCTGCACGCCGAATCCGAAGTCGGCGTCGCACAGCGGCTGCTGCTGCAGGCCCAAACCGCACTCAGTTCCTACGCCGATCCCACGTGGGCGCACGAGATCGGCTGGCCGGCATTCGGCGATGCGCTTCTCGATCTGGCGCGGGACTCTGCCCCGGGTTCTGATCACCAGCTGGCCTTCGTCAACGCGCTGTGCTCGTCGGTGCTGGCCCCCAACCACGTCGCCGTCCTCTCGACTTTGCTCGACAACGAGCCGGCCGCGGTGAACCTGGCCGGTCTGGTGATCGACACCGATCTGCGCTGGCGCATCGTCACCGCGCTGGCCCGCTCCGGGCACCTCGACGCCGACGGTCCCGAAACGCCGTTCATCGACGCCGAGGCCCAGAATGACCCGACCGCCGCAGGCAAGCGTCACGCCGCTGCCGCAGCGGCCGCCCGGCCGCAGGACGTCGTGAAGGCGGCCGCGTGGGAAGAGGTCATCGAGGACGACGCGCTGGCCAACATCACCACCCGCGCGATCGTCGGTGGTTTCGTGCAGCCGGGCCAGGAGGAGCTGCTCACGCCGTTCACCACGCGTTACTTCGCGGCGATCTCGGGGGTGTGGGAGCGCCGGTCCAGCGAGGTCGCCCAGACCGTCGTCATCGGCCTGTACCCGTCATGGGACATCAGCCAGAACGGGCTGGACGCGGCGGACACGTTCCTGTCCGATCCGGAGGTGCCGCCTGCGCTGCGCCGCCTGGTCCTGGAAGGCCGTGCCGGCGTGGAGCGCTCACTGCGCGCCCGCGCGTTCGACGCAGGCTAGGTCTCGTCGCTAGGTCCCGTACCACCGCGAGCGTGCGCGTCTGCCGGCCGACACACCGTGTTCAGGCAGCAGTTCGTGCACGCTCGTGGTGTGTAGGAGGCCGTTCAATTGTTCTGGAAAGCAGAAATCCCGGTATCGAAACCGTGGTCTCGATACCGGGATCTAGCGCGTAATGCGGCGTGTCGAGCAACAGACCCGCACGCTCGCGGTGCAGAGGTCGTGCAGAGGTCAGGTCAGGCGGGGGAAACGCCGGCGGACAGCACCCGCACAGCGCTGATCAGCCCGTCGATCAGGTTGCCTTCCTTGAACGAGGCGGCAGCCGCGGAGACACCCAGCGGTGCGGCCTCTTCGATGCCACGGCCCTTCACGTCGGCGCCGTAGACGACCTCGATCGCGTGCTGGTCAGGCGACACCGCCAAGAGCACCGCGTTGTTCGGGGTCGGCACCTTGGCCAGGATCTCGCGGGCCGTGGCAGCAGTGTCAGCACCGAGCCCACCGATGTAGACCGCGAAGCGGGCCTTGGCGGCGCGCGAGCCGTACTTCAGCGCGTCGTCGAGGACCACGAGATCCATCGTCGGGAAGGGGTAGTGCACCGACAGCTCGCCGGGTTCGGTGACCCCGGAGATCCGTCCGCTGGATGTGATCGCGTAGCCGTAGGGCAGGTCGATTTCACCGGGCGCGACAGTTGCGACGACACCTGTTTGGCTACCACTTGCCACTTGCGCCACCTCCAATGGTCACTCCGTGCGAATCGTGGCCGCCGTGCCCATGGTCGGCAGGCTCGGCAGCTGCCCACAGGATCGGCTCGTGGGTCCACGAGTCCGACATCTTGTAGGTGGCCGGGTGCGGTCCCCTGCGGGTCAGGAAGATCAGCGCCAGGATCACGAACAACAACAGCGGAACCCCTCCGAGGAGGGAATGGGTAAGTGCTGTGCTCACGGCCAAACCGTATCAGCCGCACGGGCCGGACGCGCCGACAGTGAACACTCCGCTACGCCGCGCCTTCACCCAGGTACCGAACCCAGGCCGGATCGAGGTCCTTGATGGTCGACAACAGCCGCCAGTGCTGGCCTTTCGGCGGCATCGGCACCGTGCGCAGCGACCAGCCGAGCTCCGCCAGCAGCTTGTCGGCCTTGCGGTGATTGCATGCCGCACAGGCGGCCACACAGTTCTCCCACGAGTGCTCGCCACCACGGCTGCGCGGCACCACGTGGTCGACGGTGTCGGCCCGTGCCCCGCAGTAGGCGCAGCGGAAGCGGTCGCGGTGCATCAGTGCGGCCCGGGTCATCGGGATACGCGCCCGGTACGGCACCCGCACGAACGTGCGCAGCCGAATCACCGACGGTACGACTATGGTGCGGGTCGCGGAATGGATCAGCGGCCCGGCCGGGTCGTCGTGCACGACGTCGGCCTTGCCGCACATCAGCATGATCACCGCCCGGCGCAGCGGCAGCGCTGTCAGCGGTTCGTAGGTCGAGTTGAGCAGCAGAACCCGGCGACGGCCCCACACCGATGCGTCGGGGGTCGCCGGGGCCAGTGTCTCGACGCTGTGCAGCGGCCGATTTGGCGCGTGAGGCCCCGAAGGGCCGGATATGTGACCGGTCCGTCGTGAGTGGCCTTTTTTGCTGTGCGCCATAGAGCCTCCGAGCACACAGTCCACCACGGATCCAGGCCGATCGCACGATAATTCTTTGGGTGTCAGCTGGTCAGTCCCATGAACACCAGGTGACGAGACCGCCCTGAGCGCCAACTGGGAACGATCGGCACAATGGGGTGCGTGACGCAGGCTCAACAAACCTTCTACGACGAGGTCGGTGGCCACGACACCTTCCAAACCATCGTGTCGCGGTTCTACCAGCTGGTCCGTGAGGACGAAATCCTGCTGCCGCTGTACCCCGAGGACGACATCGACGGCGCCGAGGAGCGGTTGCGGATGTTCCTGGAGCAGTACTGGGGCGGGCCGCGGACCTACTCGGATCTGCGCGGACACCCGAGGCTGCGGATGCGGCACGCACCCTTCCGCATCGGCCTGCTGGAACGCGACGCGTGGCTGCGGTGCATGCACACCGCGGTGGCGTCGGTCGACTCGGCAACGCTGGACGACACCCATCGCAAGGCGTTGCTGGATTACCTCGAGATGGCCGCAGACGCGATGGTCAACTCGGCGTTCTGATGGCGACATGGTGGGAGCACGCGGTGTTCTACCAGGTCTACCCGCGCTCGTTTCGCGACAGCAACGGCGACGGGGTGGGCGATCTCGACGGGGTGACCGCCGGGTTGGACTATCTGAGCTCCCTCGGCGTCGACGCGCTGTGGCTCAACCCGGTGATGGTCTCGCCGATGGCCGATCACGGTTACGACGTCGCCGACCCCCGCGATGTCGACCCCCTGTTCGGCGGCCTCGATGCGCTGGACCGACTGCTGGACGCGGCCCACGCCCGCGGCATCCGGATCACGATGGATCTGGTGCCCAACCACACCAGCTCGGCACACCCATGGTTCGTCGAGGCGCTCACCAATCCGGCCCGCCGGGATCGCTACATCTTCCGCGACGGCGGCGGCCCCGACGGGTCGGTGCCGCCCAACAACTGGGTTTCGATCTTCGGCGGCCCGGCCTGGACTCGCGTCACCGAACCCGACGGCACCCCCGGGCAGTGGTACCTGCACCTGTTCGACGCGTCGCAGCCCGATCTGAACTGGGACAACCCCGAGGTGTTCGACGATCTGGAGAAAACGCTGCGGTTCTGGTTGGACCGCGGAGTCGACGGATTCCGTATCGACGTGGCCCACGGCATGGCCAAACCGCCGGGCCTGCCCGACATGTCGGTCGTCGACACCGCGGTGCTGCGCAACAGTGACGACGACCCGCGATTCGACAACGAGAGCGTCCACGACATCCACCGGTTCATCCGGACCGTGTTCGACGGCTATCCCGACGCGGTGACCGTCGGGGAAGTGTGGGTGCGCGGCAACGAGCAGTTCGCGAAATACCTCCGCCCCGACGAGCTTCACCTCGGCTTCAATTTCCGTCTGGTGCAAGCCGATTACGACGCCGACGAGATTCGCGACGCGATCGACAACGCATTGGCCGCGGCGGCACTGGCCGGTGCCACCCCGACCTGGACGCTGTCCAACCACGACGTCGAGCGCGAGGTCACCCGCTACGGCGGCGGTGCCCGCGGGCTGGCCCGGGCCCGAGCCATGGCGCTGGTGATGCTGGCCCTACCGGGTGCCGTGTTCATCTACAACGGTGAGGAACTCGGCCTGCCCAACGTCGAGCTGCCCGATGCCGTGTTGCAGGATCCCGTGTGGGAACGCTCCGGCCACACCGAACGCGGGCGCGACGGCTGCCGCGTGCCGATGCCGTGGCAGGGTTCCGAACCGCCGTTCGGCTTCTCCACCAATTCCGATACGTGGCTGCCCATTCCGGCCGACTGGGCCACCCTCACGGTCGCAGCGCAAGAGCACGACCCCGATTCCACGCTGGCGTTCTATCGGCAGGCGCTGCAATTGCGCGGCAGCCGAAGCGAATTCAACGGCAACGGCATCGACTGGCTCGACGATCTGACGTTCCGCAGGCCCGGTGGGCTGGTGTGTGTGCTCAACGCGGGCGCCACTGCGTTACCGCTACCTGCCGGTGAGGTGCTGCTGGCCAGTGGACCGCTCGTCGACGGCACAGTGCCCCCGGACACCGCGGTCTGGCTGGTCTAGTTTTTCCGGCGAGTTCCTCCCGCGAGCAGACATAAAGGTCCGCGACACGCCGTGATTGCGGTACCGCCGCGACTGCTCGCGAGAGGGACTAGCCCAGAACCAGAGCGGGGGCGCCGCGTCTGCGGTACACCGAGCCGAACCTGGCGTCGATGCGCAGCCACGCGGCGTGCGCACGCACCCGCACGATCTCCCCAGCGCTGAGCGACTCACCCGATTGCGGCAGGAAACCCATTGCCGTCAAAGCAAATACGCAGCGCATCGGGACACCGACAGACAAGTCATCGGAGCTGACCACCACCACATCCTGATCGAGCAGTGACGTCGGCGGGCCGTGCGCGCCACCGTGTTCCTTGGCCAGCGTCGTCCCCTGCTCCGCCAGATCGAGCATCACCCGCGCGGGAACATCGTCCACGTGGACGAACCCGGTCTCCGGCGGCAGTCCCCCACGCCAGGCCGAATCCATCGGCATCCCGGTGTCGATGTAGCCACCGTGCGATACCGAGAGCCCGGCACGTAGCGCGTCGGCACCGGCGGACAGATCACCGGGGCGAAGCCGCGCGGAGAACACCCGGCTGGCCAGTACATCGAATCCCGTTGCGACCCAAGCTACTACCTGCTCACCGGCACCGTCCCTGACCCGCAACCGCACCACCGCCGCATCGTCGAGCCGCAGCACCCGGTCGATGAACGTCGCGAAGTCGTCGCGCTGGTGCGGATCGTCGATCCATAGGCCGCGTTCCGGATCGGTCATCGCAGATAGCGCTCCAGATACGCCCGCTGCTCGGACGAAAGACGTTGCAGCCGTTGCTCTTCGATATGGACGGCAGCCAGCTGAGTCTCGGCGATCACCGACGGCTTGCAGTCGGGATCGGCGTGCACGGGGCGCACCTCGTACCCCACGGTGAAGTCCACAGCACGTACCCGCTTGGACCACATCGTGACCTGCAGTGGCGAATCCACCAACCGCAGTTGCCCCTTGTAGACGATGTTGACCTCGGCGATCAGCAGACCGATCGTGGTGATCTCGGCGCCGAACGGCTCACGCAGGAACGGGATCCGTGCCTCTTCGAGGATGGTCACCATGGTGGCGTGATTGATGTGCTGGTACATGTCGATATCCGACCAGCGCACATGCACCGGCGTTGTAAAGCCCGCTGTCACCCGGTTGTTCCCGTCCCACTCGTCCTCGTCATGCTGCGGATCTGACGCGCCGCCACCGACAGCGTCGCGAGGTCCTGCAACTCGCCCTCGTAGATCTCGCCCAGTGTCCGTCGGGCACGGGCCACCCTGGAACTGTTGGTCAGCTCCCATTCGGCGATCTTCTGCTCACCGGTCTCGTCCGGTTCGCCGACCGCCATCACGTCGAAGCACAACGCCCGCACCGACCCGTAGATGTCATCGCGAATAGCCAACCGCGCCAACGAATGCCACCGGTCGTCCCGACCCAGCATCGACACCGCCGTGAGCAGCCCGTCGGCGCCGAGGTGGTCCATCAACGCGAAGTAGGCGTCGGCCACCTCGACCGGGTCCCGCTCGATGATGTCGGCGATGTCGATCACGTCGAGCAGGCTGTACTGGTACAGCCCGGTGGACACCAGATAGGCCAGCTCTGGGGAGACTCCGTGCGAGACGAGCTCACCGGCCTCCTTGTTGACGATGGCCTTATCGGCACCGCGCAGCCACTCCCCTATGCGCGGCGTCAGCGTCGCGACCTTGTCGGCGAACCGGTTGATCTCCGCGCCGACGGCCAGCGGCTGGGGCCGGTAGTTCAGCAGCCATCGGCCGGCCCGGTCGACCAGTCGGCGCATATCGAGTGTCATCCGGTCGGTCACCGCGACCGCGACGCCCTGCTCACCGGCCGCGCGGATCTGGCGCCAGACGTCGCCGATCCGGAAGATCGCATTGGTGGCGACGTAGCTGCGTGCCGCATCGACCGGCCCGACCCCGACGTCCTCGGTGATGCGGTAGGCGTAGCTGATGCCGCTGGTGTCGACCAGATCGTTGACCAGCATGGTGGTGATGATCTCGCGGCGCAGCTGATGCGATCGGATCTCAGTGTGGAACTCGTCGCGCAACCTGGCCGGGAAGTACCGCGGCAGCCGGGAGGCGAACACCTCCTGGTCAGGCAGGTCACTGGCGAGCACGTCCTCTTTGAGAGCCAACTTGACGTGTGCCATCAGCGTGGCCAATTCCGGTGAGGTGAGCCCGATTCCAGCTTCGGTACGACGCCGGATCTCCTTCTCCGACGGCAGCGCCTCCAACTCCCGGTTGAGCCCACGATCGGCCACGAAGTCCTTGATCATGCGGGCGTGCACCGAGAGCATGCTCGCCGAGTTGGCCCTGCTGGTGCCCATCAGATCGTTCTGGTCACGGTTGTCGCCCAGCACGAGTTCACCGACCTCGTCGGTCATCGACAACAGCAGGCCGGTGCGCTCCTCGGCGCTGACCCGGCCCGCGGTGACCAGCGAGTCGATCAGGATCTTGATGTTGACCTCGTGGTCGGAGCAGTCCACCCCGGCGGAGTTGTCCAGCGCGTCGGTGTTGATCCGGCCACCGGCCAGATCGAACTCGATACGGCCCAGCGACGTCACGCCGAGGTTGCCGCCCTCGCCGATCACCTTGGCCCGCACCTGGTTTCCGCACACCCGGATCATGTCGTTGGCCCGGTCGCCGACGTCGGCGTCGGCTTCGGTCTCAGCCTTGACGTAGGTGCCGATGCCGCCGTTCCACAGCAGGTCCACCGGGGCCTTGAGAATGGCCTTCATCAACGCAGGCGGCGTCAACTCGTCGACGTCGCCCTCGATGCCCAGCGCGGCGCGCACCTGCGGACTGATCGGGATCGACTTCTGATCGCGGCTGAACACGCCGCCGCCCTCGCTGATGAGCGACTTGTCGTAGTCGTCCCAGCTCGACCGCGGCAGCTGGAACATGCGGCTGCGCTCGGCCCACGACGTCGCGGCATCGGGGTTGGGATCGAGGAAGATGTGCCGGTGATCGAACGCCGCGACCAACCGAATGTGTTGGGACAGCAGCATTCCGTTGCCGAACACGTCACCGCTCATGTCTCCGACGCCGACGACTGTGAAATCTTGCGTCTGAGTGTCGACGCCCATTTCACGGAAGTGGCGCTTGACCGATTCCCAGGCACCCTTGGCGGTGATGCCCATCGCCTTGTGGTCGTAACCGATCGAGCCGCCCGACGCGAACGCGTCACCCAGCCAGAAACCGTATGACTTGGCGACCTCGTTGGCGATGTCGGAGAACGTCGCGGTGCCCTTGTCTGCCGCCACCACCAGGTAGGCGTCCTCACCGTCCCGGCGCACGACGTCCGGCGGGGTCACGACCGCACCGGTCGCCTTGTCGACGTTGTCGGTGACATCGAGCAGGCCGGAGATGAACAGCTGGTAGCAGGCCACGCCTTCGGCCCGCGTCGCGTCGCGGTCGACCGCGGGGTCGCCGGTGGGCTCCGGCGGTTGCTTGACGACGAACCCGCCCTTGGCCCCGACCGGCACGATGACGGCGTTCTTGACCGCCTGCGCCTTGACCAGGCCGAGGATCTCGGTGCGGAAGTCCTCCCGGCGATCCGACCAGCGCAGCCCGCCGCGGGCCACGAATCCGAACCGTAGGTGCACGCCCTCGACGCGGGGCGAGTACACGAAGATCTCGAATTTCGGCCGGGGCAACGGCAACTCGTTGATCAACCCGGGGTTGAGCTTCATCGCCACCACGCCGCGCTGACGCGCTGAATCAGGCCGCTGCACAAAGTAGTTGGTGCGCAGGGTGGCCTGGATCAGGCTGGCGAACGCGCGCAGCACCCGGTCGGTGTCGAGGCTGACCAGAGCATCGATGTCGGCAGCGACTGCCGCGGCCGCGCTTTGGGCGTCGCGGGGCGCTGCGGCGTCGCGTTCAGTGCCGGGCGGAGTGAACAGTGCCTCGAACAGCTCGACGAGTGACCGCGCGGTGTGCGGGTTGTCGTTGAGCACCGACTCGATGTGGTTCTGGCTGTAGGGGAATCCGGCCTGCCGCAGGTACTTCGCGTACGCGCGCAGGATGACCACCTGCTGCCAGGTGAGCCCGGCGCGCAGCACCAGCTGGTTGAACCGGTCGATCTCGGCGTTGCCCTGCCAGATGGCGGTGACGGCGTCGGCGAAGCGCTGCGCGGTGGCCGCCCGGGCTTCGGCGTCGGGCGCATCGGGCATGTTGCGTAGCCGCGAGACCTTGAACTGGTAGATCCAGACTGGCAAACCGTCCGCGCGGGTAACGGTGTACGGCCGTTCCTCGAGCACGACGACGCCCATGGACTGCAGCATCGGCAGCAGCTCGCTCAGCGATGCCGAATGCCCACCGAGGTACCAGGTCAGCTGGGCGATGCGGTCTTCGCCTTCGCTGAACACCAGCTTGACGGAATTATCCTGCAGCTCTTCGATGATCGCGATGTCGGCGACGGCATCGGCCGGCGTGACGGCCTGCTTGTAGTCCTGCGGGAAGGCGGTGGCGTAGTGCTCGACAGCGGCGGGGTTGAGGCCCTTGGCCGAACTGATCAGCCGGTCACCCCAGTTACGGGTCGCCTCGGTCAGCAGATTCTGGATCCGAGACTCGTTCTCGATCGAGGTGTCGACGCGGTGCGCACGCTCACCGTCGGGCAGCCTGACGGTGAAATGAACTACCGCCCAAGGGGATTCACTGACCCGCGCGGAGTAGTC
This sequence comes from Mycobacterium sp. 852013-50091_SCH5140682, assembly GCF_001665685.1. Lineage (GTDB taxonomy): Bacteria > Actinomycetota > Actinomycetes > Mycobacteriales > Mycobacteriaceae > Mycobacterium. The sequence goes on from NZ_LZTB01000011.1 coordinate 264,514, forward strand.
GATGCTCACCCCGCCGAGCTCGCGGACCAGGATGTCCTGCATCTCCAGGCGGACCGCAGTGGTGTAGCGATCACGCGGCAGGTACACCAGGCACGAGACGAAATGCGCCAGCTGATCGGCGCGCAGAAACAGCAGGGTGCGCCGGCGGGAGCCCAGATCGACGACGGCCATGGCCATTTCGAGCAGCTCTTTGGAGCTCAGGGCGAACAGCTCGGGGCGCGGAATGGTCTGGATGATGTCGCGCAGCAGCTGCCCCGGATGGCTCGGGTCGCGGTGAGCCATCGCCAAGGCTTCTTCTGCGCGCCGTGAGACCAGCGGGATCTCAAGCACATTGGCGTTCATGGCCGCGATGGTGAACAGACCGACGAAACGGTGTTCGATCGCACCGGCAGGGCTGCCGCTTTCCCGGACCACCACCAGGTACGGATAGGCGCCGTAGCGCAGGTAGCTCGTCATGGTCGCCTGGGCCAGCACCAGCAGATCGTCCGGATTGGTCAGCGGCGGCAGCACGTCCTGCCGCAGCCGCAGGACACCCAGCCGGCTCGCCGGGTCGACGACGGCCTGGCCGTCTCCGACCGCGCACTGCTGGTAGCCCAGGAGCGCGAAGTGCCCGTCGGCCAGCCAGCGCAACAACGCCGCCACGTCCTTGCGGTCGGCGTTGGGAAAATGCCCTTCGACATCGGTGGCGAGGTCGTTGGCCAGACCGTGCAGCGCGGCGGCCATGGCACCGGTGTCCAGGCCGATCTGTCGGGCGTCGGCCAGGATGCCCGGCACCAGGCGCGTGGCCTCGGTGAGAGCACCGCCGGCGGCCGCGCCATTGACGGGGATGAGGATCCAGCATTCGTCGACGCCGTCTCCGGGTACTGCATCGGCGACCGGCCTGATGTCCTGCAACTGCCCGTCGGCGTCCCGGCGGACCCGGAACACCGGGTTCATCATGGCGCTGTAGGCGACGCCGAGACGGTGCAGCAGCACCGTCACCGAATCGACCAGCATCGGCGCCTGATCGGTGACGATCTGCAGAGCGGGTCCGGTCTCCGCATCGCCCGGGTAGACCGCGACGTTGGTCTCGCCGGGTGCGCGCCGGGCGCCCAACCGGTAGTGGGCCGCGACGGCGCCACCCGACACGAGCCGATCGGGCGCGCTGAGCGCGATCGGCCCGGTCGTGGTGGCGCCCGGCGCGTCAGCCTGCGGCCCCCGGTAGGTGGACAGCAGGGCTACCGCAAGGCGTTGCGTGATATCGGGCGTTGGCTCCGGACCTCCTGGGACGCTTTTCGTCTGTTGCCCCTGAGATTGCGGCCATGCCGTCATACCGAATACTCCTGACTCACGCCCACACACCGGCACTGGTGCGTAGCAGCGACATTAGTCGTACCCCGACTTGCTGTGTTTGATCCTCGCGAACTATCCCGCCTACTGGTCAGTCGCGGGTGAGGCGGCGATGCGTGACCCGGTGCGGGCGAGCCGCTTCGGCGCCGAGCCGGTCGATCTTGTTCTCCTCGTAGGCGCCGAAGTTGCCCTCGAACCAGAACCACTTCGCGTCGTTGTCGTCGTCACCTTCCCACGCGAGGATGTGCGTGCAGGTGCGGTCGAGGAACCACCGGTCGTGCGAGATGACCACCGCGCAGCCGGGGAAGTTCTCCAGCGCATTCTCCAGCGACGACAGGGTCTCCACGTCGAGGTCGTTGGTCGGCTCGTCGAGCAGAATCAGGTTGCCGCCCTCTTTGAGGGTCAGCGCCAGGTTCAGGCGGTTGCGTTCACCGCCGGAGAGCACGCCTGCCGGCTTCTGCTGATCGGGGCCCTTGAAGCCGAACGCCGACACGTAGGCCCGCGACGGGATCTCATTCTGGCCGACCTCGATGTAGTCGAGCTTGTCGGAGACGACCTCCCACACCGTCTTCTTCGGGTCGATCCCCGCACGGCTCTGGTCGACGTACGACAGCTTGACCGTGTCACCAACCCTGACCGTGCCGCTGTCCGGCTGTTCCAGGCCGACGATGGTCTTGAACAGTGTGGTCTTGCCGACGCCGTTGGGCCCGATCACGCCGACAATGCCGTTGCGCGGCAAGGTGAACGACAGATCCTTGATCAGCTGGCGGCCGTCGAAGCCCTTGTCGAGGTGCTCCACCTCCACCACCACATTGCCCAGTCGCGGTGGCGTCGGGATCTGGATCTCCTCGAAGTCGAGCTTCCGCGTCTTCTCGGCCTCCGCGACCATCTCCTCGTACCGGCCGAGCCGGGCCTTGTTCTTGGCCTGACGCGCCTTGGCACCCGAGCGGACCCATGCCAGTTCGTCCTTGAGCCGCTTCTGCAGCTTCTGGTCCTTCTTGCCCTGGACCTCGAGGCGCTCGGCCTTCTTCTCCAGGTAGGTCGAGTAGTTGCCCTCGTACGGGTAGGCCCGGCCGCGGTCGAGTTCGAGGATCCACTCGGCGACGTTGTCCAGGAAGTACCGGTCGTGGGTGACGGCCAGGATGGCGCCCTTGTAGGCGGCCAGGTGCTGCTCCAACCACAGCACGCTCTCGGCGTCGAGGTGGTTGGTGGGCTCATCGAGCAGCAGCAGATCAGGCTTGGACAGCAGCAGCTTGCACAGGGCGACGCGGCGGCGCTCACCACCGGAGAGGTGCGTCACGGGTTCGTCGGCCGGCGGGCAGCGCAGCGCATCCATCGCCTGCTCGAGCTGGGAGTCGATGTCCCAGGCGTCGGCCGCGTCCAGCTCCTCCTGCAGGTGGCCCATCTCTTCCATGAGCTCGTCGGTGTAATCGGTGGCCATGAGCTCGGCCACCTCGTTGTACCGGTTGAGCTTGGCCTTGATCGCCACGCCGGCTTCGACGTTCTCGCGGACGGTCTTGGTTTCGTCGAGCTGCGGCTCCTGCATCAAAATGCCGACCGTGGCGCCGGGGGCCAGCATCGCGTCACCGTTGTTCGCCTGGTCGAGCCCGGCCATGATCCGCAAGACGCTCGACTTGCCCGCCCCGTTGGGACCGACGACACCGATCTTCGCGCCCGGAAGGAAATTCAGCGTGACGTCGTCGAGGATGACCTTGTCGCCGTGCGCCTTGCGGACCTTCCGCATCGTGTAGATGAATTCGGCCATGCCGTGATGTGCCTTTCTGAAGCTGTCCAGTCTTTCTGACGAGGCCCGCGCGGGGGAAGCACAAGTCCTGTCACCCGCGCCCATCCTAGGCGTGACCGAGCGACGTCAAGCCGACAGTGGCAGCGCCCCCGACTCCAGCGCCGCTACCTCCGTCTCATCGACGTCATCGTCGGCGGTGTCGGGACCGTCGCCGTCCAGCGCCGCCTGCTGATCCGCCTCGGGCGCGGCGCCGGTGCCGACCGGCTTGGGCAGCAACTCGACCTTGGCGCTGCACCGTGACAGGTCGGGACCGACCGCGGTGGCGCGGACCTCCACCGACGACCGTCGCACACCTTCTTTGTCCTCGTACTCACTGGTGTAGAGGTGCCCGACGACGACTACGGCGTCACCCTTGCCGAGCGAGGCGCTGACCCCACGGGCCAGGTTTCCCCAGCAGTTGACCGTCACGTACAACGAATTTCCGGGCTCCCAGGTTCCGCCGGCGCCGCGGCGGCGTGAGTTGCTCGCGACCCGGAACTTGAAGAGTTCCTGGTCTCCGAACCGGAGCCGGACAGGATTGGTGACGATGTTGCCGACCACGGTGAACGGTGTCTCGAACATTGCTGATTCCCTTTCGCTGGTGATGTGGGCACCGGGGCCGGAAAGCCGCGATGCCTGACACCGCCATTGACCGCCGCGGCACCGACAAGGACGGGCCACGGCAGCTGTCGGAAGGGAAGGTTGTGGATGAAATGCAGGTTGGGGATAACTCGTCAGTCCGCCGGCTTGTCGCGACGGGCCATCTCGGCGAGCATCGCGTTGTACGCGGCCAGCTCGGCGTTGTCGTCGCGGTCGGCGGCCCGGTCGAGCCGCTTGGCAGTGCGCTGATCGCTGCGCCGCCACTGGATCAGCAACGCCAGCATCACGATGACCAGTGGGACTTCCCCTGCCGCCCAAGCGATTCCACCGCCAAGGTGCTGATCGCCGATCAGGTCGGTGTGCCAGGGCAGCTGCAGGGACCGGTAGAAGGTTGCGCCGAGCACGGTCTGCATGCCCATCATCACCACGCCGAAGAACGCGTGCAGCGGTAGCGACGCGAACACCATCCCCATCTTGGCCAGATGCGGGATGGGCCGCGGGGTGGGGTCCACGCCGATCACCACCCAGTAGAAGAGGTAGCCCGACACCAGGAAGTGCACGTTCATCAGCAGGTGCGCGGCGTGATTGCTCACCGCCGCGTCGAAGATGCCGCCGAAGTACAGGCCGTAGAACCCGGCCACGAACAACACGGTCGCCACCACCGGCTGGGTCAGGAACTTCGATACCGGGGAATGCAGAGCGGCCAGCAACCACTCGCGTGGACCCGGTGCAGCCCCACGGCCCGCGGCGGGCAACGCGCGCAACGCCAGGGTGACCGGCGCCCCGAGCACGAGCAGGATCGGCACCAGCATCGACAGCAGCATGTGCGCGATCATGTGCATGCTGAACATCGCAGGCATGTACCTGCCAAGCCCCGACGAGGTGGTGAACAGCAACGTCGCGCAGCCGAGCAGCCACGCCGCAGTCCGGCCCACCGGCCAGGCGTCTCCTCGCTTGCGCAGCCGGCGCACCGCGAGCAGGTACACGACCGCGCCGATGATCGCAGCGGTGCCGAAGATCAGGTCGAAGCGCCAGTCGAACAGCACCCGGGCAACCGTCGGCGGCCCGGAGAAGTCGTACCCGATGGCCACCTCCGTCGCACTGGGCACCCTGGTCTCCGGGGGCGGCGGCGTGCGGCCCAGGCCGACGGCGATCCCGAACGTCGCCCCGAACAGTGCCGCCTCGCCCAGCGCCAGCCGGATCAGGGGGCGTCGGCCGTCCGGGTCGGCCTGCAGAGCGGCCACCCCACTGCGGCGCTGCGCCCAGCCGAGCACCCCCAGCAGGCCAAGGGCCACCATCTTGGCGACGATCAGCAGACCGTACGGTGTGCGCACCAGATCAGCCGGTTGAATGCGCACCAGCGCGTTGATCACCCCGCTGAGCGCCATCGCGACGTAGCACCACAGCGCCAGGGCCGAGAACCGACGGGCGGCCAGAGCGGTGTTCTCGCCGAGTTGACCGCGCAGCGCGTGCACCAGCAGCGCCAGCAGCCCACCCGCCCACAGCGCGGCGGCCATGAGATGGATGAACAGACTGTTGGTGGCCAGGTCGTGGGCGCCACCCGCCGATGAGTGCCCGGTCAGCGCCAGCGGCACCAACGTCAGCATCGATCCGCCCAGCAATACCGGTGTCCAGCCCCAGCGCAGCACGGGCAGGCTGGCGATGGTCACCGCAGCGGCCAGGATCGCGGTCCATCGCCATGCACCTGCGGTGTCGATCAGGCTGGCCACCGACCACACATCGGTCGGGCTGAGGTGCTCGAGCAGCGGCTGACCGGACACGTCCGACACGGTCAGCGGAACCAGCAGCGCGGCGCACACCGTCCACACCGCCGAAGCCGCCGACCCCAACCGCAACGCGCGGTAGCCGGCCACGTCGAGCACACCGTTGGCCTGCGGCGGCACCAGGAACGCGGCGAACAGGAACCCGCCGACCGCGACCACGGCGGCGATCTCGCCGGCCGCCCGAAAGAACGGCAGTCCGTAGGTGGTGATGGGACCGGGGTTGGGCAGCCCGGTCGCCGTCAGCGCGTCGGCCAGCGCGAGCGCTCCGATCCCGGCGGCGATGGTTCCGGCCAGCACCCCGACGCCGACGAGCACGGGCCACACAGCATTGGTGCGCACGCCTGATGCGGCCGGCGCGCCGGGAGAAGTCATGTTCCCAGCGTATGGCGTGGCCCGGCCCACTCTTCGTGGGCTAGGCCGAACCGGCGCGCTCCCGGTGGCGACGCCGCTCCTCGGCGAAGAAGCGATCCCGGGCGATCCGTTCGACGTGGGTCATGTCGGCCAGGATGCCGCGGATCTCGCGCAGGAACGCCGTGCGGCGCTCGGTGAGATCGGCCGCGGGTGTCAGCAGGTTCTGGTCGGCGGCCACCTGGCGTGCCGTGGCGAACAGCAGGGCCGACACCGCCTCGTTGCTCTGGATCCGGCCTTGCGCGACCTGCTGAGCACCGAGCCCCAACGCCCGCTTGGTGAGTTCCTTCTCGGAGATCTCGGCGGGAGCGTCGCGCAGGACGTCCGCGACGATCTCATCGGCCTCGAAAAACGGCCGCAACATGGCACCGGCGATCAGTGGCCGCTTGGCGCGCAGCAGTTGGAAGATCTCCTCACCACCGGCCGACACATGCGTTTCCCAGTCCGGCCTGTCTTGTCCTGCTTGCGTGCGGGGCCCCTCCGGTCCTCCTCGCGTGCGGGTGTGCCAGGACATCTCCTCGGCGATGTTCTCCCGGAACGCCGCCGAATCAGCGAAGTAGAAGTCGAACTTGAGCAGGTCGCGCAGGCGCATGACCTGATCCCAGAACGCCTGCAGCGGGTCGTCGGTGGCGTGCGCGGCATGCACGAGGGCGAGTTCGACGATCGACGTCTCGAGGAACGCGTGGATGAGCGAGTTGCGATAGAACGCCGCCTCCAGTTCGTTCTCCGGAGCGATCCTCCACACCGGCTCGCGGCCACCGTCGACGAGAGTCACGGGGTGACCGTTGGACAACGCGTCCACCGCCGACCGGACCCCCTCTAGGGTCCGCAGCCGCAACGCACTGTTGGTCACCGGGGTGTTCTTGCGCTCGAGGTAGTCCAGCGAATCCTGCAGGGTGTGGTGCAACTGTTCGAGCGTGAGCGCGACGCCCTTGGTGGTGAGCAGCAGCGCCGACACGAGCCCCGTCGCGTTGACCGGCGTGACCCGCAGGATCCGCCAAGCCACTTCGAAGGCCATCTTCTGCATCGCCAGCCGCTTGGCGGCCTCGTCCTCAACCATGGGGCCGTGCGGCTCGCCGAGGTACTGGCGCATCGAAACCGCTTCGGGGAACCGCACGTAGATCTTGCCGTAGTTGCGTTCGCCCTGAGCCTTGACGAAGTCGTAGAGCCAGCTGAAGCTCTCGGGCCGTTTCTCGCCGCCGCGGGCGTAGGCCGCGTACTCGGCGGTCTCGTGCAACTGATCGAAACTGATCGACACCGGCTGCAGCAGGATGTCGTCGCTGCGACCGTCCAGGTAGGCGTCGGCCACGTAAGCGAGCAGACCGAGCTTGGGCGGCAACATCTTTCCGGTGCGAGACCGCGTGCCCTCGATGGCCCAGCTGAGATTGAACCGCTTCTCGACGATGTAGCCGACGAACTGTCGCAGCACGTATTTGTACAGCGGGTCGTCGAGCTTGCGGCGCAGGAAGATCACCCCGGAGTGACGCAACAGCGGACCCATCACCCCGAAGGACAGGTTGATGCCCGCGAAGGTGTGCACCGGGGGTAACCGGTTCTCCCGCATGGCCAGCGGCACGATGCCGCCGTCGATGTAGGACCGGTGGGAGAACAGCAGAACCGCGGGGTGGGTTTCGAGGTTGTGCCGCATCTTCTCGACCTGGTCGCGGTCGTAGTCGATGCGTGGGTCGAATCCGCGGCTGAACAGCCGGCCCAGCGCGGGTATCAGATCGACCGAGAACCGGCTCCACCCGGTGGACAGCTCGTCGAGCATCTCGCCGGCCTTTTCCACCGTGGCGCCGGGGATCTGGTCCAGGCCCTCACGGAATCGCGCCGAGGCCAACATTTCCGGCTTGATCAGGCGCGGCGACTTGTACTCCGGGCCCAGCAGCCGCAGCTCCACCCGCTCGATCGCCAGCGCCGCCCGCCGCAGGACGAAACGTGCGAATTCCCTTGGACTTTCGGCTGTCGTCTGCTCACTCCACTGCCGGTGCAGCTCGGAGACCTTGGCCGGCTCACCGGCCACCACCCGCGCGCGGGACGGATCCTTGCGCAGGATCCGCCGCTGCAGGATCTCCGGCGGCCGGTAGGTGTCCCGGCCCGAGATGAGCCCGACCACCTTGAGCCGGGTGGGCAGACCGGCGGGCACCCAGAACACCCGCACCGGCACCACGAGCCGGTCCTCGTCGGCCTCCAACTCCTCGACCAGGCTGGCCAGCACACCGGGCGCCGGTTCGTCGGCCGCGGGGAGCTGCAACACGTCGATCTTGGAATCGGGATGTTCGCGCCGGTGCGTCCGCAGCCAGTCGTTGAGCAGTTCCAGCTCCGCCGGCGAAGACACCGACGCGAGCACCAGCGCATCGTCGGCGGTGCTGAAACTGGCGAAATAGTCGTCGGGCGCCGTCACGGCCGACCCTTCACAACCCGGCCGGTACCCGAATTAGATTCGGCCGCACCGGATTTCTTGGGCACGCTACGGATCTTCGGTTTGAGCGAGTGGGGCCGGTCGTAGATCGGAAAGCTCGGCAGCTCGTCATCGGGCCATGACTTGAGGGTGTCGAGGAAGATCTGGCGTACCTCGGCGATGCGGTCCGGCAGTTCGTCGAGGGTCCAATCATCCACCGGGATGGGCGGATACACCGCGACGTCGACCGTCCCGGGATTGAAGGTGCTGGAGTCGCGGGCGGCGATCACCTCCGCGTTGCGGATGACGATCGGCACGATCGGGATACCTGCGGCCATCGCGATTCGGAACGGCCCCTTCTTGAAGGGCCCCACCTCGGTCGTGTCCAGCCGGGTGCCCTCCGGTGCGATGAGGACTGAAAGTCCTTTGCGCGCAAGCTCTTCGATCTTGTGCAGGCTTTCGACCGCCTTCTCCGGGTCGTCCCGGTCGATAAATGCGGTGTCCATGACCTTGCCGAGCGTTCCCACCAGCGGGTCATTGGCGAGTTCCTTCTTACCGACCCCGGTGAAGTTGTCGCTGACCAAGGTTCCCGCGATCACCGGGTCGGCCTGGTTGCGATGGTTGAAGATGAAGACCGCAGGCCGCTTGGCGGTCAGGTTCTCTTTGCCCAGCACGTTGAGGTTGACGCCGGTGACGCCCAGCAGAACCCGGCCCATCAGCGACGTGAAGAGGTTGACGCCGCTGCGCTTGTTGCGGTTGAGCAGGCCCCAGCTGACGGCGCCCGCAGCCAGCGGCATCATCGAGGCGAAGCCCGCGGCGGTGCGCAACTGCGACACCGGGCTGCTGCCGCTGCGGCTGCTGAACCGCAGGATCGGCCAGCCGCGTTTGGCGGCAACGGCGGCCAGTTTGCCCGCCGGGTTGGTCGGCCGCGGATTGCCCACCAGGTACATCAGGGCGACATCCTCGTCACCGTCGGCGTAGAAGTAGCTCTTCGCCAGGTCAACGTCGTTCTCTGCCGAAAACTTCTGTACCGCATGAGCTTTGCCAGGACCCCAGATGACCGGTGTCTGCACCTCACCGGTGATCAAGCTGTCGTCGTCGGTTTCGAACTTGTTGCACAGCACATTGTCGATGCCCAGGAATTGCGCGACGGGCTCCACCTGAACCGTCAGCGCCGACGAACTGAGGACGACGGTATGGCCGCGATCCATGTGCGCCCGCACCATGGCCCGCATCTCGGGGTAGATCCGGTCCCGTACATGCTGGACGAACAACCGCTCCCCCAGCTCGTCGAGATCGCTCATCGAATTCCCGCGCAACATACGGGCGCCCTTGCCGATCAGATCCTCGAATTCGGACCGTCCGAGCTGATGGTTCAGGCCCGCCTGGACCATCCCGATGAACTCGCCCACACCCATCTGTCCGCGCCGCAACCGGTCCTGGGTCATCAGCACCCCGGTGAACCCCGCCACCAGCGTGCCGTCGAGATCGAAGAACGCACCGATCTCGGGACCTTCCGGGCTCGCCTCGATTTCAGCCAACGAGCCCGGCAGCCGCTGCTTCAACTTTTCTGACCGCCCTGGTGACGTCACTGTGCTGTGCTCCCATTCGACGCGGTTTCGGCCGGAGCAGGCGCCTCGGCAGTAAACGTGGCCGGCGCGGCACGACCGTCGCCCCCGAGCGCGAGCACCTCGTCGAAGCCGTCGAGCAGGCATTGCGCGAACAGCCGCTCGTTGGTGATGGACGCGCGGTCGTAACGCGTCGTGACGGTCACGTAGCCGCCCCGCGAAATCAGCACGGCCATGATGGCCACGCCGGGCAGCGGCCCGATGCCGTAGTGGCGCAAGATCTTTGCGCCTGCGATGAACGTATCGCCGGGGTACATCGCCACGTTGCTGGCCTGCACGTCGGAGTGCACCACGTTGCCCGCGACCGATTCCAGGAAGTTGTCCGGCAGAAGGCTGAGCACCGGGGCGATCGCGCCCACCATGTCGATGGCCCGCTCTTCGCGCTTGCTCGTCATCTGGGTGCGAACCGCTTTCATGCGGTGCTCCGGATCCACGATGCCGACGGGCGCAGCGATGTTGACCCCGGCAAAACGGTTGCCGCCTGCCGGATCATCCTCCGAGCGCAGGTTCACCGGTACCGCCATCGGCAGGTTCTGGATCGGGATACCCATCGCGTCGTGATAGAGCCGAAGCGCACCGCACATTCCGGCCAGGTACGCGTCATTGATCGAGCCGCCTACGGCCTTGGACGCCCGGTGCAGGTCACTGAATTTGATGTCGATGGCCTCGGTGCGCGACGACAGGCTGCGCCGACGCAGCAACGGTGACGGGTCGGCCGCCGGGCCCATCACCCGTGCACCCGACATGGCGTAATCGACCACGCCGCTGACTGCGGAGACCGGGTCGCGCACCACCCGCGTCGCGGCACGCACGCCCGCGCCCAGCGCCCCGAGCACGCCGCCGGCGATGGCGCCCGGAAGGCGGTTGAGTCCTTGGCGCATCAGGTCATTGGGCGAGAGATCCTGCGGGATGGGCAGCGGCGGAGCCGGAGTGGGGTCAGGGTCGCGTTCCAGGTCGTAGATGCTGGCGAACATCTCGATGCTGCCGACGCCGTCGGTCACCGCGTGGCTCAGATGCAGGATGGTCGCGGCGCGGCCACCTTCGAGGCCTTCCACGAGCGTCGCACTCCACAGCGGCCGGGAGATGTCCAGCGGCGACTGCATCGCCACCTCGGCGACGTCGAACAGATCGCGCAGCGTGCCCGGGGCGGGCACCCGCAGCCGCCTTACGTGGTAGTCGAGGTTGAAGTCCGGGTCCACCACCCAGCGTGGCGCCGCCGTCGGAAGCGACGGCATGACCACCTTCTGTCGCAAGCGCAGCACCTTGCGCGACGCGTTCTCGAAGCGCGTGCGGAACCGCTCCCAGTCCGGGGTGGTGTCGAGGATCTCGACCCCCATGATTCCGGAGCGGGTGCGCGGATTGGCCTCCCCTCGATGCAGGAGCTGGTCGACGGCACTCAGTTCCTCGGGCAATCCGGCCGCATCCAACTCCGGCACGTCACTCATAACGCGATCCCTCTTCCTCCCCGGCTGCCAAGTGCAGCGTCCACGCTAGTCCGCTGCCGATGAGTGCGGGACAGCTTTGCGGGGTGTCACGATTGGCGGTCCACCCGGGCAGGGAAGATACACTTCAGCCGCGTTGCCTCCGTAGCTCAGCGGATAGAGCAGCCGCCTTCTAAGCGGTTGGTCGCAGGTTCGATCCCTGCCGGGGGCGCAATCTGTCTTGGCAGTTGAGGCCAGCTGCGAAGATGCGCTAACGGCGTTGCCGCCGACAGCGTGCCGAGTGCTTGTTCACAGCCGGATCGCACGCAGGCAGCATCGAGAATTCAGCTGCTGCACCCGTACCGGTCACCGGTACGCGGCTTCGGTCCGATCGTCGCGGGGCCAGGACGCCGCCGGCGCCTGCCATCGCCCACGTGGCGGAATGTCGGCGAGCCCCGCGACGAAAAGAAAGTGGGCCCAGATACTTTCGCGAGTCGCCGAAATCCGGGCGGTCATGGCGGGCAGGCCGGACGGTGCGACACCACATTTTCCCTTGACGCAAGACTGATGTGAACCGGCCTGACACGCGTTAATGTCCTGATTGTCCTCGCAAACCGGCAGCTTGGAGACGCCATGAGCACCTATCGGACGGTAGTTGTCGGGACCGACGGTTCAGACTCGTCAATGCGAGCGGTTGACCGCGCCGCGATGATCGCCGCGCAAGACAACGCGAAGTTGATCGTCGCGAGCGCCTACCAGCCCCATGTCGAGAAGGGCGGTTGGTCACGACCTCCGTCCCACGATCATGTCGAGGACCCCCGCGCCGCCGACAGCCTGCGCAGCGATGGCTACAAGATGCACGGGGCAGCCCACATCTACGAAATCCTCCAGGAGGCACGCGACCGGGCGAAGGCGGTCGGTGTCCACGACATCGACGAGCGGGCGATCGAGGGTGCGCCGGTCGACGCCCTGGTGAAACTCGCTGAACAGACGAAGGCCGATCTGGTTGTCGTCGGAGACGTCGGGCTGGACTCGGTCGCCGGACGGCTGCTGGGCTCGGTACCGGCCAACGTCGCCCGTCGAGCCAAGGTCGACATTCTTATCGTCCATACCGCGGACTAGGACGCTCGCGCGGGCGACCGTGCGCAACAATCTGGTTCTGAGATGAGCACACGCCCGAAACGAGAAGACGTCCGTCAGCGGCTCGCGCAGCGCTACCGGCAGCTGGCCGAACTACGCAAGGAGGGCCTGACTGCGGCGGTCGCCTCCCGCTTCCGGGAGATCGACGGCGCGACGCTGGGCACGCTCGTGTCGGTCCAGCTGTTCACGACGGTCCTTCCGTTGATGATCATCGGATTCGACTATTTCGCCGGCTTCGCCGAAAATGCCAGCCCCGGCGTCGTTTTCAGCCGCGAGGTCGGCCTGGTGAGTCCACTGACCGACAGGGTGCGGGCGGCCTTCGGCGATTCCTCGGCATTCCGATCGAGCTGGACATTCATCGGGGTCGCCGGGTTCCTGGTCTGGGGAATCCCGATGTCCATCACCATCGCCAGCATCTTCGCCAAGGCCTGGCGCCGTGAACAGTTCGGCCTGGGACAACGGCTGGTGCGCGGTGTCATCTGGTTCGTGCTGTATCTGACCATGCTCGCCGTGCGGGGGCTGATCGCGCTCGACCACGACCACCCCGGTTCGTTCCGGCCCCTGCTGTTCATGATCGCGCTGGTGCCGGTGTGGATCTTCTGGTCGCTCACACCGGTTCTGCTCGTCCGCGACGGTGCGCGTGGCATGCGCTACCTCGCGCTCACCGGGCTCGGCGGAGTGCTCATCAACGGGATCACGCTCCCCCTCGCTGCCCGGGTGGCGTTCCCGCCGTTGCTGCGCGGGTGGGAGGGCTTCGGCCCGATCGGTGTGGCGATGGCCGTGATGACGTGGTGCGGGGTCAGCGGCATCGGGTGGGTGTTGACGGCGTGTGTGGGCGCGGTGGTGTGGGAACGGACGGCACCGGCCGACACCGTCATCGACTCGGAGGTCGACGCTGACTCGGACCTGACGGAAGACGCGTAGTGCCAACGCCCGCACGGCCTGTGCCCCTCGGTACAGTGGCCGAGCGTGTCTACAGTCACGTTCCTTACGGTGCGCGCTTGATCGTCCTTTGGGACCCCAACGCCCACCAGGTGCTGCCGCCAGGCTCTCCATTTCGGTGACGATGCCCCTTCGGCTGTGGCAGTACGCTACTTGTGGCTAGGCGATTTGCCGAGCAGGGCCCGGGGGAGTTTTGCATGTCCGATGCATTGAACGTTGACACTGTACGTTTGCAGGCAGAATCAGACCGCACGTTCGCCCACATGACTGAATCGCGAATCGAGCACTCGGCGCATGACGATGCCTTGCTCGAAGCAGCAGGGCAGTGGCCAGGCGATATTGGAGCTGCGATCGCCTTCATAGCAGACAAGTGGTCCGAGCAGCGCGAGGATCTGCACCGGCACATTGGCCGTATCGGTATAGGGATGCAAGATAGCGCCGTTGCTTATGCCGCCACTGACGGCAGCGCAGCCGAAGCGATCGATTCGGTTAGCGGTGGTCTCACGCCGACTACACCGGCAATCGGTCCACGCGACATGTGAGCACGATGTGGCTTCAATTCCCGATATCGAAAAGTGGGATCCGAACATCCTGCAGCAGGTGCTCGACACTTCCAAGAACGCCGGAAATACTCTGCAACGCTTAGGGGATGGTCTGGATGGCACCAAGAAGGCACTCGAGGACTGGCAGGGACCGGCCGCCGACGCGTGGCAGGAGGAACACGGCAAAGTTCGTTCTAAGGTCGACGAACAGATCGGACAGGCCGGCACCGTCGGTTCTATCGCGTCAACGGCGATTGCCGACGTTACGTATGTCGTCAACCAGCTGAAGGCAATTCGGGCATTACCGGAACAGAACGGCATGAAGATCATGCCTGACGGTTCAGTTGTTGACCCGCAGTCCGGCAGCACTGATCCGCAAATCGCATTGACACGTCTGACTATTCAACAGACTGCAGAAGAGCAGCTAAAGGCGCTTGTCACCCAGGCGAATGCTACCGAAGTTGAGGTCGCGAACGCGCTGCGGGCTGCGGTAGGAGATTCCGCCAAGATTCAGCCAGTTCCTTCTGGTGCGCCGAGCGCGCCGACTGCTGAACAGATCGAACAGAAAAAGACTCAGACGGAGGCGTTTCGGAGCGTATTCGGCAGGCCACCAACCTCTGCCGCAGATTGGAAAACCGCCGAGGCACTCGACCCCCACAGTTACGCCCCCAAAACCCACGGCAAACCACCGAATATCGTTGTCGGCAGGATAAAACCTGTACCCGGCCAAGGCGTAGTGCAAGCCAACTTGTTCATTCCGGGCGAGGACGCGATGGCACCGTCGGTTGATCCGGCTCGACCAATCTTCCCTCACGGGCAATTCAACGCCGGAGACAACCGAGGTTTCAACCCGAACACTCCATCTGAAGCCAACCGCGTACAAATCACCGTCGACTACGAAAACGGCCTAGTGACGGTTCGCCAGAACCCCTCGGTGAACCTCACTACCGGAGAGGTCAAACCCGGTGCGCCTGACGTCTCAGTGACGCAAAAGTCTGACGGTGGGGTTTTGATCAAGTACAACGCCGCGGATCCATTCTCACCAGGCGGTCAAGACCTCGCCAAAGCCCTCAACTACAGCGTAAATGGTGAAATTGCCGTCCAGCCAAGTGTTTCCGGCCCTGCCGTCGGGGGAAATATCACCACATTCCCAGCCCTTGAGGTGACCCATACTACGCCAACTGGGCAGGTCACATCCGTACTTCAGTCTCCCCCGACGTTCGTGACCAACGAATTCGGTCCAATGGTTGGGCTCCTGCCGCCGACCAAAGCAATCGGAGATGTCGGACTGCTAGGCGACTTCAATAGTTATTTCCCCGCTCCTCACGGCGGACTAACGGTCCCCTTCGGTCCGAACCACCTGCCCGGCGCCGCGCCGATCACGCCACCACTATCGATTGTGCCGCCAACGCTCACGGCCCTCGGCCCGGTCAGCGCCATCCCCGACATACCGGTGCGCACTCCGGTTCACATCCCCAGATGACGAAACAATCTGCGGTGTCTATCGATGGGTACGGGCGACCACGACGGGCTCAGCTGTTTGCGGCGTGTATGAGCAGTTGCCGTTGCCATGCGACTCGCCGTCACGGCGGGCCGTACGTTCCACGAAGAACGCGCAATGTTGACATCGGGTCTGTCGCCACCGCCCTTGGGTTCTTCATGTTTGCCGCTACCGAGGAGGTGCTACCGGTAGCTGTGCCCGCGGCCGGTCAGACCGCACGGACCTTCGCGCTAATGGCATCCGCGATCGATTGTGCCTGCGATATTTCGCTGCCGGTGTGGCACACCTCAACCGCGAAGACAAGATTGGCTGTTGTACGCGCATCTACGGCACACAGGTCGGGCTCCCCCGTGGCTGAGGGGGTGCGATAGGTCCACGCCTGTTCTGACAACGTGGCGCTACCGAACTCAATAGTGCCCTGCCCAGCGTTTGACGCACGACATTCGTTGGTCGCCTTGATAACCCCATCGAACACTCGATTGGCCTCCGCTCTGCTCGGATATAGCGCAATTGTCTGGAACGTCCGGGCACCGAGAACTCGTGAATATCCGACGTACCTGTAAGCGAGGTATTTGTCGCCAAAAACCGAAGCATCGTGCTTGCCGGCGATCATGACTGCACAAGGGAGACCTGGATGGACCAGGCCTCGATTGTCGGGTGCTCCTTCAATCACTGGAATCGTGCTGACGTCCAGCCCGGTGAGCCGATGCACGGCGTCACCGTCGAGAAACAGCGATGCCATGTCGGTAGGAGCCACCACAGCCTCACGAACCGAAGACGGCACCGGGGTCGTCCTCGTTGGCGACGAACCCTGACTGGCGCACCCGGAACTCGCAGCTACGACGACCGCGCAGGTGAACCTGAACCAGAGCCTCATCGCTTGATCCTAGAACTGACGAAATACCACGCCAGCACACGCTCTGAGGGACCTCAGACGATAGGGACGGAGCTCACAACGCCCCGTGCGTTGCCCGCCGGGGTGGCCCAAATCGATCCCACCGCAACCAGGTAGCGTGCGCACCCGTGCATGCCAACGGACTCGACCCTGACGACGAATACGACCTCGACGAAGACGAGGCCAAGCTGTCCGAAGAGGACTTCAACGCCCACACCTTAGAAATCCGCCGGGCTGACGGCACAGCGGTGGTGACGCTGTCGGCGCTGGGTTCGGGACAGCAGTGGGCCGTGTACATGCAACCGGGTGGCACGGTGCAGAACGCCTACCTGGGTGAACCGGGTAGCCCCAGCCTGTGGGTCGACACGAACGATGCCGACGTCACCCGCGACGACGACGGCACCTACGTCATCACCATCGATTAGCCGGCAGGCATCCCGTCATCTGCGCCAGAACAAGTGGTGGGTGACGCCACTGGGGCTCGGCACGATGTCGTGGTGGAACCGGTCGTCCAACTCGTCCGGTGAGCGCCACAGGCGGGTTCCGGAACCCAACTCGATCGGAGACACCGCCACGTGCAGCGTGTCGACGAGGTCGGCGTCGAGGAACTGTCGGATGGTGGTGGCACCGCCACCGAGTCGGACATCCTTGCCCTGCGCTGCCTCACGTGCCTGATCCAGCACGGCAGCCGGGTCGCCATTGACGAAGTGGAACGTGGTGTCGGAGAGGGTCAACGACGGCCGCGCGTAGTGGGTCATGACCAAAACCGGCGTGTGGAACGGAGGCTCCTCGCCCCACCAGCCCTGCCAGTCATGGTCCTCCCACGGTCCGCGGTATGGACTGAACTTGTTGCGGCCCATGATTTCTGCGCCGATATTGTTCGCGCAGTCGCGGGTCATGTAGTCGTCCAGGCCGCGACTGCCGCCCGGATCCGTGCGATTGGGCCAACTGGCCGTGGCACCGGCCCAGGAGAACATGACTGCGGGGTCGGCGTGGCCGAACGGCCGCTCGCGGCTCTGATTCTCGCCGGCGCCGAAACCGTCGCTCGAGACGTTGAAATTCTGCACTTTGAGCAGTTGGACCACGCGTTCACTCCGATCAGTCAGACATTGATACCACTGTGACCGGCTATGGCCCGAGAACTCATCGAAAGGTGAGCTTGAGATGGGCGACCAGCGCATCGCCGTCGACCTGCCCGCGCGACACGTAACCCACGTAGCCGTCCGGCCGGACGACGTATGCCGTCGGGTCCGCCGCCGCGTATGCCCGCGCGAAATCCCCTGTGCTGTCCCAGACCAGCGGCAAGGTCGTGGTGTGCGCGGCGGCGTCCGGGTGGGCGATGAGGTAGGCGTCGGCGAGTCCGTGGCAGGCCTCTACCGCGTCGGCGACTACCTGCTCGATCGCCGCGATGACGTCGTTGTCGCACCGCGGCCCGACGTAGCAGAGCAGCGTGTGCCGGGGCCCGGCCAGCAACGTGAACAATCGTTGCGACGGTACGACCGCGTCGCGAGTCAGGCCGATTGCATCCGGGGCCCGGGTCCCGGGTCGCGGTGCCGACGCGTCGTCGCCGGTGCTGACGATCGGGCTACCCCCGTAGTCGATGAGCAATTGCGCCTCGCGACGCATGATCTGCTCGGGATCGGCGGAGTCCGCGCCGATGCCGTGGCGGGCGTGGCGGACGGTGCGGCCCACCACCTCCTCCCCCACCGGGCGACGTTCGGCGTCATAGCTGTCCAACAACCCCTCGGACGCAACACCTGAGACCGCAAGCGCGAGTTTCCACCCCAGATTGTGCGCATCCTGGATGCCGGTGTTCATGCCCTGCGCCCCGGTCGGCGGATGGATATGTGCCGCATCGCCTGCTACGAACACCCGGCCGCGGCCGTAGGCGTCGACGATGCGGTGGCTGATCCGGAACACCGATGACCATCGCAGATTCCGGGCCGTGGTGGGCTCCGGCGCGAGCCGGTCCAACACCGCCTGGATGTGGGCCAGCTCCGGCGTGCGCTTCCCCTGAAACCCGTGCTGCACATCACCGTTCGGTGCCACTGCGAGTTCGTCGGGGACGAGCATCGACATCCGATAACGCTTGCGGCCCGGCAACGGAATGCACACCAGCAGATCGTCGGTGTGACCAGCGGTCTGGCGCATAGCTCTGACGGTGTAACCGGGCGGCACCGACCAGTCCACTTCGACATCGCCGAGCATGTACTGTTCCTCGAACGCCGCGCCCTCGAACGTCAAACCAAGTTCTTTGCGCACCAACGAATGTGCACCGTCTGCACCGATCAGATACTGCGCCTGCACGTTCTGCTCGTTCCCGCAGGCGTCCGTCAGCGTCGCGGTGACACCGTCGGTGTCCTGCTGGAACCCGGCAAGCCGCAGACCGCGCTCGACGGCAACGCCGCGGGCAACCAGCTCCTCGCCGAGGATGCGTTCGGTGGCGTACTGCGGTAGCCCGATGAACCGGAACGGCACATCGTCGGGCAAGGCCAGGTCCAGCCGCGCGACCTGCTCGCCGTTCACATAAACAAGTTGCCCACGCAGCTCGACGGCGGCGTCGAGGATCTGCCGCAGCACACCCATCCGCTCGAACAGCTCCAGCGTACGGGGCTGGATTCCAACGGCTTTCGCATACTGCGGCGATTCCGGCAGCGGGTCGACGATGCGACATTCGACACCGTTGCGCGCGAGTTCGATCGCAGCGCTCAGGCCGATCGGCCCTGCTCCGGCGATCAGCACATCCGTGTCGCTCACGCCGCGATTATGCGGCCCCTGTGGGCCCGGCATCGTGCGATTACCGGATTTCAGCCCTCACGACAGCGCGCGCTGCGGCTGACCGCTGTACTCGCTCAGCGGACGGATCAGGGCGTTGGAGCCCGCTTGCTCGATGATGTGAGCGGTCCACCCGGTGATGCGGCTCATCACGAAGATCGGTGTGAAACTGGGTATGTCGAAGCCCATCAGGTGATACGCCGGACCGGTCGGAAAGTCCAGATTGGGCTGAATCCCGGTGGCGGCACGCATCGTCTGTTCCAGCCGTTCGTAGATGTCGAGCCACCGCTGCCCGTCGTGAACCGCTGCCACCTGCTGCAGCGCCGCCTTCATGGTCGGCACCCGGGAGTCGCCGTTGCGGTACACCCGATGGCCGAAGCCCATCACCTTCTCTTTTCGGGTGAGCTTGTCGTGCAACCATTCCGCGGCGCGATCGGCCGAGCCGATCTCCATCATGTCGTGCATGACCGCCTCGTTGGCCCCGCCGTGCAGGGAGCCCTTGAGCGCCCCGATCGCCGCGGTCACCGCGCTGTAGATGTCGGACTGCGTCGAGGTGACGACGCGGGCCGCGAAAGTCGATGCGTTGAAACTGTGCTCGGCGTAGAGGACCATCGACTGCGCGAAGGCCTTGACGACCACCGGGTCCGGCACCTCCCCGAAGCACATGTTCAGGAAGTTCTCGGAGTAACCGAGGTGCGAATCCGGACCGATCGGCTCAAGACCGCGCCGCCTGCGCATGTCCGCCGCCACGATAGTCGGCAGCACCGCGAACATCCGCAGCGACTTGGCGTAGTTGGCATCGACACTGCTGTCGTCCTCGTCGGGGTCCTCGGCGCCGAGATAGCTGATGGCGGTGCGCACCACGTCCATCGGGTGGCAATTGTCCGGGAGCTTCTCCAACAGCGATAGCAGCGACCTGTTCAATCGCCGAGATGCCCGCTCCCGCTGCTGAAACAGCGCCAACTCCTGATCGGTGGGCAGCTCACCGTGCCACAGCAGATAGGCCACCTCTTCGAAGCTGCAGTGCGCGGCCAGATCCTGCACGGGATACCCGCGGTAGGTCAGGGTGTTGGTCTCGGGCACCACCTTGGAGATGGCGGTGGTGTCGACCACCACGCCCGCCAGTCCCTTGTAGATCTTGGGTTTGCTCTCAGTGACAGTCACCGCGTTATCCCTTGCAGCGAGAAGTTGTAGACGTCGGAGTCGAACTGGTTGTATTCGGCGTAGCGCAGCAGTTCGTAGAGCCTGCTGCGGTGTTGCATCTGGTCCAGAAGACCGGATTGCGTACCTGCGGAATCGATTTCGCGAAGGCCGGCCTCGACGGCGTACATCGCCAGCCGCAACGTGGTGACCGGGTAGATCACCACGTTGTAGCCGATGTCGGCCAACTGGCGTGCGGTCAGCAGATCGGATTTGCCGAACTCGGTCATGTTGGCCAGCAGCGGTGTGTCGACCGCGGCGCGGAACTGCTCGAATTCGGCAGGCGTACCTAGTGCTTCGGTGAAGATCAGGTCGGCACCGGCATCGGCATAGGCCTTGGCGCGGTCGATGGCCGCGGAAATCCCCTCGATTCCCGCGGCATCGGTGCGCGCACAGATCACGAAGTTCGGGTCACGCCGCGCCGCGACCGCGGCCCGCAACCGCTTGACCATCTCCGCGGTCTCGACGACGGCCTTGCCGTCGAGGTGACCGCACCGCTTCGGATTGACCTGGTCCTCCAGGTGCAGTCCGGCGAGGCCACTGTCTTCGAGTTGTGTGACGGTGCGCGCGGCACTCATAGGTTCACCGAATCCGGTGTCCGCGTCGATCAGCGTCGGCAGATCTGTCGCCGAAGCGATCTGCGCCCCACGCGTGGCGACCTCCGTCAACGTGGTCAGGCCGATGTCGGGCAGCCCCAGATCGGCCGAGAGCACCGCGCCCGAGACGTACACGCCCTCGAAGCCGATCTCGGCGACCAGCTTGGCGACCAGCGGCGAAAAGGCGCCTGGAAAGCGTTGCAGTTTCCCGGATTCCAGGCCGACGCGAAAGCGCGCCCGTTTCTCGGCTGCCGAACTCGCCGATGCCAGCAGGCCGCTCATTGGAAAATCCCCGAGGGCACTGTCGGAGCTTTCTCCAGCACCCGCGCATCGACGCGCATGTTCAGTGCGCTCAACCCGCCCGGCTTGATGTCGGCGATGCTGTCGACGGCCGACAGGAACCGTTGCTGTTCTTCAGGTTCCACCACACCGTCGGCGAGCTCGGCGAACTTGGCCACGTACTGCTCGCGTTCGAAGGGCCGCGCCCCCAGCGGATGCGCGTCGGCGACGGCGAGTTCGTCGACGATCGTCTCGCCGTTCTTCAGCGTCACCACGGCCCGCGCACCGAACGCCTTCTCGGCGGGATCGGTGGAGTGGTAGCGGCGGGTCCACTCCGGATCCTCGACAGTGCTGATCTTGCGCCACAATTCGATGGTGTCGGGGCGGTGTGCCCGCTCGGGGGCGTAGGACCGCTCGTGATGCCAGGTCCCGTCCTGCAGCGCGACAGCGAAGATGTACATCACCGAGTGGTCCAGCGTCTCACGGGAGGCGTCGGGATCGAACTTCTGCGGATCGCCCGATCCGGTGCCGATCACCACGTGGGTGTGGTGACTGGTGTGCAGCGTGATGCTCGCGACCTGGTCGAGATCTCCGATGCGCTCGCGCATCCGGCGGGCCAGGTCGATCGGCGCCTGGCTCTGGTACTCCGCAGAATGCTCCTTGGTGTACGTGTCCAGGATGGCGCGCTTGGGTTCTCCCGGAGCCGACAGCGGCACCCGGTAGGTGTGCTCCGGGCCTGACAGCAGCCACGCGATCACGCCGTCCTCGCCCTCCCAGATCGGGGCAGGCGAACCCTCACCACGCATCGCCCGGTCGACCGCTTCGATGGCGACCTTGCCTGCCCACGCCGGCGCGTAGGCCTTCCAGCTGGAGATCAGGCCCTTGCGGGATTGGCGCGTGGCGGTGGTCAGGTGCAGGGCCTGGCCGACAGCGGCATAGATGGTCTCCGGGTCCAGCCGCAGCATGGTGCCGAGGCCTGCGGCAACCGACGGCCCGAGATGGGCGACGTGGTCGATCTTGTGCTCGTGCAGGCAGATTCCCTTCACCAAGTCGACCTGCACCTCGTAGGCCGTCGCGATACCGCGAATCAGGTCCGCTCCGCGCACGCCGAGCTGTTGAGCCACCGCCACGAGCGCGGGGATGTTGTCACCGGGATGCGAGTACTCGGCGGCCAGGAAGGTGTCGTGGAAATCCAGCTCGCGCACGGCCACCCCGTTGGCCCACGCCGCCCATTCCGCCGACACCGTGCCGTCGACGCCGAACACCGCAGCACCGTGGCGGGTCTTGTGGGCCAGCGCCTGGGCCCGGGCAACCGTGACGGGCCTGCGGATCACCGATGCCGCCGATACCGCGGCGTTGTCGATGATGCGGTTGATCACCATCGCCTCGGTCTCCGGCGGCACGGCAACCGGGTCGGCGGCAACCTCGGCGATCTTCCAAGCGAGGTGTTCGTTGCGGGGAAAGTCCTCGGCACTGCGCCGGGTGCGGACGTCGTGAACAAGCATGATCCGCACGGTACGCAGGACCTAGAACTGGAGAAAGTACCTGTAAATGCGTAATTTTGCGTCCTTCCCAGACGAAGTTTGCGAATGTTGTGTAAGGCTCGCGCGGTAGCCTGAGGGCGGTGGCGAAGACATTCGCGGGCGCCCGACTCAGACGGCTCCGAGACGAGCAAGGCCTCACGCAGGTCGCGCTGGCACGCGCGCTAGGCCTGTCCACCAGCTACGTGAACCAGCTGGAGAACGACCAGCGACCGATCACCGTCCCGGTGTTGCTCGCGCTCTCCGAGCGATTCGACCTACCGACGCATTACTTCGCACCCGACGCCGACGCGCGCCTTATCTCGGACCTCCGCGAAATCCTCACCGACTCAACCGCCGCGCAGATCGAAGAGCTGGTCGCCCGGATGCCCGAAACGGCCCAGACCATCGTGAGCTTGCATCGGCGCCTGCACGACGCCACCGCCGAATTGGAGGCCGTGCACGACCGGGCGAGCCGCGACGTGCAGACCGGCGCCCAGCAGCCCATGCCGTTCGAAGAAGTGCGCGACTTCTTCTACGACCGCCGCAACCACATCGACGCGCTCGACCGCGCGGCCGAAGAATTGTTCGCGACGCACCGATTGCAGATCGGCGGCCTGGACAGCCAGCTGGCTGATCTGCTGTCCACCGAGTTCGGTATCACCGTGGTGGTCGACGACGGCGGCATCCTGGGCCCGAACGCAAAACGCCGGTACCACAGCGATGCCCGCACCCTTCATGTCGCGCGATGGCTGCTGCCCGGCCAGCGGGCATTTCAGCTGGCGACCCAGATCGCATTGCTGTCGCACGCGGATCTCATCGATGCCATCGTCGAGACCGACGACCAGTTGAGTTCAGAGTCAAAGGATGTCGCGCGGATCGGGCTGGCGAACTACTTTGCCGGCGCGCTGCTGCTGCCGTACCGGATGGTGCTGTCGGCCGCCGAGGAATTGCGCTACGACATCGACCAACTCGCGCGGCGATTCGAGGTCGGATTCGAAACCGTGTGCCATCGGCTGTCGACGTTGCAGCGGCCGGACGCGCGCGGCATCCCGTTTATCTTCGTCCGTACCGACAGCGCCGGGAACATTTCAAAACGACAGTCCGCCACGGCATTCCACTTCTCCCGGGTGGGCGGGAACTGTCCACTGTGGGTGGTGCACCACGCCTTTTCCCGGCCCGGTCAATTCCTGACGCAGGTGGCCCAAATGCCCGATGGCCGTAGCTACTTCTGGATCGCCAAGACCTCGACGTCGACACCGAGCCGATATCTCGGCGCTTCCAAGAGTTTTGCGATCGGCCTCGGTTGCGATCTCGCGCATGCCCACAAGCTGGTGTATTCGGTCGGGGTCGATCTCGACGATCCCGAGGCCACGGTGCCGATCGGTGCCGGCTGCCGGATCTGCGATCGGCCCGCCTGTCCGCAACGCGCCTTCCCGTACGTCGGGCGCCCCGTTCAGATAGACCCACAGACCAGTAGCAATCTGCCGTACTCGGGCACCCGCTAGGAGTGGACGCGACGTCCGGCCGTCGTGCCGCCGACGAACGCGTTCACCGGCGACACGACGGATCGCAGACCCTCGTCAGCTCGAGCGCACCGCCGCGGCCGCGGCGACCAGATGCCGCAGCGAAGCCGTCACCTCCGGCGTGGTCCGGGTCTTCAGGCCACAGTCAGGATTCACCCAGAGACGTTCAGCAGGAACGGATTTCAGTGCCTCACGCAACGACGCCGTGATCTCATCGACTCCCGGTACCCGCGGCGAGTGGATGTCGTAGACGCCGGGGCCGACGCTGTTCGCGAAGCCGACATCGTTGAGATCGCCGAGCACTTCCATGTGCGAACGCGCGGCCTCGATCGAGGTCACGTCGGCGTCCAGGTCGGCGATCGCGCCGATCACCTCACCGAACTCCGAATAGCACAGGTGCGTGTGGATCTGGGTCGAGTCCGCGACACCGGAGGTCGACAGCCGGAACGCGTCGACCGCCCACCGCAGGTAATCGTGTTTGTCCTTGTACCGCAACGGCAGCAGCTCACGCAGCGCCGGCTCGTCGACCTGGATGATCGCGATGCCCGCGGACTGCAGATCGACCGTCTCGTCTCGAATCGCCAGCGCCACTTGAGCGGCAGTCTGGGCGAGCGGTTGGTCATCACGGACGAACGACCACGCCAAAATGGTCACCGGACCGGTGAGCATGCCCTTGACCGGCTTGTCGGTGAGCGACTGCGCGTACGTGATCCACTCGACCGTCATCGGTTTGGGCCGGGCCACGTCGCCGTACAAGATCGGCGGCCGCACGCACCGGCTGCCGTAGGACTGCACCCAGCCGTTCTGGGTCGCGAAGAAACCGTCGAGCTGCTCGGCGAAGTACTGCACCATGTCATTGCGCTCGGGCTCGCCGTGCACGAGGACGTCCAGGCCCAACTGCTCCTGCAACGTGATGACATCGGCGATCTCGGCCTTCATCCGACGCTCGTACTCCGCCGCATCGATCTTGCCGGACCGCAGGTCGGCGCGAGCCACCCGGATGGCCGAGGTCTGCGGATACGACCCGATCGTGGTGGTGGGCAGGACAGGCAGCTTCAGCCGACCCTGCTGCGCCGCTCGGCGCTCGTCGGCCGGGCCACGCTTGGCGCCCGACGCCAGGATGGCCGCGATGCGTGCCCGGACCTCGCCGTTGTTGAGCCGTGGATCGGACTTTCGTGACGCGATGGCCGCGTTGGACGCCGCGATCTCGGCCGAGATGGCATCGCGGCCGTCCTTGAGCCCACGCGCAAGGGTGGTCACCTCACCGACCTTCTCGGATCCGAAGGCCAGCCAGCTGCGCAACGCCGCATCGATGTCATCCTCGGCTTCGAGGGTGTACGGCACGTGCAGCGTCGAGCACGAGGTCGAGACCGCCACTGCCCCAGCACTTTTCCACACGCTTGTCAGCTCGTCGATGGCGCTTTCGAGGTCGGTACGCCAGATGTTGCGACCATCCACCACTCCGGCCACCAACAACTTCTCGGCGAGTTCCGGGACCGCGGCCACCGCAGCGCCCGAGCCCGCCACCAAGTCGACCCCGACCGCCTCGATCGAAGTCCGCGCCAACGCGGGCAGAGCATCGGTGAGCTCACCGAAGTAGGTGGCGACAAACAGCGAAGGCCGCTTGGTCAGCGCGCCGAGCCGGGCATAAGTGCGCTCGGCCAACTCGGCGGCGTCGTGCAAGATGTCGGTCACCAGCACGGGCTCGTCGAGCTGCACCCAGGCGACGCCCTTGTCGGCGAGCAGTTCCAGCAGCTCGGCGTACACCTCGACCAGCTCGTCGAGCCGGGCGATCGGGGCGGTGCCACCGTTCACGGCCTTCGACAGTGCCAAGAACGTGATCGGGCCGACGATCACGGGCCGCGCCGGAACACTTTGGGCAGCAGCCTCTTCCAGCTCGCCGAGCACCTTGGCCGGATCGAGCGCGAAGGTGGTACCTGGCCCGATCTCGGGGACGATGTAGTGGTAGTTGGTGTCGAACCACTTCGTCATCTCCAATGGCGCGATCTCGTCGTTGCCACGCGCGGCCGCGAAGTAGCGATCCAGGTCGTCAGCCACGCCGGCCACCCGGGGTGGCAGCGCACCCACAAGTACAGCGGTGTCGAGCACCTGGTCGTAGTACGAGAAGGTGTTGACCGGGACGGAGTCCAGGCCCGCCGCGACGAGCGACGCCCAGGTGTCGCGGCGCAGCGTGGCGGCGACGGACTCGAGTTCTGCGCGGTCGATGCGGCCCGCCCAGTACTTTTCGACTGCGCGCTTGAGTTCGCGGTTCGGGCCGATGCGCGGAGACCCGAGAATGGTGGCGGTGAAAGGTACAGCGGTTGTGCTCATGACGACGTCCTCAACGTGCGACGGGATGGTCACCGCCAGGAGGCGTCGAGCCGAGTACGGTCACCCGCCACGAGTGAACCGCATTCGGCCACTGCCCATTCCGCGAGGCGGTGAACCACCGGGCGCGGCGCGCCCGGTACGGCTGGCAGGTCTTCGGACTCGCAGGCTCGCACGAGATCTCGTGCACCTAGTGGCCGTCGCTTCCCAGCCGCAGTTACCTGCGGGCCAGTGCTGATGACGGCGGTCGTTCCTGCATACCGCTGCGGGACAGTCCCGGATTCTCACCGGGTTCCCTCTCACGTCGCACCTGTCTGAGCGTGCGGCGTTCGATGTCGGCACGGGCCTGGACCTGCACCGACAAACCAGCTGCGTCGCCCAGACTACCCGTTGCCGGGTTGTGAGCACCGCTCACCGAGGCATTGCGGCCTTGATCTTGTCGACGATGTCGGCGGCCTGGGTGACCGACGAGCCGTCCGGCTTGCAGGCCTGAACGTCCATGACCAGGTTGGCGGCGACGGCCAGTGCACGCTGGCAGGCCCGGGTCTGATCACCGTTGACGCGGGTGAACGGCATGGTGAGCTCGGAATCGGTCTTGGTGAGGTCGCCGCTGGTCCACCTGGGCAGCGGCTGTCCGTTGAGGGTGATGTTCACGTGGTGGTTGGTGCACTTGGACCAGCGGTCTGCCGACTGGTTGAGGAAATCGGTGGCGTCCTGCGCCGACGGGAAGATGACCACCGACTGCACCACCAGGTTGTTCCAGTCGTCGGTGTCGGGTGCTCGCAGCAGCACCTGCCGCATGGCCGTCCACTTGGTGCCGTAGATGGCCGATTCGTCAACCTGCCACGCGCCCAAGCAGTTCAGGTTGGGCAGCAGGTTGCGATGGTCACCCATCTCGGTGACCGGCGGGTGCGCCACCATCCCTTCGGTTCCCATCAGCGTGTTGATCGCGTCGGTGCTGAGCAGCAGCCCCTCAAGCGCAGAGGCGGGCACGTCCTTCGGCGGACCTTGGGCCTTGTCGCCGTTGCCGGCACACGCAGATGCCAACAGCACAAGCATGAGCAACGAAATAGCAAGCCGGATCACAGTTGTCCTTACTGAAGGCGCGCATCAGCGCGCTGGGTGAGTACCTGTCGAACGTGGCGAATACCGGCTGAGAAGGGTGTGTCGGATGAACGCCGTCAGGCGTGCGTGCCCGCGGCGGCGCAGGCCATCTGCGCGTTGCTGGCGTCGTTGTTGAGTTGCGTGGCCGTGTCATTCAGCGACTGGCCACCGGTGCGCAGCCCCATTTTCAGCAGAAGCTTCGTGGCTCCGAAGGACCACGACCGCATCGGGTTGGCGATGTCGGGCGAAAGTCCCGGTGTCCCAGCGGCACTCATGGCCGTCGCGGCGGCTTCGCGCAGCGCGGTCCGACCGCTGGTGTTCGTGGTGCTGATGGTCGGATCCCCGTAGTCGGGGCGATCCAGGCCTTCGATCGAATCCGCGAAATCGCCGTAATACGTCGACGCGGAGTCCAGAGCATTGGCGAACTGCGAACACGCCGTGACCGCAGGCGCACCCGGGTCGTCCGTCGTGGACACCGGCATGGACACCGGACCGGCGGCAGGCACACCGGCAGTGACCGGAGGCAAGTCGGGAACGGCAGGAGCCGCAGGCCCCGGAGCACCCGACGCATCTGCAGGGTCCGCGACCGCAGCGGGCATGCCTGCCAACCCAATGCCGAACGCAATGAGCAGCGACGCAAACCCTCGCTCGTACACCTGAGACGACCTCAAAGCTTCCTCCGTCAGTCCGTTGACAATTCTGGCGCCAGGCGCCCACTTTCGGCTTCCGCGCGTCATCGACACGTCCGCCTTACCCCCAGGACCTCACTCACGGTCGGTGGTTCAGATGTCCAAAAGGTGAACAGTCGGGTAACCGATCACATCGAGATGCCATCCATCCCGTGCCAGCGGTGTCGAACCCCGGCGGCCGCCGGTAGACCTTCCTTCTAACTGCGCTGTTCCTTATATATATGTGGCGCATGGCAGGTAGAAGGGGTGTTGCGGATTGCCCACTAGATGGGAACGTGGCCCGAATTGTTGGCCGCTCGTTCACCGTTTGGAAACTCGACCCGTCCATGATTCGACGCGACAGATACCCGGTAGTACCGGGATCCGAAGCTCTATGTCGTTCCCCGGATTTCAACCACGAGAGGCGCATAAACCCGCATGTTGAATCGTTTCGCCACCCTGGCTGCTGTTGTGTCTTATACACATCTGACGCTGCCGACGATCGCATA
>NZ_LZTB01000012.1 GCF_001665685.1 Mycobacterium sp. 852013-50091_SCH5140682
GCCCTCTACCGAGGCGTCGGCAGAGCCCCCTGCGCGCCCACCGGGCGAATCGGTGTCCCCGGAGCCCGCGCCGCCAGCAACGCCCACCGCGACAGCGCTACCTCCCCCGTCGCAGGTACCGGGGACGGACTGCCGGGCGGTGTCATGACCACCCAACCCCAGTCACCGGTTACCGTGACGCCGGCGCTTCCCAACCGGCGCAACGCGGAACTGTTTCTGCTGGGGTTCGCGGCACTGATCACCACTGTCGCGCTCTTGATCGTCGAGGCCAACCAGGAACAGGGCATCACCTGGGATCTGCTGCGCTACACGGTCGGATACCTTGCCCTCTTCGGCGTCGCCCATCTGGCGGTGCGCCGCTTCGCGCCCTATGCCGATCCGCTGCTGCTGCCCGTGGTCGCACTGCTCAACGGTCTGGGCCTGGTGATGATCCATCGCCTCGACCTCGCCGAAGGGACCGCGAGCTCAGGCGGTCTGGGCGGCACCGCCAACCAGCAGATGCTGTGGACCCTGGTGGGAGTCGCGGTTTTCGCCGTGGTGGTCATCTTTCTGCACGATCACCGCATGCTGGCCCGCTACGGCTACGTCTGTGGACTGACCGGCCTTGTGCTGCTGGTGATTCCGGCGATCCTGCCGGCCAAGTACTCCGAGCAGTACGGCGCCAAGATCTGGATTCAGTTCCCCGGCTTCTCGATTCAGCCGGCCGAGTTCTCCAAGATCCTGCTGCTCATATTCTTCGCTGCCGTACTGGTGGCCAAGCGCGAATTGTTCACCAGCGCAGGCAAACACGTGCTCGGTATGGACCTCCCCCGGCCCCGCGACCTGGCTCCGCTGTTGCTGGCGTGGATCGCATCGGTCGGCGTGATGGTCTTCGAAAAAGACTTGGGCGCTTCACTTCTGCTGTATGCGTCATTTCTGGCGCTGCTCTACATCGCCACCGAACGGCTCAGCTGGGTCGTGATCGGCCTCGCCTTGTTCGCCGCGGGAAGCGTTGTGGCGTACCACATTTTCGCTCACGTCCGGGTGCGGGTGCAGAACTGGTGGGATCCGTTCGCCGATCCCGACGGCGCCGGCTATCAAATGGTGCAATCGCTGTTCAGCTTCGCCACCGGCGGCATCTTCGGCACCGGTCTTGGCAACGGACAGCCCGGCACGGTTCCGGAGGCCTCGACCGACTTCATCATCTCCGCGATCGGTGAGGAACTCGGCCTGGTTGGGCTCGCCGGCGTGCTGATGCTTTACACGATCCTGATCATCCGCGGCATGCGCACGGCCATCGCCGTACGCGACAGCTTCGGCAAGCTGCTGGCCGGTGGACTGTCCTCGGCGCTGGCGATCCAGCTGTTCATCGTCGTCGGCGGCGTCACCAAGCTCATCCCCGAGAGCGGCCTGACCACGCCGTGGATGTCCTACGGCGGCTCGTCGCTGTTGGCGAACTATGTGCTGCTGGCCATCCTCGTGCGCATCTCGCACGGCGCCCGTCGCCCGATCACCACCACCCGGCAACCCAACGCCACTCCGATCGCCGCGGCCAAAACCGAGGTGATCGAGAAGGTATGAACACCTCGCTGCGCCGTGTTGCCGTCACGATCATGGTGCTGATCGTGTTGTTGCTGGCGAACGCCACCCTGACCCAGGTCTTCACGGCCGACGGTCTGCGAGCCGACCCACGCAACCAGCGGGTGCTGCTCGACGAGTACTCCCGCCAGCGCGGCCAGATCACCGCCGGGGGACAGCTGCTGGCCTACTCGGTGTCCACCGACAACCGGTTCCGCTTCCTGCGGGTCTACCCCAATCCGCTGGTCTACGCGCCGGTCACCGGCTTCTACTCGCTGGGCTACTCGAGCACAGGCCTGGAGCGCGCGGAGGACACCATCCTCAACGGTTCCGACGAGCGGCTGTTCGGCCGTCGGCTCGCCGACTTCTTCACCGGCCGCAACCCACGCGGCGGCAACGTCGACACGACCATCAAGCCACAGGTCCAGCAGGCCGCCTGGGACGCCATGCAGAACGGCTGCGACAACGGCCCGTGCAAGGGCTCTGTGGTGGCGCTGGAGCCGTCTACCGGCAAGATCCTGGCCATGGTGTCGTCGCCGTCCTACGACCCCAATCTGCTGGCGTCGCACGACCTCAACGCGCAAGCCGCGGCCTGGCAGAAACTGCGCGACGATCCGGCCTCACCGCTGCTCAACCGGGCGATCTCGGAAACCTATCCGCCGGGCTCCACGTTCAAGGTCATCACCACCGCGGCCGCCCTGCAGGCCGGGGCCACCCCGGACACTCAGCTGACCTCGGCGGCGCGCACCAATCTGCCGGACAGCACCGCGACGCTCGAGAACTTCGGCGGCGCCCAATGCGGTCCGGGTGCGACGGTGTCGCTGCGCGAGGCGTTCGCCAAGTCCTGCAACACCGCGTTCGTGCAGCTGGGTATCGATACCGGCACCGACAAGCTCAAGAGCACCGCTCAGGCGTTCGGCCTGGATACCTCGCCTCCGGCCATCCCGCTGCAGGTCGCCGAATCCACCGTCGGACCCATCGACGACGGCGCGGCACTCGGCATGTCCAGCATCGGGCAGCGTGACGTGGCGCTGACCCCGCTGCAGAACGCGGTGGTGGCCGCGACCATCGCCAACGGCGGTGTCGCCATGCGGCCCTACCTGGTCGATAGCCTGAAGGGACCCGACCTGGCCACCATCAGCACCACCGCCCCCGCCCAAGAGCGCCGGGCAGTGTCACCGCAGGTCGCCGCTACACTTACGAACTTGATGGTCGGCGCCGAGCAGGTGACGCAGCAGAAGGGAGCCATCGCCGGCGTGCAGATCGCTTCGAAGACCGGTACGGCAGAGCACGGGACTGACCCCCGTAACACTCCGCCGCATGCCTGGTATATCGCTTTTGCGCCGGCCACGGACCCCAAGATCGCGGTCGCGGTGCTGGTCGAGGATGGCGGGGACCGGTTGTCGGCCACCGGCGGCGCACTGGCCGCCCCGATCGGACGTGCCACCATTGCGGCGGCCCTGCGGGAGGGATCATGAGTGACGCTTGCGGGCGGATCGTGAGTTCGCGCGAGCGGATCATCGGTTCGGCATGCGTCAACCGAGTCTGGGAGGTGTGCGCATGAGCCCCCGGGTCGGTGTCACGCTGTCAGGCCGGTACCGGCTGCAGCGACTCATCGCCACCGGCGGTATGGGCCAGGTGTGGGAGGCGGTCGACTCCCGGCTGGGGCGCCGCGTCGCGGTCAAGGTGCTCAAGGCCGAGTTCTCGACGGACGCGGAGTTCGTCGAACGCTTCCGCGCCGAGGCCCGCACCGTGGCCATGCTGAACCACCCAGGCATCGCCAGCGTGTACGACTACGGCGAGACGGAGCTGGACGGCGAGGGCCGCACCGCGTATCTGGTGATGGAACTCATCAACGGCGAACCGCTGAACTCGGTACTCAAACGCACTGGGCGGCTGTCGTTGCGGCACGCGCTGGACATGCTCGAGCAGACCGGGCGTGCTCTTCAGGTCGCCCACACCGCGGGCCTGGTCCACCGCGACGTCAAGCCGGGCAACATCCTGATCACCCCGACCGGCCAGGTGAAGCTGACCGATTTCGGTATCGCCAAGGCTGTCGACGCCGCACCCGTCACCCAGACCGGCATGGTGATGGGCACCGCCCAGTACATCGCCCCCGAACAGGCGCTGGGTCACGACGCCACGGCCGCCAGCGACGTGTATTCACTGGGTGTCGTCGGCTACGAGTCGGTGTCAGGCAAGCGCCCGTTCACCGGTGACGGCGCGCTGACGGTGGCGATGAAGCACATCAAGGAGACACCTCCGCCGCTGCCCGCCGATCTGCCGCCCAACGTGCGCGAGCTGATCGAGATCACGCTGGTCAAGAATCCCGGCATGCGGTACAAGTCCGGTGGGCCGTTCGCCGACGCCGTTGCCGCAGTGCGTTCCGGCAGGCGTCCACCGCGCCCCAACCAGGCCCCGACGCTGGGCCGCGCGGCACCTGCGGCCGTGCCGTCGGCCGCGCAGGCCCGGGCCGCGGCGGATATGACCGGGCGGGCTCCGGCGACCGCTGCCAGGCCTCGCACCAGCACCGGCACGCATCGACCCGCGCCTGCGCGCCGGACGTTCTCGTCCGGCCAGCGCGCTCTGTTGTGGGCTGCCGGCGTGCTCGGCGCCCTGGCGATCGTCATCGCGATCCTGATCGTGCTCAACGCGCAGGATCGCAAAGAGCAACAGTCGCCGCCGCCCACGGTCACCAACACCGTGACGCAGACGACGCCCTTCCAGTCGCCGGCAGCGTTGCCTTCGGCGGGATTCATCGTGATCGCGCCGCAGCAATCCGCTGCCCCGGAACAGATACTGCAATGACGACCCCTCAGCACCTTTCCGACCGATACGAACTCGGTGAGATTCTCGGCTTCGGCGGCATGTCCGAAGTCCATCTGGCCCGCGACCAGCGCCTGCACCGTGACGTCGCGGTCAAGGTGCTGCGCGCGGATCTGGCTCGCGATCCCAGCTTCTACCTGCGTTTCCGCCGCGAGGCACAGAACGCCGCGGCGCTGAACCATCCGGCCATCGTCGCGGTCTATGACACCGGCGAGGCCGAGACGCCCAACGGGCCGCTGCCCTACATCGTGATGGAGTACGTCGACGGCGTCACCCTGCGCGACATCGTGCACAACGACGGGCCGATCCCGCCGCGGCGGGCCATCGAGATCATCGCCGACGCCTGCCAGGCGCTGAACTTCAGCCACCAGCACGGCATCATCCACCGCGACGTCAAGCCGGCCAACATCATGATCAGCAAGAACAACGCTGTGAAGGTGATGGACTTCGGCATCGCGCGCGCGTTGGCCGACGTCAACAGCGTCACGCAGACCGCCGCGGTCATCGGCACCGCGCAGTACCTGTCGCCGGAGCAGGCGCGCGGCGAGTCCGTCGATGCTCGCTCCGACGTCTACTCACTGGGCTGCGTGCTGTACGAAATCCTCACGGGGGAGCCACCTTTCATCGGTGATTCGCCTGTCGCGGTCGCCTATCAGCACGTCCGCGAGGATCCGGTCCCGCCGTCGACGCGCCACCCTGGCATCCCGCCCGAACTCGACGCGGTGGTGCTCAAGGCGCTGGCCAAGAATCCCGACAACCGATACCAGTCGGCGGCCGAGATGCGTGCCGACCTGGTGCGGGTGCACAGCGGCGAGGCGCCGGACGCGCCCAAGGTGCTCACCGACGCCGAACGCACGTCGATGATGACGCAGTCCGGCCCGATGTCCTTCAGCGCACCGACCGAGCACATGCCCGCGCCGATCCAGCCCACGGCTGCCGGCCGCGATCGCAACGCCTCGATCGGCCGCTGGTTGATCGCGGTGGCGGTCCTCGCGGTGCTCACGGTGGTGGTGACGGTGGCGATCAACATGATCGGCGACCACCCGCGCGACGTGCAGGTGCCGGATGTGACGGGCCAGACCGCTGACGACGCGGTGGCGGCGCTGCAGAACCGCGGCTTCCGCACCCATATCAACCGTCAGCCGGACAACACGGTTCCGCCCGAGAAGGTCATCAACACCGACCCGGCGGCCAACTCGCAGGCCAGCGCGGGCGATGACGTCGCCATCGTCGTCTCGACCGGGCCGCAGCAGGCGCTGGTGCCCGACGTCACGGGGCTGACGCCGGCGCAGGCCAGGGACAAGCTCAAGAAGGCCGGCTTCACCAAGACCAAGGAGACGCCCAGCGCGTCGACGCCGGAGCAGAAGGACAAGGTGATCGCGACCGTGCCGCCCGCCAACCAGACGGCGGCGATCACCAACGAGATCACCATTGCGGTGGGCTCGGGTCCGGGCAGCAAGCTCGTGCCCGACTGCACCGGGCAGAGCCCAGAGGTGTGTAAGCAGATCATCAATGCCGCCGGTTTCCCCAACACCGTCACGGTCGATATCGACAGCCCGCAGCCCAAGGGCCAGGTGGTCGGGGTCGAGCCGGCTGCGGGCCAGAACGTTCCGGTGGACACCCTGATCCAGTTGCGGGTGTCGCGCGGCAACCAGTTCATCATGCCCGACGTGCGCGGGGGCTTCTGGACCGATGTCGAGGCCAACTTGCGCAACGCCTACGGCTGGACGGGTCAGCTCAACCGCGCTCCGGATGTGTCCAACAGCGGTCAGCGGACCAACGCGGTGGTGACACAGAGCCCGTCGCCGGGGACGCCGGTGAACTTCGCGGACCCGATCACACTGGCGTTCGCGTCGTAGCAGCGGCGACCGCGCGGGCGACCTCGTCCTCGAGCTGACGCACGAGGTTCTCGTCCGGCGGGAAGCCGCAGATGCCGAGCCAGTTGGCCAGCATCCGGTGCCCGCCCTCCGTGAGGATCGATTCGGGGTGGAACTGCACGCCGTGGATCGGCAACTCGCGGTGACGGACTGCCATGATGACGCCGCTGTCGGTCTGCCCGAGCACCTCGAGCTCGGCGGGTACGCTGTCGGGAAGGATCGTCAGCGAGTGGTAGCGGGTGGCCGTGAACGGATCCGGAAGTCCTTGCAGCACACCGGCATCGGCGTGATGGACCACGCTGGTCTTGCCGTGGAGCAATTCGGGTGCCCGGTCGACGGTGCCGCCGAACGCGACGCCGATGGCCTGATGTCCCAGGCACACGCCCAGCAGGGGAGTGCCTGCCTCGGCACAGGCCCGCACCAGAGGAATCGATGCGCCTGCACGTTCCGGCGTGCCCGGCCCGGGGCTCAGCAGCACCCCGTCGAAGTCCTGCGCGGCCTTCGCGATGTCCGTCTCGGTGGCCAGCCGCGCGTCGTCGTTTCGCCAGACCTGCGCGTGCACCCCGAGCTGGCCCAGGTACTGGACCAGGTTGAACACGAAACTGTCGTAATTGTCGACGACCAGAACCTGCATCGGCCCAGGTTACCGGCTCAATAGCCGATCGGGCCCGCCGGCTGGGCATACCGCATGCGGACCGGCCCGGTGTGCCCCACGAGGTCGACCTGTGCGCGGGGTTCCTCGGTGTAGCCCAGGCCGAACCGCACCACGTACTGCTTGTACAGCGTGACGAACGGGGCTGCGGCGAGCGCGGCCTGCATGGCGCCGGCGTCGCCGATCGCGGTGATCACATACGGCGGGCTGTAGGTGCGGCCGTTGAGCAGGAGAGTGTTGCCGACGCATCGCGGCGCGGAGCCGGGCATGATGCGCTGGTCCTGCATCTGGACGCCTTCTGCGCCTGCGCTCCACAGTGCGTTGAGCACGGCCTGGATGTCCTGCTGATGCACCACCAGATCGTCGGGAGACGCGTCGCGTGGGAATCGGCCCTGGGCGTCCCGCTGTGCGTCGTTGAGCGTCACCACCAGGCCTGGACCGCGCATCGGGGTCACGTCGGCCTCGGCGGCCAGCGCGTCGGCGCGTTCGGTGATAGCCGCCAGCGCGGCGTGCGAACCCGGCGTTCCACCGTGATGGCTGTCGACCTGGCCGGCCAGCGCGTCGCGTTGGGCGGTGAGCCGTTCGACCGACTGCTGGGCCTCGCGCACCAGGTCCACGAGGCGTGGAGCGTCGCTGCGACGGATCTCACCGCCGCCGGAGACGCCGTGGGTGGCGGCCAGCAGCAGACCGGCCAGCAGGCACACCACCGGCACGCCGAAGCGCCACCGAGATCGGTCGGGTCGGTCCATCGATTTCTCTCCTGGACGTGCAGCTACGTTAGTGTCGTGAAGCATCCTGCTCCATCGTCGCACCGTGTGACGCCGACTGTCCGTGAAGGTACCCATGCCCAAGTCCAAAGTCCGTAAGAAGAACGACTTCACCATCAAGCCGGTGAGCCGGACACCGGTCAAGGTCAAGGCCGGGCCGTCCAGCGTCTGGTTCGTGGCCCTCTTTATCGGACTGATGCTGTTCGGTCTGATCTGGCTGCTGGTATTCCAGCTCGCTGCCACCAATCCGATCGACACCCCGTCGTTCCTGCGGTGGATGGCCGACCTCGGTCCGTGGAACTACGCGATCGCGTTTGCTTTCATGATCACCGGTCTGTTGCTCACGATGCGCTGGCACTGAGCTACGCCGACCTCATAATGAATTCATCTTACGATCCGAAGGTTACGGACTCAGCAACGTTGCCGCCCTCCAATCACACCGTTGTGATTCATCCCCATTGTGGATAGCACCTGTGGATAACTTCATTAGCCACGGTAAGAGGGTGTGAAGAACCCGTGCAGCAAACGCAGTGGAGCCCGTCGACATTGGGAATCACAGCTTGCGGCATAGCCGGACTTATGATGGCTACAGCGGCTGTGATGCTCATCACAGATTCACCGGGACGTGTCCTGGCCGGCATTGCCGGGGTGGGATTGCTCACGTTTGCAAGCTTCTCGTTGCGCGCACGCCCAAAGCTGGCAATCACCGGTGAAGGTTTGGCCATCGGCGGCTGGTGGCGCACCCGATTACTTCGCCGCAATGAGATCCGGTCGATCCGCATCACGGAGTTCCGGCGGATCGGGCGGAAGGTCCGACTGCTCGAGGTCGACACCGTCGACGACCGGCTCGTCGTCTTCACCCGGTGGGACCTGGGAACCGAGCCGCTAGACGTCCTCGACGCCCTCAAGGCAGCCGGATACTGATCTGTCCCCACACACGACGCGACGCCCCCGCGTACGAGGGCGTCGCGTCGTATAGCGGACGTTAGAAGGTCAGGACACGGTGACCGACTCGATCACGACCGGCTCGGTCGGACGGTCACCGCGATCGGTCGCGGTGGTGGCGATCGTGTCGACCACCTTCTGCGACTCAGGATCGACGACCTCGCCGAAGATGGTGTGCCTGCGGTTCAGGTGCGGCGTCTTGCCGACCGTGATGAAGAACTGGGAGCCGTTGGTGCCGGGGCCCGCGTTCGCCATGGCCAGCAGGTAGGGCTTGTCGAACTGCAGTTCCGGATGGAACTCGTCGGCGAACTGGTAGCCCGGGCCGCCGCGGCCGGTACCCGTCGGGTCGCCGCCCTGGATCATGAAGCCGTCGATGACACGGTGGAAAACGGCCCCGTCGTAGAACGGACCGGACGTGCCACCCGAGGCGTTCTCGGTGCTGTAGTCCTTGGTGCCCTGCGCCAACCCGACAAAGTTGGCCACGGTCTTGGGAGCGTGGTTTCCGAACAGTGCGATCTTGATGTCACCGCGGTTGGTGTGCAGTGTCGCCGTCGCGGTCTGAATGGGACTCGTCACGGGGGTTGAGTCTGCCACTACGGTCCGCGACGCTAACCGGCACCCGCCAGTTACCCACCCGAACGCCACCGGGATGGCAGTCTGGGGAGCAGCTTTCCACGGCGGCAGAAAGGTGCGAGATGACCGCGACGACCCATGACCGGCTGGCTCCCAACCAACGATTGGCCCGCGGCCTTAAGTACACCGCGGTGGGCCCGGTGGACATCTCGCGGGGCGTTGCGGGGTTGGGCATGCAGGCGGCCGCGGCGGCCGGTGCGAGCGCCCGCAGGCGCTACCAGGACGGCCAATTGCGCCGCCAGCTGGCCGCTGTGGCGGAGAAGCTGGAGGCACTGCCGGAGGTTCTCCCCGAGCTGCTCGCCGATGTCACCCCGGCCAAGCCCAAGCACAGGCGCAGGCCCTGGCTCATCGCCGGGCTGGCTGCTGCCGTTCTGGCCGGGGGAGCGGTGGCCTTCTCCGTCGTGCGTCGCACCAAGCGGCCGGAGCCGCCCGCCACGTTGCCCCCGAGCGTCGAGGTCGCTCCCAAGCCGTAGCGGCGTTTGGGTGCGCCGAATTCGACGAAAAGGTCGCCGCCCACGCGGGTTTCACGACCGTTGCGTCGAATTGGCGGTCGTCAGGCTCGTTCGACAGCCGCTTTGATGGCCGCGAGGGTCACGGGGATACCGGACAACGCGGCGTCGCTGCGCGCTGCGATCTGAGCGTCTGCGTCGGCACCGAATCGCTCACGGAACCCGGCCAGACCCCGTTCCAGGAACACCCAGGACTGGGTCAGCCGGGTACCGCCGTCCTCGGGCGCCATCGCGTAGCCCCAGCGCACCCACCCGTCGTTGACCTCCCAGGTGAATTCGCGTCCGGGTTCGGCGACCACCACCTTGCTGCGGGTCTGCCACTCCCGTTCGGGCGTGACGTTGCGGCCCGTGAACCAGGCGCCGACTTCCGGTCCGGAGCCTTCGTCCCACCAGCACTCCTTGCACACCGGGCTCCACTCGCCGGTGCGGGTCACGTCGGACACGGCGGCGTAGACGGCCTCCGGCGAGGCTGAGACGTGGATTGAGTCAGTGAATTCCAATGGCGGC
This sequence comes from Mycobacterium sp. 852013-50091_SCH5140682, assembly GCF_001665685.1. Taxonomy (GTDB): domain Bacteria; phylum Actinomycetota; class Actinomycetes; order Mycobacteriales; family Mycobacteriaceae; genus Mycobacterium. The sequence goes on from NZ_LZTB01000012.1 coordinate 10,274, forward strand.
ACCGTTGGATTATCCATCGCCGTCGGGATTGAGCCGACCCTGGCAACGTCCGCCCCGAAGCCGGTTGGTGGATGCGTTCAGCCGCAAACGATTTCGCGACTGGCACGTGAAAAATTGTGGAGCCTAGGAGATTCGAACTCCTGACATCTGCCTTGCAAAGGCAGCGCTCTACCAACTGAGCTAAGGCCCCGTGCCTGGGATCAGGACGGCTCTGCCGCCTGGTGCCACACCTCTGCGCCATGTCGGGATCGCCACACGATCACCGCCACAGCTGCCACCGCGAGTGCCAACACCAACTTCATGGTGGACCTCCGGTTGGGCAGTACCGACACGACCGGCAATGCCGGTTCCGTGGGCCTAGGAGGACTCGAACCTCCGACCTCTTCGTTATCAGCGAAGCGCTCTAACCGCCTGAGCTATAGGCCCTTATTGGGGACGACCGAGCGACGAGATTACCGTACCGATGCCCTGTCTCCCAAACCGGATCAATCCCGGTCGGCCAACGTCACCTCCACGCCGCCGACGAGGTCCGTGGTCAGGTTGTAGATGAACGCGCCGATCGTGGCCATGGCGGTAAGCACGACGATGTTCACCAGGCCGATCAACGCCGCGCCACCGAAGATCGTGCCGCTGGACACGAGTTCGCCGCCGGCATTGCCACCGCTGCTGGTCAGCAGATCGCCCACGTTGCTGTTGAGCTTGCTCCACACGCCCATACCGCCGAGCACGAGGTACAGGAACGCGACCGCGATCATCCACACGAAGAACAGCGCCGAGGACAGCACCAGGGCCACCTTCAGCACGGTCCACGGGTCCACCCGGCGGATCTGCATGCTGGCCCGGATGGGTCCCTTGGTGGACGTGCGGCTCGCGACCTGGATGCGGCTGGTTGCACCCGAGGACGACGAGCGTGACGCGGCAGGCGCCTCAGCAGCCTTGCGCTGTGGGGGCCGTGGGCTGGGCCCTGACAGGTCAGGCAGCTCGCTGGCGTAGGCCTCGGTGCGTCCCGGTTCCGACCGGGACGAGTCGGCGCGAGGTGCCTCGGGACGAGGCGGCTCAGGGCGGGCCGGCTCGGGGCGAGGTGGCTCAGGGCGAGGTGGCTCGGGACGCTGCCGTTCGACCTCGACCCCATCCGCGCCCGACACGAAGCGCTGCAACCGCGCCTCGACGCCGGGGGAGTGGCTCCCAGAACTGCGGCCACTGTCTTCACGCGGCTCGGCCGAATGTGCGGCGGGTCGGACGGCCTTGCCTCGCTGCCACGGGGGCACCTCACCCGTCTCGGTGATGTTGCCCGTCGGCCGGGGCACGTTGCCGACGCCCCCGCCCTCGGATCCTGAGCCGTTGGTACCGCTGCCGGGCCGGTCGCCCGTACGCGGGTACCCCGGCTCGCTCGGTGAAGTCACCTAACAGCTCCTTAGCTCAGGCCGAGGGCCAGGTGTTGCCTCGGCGGCTGCGTTACGTCTCAGAGGACTCGGCGGACTCGGTTTCTTCCGCATCCGGTTCCTCTTCGGCATTGCGCGCAATTGCAATCAGTGTGTCGCCCTCACCCAGGTTCATCAAGCGGACCCCCTTGGTTTGCCGCCCGGCCTTGCGAACCTGACGGGCTGCGGTCCTGATGACGCCCCCGCCTGAGGTGATGGCATACAGCTCGGTCTCGTCGTCGACGATCAACGCTCCGACAAGGTTGCCACGGCGACGGTCGTACTGGATCGTCAGGATGCCCTTGCCGCCGCGGCCCTGGACCGTGTACTCCTCGATCGCAGTGCGCTTTGCGTACCCGCCCGCCGTCGCGACCAGCAGATATGTGTCCGGCTGGACCACGTTGAGCGATAGCAGGCGATCGTCCTCGTTGAACCGCATGCCTTGCACACCGGACGTGGCCCGGCCCATCGGCCGCAACGCCTCGTCGGTTGCCGAGAACCGGATGGACTGCCCGTTGGCGCTGACCAACAGCAGGTCGTCCTCGGCCGAGCACAGCACGGCACCGACCAGCTCGTCGCCGTCACGCAGATTCACCGCGACGATGCCGCCGGACCGGTTGGAGTCGAAGTCGGTGAGCTTCGACTTCTTCACCAGACCGTTGCGGGTCGCCAGCACCAGGTACGGCGCATCCTCGTAGCTCTTGAGCTGGATGACCTGAGCGATGCGCTCCTCCGGCTGGAAGGCCAGCAGGTTGGCGACGTGCTGGCCGCGCGCGGTACGGGAGGCCTCGGGCAACTCGTAGGCCTTGGCCCGGTACACCCTGCCCTGCGTGGTGAAGAACAGGATCCAGTCGTGCGTGGAGCACACGAAGAAGTGGTTGACGATGTCGTCGGCCTTGAGGCCCGCGCCCTGGACGCCCTTGCCGCCGCGCTTCTGGCTGCGGTAAAGGTCGGTCTTCGTGCGCTTGGCGTACCCGGTCTCGGTGATCGTGACGACCACATCCTCGCGGGCGATCAGATCCTCGTCGCTGACCTCGCCGTCGGCCGGCATGATCCGGGTCCGACGGTCGTCGCCGTGCTTCTCGACGATCTCGGCCAGCTCGTCGCGGACGATGGCCCGCTGCCGTTCGGGCTTGGCCAGGATGTCTTCCAGGTCCGCGATCTCGGCTTCGATCTTGGCGAGATCGTCGACGATGCGCTGACGTTCCAGAGCAGCCAACCGGCGCAGCTGCATGTCCAAGATGGCCTGGGCCTGGATCTCGTCGACGTCGAGGAGCTCCATCAAGCCGGACCGGGCGACGTCGGCGTTGGCCGATGCCCGGATCAACGCGATGACCTCATCGAGTGCGTCGAGCGCCTTGACCAGACCACGCAGGATGTGGGCCCGCTCGTTGGCCTTGCGCAACCGATACCGGGTGCGCCGGTTGATGACGTCGAGCTGATGGTCGACGTACAGCCGGATCAGCTGATCCAGCCGCAGGGTGCGTGGCACACCGTCGACGATCGACAGCATGTTGGCACCGAAGCTGGTCTGCAGCTGCGTGTGCTTGTAGAGGTTGTTCAGCACCACCTTGGCGACGGCATCGCGCTTGAGCTCCACCACAATTCGGATGCCGACGCGGTCGCTGCCCTGATCCTCGATGTTGGAGATGCCGGCCAGCTTGCCGTCGCGCACCTGCTCGGCGATCGAGGTGATGAAGTTGTCGTGGTTGACCTGATACGGCAACTCGGTGATGACGATCGAGGTGCGCCCGCGGGAGTCTTCCTCGATCTCGACGACGCCACGCATCCGGACCGAACCGCGACCCGTCTTGTAGGTGTCCTCGATCCCTTGTGAGCCGACAATCAAACCGGCAGTGGGGAAGTCGGGACCTTTGACCCGCTCGCACACCGCGGCCAGGGTGGCCTCTTCATCGGCCTCGTAGTTCTCCAGGCACCAGTACACCGCCTCGGCCAGCTCACGCAGGTTGTGCGGCGGGATGTTGGTGGCCATACCGACGGCGATACCGCCCGAACCGTTGGCCAGCAGGTTGGGGAACCGGCTCGGCAGAACCGTCGGCTCCTGCACCCGACCGTCGTAGTTCGGAATGAAATCGACTGTCTCCTCGTCGATTTCACGCAGCATCTCCATAGCCAGCGGAGTCAGCCGCGCTTCGGTGTTATGGCTGACGAAGCCGTTGGTGATGAACGCGTGGTCCTCGGTGTCGACCCGCAGGCTGTACACGGGCTGCACGCCTGCGTCGGTTACCGATTCGACCTCGGCGTAATAGAACCGGCCGTCGGTCAATTCAGACGCGATGGCGCGGACGTCGGGATCGGCGATGTGCGAAAGGATCTCGGCACCATGGCGCCGCCACCGATCGAGACGGTCGATGTTGTGCTTGCGCAGCCACTCCTTGTCAGCCCAGCGGCCACCACCGTGGGTCCGAATGAACTCACCAAGACCCGGCACGTGATCGCCGTCGAGACCCTTGGCCGCCGCAGGCAGCGCCGACAGGATTTCCTGCAGCTTGGTCTGCTTGGCGCCACCGAAGCCGATCTGTGCGGCGAAGAGCTCCGCCTGAGCACGGTTGGTGATCGCGACCTTGTACTCACCGGTGGCATGCCGATAGCGGCTCGAGACCACTCCGAACTCCAGCAGCATCTGCTGGACGTCCTTGGCCAGCCGGTCACTGCGCGTCGAGTACGACACCTGAATCGTGTTGCGCGGCAACGCCGAGCACGATCCGTCCCCTTCGAAAAGGGCTTGCAGGAAGGCGCGCTTGACCACTGTCGCCGAGTGCCACAACCATTCCGGCACGGCCTTGTCTGCCGATCGCTGGCCAATCATGTCGCCGAGCCGGGAGGCCTTGAGCGCCTGCAGGTTATGCACATCGAGTTCGTGCAGGGTGGACCCTGACGCAATCGTTCGCGACGACACATACCTCGGCCCGCCTACGACAGCGTCATAGGCGGCGACAACGATGTCGAAGAAATCCCGGTCGAGATTGTTGAAACCCGCCCGACTCTCGGACACGAAACCTTCACTGACAAAGGCGCCCAGCAGCAGTGCCTCGAGCGTCTCGTGCCAGTCCGCTGGACCGAACTCAGCCGGCGCTGTGCGCTGGATCGCAACCCGATCCCCGGGACGAATCTCCTCGATCAGCTTCCACAGGAGAGTCGGCACGCCCGCCACATCGACGAGGCACAGCAACGGGTGATTGCTCGTACCCGTGACGGTGTACCCGTCGGCCGTCGTGACCTTGTAGGTCTGATGCTCGCCGGAATGGAAGAGCCGATCCGCCAGTACCGGATTGCCGTGTCGATCGACAACCTTGAGATCGATCACATGCTCGGTGTTCGGCCGCGCCGCGGGGACGACGTCGGCGATCCGCACCGAATGACCCATCGGCAGACGGACCAGCGCATCACCGGTGACGCAATAACGCATCGCGGCCGGTGGGTCGTTACCCGGCGAGCCGAAGTTGCCCTGGCCATCGACCAGCGGGTAGCGCAGCGACCACGGCTGGGCCATCCGGACCAGGGTGTCGTAGATCGACGCGTCACCGTGCGGGTGATAGTTGCCCATTGTCTCGGCAACCGAACGCGCGGACTTGGCATGGCTGCGGTCCGGGCGGAAGCCCGAGTCGTACATCGCGTAGAGCACCCGGCGGTGCACGGGTTTGAGACCGTCGCGCACCTCCGGCAGCGCGCGGCCGACGATCACGCTCATGGCGTAGTCGATGTAGCTGCGCTGCATCTCCTGCTGAATGTCGACCGGTTCGACGCGGTCTGAGGCGCCGTCGCCAGGCGGCAACGTGGTGTCTGTCATCTAATCCTCGTTCGTCAGGCACGCCCGGGCGACCAGAGCAGCCACGGGCAACCCCCAAAGTCTAGTTGGTCAGTAGCTCAGCACCCTGAGACGCGTCGGAGCAATCTCGTCAGAAGGCCCAGCTAACCGCCGGACCTCGAGGCCACCAGGTTGCTCACAGTTCGAGGGTTTCATCTCTGTAAACGGTGGCCACCGCGACAAGTTTGGTCGCCGCGGCGGTAAGGTCCGTCGATCACGCTCTAAGTGCCCATCTTTCGAGCGGTCTACCCGGCTTGGGCGAGTCGCGCGCGTTCGCGCACAGAGGCGACGACGCCACCGTCGTTGAGGATATCGGTGCCCGTCAGGTAGCCGGCCCGCTCGCTGACGCAGAACGCGAACAGTTCGGCCATCTCCTCGGGCTTGCCCCACCGGGGCACGGCGGCGTCGGCGACCATCGCGCCGGCACCGGCCTGCTCCTCGAGCCGGCCCATCTCTGTGTCGACCGATCCGGGGGACACCGAGACGATGCGCAACCCCCGGGAGTTGAACCGCTCGGCCTGCGATGAGCTGTACCACTTCACGAAGTTCTTGCTGATCGCGTAGGCAAGCCCGGAGCGGGCCTGCTCACCGCCGATCCCGCACGCGGTGGCCATGCCGCTCAGGAACGCCTCATCGTCGACCATCGCCAGCGGAAACTGGCCGGTCGGGCTCAACTCGTCGGGCAGCAGGTGCGCGGCCATCGACGCCACGTTGACGATGGCGGCGCCCTGCACGGCGGCGGCGTAGAAGACCTCGTTGACGTTGACGGTGCCCAGCGCGTTGGTCCTCATCACATAATCGCCGTCGCCCATGCTGGGGCTCACCCCTGCGGCGTGGATCACCGAAGCGACCGACCCGAGTCCCGACGCGGTATCGAACAGGTCGTCCACCGCCTGTCGGTCGGTGACGTCACAGTTGACGGCGGTGGCGACGATGCCAAGGTCGGTGAGCTCAGATAGCGCGGCGTCGAGCCGGTCCTGCCGCACATCGCACAGGACGACGGTGTGATCCCGGCCGACGATCTTGGCGGTGGCCGTGCCCATGCCGCCCGCACCACCGGTGATCACCGACACTCGAGTCATACCGCGGACCGTAACGAAATCGGCCCGATCTGTCACGCCTGGAGTTACTTGCCCGACTTGCTCTGGATCACCCCGGCGCGCGCGCCGACGTCGTACTCGTTGGTCCATTGCTCCAGGTCGATACCGTAGGCGGCCTTCAGCCGGTCCTTGAGCAGCTCCTGTTCGGTCAGGCCCTGGACCACCAGCCGCACATCACCGTCGGGCTCGGTCTCCCGCAGGGACGCCAGCGCCGGATCGTTGACGACGGCGGGATCCTTGCTCTCCAGCCCGTTGAGCACGTTCTGCATCGTCACGCTCGAGTCGACCTCGTTGGTCGCATGCTGGTACGGCACGCCGTTCTGCGGGTTGGTCACCGCCTGCTGATCGACGATGCCCATCAACGCCAGCTTGGCCTGCGGCGCGATGATGTCGACCGCCCACTTGGCCGGTTTCATACCGGCTGCGTCAAATGCTGTGGTGGCCACCGATTTCGCGGTGTCGAAGTTCGCCGAGTTCACCGCGTACTGCCACTGCGCGTTGTAGACGTCGTTCTGACCCATGGTCGTCTTCGCGTCGAGCGTGCCATCGACCAGGGCGCTGTGCATCTGCCCCGCGAGCTGACCGTAGGTGCTCACGCCGTTGCCGCTGCCGTACTGCGCGGCGAGCGCATTCTCCTGCGCATAGGTGTAACCGGCAGCCTTCACACCCGCCTCGGGGTCGCTGGCCAGCACCGCATACATGTTGGCCAGCTGGCTCTTCTGCTCGAAATGATGGACGCCAGGGATGGTTTCGGCCCCGGCGAAGGTGCTGTAGTACGGCGCCAGATCGTCGGCGAGGTTGCGCATCAGATCGGGATTGAGCTGACCGGCCGACATCTTGTCCTGATAGCCCGGGACCCGCAGCAGGTCCTTCTTGTGATCGGCCATGTAATCGGCTGTGGCTTCGGCGATCTGGCCGTGCAGCTGAGCGTTCTTGGTGTCCACCGGATCACCGGGCCTGGCGACGGCATCGTCGGCGGTGGTGTGGAACAACTCGGACACGGTCTTGCCGTTGTCGGGCCACTCGTGCTGGAAGATGTCGCCGACCAACCGCTGACCGGTGTGCGGATCGGTCACGGCCGCGGCGACCGCGAACTTGTCGTCGCCGACCGCGTGGAACATCTGCTCGGTGATCTGCTCCTTCTTCGGGTCGGCGCCGTGACCGTCGATGGAGAACATCGTCGTGTCCTTCGGGCCGGTCTCGGCGCGCACCTGCGCGTCGAGGTACTGGCCCGCGACATCCATGACCTTGCCGTCGAGGCTCGAGCCTGCCCGCATGTTGGCGTCACCCATGCCCGCTATCCGGGCGATGGCCTGGTTGGTACCGACCCCGTTGACGTTGATGGTGTTGAAGAGAATCGGGAACCCGGTGCTCTGGGTGCCTGCCATGGTAGAGCCGTACTGCACCAGGTCTTTACGGGTCAGCGAGTCCCGCATCTTCTGCGGCAGCAGGTTGAAGCCGCCGTTGGTCGGGACGTCGACGTTGCCCTCGACCGAGGCCGTCACCCGTCCGTTGGACGCGATCTGGAACGTGTTGGCCATGCCGGTGCGGGCATCGGTGGGCAGCCCGTTGAGCAGCTTCTCGATGTCTTCGGGTGACTTGCCGTCCAGCGACCGCATCAGAGCGTTGATGTACTCCATCTGCGACGCCGGAATGTCCACGGGCTCACCGGATTGCAGTGCCTTGAGCTGCTCGGGGGTCAGCGAGCCGGCTTCTTTGAGGCGCTGCAGCACATCCGGCGGGATCTTCCCGCTCTGCAGAGCCTGACCGTCGGAGGTCCCTTGCTGGCCGCTGAGCGACGCCGGATTGGTGAACTTCGCGATCAGGTTCGCTGCCAGCCCGTTGATGGTCTTGGCCCCGTTGGAATCGGCTGTCACCAATGCGTTGACGAGCGTGGTGAGCTCACCGGCGTACAGCCGGGCCAGCGCGGCACGCTGCCCGGTGTCCTTGATGCCGGACGTGTCGGTCACCGACCAGTTGTCCCCGACCGTGAACTGCTGCCCCGAGATGGCGATGACCTTGTTGAGGACAGTGGTGCGGGCCGTGCCGATATCGGTGGCGACGCCACGTGCCGTCTTGGCAGCGCCCTGCAACTCGTCGACCAGCTTCACCGCGACCTTGCGGTCGTCACCGGCCCGGTTCTGCGCGGCCTCGGCGGCCTTACCCTCCCAATAGCCGCCGCTGGCAGTGTCTTTCACCAGTGAGACGTACGAGTCAAACTTCTGCTCGAGCGTTGTGCCGAGTTTGTCCCAGCCGGCGGCGATGTTGGAGACGACGTTGGGGTCCATGTTCTGGACCTGGGACTTGGTGAATCCCACTGTCATTCACCCCAATTGCCGGTGGCATTGTTGAACATGGTCACCATGTCCAGCGTCTTGGTGTCGTCGGCGTTCTTGAACTTGTCCGCGCAGTTGACCATGATCTCGCCCGTCTCCGAGAGACGCTCCGAGAAGGACGGGATCAACGTCGTGTTCAGGACGTCGTACTGGATGTGCTGCATGGCACCGACGGATTGCAGTGCCGCGGAATCGGTGCCCATCATCATCGGGCCGAATTTCAGCCCGGTCACCTCGGCACCCAGCGTCGCCAGGTGACCGGCGACCGTACGCATTTGATCCAAATCCGCTTTCAACGTCACAGCTGACCCCTACCGAGTTGTATTGGTACTGAGTTGGGTTGGTCTTCGGACGGTCGCCGCGGGATCGCCCGGCACAGCGCTAGCGGAAACTGTAGTCTCCGATTCTTTTGGGGTGCAACAGTCGCGGCGCCTGGTGTACATCATCTGGCTGGGGTGATCGGGACGAATTGGCCGTGATCGCGATAGCTGAACGCGTCGGCCACCGTCGCCGCCAACTCGATGAACGCGTCCTGCGTCTTGCGGTTCATCAAGCTCAGGACCACTTCGGACCCTTCGGCCAGATGATCGTCGAACGGGATGAAATGAACAGCACGTGAACGACTTTGGAAATATTGCATCAGCTGTTCGATATCCATCGACGTGGCGCCGGGGCGAGCGGAACTGACCACGACGACGGCGTTGGCCACGAGATGTTCGTATCCCTGGTGGGCCAGCCAGTCCAGGGTGCCTGACGCGCTGCGGGCCCCGTCCATGGCCGGTGACGTCACCAGGATGATGGCGTTGGCCTCATCCAGAACCCCGGTCATCGCCGAATGCATGAGACCCGTGCCGCAATCGGTGAGGATGATGTTATAGAACCGCTGCAGCAGCGAAATCACCTGGCGGTAGTCATCTTCGGAGAACGCCTCCGAGGCAGCCGGATCGCGCTCGGAGGCCATGATCTCCAGCCGGCTCTCACTCTGCGAGGTGTAGGCCCGCACGTCGGAGTACCGCCGGATCGACGTGTCGGCGAGCAGATCGCGCACCGTGGCCCGGGTCTGGTCCGGCCCGCGCTGAGCCAGCGTCCCGAAATCGGGGTTGGCGTCGACGGCGATCACCCGGTCGCCACGCACCGACGCGAGTGTCGCACCCAGAGCGACCGTGGTGGTGGTCTTGCCGACCCCGCCCTTGAGGGAGAGCACCGCGATCCGATAGTCCCCGCGCACCTGCCGGTTGACCCGAGCGACGAGCGCGCGCCGGTTGCGCTCGTGGGGGGATTCGCCCGGATTGATGGCCCCGCCGGTCAAGGCGTACACCAGCCTGCGCCACCCGCGCGTCGGCCGCCGCTGCACCGGCGCGATCAACCGCAGGTGCTCCGGGCCCGGCACGTCCGGTTGGCCGGTCATCGCCCCTGGATGGTGTCCGGCGACAAACGGCGTCTGCAACGGAACCGGCGGCGCGGGAACGTAGCGGGCCGGTGGCCCGGCGGGCCGGACGATGAATTGCGTCGGATCGTCCGGGCTGAACGTGCCTGCCTGCTCGAGATTGCGGGGGATCAGCCGCGTCGGGTCGTCGTACTCGTGGCTCATGCGTCGGCCTTGTGCATCTCGAGGACGTTCTTGAGCGCCGCCCGCATATCGGCGAGTTCGATGCGCATCAGGAGGTCTTCGCTGAGCGCCTCGAGATCGACGTCAGGATCCTCACTGAGCCGGAAAGCCCGCTCCTCTTCGGCGGATTCGACCACGTTGCGCACGAAGCGTCCGTTCCCGGCAATGTCGATGGCGCGCCGGGCCACCCCGGTCTGGTCGATCGCCTCGGTGTCACACAACTGCTGGCAGATCAGGATCAACTCCTGGTAGGCATCGTCGGTGAGTTCGGAGTCGCGCGCCTTGGCGATCATCTGAGCGATGTCGCCGAGTTCTGTGGCGCTGTAGGAGTTGAACCGGATCCGGCGCGAAAAGCGCGACGACAGGCCCTCATTGGCCGCGAGGAAGCGATCGATCTCGCGGTCATAGCCGGCGATGATGACGACCAGCCGGTCCCGGTCGTCCTCCATCCTGGCCAGCAGCGTGTCGACGGCCTCCCGGCCGAACGCGTCGCCCCCCGCCAGACCGGACTGGATCAACGTGTATGCCTCATCGATGAACAGCACCCCGTCGAGCGCCCGATCGATGAGTTCGGAGGTCTTGATGGCGGTGCTGCCGAGGTGCTGGCCGACGAAATCGGCACGCGTGGCCTCGACCACCGACGAGGTTTTCAGCAGTCCCAAGCCGCAGTAGATCTTGGCGATCACACGGGCGATGGTGGTCTTGCCGGTGCCGGGCGGGCCGGTGAAGGCCAGATGCAGGCTGCGTGGCACCGAGCTCAACCCCTTGTCCTCACGGACTTTCGCCAGCTTGGCCGTCGACCGGAGTTTGGCGACCTGGGTCTTCACCTCGGCCAGTCCCACCTGACGGTCCAGCTCGTCCTGGGCCTGGCGCAAGTAGTCGTCGTGGCGCTCGGCGGTGTCTTCGTCGGCAACCTCGGCGCGGGTGCGCGCCGATTTGGGATCCCACCTGTCGGTGCGCGAGTCGATGGTCTCCTGATCAGTGATGACGAGCCGGTATTTCGGGTCGCGCAGCGCAGCGATGTTCGCGGTGAAGCTCGGATCCTCGCTGTAGATCCGTTCGAACACCGCCCTGGCGTCGTCCTCACGCCCCATCTCACGAAGGGTGAGCGCGCGGCAGAACTCGGACGCTTGACGCGCGGCGGGAATCGGGCCTGCGGCTGCGAGCTCGAGGCGACGCACCGCTTCGCCGAACAGTCCGAGCTGCGCACACGCGCTGCCCACCATCATGTTCGCACCGGCCCCGATGAACTCATCAGTGAAGCTCGGCGAATTCGCCAGGGTGGCAAGCACATCCGGCCAGCGCTGGGTCAGAAAGTGAAGAACGCCTCGGATATACAGGCAGATTTCCGTGGAGTTCGCGTCACCGCCGGGCATTCTGGTGCGGATGCGGTCCAGCTCGTCGAGCGTGCGTTCGGCTTCGCTGTAATCTTGGCCGGCGATCATGCTCGCGGCGTACGCCAACCAGATCTCGGTGAACGAACTCAGGTCGTAGTCGATGTAGAGGTTGGTCTGGAAGCGGCCCGCCAGTGCTCGGCCGGGCAGTCCCAGCCTGCGCTGTTCCCGGAACAGCGTCAAAGTGCTGGTGCGGTAAAGGTGATAGATGATCTCGGGATTCGATTCGCCTGCGGCAACGCGACCGAGCCAGGCATCGCACATATCGGGGTCGTATTCGGTGGCCCTGGCGAATGCCAACTTCGCGTACTCGATGTCGCGGTCCGCCTCGACCCCGTTGATGGGGATCCCCAGCGAGAGAACCCCCGCGTCGAATACCCGCTGCGCGTCTCGGGTGCGTCCACTCATGGCGTCCTGACTGTGTCGTCGTTCAGACGTTCGGCCGAAGCAGGCCGAACTTCTCCGAAATAGCCCCGGCCAGTTCGACATACGCCTCGAAGGTCGCGGGCTTGAGCAAGTCCACGTCGATTTCTCCACCTTCGGCCAGATGGAAGTCGAACGGAATCAGGTGAACAGATCGGCACCTGGACTGGAAATGCTCGTAAACTTTCTCCATATGCACGGCCGACGCGCCGGGCCGCGCCGCGCTGAGTACCAGGTGTGATTCCTGTGCCAAGCCCGAATAGCCGTGTTGGGTCAGCCATTCCAGTGTCGCCGAAGCGCTGCGCGCAGCGTCGAGGGCCGGCGAACTCACCAGGACGACGGCGTGCGCCAGATCCAAGACCCCCGCCATCGCCGAATGCATGATGCCGGTGCCGCAGTCGGTGAGCACGATGTTGTAGTAGCTCTGCAGGATGTCGATGGTCCGGCGGTAGTCGACCTCACAGAACGCCTCGGAGATCGCCGGGTCGATCGGGCTGCCCAGTACCTCCAGCCGGCTCTCCGACATCCGCGTGTAGGCACGGACATCCGAATAACGGGTGATGTTCGGATCGCTCAGCAGGTCACGGACCGTGGCCCGGGACGGATCGTCGACGCGCTGTGCCAGCGTGCCGCGATCGGGATTGGCATCTACCGCGATCACCCGATCCGTGCGGATCCGCGCGAAGGCCGAGCCGAGCCCCAAGGTGGTCGTGGTCTTGCCAACGCCACCCTTGATGGACAGCACCGCGATCCGGAAATCACCGCGGATGGGTTGGCGGATGCGCGCATACACCTCGTCGCGCCGACGGTCTCGCGCCGAGTCACCTGGATTGACCCGCCCCGCACTCACCCGGTAGATGGCGCGACGCCATCCGGACCGGGGAGCGAATCGGTCGCGGTTCGCGATGGCGGCCTCATCGAGGGGGCGAAGCATGTACTGCTGGGAGTAGCTGGTAGCCGACGATTCCCAACGCGGTACGTCCCACTCAGGGATTCCCACGCGCCCGTATGTGGGGTCCGGCGCCGGGACGTCGATGCGACGTTGCGCGTCCTGATCGACCGGTGCGTCAACCGCCGACCGGTTCTGATCCAGCAGACTCAGCAGCTCGGCGGCCCGGGCCTCGACGGGGTCATGCGCGTCCGCTGATGAATGCGGTTGTGGCGCCGGAGATTCAGCATCTGCGTCAGTTTTGTCTCGCTGCCCGTTACCCGAATTGACAGGCGTGTCAGCAACTTCCGGGTTCTCGACGGAATCGCCCCTGACCGGTACTTCCGAGACAAAGTCGGCAGCGGGCAACGCCGGCAGCGACCCGTTGGAGCGCGGCCGGTACCCCTGCAACCAGGGCGGCTGGGCTGGCGCCCCATGGTGATTGGCCAACGTTGTCCGGTCCTTCCACGTGGTAGATCGGCGCCCGATTGGTATCGTACTGAATCAACCGCACCGGGAGCATCCGGCGCGAATCGCCGTAATCTGGCTTAGCAGCAAACTCTTTCACGAGGAGCCGCGCTGGTGGATTTCCCGTCTGCACGCTCCCGCTCGGGCGGGATCAGTGTCACCACAACCGAACGCGGCCTGCCGCTGGCACTCAAAATTGACGCGCGCGAGATGAACAAGGACCCACGAGTGCTTGCCGAGGAGATCCTCGGGCTGTGCCGCCTGGCCGCTGCACGCGCTCAGGTGGCCCGGCGTCGCGAGTTGACCGCACAGAATGTCGACCCCGTCGTCATCCGAAACCTGCAGCTGGCCACCGAAGATGACCTGCACCGTGCCGAGGCTGCCGCCGACCGTGACGACGAGGTTCTTCCCGACAGCTGGTTGAGGTCGGTGTGACCGGGCTGGCTGACCGCGTCGTCGCCCGCATCGCGCGGCAACGCGATCTGCTGCACAGCCTCAACGAGCACTGCGATGCCATCCGAGTCCGCGCCACCACCCGCAACCGCGCGGTGTCGGTGGAGGTGGACGCCATGGGTGCGCTTACCGACCTCACCCTGGGCAGTGCAGCAACGCAGTTGAGCCCCAACGACTTATCTGAATTGATTGTGAACATTGGGCAGACGGCGGCCAAAGCCGCGTTGGCCCGGCGGGATCAACTCGTCGCACAGTTCCGGGCAGAGTTCGACGAACTGCGGGCCGACCCGTCAGGTGAGCCGAACGGAAACCCCACCTAGATCGCGTGCGGGCCCGCATCACAGCGGGCTTGCTTGGACGGACCCCCCGTCGGCAGCAGCACCGCTTCCGCTTCATCTGGCGCACAACGGGTTAACGGCGGCATCTCGCCAAAGAGACTGGTACGGGCTAGACTTCGAGGCCGGGTGTCACCCTGATACCGCCCTCTGCAACGGTGCGGCTGCACACAGAACGAAACAAAACTTGGGGAGTTTTGGCGTGAGTTCTTCTTTGACTGCTGTCCCAGCGGGGATGGATGCCTTCGCCGCGGCGAACGCCGTCGCGGGCGAGCTCATCAGTACAGCCGGGTCGGCTGATTCGGCTGCCATGCTGACCGCAGCGGCGGTGGCGATAGGCCCGATCGGAGCCACCTACCTGGCCGCGTTCGGGCAAGCGCAGGCCAACAACCTGGCGGGCACACTGCTCGTCGGTGCGGTTCACGCCGGCATCAGCGGCACCACGACAGCCGCCAAGACTGCCCTGACCGCTGCCGATTCAACGTCGTCGGCCTAGGAGTCGCTGTGGGTGCCACTACCGCGCCAATGGTCGCGGTCACCGGGTCCGACCATCCGACAGCTCAATTAGCCCAGCAGCTACCGGGTTTCGATGCGAGTGCCGCGATAGCAGCTCAGGAACAGAACCTACGCGAGTACCTCAACCGGCCCGTGCACGAGATCCTTGCCCAGCTGGGTTACCCCGCACCCGATGCCGCACCCCCTCAGCCACCGGCGCAACCGGCGGGCCCGATGGATCCGACCGCACTCATCCAGCCCATCACCGACGCGCTCGGCACACTGGGCACCGGCATGTTTCAGGCGCTCGACCCCACGACCATGTTCCAGGGCATATCGACGGCCTTCGACGCGTCGTCGGGCAATCTGTCCACCGCAATGGGCAGCCTGACCGGCAACTGGGAAGGCGCGGGCGCTGCCTCCGCCGCCACAAAGACCGTGGCGGCGATGAAGAACGGGACCGATCTCAGTACACAGGCTCAGGCACTGCGCGGCTCGCTGACGGCGGCGGCCGCGGCGGTCAGTCAGACCGAAGCGCGGTTGATCGCGATCATCAACCAGTTCATGGCCACGCTCGCCGCGATCGGCCCGAACATCATCTTCCCGTGGGGTTGGGCGGCGGTGGTGAGCGCCGCAACCGATGCCGTGACCCAGGCCGTCGAGGCCATGACCGAGTTGCAATCCGAACTGTCCGGTCAGACCGCGCAGGTCACCCAAGCCGGGCGGGCGTTACCCGTGACCGAGGCACCGACGACGGCCGCGACCAGCGCAGCCCAGTCTGCTGCGCCGGCCGCGGCATCGTCATCCGGTGGCTCCCAAGGTCTTTCCGCGCTGATGAACAGCGTCAGCCAGGCCGCACAACAGGGCACTCAGACGGCGTCGCAGCTGGCGTCCCAGCTCGCCGGTACCGGGGCCAAGCAGGCTCTCGGCGATCCGTTGGCGACCGCGACACCGGCCATCGCGCCGACCGCCGCGGGGCTCGCCCACGCCTCTGGCGGCGGTAGCGCCGGAGGCGGCGGCGCGGGCGGCGGCTCAGCGCTGGGTGCGACCACCTTGGCCGCCCGGTCCGCACCGCCGGTGCCGCCGGTCAGCGAGGACGCCGCACGTGCCGTCGGACCGACCCGGACCGGCGCGGGTCTGACCGGTACACCGATGATGGGCAGCCCGATGGCGCCGATGACCCACGGCGCCGGCGGGCGCCCCGGCGGCCATCACACCGCACCGGCGTTCCTGCACACCACCGACCACGGCGACGAGATCCTCGGCGACCTGGGGACCGCAGCGCCGCCGGTCATCGGTGAAGCCGAGCCGGTGAACGCCAGGAGCTCGTGATCGACTGCATCGCCGGGATTCACAACTGATTGGGGTATGACGATGTCCGGATTGTCCATCGAGACAGAGCAATTGACCGAGGTGAGCGTAAGGCTGGATGCGATCGCAAGCCGCCTCACCGATCTACTGCAGGCCGAACGAACCCACCTGGACACTGTTCCGGTAGGTCGTGACGAAGTGTCGACCCGGGCGTCGTCGACGTTGAACACCGTCCACGCGTCGTACTCGGAGTCCGCGGAGGCCGGCATCGCCGAACTCCGGGAGATCGCTGCGGCCCTTCGCACCAACACCGGCAAGGTGATCGGCGCCGACGCGGAGTTCACTGCCTGACCGGCAGCCGATTCGAGGGGTTTCCGTCAACGTGGGTTACACCGGTGTGGTGTGGGAGTCGCGCAGTGCCGAGCAGTTGGCACGCGACCTCACCGACGGTCCGGGGCCGTCGTCGGTCGGCGACGCGGGCGCCGCCTGGGAACGCGTTGCGACCGGCTTTGCAGCGGCGGCCGATGAGTACACCGAACTCCTTGACCGGCTACGCATGTCGTGGGACAGCGCCCACACTCCCGCGGTGCTGAGCCGGCTGCAACAGCTCGGGGAGTGGTTGCGGGCCAAGGCGCTCAACGCCGCAGCCAACGGGCAACGCGCTGAGGAAGCCGCCGTCGCCGCCACCACCGCGATCATGTCCATGCCCACTGTCAGCGAGGCCGTGGAGGCGCGGGCGCAACGCGACATGATGGCCTCGCTGGCGGCCTACAACGGCGCGGTCCTCAGTGGGCAGTTCGCCGAATTCGACGCCGCCGCAACATCAACGCAGGCCGACGCCGCAGCGGTCATGCACCAGTATGAGGACACCACGGCTGCGCTGGCCACCGCATGGGACGAACCATCACCGCCGTCGGTCGTCCACGGCGGCCATCCCGGTGCCGATCCGAAGGCCGACGACGGTTCCTCCGGCCCGGGCGCATCGACGCACGGCGGGGCGGCCGGCTCTGCTCCCGTCACCCCCGTGATGCCGCTGAGCCCGCGCACCCCACGGGACATTGTGGGCTCCAAAGAAGTTCAGCCCTCACCTCGGGTGTCCGCGGTGAGCGCGGCGTCGGCATCCGGGTATGCCGGCGCACCCTACGCCCCGATGGCGGGCATGGGCCGCGGGTACGACAGCGGTCGCGACTATGAGTCGCAACGTCCACCGGAAGCTCTCGAGGGCGGCGGCGAAGCGAGTGCGGGCCTTTCGGCCACCCCGCCATCTTGGTTGCCCACCGCTCAGGTCAACGACGAGCCGATTCTGCTGCAGACCACCGACACCGCGCTTTTCGACGGCCTCGTCGATCCGGTGCCTCAGCTCGACACGCCTGACGAGACCCCACCCGCCCTGGAGCAGATCGCCCACCGTTGGGTGGCACCGGCGGTCATCGGCGGCGAAAGTCCCGACTCATGAGCGCCCCGGCCGCACCGCTTTTCGAGCTGAGCGACGACGAGCTTCACGCTGTCGGCACCCGGTTGGGTATCGCCGAGTTTCCGGTGGTGTTGGCGATGCGACCGCGGCACGGCACCATCGGCGCACTCGAGCGGGCCTATGACGCTGCCGGCCGTAGCCTCACGTCGCGCGGTTTCCTCCATGCCGGCGGCGTGCTGCCCGAACTGGCCGAGCTCGTGCAGATCCTGCGCAGGCCGGCGCACGAACTGGCGCTGCGTCTGGTGACGCCCGACGGTGTGGCCAGGGTCTGTGTCGCCCGAGCCGGCAGCATGTGCGTTTCTGCCCGCCGCATCGGAAACGCGGTGACGTTGCGTCCGCTCGGCTCCCGGATCGGCCTGGCCGAGCTCATCCGCGCGGTGACCGCCGAGCTGCCCGCTGCCGAGCCTGCCGCGGTCGACGGATTCGGCGCGCCCACCGATGAACTCGCCGAGTGCCTCAACGGGGGGCACGACGAAACTTTTCTGACCGACCGGCTGCGTGCGCTCGGCGCGGGCCAGCAGGTGGCCCTGACGCTCGGTGCCGCGTTCGCGTCACGGCTGGCGTTCGGCGAGATCGTCTGCCACGCACTGGATCCGTCGACTGATCGGGTGGTCCGGACGCCCGGAGCCGTCGCCGTCTTTTACACCAAGCGCGGCAGGCTGGTCTGCGCACCTAGTCTGTCGCCGACCGGTCAGTTGTGGACCACTATCAAGCCCGGATCGGACCACCGTGTGGCACAGTCGGTTTCCCAACTCGCCGAGCTGGCGCCGACCGGGTGGGGGGAGGCCGCCCAGTAGCCGACGAGTGCGTTGACACCACACAGACCTACGAAATCGCATCGGGTAGCACAACTCAGGACGAGACAGGAGAACCATCAGATGGTCGTAGCACTCACCCCTCAGGAAGCAGCAGCCAAGATCACCCAGATCGATGAGGCCATGGGCCGGGCCCGCAGCATTGTCGCCAAGATGACCGGCGAGACCGAGACCATGGTCAGCGGCCCGTGGAACGGCGTTGCGGCAGGCAAGTTCAGCAGCATGAAGACCCAGCAGCATGACGAGTACAACGCGCTGATCCAGACGCTGACCAACATCGCCGAAAAGGGCAAGACCCACATCCACAGCATCGCCAACGCCGATCAGGCCTAGACCGGAAAGCAGGAACTCCCATGTCATTCGACGGCAGCACCATCAAGTACGACTTCGGCCAGAACCACATGCACCTCGACAGCCTAGACTCGGGCCTGTCCGACGCCCGGGCCCTGCAGCAGGAGGTCGACACCGTGTTCAAGGTGCTCTACAGCGTGTACGAGGGTCAGGGTGCCCAGGCCCTGCAGAGTGCACACCAGCAGCTCGCCAGCGTCATGGAGTCCGCAGTGCAGGAGATGACCGCGGGCAACCACCGCGGCCGCGACCAGCAGGACCTCATGGCAGCGCTGGACCGCGCCAACGCCGCGGATTTCTGAGTCACCCCGAGCGGGGCGTTCGGCGATGGCCGAACGCCCCGTTCGTGCTATCTCCTGCGGTAAGCGACGGACACCGCCCACGCGAAAACCATTGCGGTCACACATCCGCCTGCGACGATGAACGAGATCGTCCGAGCGCGCGTACTGACGGGATCAGGCGTCGATGGTCCGGCGATCGGCGCTTCGGACCGTGGCACCGCCGGCTCCGCGGGCAGGCTGGCACTCAACGCCGCGACCGGGTCGATCAATCCGTAGCCCGTCGCGATATTCGGCCCCGGGCCAGGAGTATGGGCGGTCCGTTTGATCCGGTCCATCACCTGTGCCGCGGTCAGTTGCGGGAACCTGGCCCGGATCAACGCGGCGAGGCCCGCGACATACGGTGCCGCATAACTGGTTCCGTTGAGCGGCGCCAAACCTTGCTGACCCACGATGGCATTCGTCAGACCCGGGCCGACAGGGTTGAGCGACACGACCTGCTCACCTGGAGCCGCCACCTGTATCCACGGGCCGTGCAGGCTGAAATCCGACGGCTCACCGTAGGGGGAGAGGGCTGCCACGGTCAGCACATAATTGGTGAACCACGCCGGGCTGGCCACCGTACGCACCGTGCGCCACGCGGTCTGCACCGGCAGGTTCGGGTCCGTCATCGTGTTCTGGGTTGCGCACGGACCCTGCTTGTCGAGATTGCCCGCCGCCGCGACCACCACCACGTTGCGTTCGAAGGCGTATCGCAGCGCTCGGCCCAGGTCGGCGTCGTCGACGCCGACCGATGCAGGCGCACAGGCCAATTCGGACATGTTGATGACGGTGGCGCCAAGGTCGACCGCCCGGGTCACCGCGAGTGCCAGCGTGTGGGTGTTACCGTAGCCGGCAGGCCCGGTGCCCGGGGAGACCGCGTTGCGATCCTCCTGCTGCCCGAATCCTCTGACCGCGAACGAGGCACTGTTCTGCCGGATCGACAGAATCGCGGCGTCGGGCGCCACCCCCGCGAACGCGTCGGTCACACTGGGCTTGGCCGCGATGATTCCCGCGATGAGTGTGCCGTGTGCGTCGCAATCGGACAGCCCGTCCCCGCCCGACACGTAATCGCCGCCGGGCTCCAGCGCAGGCAGTCGCGGATTGGGATTGACACCCGTGTCGATGACCGCGACCTTCTGACCGGCACCTGTCGAGTACGCCCAGGCGTCCCGGTACCGGAGCATCGCCTCCGCGATCGGGGCCATTGTGTAGTCGGTGCCCGGCCGCGTGCCGGTGACCGCACACACCGTCTTCTGCTCGGTGGGGTCGGCGGGGGCAACCGGCCCGGCCGGTGGCGGTCCGGGAGGAACCACAGGGGGATCGACGGCGAATGCCGCTGGGGCGTCGAGAGATCCGACGATGGCCAGCACGGCCAGCACACCGAAGATCCGTCGGCCCAGTCTCCGGCGCACGACTACCGGCCCAGCATGGCGTCGTACAAGCCGACCACGGCCAGCGCCACCGGGATGAGCGCACCCACCGCGATGTAGCCGACGTAGTCCAACAGCAGTTCCAGCCGGTGCCGCGGCGCAGGTACGCGGGTGGTCGCCAGCACGCCGGTCACCGCGCCGCCGACGAGAAGAGTCCCCAGTGCGACCAGCCCGACGATTGTGGCGGGCAGCGATCCGAAGGTCGCCGCCGTGATTGCCCCCGACACGACCACCACCACACCGAAGATGAGCAGCGCGGCTTGCTCGGCGGTGCTGCGCGCCGTACGCAGCTGTAGGGCAAAGACGATGCCGCACAGCATCGTAAAGGCCAGTGCCACCACATCGATCGACGTGTGCGCCAGCATCTGCGCGCCCACCGCCAATGCGGCCCCCGCTGCGGTATACAGCCCGCACCGCACTGCGGCCGCTTCCCGGCCGCGCCGCAGCACCTCATCGGCGCCGGGGACGGTGTCGGCGAGCTCGAGATCCGGCCCGCTACGGCCTCGTGCGATGTTGAAAGGATCGGCGAACTGGTCGTTCGGCGCCGGGCCATCGGCCTTGACGCGCACCACGAATCGGTCCCAACCGCGCGTGAGCCAGGGCACCCAGAAGGCCAACGCCAGCGCCGCCAGGCACACCGCCACCCACAGTTGGCGGTCCGGGATCGCCAATCCCGTACGGAGCGCCCACGCGGCGCCCACCAGCGCCGCGAAACCTCCGCCGGCCAGGGATCCCCATCGCCCGGTGCCGATCAACCGGTAACAGCCGTAGTTCAATGCCAGAATGCCCGCACAGCACGCCACGGGACCCCAGCCGTCGACACCGGCGAACACGGCCCACAGCGCCCCGAAACCGAGAAGCATTGCCGCCCAGCCGAAACAGGCTGCGATCGGGTCCCAGTGGTAGATCCGTCGGGCCACCGTAGCGCCCGCCACCAGGGCCAGCCCGCCAGCCACATCCAACCCGACGATGACGGCGTGCCGCTCGGCGAACCGCGGGTCGACCGACATCCACACCAGTACCCCGACGCAGGCATACAGGGCGACGATCGCCATCACGGCCGCCGAAGCCGGTCCCCATGCCGCCGATGCGGCCCGATTGAGTTGCGCGGCGGCATCGACCACATCGTCGTACAGGGCCGGCGGGTGCAGCGTCCGCTGCGCACTCAGGTAGAGCATGTCTCCGTGCCGGACCCCCGCGTCGCGCAAGGTGACATCGGCGGGCAGCGCCGCCCCGGCGGCGGTGTGTAGCACGGTGCGTGACGTCAGCTCAGGGCCCGCCGCGGCGGGTTCGTCATCCGTGCGCTCGCGCTGGGCGATGAGCCGCGCGAGATACGGTGCGACGTCGGCTATCCTGACGTCGGCAGGCAAGGTGATGTCGAGCTGAGTGCTCCCGCCGAACACCGCGACGCGCAGGTGCTCGGGTACGGGTGACACCGTTCGGATCGGGGTGAGTTCATCGACGCCGGTGGGCCGGTTCCGCGGGGTGTTCACAGGTCGGCCATCCGGGACAACTGGATGACGCCGCCGGGCATGGTCCGCGAGACCAGGTAGCCGCGTCCGGGCGGCATGTCGGTGGGCTTGACCCCGCCGAACAACGTGCCCTCCTCACGCGAACCACTCATGATGAGTGCGTTGCAGGACAGGTCTTTGAGCCTGCCCAGGAACGGATCGAAGATGGCCCGCCCGGCCCCACCACTGCGCCTGGTCACCACCACCCGCAACCCGATATCGCGTGCTTGCGTGAGGAATTCGGCGATCGGGGCCAGGAGATGGTTCATCGTGCTGACCGCGACGAGGTCGTAGTCGTCGATCAGAACGTAGAGATCCGGTCCGGACCACCACGACCGGTCCCGCAGCTGCTGCTGGGTGATGTCCGCCGGTGGCAGCCGTTGCTGCAGGGTCTCGGCGACGCTCATCATGAGTTCACCGCAGGACTGTGCGGACGTCGCGTAGCCTGCGAGGTGATCGGTCTCCACGGCACCGAGCAAAGACCGGCGGTAGTCGACCAGATAGATCTTGGCCTGTTCGGGCGAACTGTTCTCCAGCACACCCTGCGCGACCGTGCGCAGGAAGTTGGTCTTGCCGGACTGTACGTCGGCGAGCGCGACGAAGTGCGGCTGGGCCTCGAAATCGACGACAACGGGCGCCAGTTCGGCTTCGTCGATACCGATCGCGATGCGGCCGTGCCCGAGCAGACCACGCTGCGCGGCCGCCTGGACCACCGGCGCGCGCTCGAGGTCATGCGGCAACATCCGCACTGGCGGTGCCGACCGGTCGCCGTAGTGCGCCGCGATCGCATCGGCCGCGCGGGCCACGCCGTCGGGCAGATCGTCCACCGTCGAGCTCGAGTCCAGTCGGGGCAGACCGATGAGCAGATGCAGCTTGTCTCGCGAGACCCCGCGGCCCGGCACCCCGATCGGCACCAGTTCGGCCACCTTGCGCCCCATTTCACTGTCGATGGGGTCGCCGAGCCGTAGCTCCACGCGGGTGCCGAGCATGTCCTTGACCGCGGGCCGAATCTCCATCCACCGGGTCGCCGACACCGCGAGGTGGATGCCGTACGAGAGACCCTGCACCGCCAGCGACTGCAACTGCGGTTCCAGGAACTCGAAGTCGCTGCGAATCGAACTCCAGCCGTCGACCACCAGGACCACGTCGCCGAACGGGTCGGCCGCCAACGGGTCACGGGCCGCCTCGGCCGCCGGCAGGTCCGCCAAAGCGGCTTTGCGCCTGCGGTATTCGCGCATCGATTCGATGTTTGCCGCGCGGAACAGGGCCTCCCGTCGGCGAAGCAGACTGGTCATCTCGGCCACCGTGCGGCGGATCCGGTCGGCGTCCAGCCGGCCGGCGACCGACCCCACGTGCGGCAGCCGGGACAGGCCGGCCAGGGTGCCGCCGCCGAAATCCAAGCAGTAGAACTGCAGTTGCTCGGGGATGTGAGTCGCAGCGGCGGCCATCATCAGGGTGCGCAGCGTCGTCGACTTCCCGGACTGCGGGCCGCCCGCCACCACGAAGTTGCCCTCGGCCCCGGACAGGTCGACCGTGAGTACGTCGCGGCGCTGATCGTACGGCCGGTCGATGATGCCCAGTGGCATGCTCAACCGCCCGTTGACATTCAGTGGCGAGTTCCAGTCGGCGCTGGGCAGCAGCTCGTTGATCGCCGGGCTCTCGTCCAGCGGCGGCAACCACACTTCGTGCGCCGGCCTGCCGTGCCCGGTGAGCCGGCCGACCACCACGTCGAGCAGGGTCGCCTTGACGGGCGCCTGATATTCGCCCTCGTCGACGGCCTCGAGTTCGGTGATCAGCGGTTCAGGGTCAGCGACGACCGGTGCCGCGGTGAACAGTCGGGGGCGTTGGCCACGCCCGACGCGTGGCCGGTGTGTTACCGCCCGCGGCTTCACGTATTCGCCTGACACGTAACAGGTGTTGAATCGCGTCGGCTCGTCGGCGTCACACTTGAGGAATGCCGAACCGGGCACGCTGGGCAGATGGTAGGCGTCCGGTACACCCAGGACACTGCGGGATTCGCCTGCCGAGAACGTCTTGAGGCCGATGCGATAGGACAGATGCGAATCCAGCCCGCGCAGCTTGCCTTCCTCGAGACGTTGCGAGGCCAGCAGCAGATGGATGTGCAACGACCGGCCCAGCCGGCCGATCATCACGAACAGCTCTGCGAAATCCGGCTTTTGGGACAACAGCTCGGAGAACTCGTCGACGACGATGAACAGCGCAGGCAGCGGATCCAGGTCAGCGCCGTTGGCACGGGCCCGCTCGTATTCGGTGACGTTGGGGAAGTTGCCCGCCGCCCGCAGCAGCTCCTGGCGGCGGTTCATCTCGCCTGCCAGCGCATCCTGCATACGGTCGACCATGGTCAGCTCGTCCTCGAGGTTGGTGATCACCGCCGCGACGTGCGGTGCCGCGTCCAGGCCGAGAAACGTTGCACCACCCTTGAAGTCGACGAGGACCAGGTTGAGCACCTCCGGGGAATGCGACGTGATCATCGCCAGCACCAGGGTGCGCAAGAACTCTGACTTACCCGAGCCGGTGGCACCGATACACAGGCCGTGCGGCCCCATGCCGCCCTCGGCGGACTCCTTGATGTCGAGTTCCAGCGGCTGCCCGTTGGGTGTGTATCCGATCGGCACCCGCAAACGCTCGCGCGGGGAACGTTTGCGCCACACCTCTTCCGGAACGATGTCAGCCGCGTCGGGAATATTGAGCAGCGTCATCAGGCCCGGGTCGGTGGCCCGGTTCTCCGACTCGAGGCTGACGATGTGGGCGGCGTTGGCAGGCCGGTACCGACCGATACCCCGCGCGCTCGCCTCCGCTTCGGCGATGCTCAATCGGTCAGGGGTGGCGAACCGTTCGACATCGGCTGCGGTGCGGGCAGCGATCCACTCCGGCTCGACCACCAGGTGTAAGCCGCCCTTGGCCGAGATCTGCTGAGCGGGGGCGTTGAGGTCCAGCAGGGTGGTGTTCTCCATGCCCGCCTCGGTAGCCAACCGCTCGTCGCCTGCGACGTACCCGTCATCGAGTACCACCACGAGATGTTTGGTGCCCTGGTTCAACGGCATGGTACGGCTGAACCGGCCGCGTTGACCCAGTTCCGCGGCCAACGCGTTCTCGAGTTCACGCAGCGAGGAGAACAGCATCCGGCAGGTGCCGAGCCCGTCGGTGGCCGTGGCGTGCTGGGTGTGTGGCAACCACTTCATCCACTGCCAGTTTTCGCCGTCCGGATTGGCGGTCACCACGGCGATCATCACATGTTCCGGTCCGTGGAATGCGGCCAGTTCCAACAGCATCGAACGCACCAGCTGGCGGGTGAGTGCCAGCTCGCCGTCGAAGTCCACGACAGGGAAGGCCCGCAGCGATACCGCCGTCGGCATGGCGTGGGCTACCGAGTGGGTGCGGACGAAGCGGCGCAGCGCCACCGTGGACACCGGCTCGAGGTCCTCGGCGGGGCCCGTCTCGGGTGCCAGCAACCGAGTGGCCAATCGGTGGGTGCCGATGCCGAGCCGGACATGGCAGAAGTCGCTGTCGGCCGGGCGCCGCTCCCACATGCGCCTGGTGCCGACGACATCCGGTAGCGAGCGCGGATCTGGATGGCTCCATTCCAGCGCCCGACGCTGTTCGTCGGCAGTCTTCTCGGCGTCGTCGCGCAGATTCGACAGGTATCGGAAGTAGTCCTTGCGCTCCTCATTGAGTTCTGCTGCGGCCTTGCCGGAGCGCCCGCCGCCGCCCATGAACATCCCGACCATGGAGAGCACCATCATCATCGGGAACATCATCATCATCGGGTTGGTGGCCATGCTGCGACCGCCGACGGTGAACATCAGCGCAATCATGCCGACCACCGCGATCACCATGACCACGGGCAGCAGCCGCATCAGCACATTGCCCGGAATCACGCGCGGTACCTCGGGCGGCGCCTGAAGATTGACCTCGCCGCCCGGCATCCGCGGCGCCGCAACGCGCGCGCGACGAACGAAACCCTGTGTCCCCACCAACGTCCCCTGCTGCCAAGCGAAATTCTGCAGCTGCTAGTTTCCAGACATCACCATACTGACCGCGCGAAGAATGGGTCGCCTCTGATGACCTCACCGTCCCCACTTCCGCTACCGCAGGCGGATCTGGAGTTTCCGCCGGGCGTACAGCACTCCGGTCTGCTCAGGGTGACGGTTCTGATCGGCGGTTTGAGGCTCGACATGGGATTGCCCGGCGACATCGAAATCGCCAGCTACATAGACGATCTGCTCGATATTGCAGCCGGCGAACTGTCCGCCCGCGGGCCCGGTGACACGCGGTTCGACGTGGCCGCCGACCGGTGGAGTCTCGCGCCCCTCGGCGGTGCGGTGATCGACCCGGAGCATTCTTTGACGTCGGCCGATGTCTACGACGGCGACGTGCTGATCCTACGCGGCACGTCGACGGCGTCGGTGCCGATGTTGTTCGACGACGTCCGGCGCGACGGGTCATCGCCGCCCGCGCTGCGGTGGTTGCGGACGCACCGAACGTCGTTGGCTGCGTTTGGTATTGCGTTTGTCGCAGCGGTGGTGTGGGCTTGCCTGTTGCCTGGGCTGGCCCTGGGCCTCGGCGCTGCCGCGGCCACTCTGGGCATCGGGTTGATGTTCGTCGCAGCCGGTTGCGTATCGTCTCGAAGCACTGAAGCGCTGTTGCCGTCGATCGCTTTGCCGCTCATCGCAATTCCATTGTTGTTCATCGGATCGTTGTGCATTGTTCCGAATGGTTTTGCCGTTCCGGCACTTCCGATGGCGTTTGCGGTGATCGCCCTGGCCGCACAGCTGGCCCTGCAGATCTGCCGGACCGGTCATGTGTTTCACACCTTCGTGATCGCCCTGGCGGTGCTCGGTGGGTTCATCTCGGTGGTCGTCAACGTGTGGCACCCGCAGGCCCGGGTGCTCGGTGCCGCGGTGACCACGGTCGCGGTGGTGGCCTTGTACCTCGCGCCGCGGGTCACCATTCTGCTGGCCCGGTTGCCACTGCCACGCGTCCCGACGGCCGGAGAACCGCTCGACGACATCGAAACCCACGGCGGCATCGCCGTCGAAGGCGTCGGGGCGGTGGGTTTACAGACGATTCCCACCGAAGAGCACCTGCTCGAGCGGGTCAGGCTCGCCAATGACTATCTCACCGGAATTCTGATCAGCGCCGGGCTGACTGCCGTGTTCGGTTGTTACCTGGCACTGGACAACTCCGGCGGGTTCTCCTGGCAGGGCCCGGTATTCGCGGTGGCGGTGGCGACGGCGTTGTGCCTGCGTGGTCGCACCCACCATGACCTCGTCCAATCCGCCACACTGATCTCTTCCGGGCTGGGCATCGCCGTGCTGTTGATCGTCCAGACCGCGGCCCAAGCGCACGACTGGCAGATCCAGAGCGGGTTCGCGGCTGTGGCATTGGCAGCCCTGTCCGTGCTGTGCGGAATCGTCGCGCCGCGTCTGGAGTTCTCGCCGGTCATGCGGCGGTGGGTGGAACTGGCGGAGTACCTGGCGATCGCGCTGGTGGTCCCGTTGTGCTTCTGGATCGTGGGCTTGTACTCGTATGTCCGGGAGTTGCGGCTGTAGGCCTCAGGACGCCGGCACTGCGACCGCGCTGCCCGCGGTGTCGGCGGGCATACCGTCGTGAGCGATGAGCGCCGCGTCGCGGGACAGTTCCGGGCCTGCCGGCAACAACGAGATCACCGACCACGGCGCCAATTGCGGTGTGGCGCCCGGTTCTCCGTCGGGGCCACCCGAACCATGCACGCCGAGCGCCGCAGCCGCAGCCGCATCCTTGAGGTGGAAGCGCTGGCCGGTATCGGCGATGTAGAACAGCTGTCCCATGGCTTCGGCGGTGGGTTGTATGCCCACCGCTCGGACGTACTCTCCGGTGCCCGGCTTGAAGTAGACCGCATCCAGCGCAGGTCCGCTGCCATCCGCACCGGCCAGCGGCACGGTCGCGGCGCCCTGGGGGATGGGCAGACTGCGGCCCACGATCAGCTGAGTCGCGGCGGTCGTATCGGTGGTGCTGCGGCGCCACGTGAAGCACACCACGGGGTCGGCGCGCACGCCGGCGACGGCCGGGACAACGGTCGGGTAGTGGTCGACCGCGAGCCGTTTCACCTTGGGCACAGCGGTAAGCACTGCGGGGGACACGCTTTCAGGTTCCCGCTGCGCCGACGGGTCGCCGTATCGGATGATGTCGGCCGTCGCTGCGGTGACGGGCTGTACGCCGTCGGACAGCACGACGTACAACTGTTCACCTGAGGTATCCGACGTCTTCACGATCGAGCCGACATGCACGGTCGTGGGCAGGGGTGCCGGTGCCGGCGCACCCGCATCGGGCACAGTGATCGCGGTGATGGGGGCTACCAACGGAAATGCGTTGAGTAATCCCACGGATACGTCGCGCACTTCGACCGTGGTGAGGTGCAGCGCGTTCATCAGCACCGGATCGGTGATGTCGATAGGCGCCCGCACACCGTCGAACAGGAGGTAGTGCTGGTTGTCAGCACGCACGAGCGCGGCCTCCGACGCGGCCGCAACATGCGTGTCGCCGCTCAATTCCGTGGGTCCCGCGAGGACCGTCGTGCGCACCGTACGGCTCCCGGTGCCCTGCACCGCCGATGGGAACTCCGTTGTGTCACACACTGTCCAAGTGGAGTTCACCGGATCGACACCTGGTGCGATCGCGAGTGGCGCGCCGACGATGCCCACCACGGGACCGCGGTCGAGCGCAGCGAGTTTCTTGTCATCGACTACCACGGGTGCCTCACTGCTCCCGGTGATGAGGCGCGCCGATGCCAGATTGAGAACCGGATATGCGCGGTCTTCGATGCGAACGAACATGGCGCCGTTGGTCTTACTGAGCAGGATGTGCGCGTTGCCGACGGCTGGCGCGGGTTTGAAAAACGCCAGCACACCACATCCGCCGACGATGATCGTCGCGATAACCAAACCGACCAGAAGAGAACGGGTTTGGCCCCGCATCGGATCGTGGATCATCCGGGAGTCACCACGGATCAGGGCATGCTCGAGCCGGCGCAATAAGAAGCGGTACCCGTTTACCTGCGCTCTCGTGGTGATTTGCGCCGGCACTCGCGTTCCCCCTGTCGGATCGGCGACCGGTGCCGACTTTACACTGGGCTCAACTACTTCTCACGGTGCTGCTCGACCCTGAAGACAGGACTCGTCACTGTGGCCGCAACCATCGCGTCGTCCGATCAGCAGACGCCAAACCGTCTGTCGCCGAACCCTTTTGTCACGTCGTGGCGGATCCTTCCGCATCGCATCCTGCCGGTGGCAGAGCTGATCCTGCTGGAGGTCGTGCTGGTCCTGGCCGTCGCGGCGTATCTCTGGGCCCCGTGGTGGGTGTGCGCCGCTGTGTGTGCACTGGGAACGTTGTTGATGGTGCGCCGGCACGGTACGGGATTGGTGCAAACGGTGATCGCGCGGTGGGAGTATCGCCGCGGCCGCAACCGGCGATCGACCTATGTCGATGTGCCGGACGCCTTCGATCACGCCGGCACCGACGACGTCGAGTACGGATTCCGGTGGGATGGACGGTCCGTCATCACCGTCATCGGGATCGAGGACGACCCGCAGGACCTGACCGTGCTCGAGCCGGGGGCGACCGTCGCCGGAGAAATGGTCCGGTTGGACGTCCTGGTGGACTGCCTGCGGCAATTCGACGTAGAACTCGATTCGGTCGACGTGATCAGCCACGGTTCGCGTTCACAGGGTCACACCCGGGTCGCACATGTCTATGACGCCGTGCTCGGACCGTTGCCCGCGATCGCACACCGCTCGGTGTGGGTGGTCGTTCGGTTCGACCCGACCCGGTGCCCGCAGGCGGTCGGACTGCGCGGTGGCGGTCAATCCGGGATTCTGCGCACCGCGGCGGTCGCCACCCGCCGCGTCGCGAACCGGCTGACCGAATGTGGTCTCCGCTCCCGGGTGCTCACGGCGGCCGATATCGGCCAGGTGGTGAACCAACTGTGCGGCGGCGCGAACCTGGCGAATCTGCACGAGGATTGGCAGTACTGCTCGGACGGCAATTTCCGGATGACCAGCTTCGGGCTGTCCCGGGACATGTTGACGACACAGGCTCTCGGCGAACTCTGGACCGTGCCCAGCTACACCACCACGGTGGCCATCTCACTGCGCAACGTCTCGGCCGAGCAGGTTGGCGTCACCGGCACAGTGCGCTTCGATTCGTTCGGGCCGATCGCCCGCACCGGTATTTCAGCTCTGACCCCACTGCCCGGGCGGCAGTTTCTTGCGCTGATGTCGACCCTGCCGATGCCCCGGCCGGAACGGGAAATCACGGCGTGGAGTTTCGGCGGGTCGAGCGCCGACTTCACCGGCCTCCACATCCCGGCCGCGGGCTGCGGTCAGGTGATCGGCGCGGACCACACGGGCCGCGCGGTCGCCCTCCCCGTGTTCGGGCCGCGGATCAGCCGCGTAGAGATCCGCGGTTCATTGCACCTGGCGCAGCAGGTGGTGCTGCGGGCGCTGGCGTTGGGCGCGCGAATCCTGGTGCGTACCAATCGCTCCGGTAAGTGGCGCGACATGGTGGGCAATGTCGATGACAACCGGTTGCTCTGGGTCACCGATTTCAACCGGGGATCGCTGCAGGCCGGGGCAGACCGGAACTACACGCTCGCGGTGTTCGACGGTGTCATCGAATCGGGTGTCCGCAGCGGCGTGACCGCGATGGTGGTCGTGCCGCCGACGGAACCTGCGACGACGCTGCCTGCTGGCACAGATGTCCTGCTCGAGGAACTGCAGGACATCGACGACCGGGTCGTCGTGCGAACACGCTCGGCCTCGACGGTGGTGTCGATGGTCGCGACGGCCGACGAGCTCCGGTATATCGGGCGCTCCCTACAGACCCGGTAGCCGTCCTTCGCCACCGCGCGGGTAGTTGCGGCTCGGGTCCGGCCCGGCACCGCCGCTGCTCTGTCCTCTATCCGGCTGCACGGGCATGGTCTGTCCCCAGCCGCCGGGAGACTCGTGCGACGGGGCCTGCCGCGCAGGTTGGGCTCCGCTTCCGGCGGGGGAGGCGGGCTGGACGAAGTCCGGGTGGTCGCGATAGCCGGGCGGCGGTCCTTGCTGCGGCGCATGCTGCTGGGGCTGCTGCGGAGCGTTCTGACCCGTCTGATACCCCTGGCCGTAGGACATGCTCCGAGGCGACGGGCCACCGACGCCGAATCGCGTTGTGACTTCACCGAAGTCGCGGTGCGCAGGCGGGTGTTGTTCGTGCAGGCCCGGATCCGGATGAGCCGGTTGTTCGGGCAGCGTCTTGGTGGCCCGCATCGCGAGAACCGCAACCACGGTCTGCGCCAGGGCCAGCACGACGATGACGTAGAGCGCCCAGCCGACCCCGGTCTGCGCCGGCGGATTGAGCAGTCCGACCACCAGGCCCATCGCGACTGTCAGAAAGCCGAAGGCCGACAGCACTGCCGCGACGATGCGGTAGTGCTGTGCGGGGACCTTGGTGCCGGGGATCGCCAATAAACCGGCAAGCAGCAAGGCCAGGCCGCCGGCTCCGGCCCACGTGGACACCGGCTGCGCGGCCAGCGCATCGGCACTTCTGCCGGTGTACACCGGACCGGCCTGCATACCGAAACCGATGACGGCCAACGCGGTGACGCCGAGAACACCCGGCGCCGTCAGGTCACGCGCTACCGGCTGGACGGTTATCGGATCGCCGACACCCATTGGTTGGCCCGGGTACGCCATGGTGGTCCTCCTCGCGGCAGCTGTCCACTGGACTCGAACCTAGCGCACCAGGCTGTGACTCCCGGGAAACTTCGCGGGACGTCCTGGTGTCGGCCACGGCGGCCCGACACCGGGCTAGACATCGAGGAAGCGGACGTCCTTGGCGTTACGGGTGATGAAGCTACGCCGAGCCTCGACGTCCTCGCCCATGAGGATCGAGAAGAGTTCGTCGGCCGCGGCCGCGTCGTCGAGCGTCACCTGACGCAGCACCCGCACGCTCGGATCCATGGTGGTCTCCCACAGTTCCTTGGCGTCCATCTCGCCAAGACCCTTGTAGCGCTGGATACCGTCGTCCTTGTTGATCTTCTTGCCCGCAGCCAGGCCGGCCTCGAGCAGACCGTCGCGCTCGCGGTCCGAATACGCGAACTCCGGCTCCTGGCGCTGCCACTTCAGTTTGTACAGCGGGGGCTGGGCCAGGAAGATGTGCCCGTTCTCCACCAGCGGCTTCATGAACCGGAACAGCAGCGTCAGCAGCAGCGTCGAGATGTGCTGGCCGTCCACGTCGGCGTCGGCCATCAACACGATCTTGTGGTACCGCAACTTGGAGATGTCGAACTCGTCGTGGATACCGGTGCCCAGCGCGGTGATGATGGCCTGGACTTCCGTGTTCTTCAAAACCCGGTCGATACGGGCCTTTTCGACGTTGATGATCTTTCCGCGCAGCGGCAGGATCGCCTGGAACATCGAGTCGCGGCCACTCTTGGCCGAACCACCCGCTGAATCGCCCTCCACCACATACAGTTCCGACTTGCTCGGATCGGTGGACCGGCAGTCGGCCAGCTTGCCGGGCAGCCCGCCGATGTCGGTGGCGCTCTTGCGGCGGACCAGCTCGCGCGCCTTACGCGCCGCGATCCGGGCCTGTGCCGACGAAACCGCTTTGTTCACAACAGTTTTGGCCTCGGCAGGATTGGCCTCGAACCAGTGCGTCAGCTGCTCGTTGCAGATCTTCTGCACGAACGACTTGACCTCGGTGTTACCGAGCTTGGTCTTGGTCTGGCCCTCGAACTGCGGCTGGGCGACCTTCACCGAGATCACCGCGGCCAATCCCTCACGGATATCGTCACCGGTGAGGTTCGGATCCTTGTCCTTGAGGAGCTTCTTGTCCTTGGCGTACTTGTTGACCACGCTCGTCAACGCCGAGCGGAATCCCTCTTCGTGGGTACCGCCCTCGTGGGTGTTGATGGTGTTGGCGAAGGTGTGCACCGACTCCGAATAGCCGGCGTTCCACTGCATCGCGATCTCGACCTCGTGGCCCTCACCCTTGCCGTCGAAGTCGATGACGCTGGGCTGGATGGCGGTCTTCGTCCGGTTGATGTGCTTGACGAAATCGACCAGACCACCGGGGTAGTGGAAGGTGCGGTGTTTGACCTTGTGCGGGGCGGCAGCCTCGGCCGCCTTCTCGTCGGCGGTCTTCGGAGCAGCGGCCGTGTCGGAGACCACCTCGTCCACGACCTGCTCCGGGGTGACCCGCTCGTCGGTGAGTTCGATGGTCAGGCCCTTGTTGAGGAATGCCATCTCCTGCAGGCGCCGGGCAATGGTCTCGAAATCGTAGTCGGTGGTTTCGAACACATTGGGATCCGCCCAGAAGCGGATGGTGGTTCCGGTCTGCTTGGTTTTTTCGCCCTGCTTGAGCGTTCCGGGCACCGAGTTCTCGTAGGTCTGGAACCACTCGAAGCCGTCGCGCCGGATGTCGGCTTCCAGCCGGGTCGACAGGGCGTTGACGACAGAGACGCCGACGCCGTGCAGACCACCGGACACCTGATAGGCGCCTTCTTCGAACTTTCCGCCTGCGTGCAGGACGGTCATCACGACGTCGACCGTCGGAACGCCCGTGGCGTGCATCGCGACGGGGATACCGCGGCCGTCGTCGGTGACCTGCACGCCGCCGTCCTCGAGAATGCGCACGTCAACCTTGGTCGCGAAGCCGGCCATCGCCTCGTCCACGGCGTTGTCGACGACTTCCCACACCAGGTGGTGCAGACCGCGTTCACCGGTGGAGCCGATATACATACCAGGGCGTTTGCGGACCGCTTCGAGGCCCTCGAGCACCTTGATCGAATCGGCACCATACTGATCTTGGGCAGCCACGTCGGACGCGTCTCCTTGGGGTTCACGGGAGGCGGTGGATGCACCGCCTCAGATCCTCGAACAGTCTACCGTCAACCGACGCCAGCACCGATCCTACGGCGATGTTTTCACCTACCTATATGCGCCGTGCGCGGAATTTCACGGCATCAGGTGCGTGGGGACGCCCCCGGTGGTGGTCTCGCACCGCCTCGGCGCTCTCAGCGGAACGCCCGGGGAGGCCTCAGCCATAGGTATCGCGCGGCCCGCGGCCCGGAACACTGCGCGGGCCTTTGCGCCACGACGGACCCACGGGCCCGACGATCTTGAGCGACTTCACCACACCGTCGCCGACGGCAGCGGCGATCTTGGCCAGCAGCTGGGCCTGCACCAACCGCAGCTGCGTGGCCCATGCCGTCGACTCCGCCGACACCGTCAGGACGCCGTCGTTGAGCCCGGTGGGATTGGCATGATCGGCGATCTGGTCGCCGACCACCGCACGCCAGCGGCCGAACACGGCACCCTCGGACACTCGCGTCGACCAGCCACGCGACTTGGCGAGATCCTGCGACGCCACCCCGAGCGGCTGGGGGTCACGGCGGTCCGGGCCCGGCCCCGACCAGCTCCGTCGCGATCTGGCACCACCAGCCACGCGCCGCACGGGCGCCGCGCGGCCACGGCCGACATCCTTGCCCTGGCTGCGGGCGGCTCCGCGGGCCTCCTCGAGCGTGCGCCGCACCAGATCCATGCCCCGCAGGCCGGCCAGGTGGTCCGGCGGGAACGGGGCGGCGTCTTGCGGCGTGTCGTCGTCAGTCACTGCTGCACCACCGATATTCGTCCGTTTTCACCATCAATCATCCGGATTTCGACGCGCCGGGCATCCCAATCTTCGGGGATGTCCTCGCCCACCGCGGCCGTGACGAGCACCTGCTCGGCAGTGGCGGCCACTCCGGCGAGCGCACGCCGCCGCGACACATCGAGCTCGGCGAACACGTCGTCGAGCAACAACACCGGCTCCGCACCGTCGGCGCGCAGCAGTTCGTAGGCTCCGAGCCGCAATGCCAACGCCATCGACCACGATTCACCATGGCTGGCAAAGCCTTTCGCAGGCTGATCGCCGAGCCGCAACTCGAGATCGTCGCGATGCGGACCGACCAGGCACACCCCGCGCTCGAGTTCGGCGTCGCGGCGGCGGGCCAGCGCGTCGAGTAGCGCGGCCTCGTAGAACTCCACCGATTCCGGGCCGGGCGCGGTCTCGATCGCCTCGACCGAACTGCGGTAGCGGATGGCCGCGGGCCGCGACGCGGGAGCCAGCAGTTGGTAGGCCTTCTGTACTTCCGGATGCAGTTGCTCGACGAGTTTGACGCGCGCCGCGGTCAACGCCGCACCGTGCGCAGCCAGGTGACCGTCCCACACCTCGAGGGTGCTCAGCACGCTCGTATCGCCCCGATAGCGTGCTCCCGCAGCGGTTTTCAGCAACGCGGTGCGTTGGCGCACCACCTTGTCGTAGTCCGCACGCACCCCGGCGATCGCCGGACGACAGGTCGTCGCGAGTTCGTCGAGGTAGCGGCGCCGTTCCCCGGGATCGCCCCGGACCAGCGCGAGATCCTCCGGGCTGAACAGCACCGCGCGTAACACTCCGAGCACCTCGCGCGGGCTGCGGACCGGGGACCGGTTGAGCCGGGCCTTGTTGGCCCGGCCCGTGGTGATCTCGAGGTCGACGGCGAGTTCACGCCCCTCGTTGACGACGATGGTCGACACCACGGCACGCTCCGCGCCTGCCCGGATCAGCGGCGCGTCGGTGGCGACCCTGTGGGATCCGAGCGTCGCCGAATACCACAGGGCTTCAACCAGATTCGTCTTTCCGAAGCCGTTGGGACCGACGAATACGGTCCGGCCGGGCTCGAGGTCCACGTCGGCGTGCGCCCACGACCGGAAATCGGTCAAGGTCAGGTGGCGGGCGTACACGGCCATACCTCCCGTGTCGCTTCGCCCGCACTCCTGCGCGCTACGTGCGCCCCGTCGGGCAGGATCACCCGGACTCGCTGATCCTCTGCACGGCGTGTCCACCGAACTGGTTACGCAGCGCCGCCACCGCTTTCATGGTGGGGGAGTCCTCTTGCCTCGAGGCGAACCGCGCGAACAGCGACGCGGCGATCACCGGCATCGGTACGCGGTGATGGATCGCCTCCTCGACAGTCCACCGGCCTTCGCCCGAATCCTCTGTGTAGCCGGTGATCTCGTCGAAACCGGGATCTTCCTTGAGCGCCTTGGCCAACAGCTCCTGCAGCCACGACCGCACCACCGTGCCGTTGGTCCAGGCCTGGATCACCGCCTGCGGGCTCGTGATGAGGTCCTCGGCCGCCAGCAGCTCGTAACCCTCGGCGTAGGCGTGCATCAACCCGTACTCGATACCGTTGTGCACCATCTTGGCGTAGTGCCCGGCTCCCACCGGCCCGGCGTGAACGAATCCGTCGGCGAGTTCACCGGCCGGGCGCAGGGTGTCGAAGATCGGCATGGCCCTGGCGACGTCCTCATCGCTGCCACCGACCATCAGGCCGTAGCCCTCGGTCAGACCCCACACGCCACCGGACACCCCGGCGTCGATATAAGCAATACCCTTCTCGCCCAACAGTTTTGCGTGCGGGCCATCCTCGGTGTAGCGGGAGTTGCCGCCGTCGATCACCAGGTCACCCGGGCTGAGCACGTCGGCCAGCGACACGATGGTCTGATCGGTGATGGTTCCCGACGGGACCATCACCCAGACCACTCGAGGCGCGGTCAGCTCGGCCGCCAGGTCCTCCAAAGTGGCCACATCGCTGACCTCGGGGCGAGGATCGTAGCCGATGACCTCGTGACCGCCCTTGCGGAGGCGCTCACGCATGTTGTAGCCCATCTTGCCCAGGCCGATCAGCCCCAGTTGCATGTGGGTTCCTCTTTCGCCGGGCCGGTCAGCCAGGAAGGCGCACCGGCATCAACAAGTACACGTAATCGGTGTGTGCGGCCGGGAACGGCCCACCTCCACCGGTCCCATCATCGTCGCCCGCCGGCCGCAACACTGCGGGACGGCTGGGTGTCGTGAAGCCGAATGTCACACGTTCGGAGCGCAACGAGCCCAGCCCGTCGGTCAGATACGTCGGGTTGAACGCGATGGTGAGCGGCTCACCCGCGAACGAGACCGGCAGATCTTCCTCGGCCCGACCGACATCGTCGGCACCGGCCGACAGCCGCAGCGCGTCTTCGGAGAATTCCATGCGGATCTGAGCGCCGCGGTCGGCGACCAGCGCGACACGCTTGATGGCTTCAGTCAGCTCGGCGACGCCGATGGTGGCCACCGCGGTGTGTTCGGTGGGCAACAGCTGGCGGAACTTGGGGAATTCCGCGTCCAGCAGGCGGGTGGTGCTGCGCTTGCCGTTGCTGCGGATACCCAGCAGACCGTCCTTGCCGACCGACGGCCCCGACCCGAGTGACAGGTGTACCTCGGTGCCGTCGGTGCCGGCTTTGGCGGCCTCGGCCAGCGTCTTCGCCGGCACCAGCACCGCAGCCTCGATGTCGGCCGCGGTAGCCACCCAGGTGAGCTCACGAACTGCCAACCGGAACCGATCGGTGGCGGCCAAAACGACTGATTCGCCGGAGATTTCGACGCGGATACCGGTCAGCATCGGCAGTGTGTCATCCCGGCCTGCCGCCACCGCGACCTGGCCGATGGCCTCGGCGAACAGATCGGCGGCCACCACGCCGGTCTCGTCCGGCAGGGCGGGCAGAGCCGGGTAATCCTCCACTGCGAGCGTGGGCAGCGAGAACCGGGCACTTCCGCAGGTCAGCGCGACGCGGGTGCCTTCCACGCTGATGTCCACCGGCTTGCCCGGCAGTGCCTTGGTGATGTCCGAGAGCAGCCGACCGGACACCAAAACGCTTCCAGGAGAAGCGATTTCAGCTGCAACCCGCACCTCTGCGGAGACTTCGTAGTCGAAGCCGGAGATGGTCAGCCCGTCATCGGTGCCCGTGAGAAGCACACCGGCGAGCACCGGGATGGTGGGCCGGCTCGGCAGGTTACGGGCCACCCAGGCCACCGCATCCGCGAAGTCCTCGCGTACCACGCGAAACTTCAGGTCGGTCAGCCCAGCCGTCGTCGTCGACACGTCTTATGCGCCCCTTCGAATAATCCCCACAATGAGCTCTAACCAGCGGTTTCTCATCGATGCTGCGCAGCATCATGCCACGCGAACACGCTGGAGAAACCGTCGTCGAAGAACCACCGTAGAGCTTTCCGCATGAACTTGAAAGCTAATCGATCGGGGTGACCTCGAAGGACGCCGGGCATGCGAGGCGAGGCTCGAGCCGAGATGTCCCCAACAGGCTTCTTCTAAGAAGAATTATGAGTAGATATTTGAGTAACAGTAATAGGGACTGTGGAATCTGGGGATGAAGCGGTGTAAGCCCAGTACCGCCGGTGTGTCGCGGTGTGAGTCGGCTGTGGACACCCGGGTTCGGTGTTCCGGGCCGCTGTGGAGAACTCGAGCCGTGTGGATTGTTCCACTGATAATCCTGTGATTTGCCCGCAGGTTGTGCACAGCGCTGTCCACAGGGATTTTGGGCGTGCGAGTGTGACCGCTGACGCAAGCTGTGACAAAAGTTGTTGTTCGGATCGGTCGCATCCTGAGCATGCGTGACCACGATGTGAGACAGAACTTGAGCCCACAAAGACACCGCGGGTGTCGGGGGTGGGTTGGGCAGCGGGGCGTCAGCGCTTGGCGCGCTGGCGGATCCGCGTGGTGAGTTCCTTCACGTGGTCGAAAACCTCGCGTCGCTCGGCCATCTCGCCGCGGATCTTCTTCTCGGCGTACATCACCGTCGTGTGATCGCGCCCGAAGGCCTGCCCGATCTTGGGCAGGGAGAGGTCCGTGAGTTCACGGCACAGGTACATGGCGATCTGTCGGGACTGCGCCAGCGCCCGGGTCTTGCCGGGCCCGCGCAGCTCCTCCACGGTGGTCTCGAAGTACTCCGCCGTGGCCGCCATGATGGCCGCTGTGCTGATCTGCATGGTGGTGGCATCGGCGATGAGGTCGCGAAGCACCACCTCGGCCAGTGACTTGTCGATACGCGTCTTGTTCAGCGAGGCGAACGCCGTCACGCGGATCAGGGCACCCTCGAGCTCGCGGATGTTGCGTTCGATGCTGCTGGCGATGAGTTCGAGAACATCGCCGGGCACGTCGAGCCGGTCCATCTGAGCTTTCTTGCGCAGAATCGCGATTCGGGTTTCCAGCTCGGGGGGCTGCACGTCGGTGATCAGGCCCCACTCGAAGCGGGTGCGCAGCCGGTCCTCGAGCGTGGCCAGCTGTTTGGGTGGCCGGTCCGAGGAGATGACGATCTGCTTGTTCGCGTTGTGCAGCGTGTTGAAGGTATGGAAGAACTCTTCCTGGATACCTTCCTTGCCCTCGATGAACTGAATGTCGTCGACGAGCAGGATGTCGATGTCGCGGTAGCTGCGCTTGAACGACGCCTTGCGGTCGTCGCGCAGCGAGTTGATGAAGTCGTTGGTGAATTCCTCGGTGGAGACGTACTTCACCCGCATGCCGGGGAAGAGACGCTGGGCATAGTTGCCCGCCGCGTGCAGCAGATGGGTCTTGCCAAGCCCGGACTCACCCCAGATGAACAACGGGTTGTACGCCCGCGCGGGAGCCTCGGCGATGGCGAGGGTCGCGGCATGGGCGAACCGGTTGGACGCCCCGATGACGAACGTGTCGAACGTGTAGCGCCGGTTCAGGTTGACCGCATTGGCGTCGGGCGTGGCCGCGCTCGGCTGCGGATTGCTGAAGTAGGTGGGCCAGCTTTCCTCGACGTTGACGCGGGCCGCGCGGTCGTCGTCCACCTCGTCGATGTCCGGCGGCGCGGGCTCGAGGTGGCTGTCGGAAATGTCGGTCTCGTCCGAGGGGCTCGGTGTTGCGATGCGGACGCCGAGCTCGACGCGTTGGCCGAGTCGCCGGCTGAGCGCCGAAACGATGGGTTCCCGCAGGTGACGCTCGATTTCGTTCTGGACGAACGGCGTGGGCACCGACAGCAGAGCAAACCCCTCAGTGATGACCAACGGCTGTACGAGCTTCAGCCAGGCTCTTTGCTGAGGGGTGGTGTCGCCATTGAGTTCGGCGACGACGTCGTTCCAGATGGAGACGAAGGGTGGGTCGGGGTCAGCGGTCATCGACGGTTACCCCCTTTACTGTCCTGGAGGTCCAGCCACGGACGACCAAAAGAACGAAGACGAACTGTCCACATATTTATCCACAGGTTGTGGAAAAAGGACAGTCGTCGTCGTTTCTGTTGACTTGTGCGGAGGATGTCGCAGCCGTGGCTCACCTAGTGGCAGCTGGTTGACGTCCTCGGTTCCTGTCTGGCGCCTGTCCCGGTGCGGGGCGGCTACGAACGGTATTGGCAGAAGCTAACAGTTTTCGCTCGACGTGCCAACCGTTCTGCAACATTGGGGCCGGCCGCTGATCGCAGGTTTGACCCAGCGAAAACTCGTCAGTACCCTCGAGCAGTCGCCCGCACGTGGCGATACGGCTGCGATCCTGGTCCGCCCGGAGTCTGCGCCGGTAAGTAGAACACGACGCACCACAAGCTTATTAGGGGCAGTCGCGTCCTCTCCGACACACTTCGGGTCGGCGAGTCGCGGATGCCACATAGAAACAAGGAGATATTGCCGTGGCCAAGGGCAAGCGGACCTTCCAGCCGAACAACCGTCGCCGCGCGCGGGTTCATGGGTTCCGGCTGCGTATGCGGACCCGTGCCGGTCGCGCCATCGTCTCCAGCCGCCGTGGCAAGGGCCGTCGCTCGCTCACTGCGTGATTCGACGCAGGATCTAGCGCGGTGCTTCCGGCTCAGAACCGGATGAGGCGGTCCGCGGAATTCAGTGTCACCGTCAGCCGTGGCGTGCGCGCAGTACAACCCGATGTGGTCGTGCACGCGTTGCGCGACGAGCTGGACCCCAGTGGGCCACGTGTCGGTTTGGTGGTCTCCAAGTCCGTCGGTAACGCCGTAGAACGTCATCGGGTGGCGCGCCGTCTGCGGCACGCCGCCCGTACCGTGCTGCCCCGCCTCGAGCCCACGGACCGTGTGGTGATCCGAGCTCGGCCGAGTTGCCGGGATGCGCTCTCGTCACGATTGGAACGGCAACTCACTGCTGCGCTGGAGCGGGTGGCGCGGCACGGAACTGCTTCATGATGCGGCGGGCAGGGGCGGGTGCGGCCCGCGCAGTGATCTTCTTGATCCAGCTGTATCGGCACATGATCTCCCCATTGCGTCTGCCCACGTGTCGATTCACTCCGACGTGCAGTCAGTACGCCGTTGACGCGCTCACCGAGTACGGCCTCTTCTACGGTGGCTGGCTGGCCACGGTTCGGCTGCTGAAGTGCGGCCCGTGGCATCGGGGAGGATGGGATCCGATACCTGAGCGCCGCAACGCTGATGCCGTCGGAGATGGCAGAAACGAGTCCTATGTTTAACTTCTTCAGCCTCGACATCATCTATTACCCGGTGTCGGCGATCATGTGGGTCTGGTACAAGGCCTTCGCCTTCGTCCTCGGCCCGCAGAACTTCTTCGCCTGGGCGCTGTCGGTGATGTTCCTGGTGTTCACCCTGCGCGCCATCCTCTACAAGCCGTTCGTCAAGCAGATCCGTACGACGCGGCAGATGCAGGAACTGCAACCGCAGATCAAAGCGCTGCAGAAGAAGTACGGCAAGGACCGCCAGCGCATGGCGCTGGAGATGCAGAAGCTGCAGCGCGAGCACGGGTTCAACCCGATCCTCGGCTGTCTGCCGATGCTGGCTCAGGTGCCGGTGTTCCTCGGACTGTTCCACGTGCTCCGGTCCTTCAACCGGACCCAGGGTGGCTTCGGTCAGGTGCACATGACCGTCGCCGAGAATCGGGCCACCGGCAACTACGTGTTCAGCCCGACCGACGTGGCGAACTTCCTCGACGCCAACTTGTTCGGTGCCCCGTTGGGCGCGACCATGATTCAGAAGACGGGTCTGGACGCCTTCACGGAGTTCAACCGGATCTCGGTGATCGCGGTGGGCGTGCCCATCATGATCTTCGCGGGCATCGCGACCTACTTCAACAGCCGGGCCTCGGTTGCGCGGCAGAGCCCTGAGGCCGCTGCCAACCCGCAGACGGCGATGATGAACAAGCTGGCCCTCTACGTGTTCCCGTTCGGCGTCGTCGCCGGCGGACCGTTCCTGCCGCTCGCGATCATCCTGTACTGGTTCGCGAACAACATCTGGACGTTCGGCCAGCAGCACTACGTGTTCGGCATGATCGAGAAGGAAGAGGAAGCCAAGAAGGTCGAGGCGATGGAGAGGCGGGCGGCCAACGCGCCGGC
Source organism: Mycobacterium sp. 852013-50091_SCH5140682 (assembly GCF_001665685.1). Taxonomy (GTDB): domain Bacteria; phylum Actinomycetota; class Actinomycetes; order Mycobacteriales; family Mycobacteriaceae; genus Mycobacterium. The sequence goes on from NZ_LZTB01000012.1 coordinate 52,483, forward strand.
GCCGGGAGCCAAGCCGAACCGACCGCGCAAGGCCCAGTCGAATCCTGGCGATGAGGACGAGGCGGAGAGCACGCCTGCCGCATCGACCGAGGGCACGGGAGACAGCAGCGCCGTGGAGGGGTCGGGGGATACCGCCGGTCGTACCCCGAAGCCCGGCGCGCGCCCCAAGAAGCGGAAGCGTTGACCAGCTCCGGCTGGCGAGTAGTAGGGAGAGACTGACATGACCGACTCACAGACCACCGATGCCGGCGTCGAGCCGGAGGCCTCGAAGGCGACACTGTCGGCGGACGATCTGGAAGAGCGCTTGGTCGCCGAAGGCGAGATCGCCGGCGACTATCTCGAGGAGCTGCTCGATCTGCTCGACTTCGACGGCGACATTGATCTGGATGTCGAAGGCGATCGCGCGGTCGTCAGCATCGACGGCGGCGGGGACCTGAGCAAGTTGGTCGGCCGCAAAGGCGAGGTGCTCGACGCGCTCCAGGAGCTGACCCGCCTGGCCGTCCACCAGAAGACCGGTGAGCGCAGTCGGCTGATGCTCGATATCGCGCGGTGGCGTCGTCGTCGTCGCGACGAGCTCGCGGCGCTCGGCGACAAGGTGGCCCGTCGCGTGCTGGAGTCCGGTGAGCGCGAAGAGCTGGCTCCCATGACCCCCTTTGAACGCAAGATCGTGCACGACGCAGTGGCGGCCGTCGAGGGCGTCCGCAGCGAGAGCGAGGGCGTGGAGCCGTCGCGTCGCGTCGTTGTGTTGCTTGGCTGACTCGTTAGTTACATCGGTGTAGTTCGTGTGTAGTAGCCCGTCGCCGCGGGAGTGCGGAGGATGTTTCACGTGAAACATGGCCCGGTTCCCGCGGCGCCGGAAGTTGCCGCCAAGGTGTTTGGCGACCGGCTGGAGTTGGCGGAGCAATACACCGCCATCCTCGCCGGGGCAGGTGTTGAATGGGGTTTGATCGGACCCCGCGAAATCGATCGTCTCTGGGAACGCCACGTCTTGAACAGCTCCGCGGTAGGCGAGCTTGTGACAGCCGGTGAGCGGGTCGCCGATATCGGTAGCGGAGCCGGATTGCCGGGGATACCGTTGGCTCTGGCTCGGCAGGACGTGACGGTCACGCTCATCGAACCGCTGTTGCGTCGGAGCGAGTTTCTCAATGAAGTCATCGCCGATCTCGATTTGAACGTTGCGGTGGTCCGTGGTCGTGCCGAGGATCGAGTCGTTCGTGACGAGGTGGGGGAGATGGATGTGGTGACGTCCCGCGCAGTCGCCTCGCTCGACAAGCTGAGTCGGTGGGGCATGCCACTGCTCCGACAGGATGGCCGCATGCTCGCCATCAAGGGGGAGCGCGCCGAACTCGAGATCGAGGAGCATCGGCGTGTGATGAGGTCGGTCGGTGCAGTGGATGCCAGGGTAGTGAGATGTGGCGCGAGCTATTTGAACCCACCCGTAACCGTCGTCGTCGCACGGCGCGGGGCGCGGGGGAAAGCGGGCAGGAAATGAAGTTGGGTTCTGGTCAGAACAAGGCCGCGGCCGCCAAGGACGACGTTGTTTCACGTGAAACACTCGGCGGCGCCGATCGCTCCGACTGGGCAGCGGACACCAGCATGGACACGCCCATCGCGGTCGAGGCCGAGCGGGCGACGCGCCTGCTGCACATTCCGCACGGACAGCTCCCGCGACCCGCGCGTCAGCGAGTCTTCACCATCGCCAATCAGAAGGGCGGCGTCGGAAAAACCACGACCGCCGTCAACGTCGCCGCGGCTCTCGCGCGACAGGGACTGCGCACCCTGGTGATCGATCTGGATCCGCAGGGCAACGCCAGCACGGCGCTGAGCATCGAACACCGTCCCGGCACACCGTCCTCGTATGAGGTGTTGATCGGCGACATCCCCGTCAACGAGGCGCTGCAGCAGAGCCCGCACAACGAGCGTCTCTTCTGCATTCCCGCCACCATCGATCTCGCCGGCGCCGAGATCGAACTCGTCAGCATGGTCGCCCGCGAGGGACGGCTCCGGTCCGCTCTCACTGAGCTCAAGCAGCACAACTTCGACTACGTGTTCATCGACTGCCCGCCGTCGCTGGGCCTGCTGACCATCAATGCGTTGGTCGCGGCCCCGGAAGTACTTATCCCCATCCAGTGCGAGTACTACGCGCTGGAAGGCGTGGGCCAGTTGCTCCGCAACATCGAGATGGTCAAGGCTCACCTCAACCCGGAACTGTCGGTGTCCACGGTGATACTGACGATGTACGACGGCCGGACGAAGTTGGCGGACCAGGTTGCCGAAGACGTTCGGGAGCACTTCGGCAACAAGGTGCTCAAGACGGTGATCCCGCGCAGCGTCAAGGTGTCGGAAGCGCCCGGCTACGGGATGACGATCCTCGACTACGACCCGGGTTCCCGTGGGGCGTTGAGCTACCTGGACGCGAGCCGTGAAATCGCGGAACGCGGAGCGCCGGCCGACGCACAGTAGGGCGGCAACGCGAGAAGGTCGGCAAGTTGGCAGCGATGAGCAGGAGACAATGATGAATCAGCAGGCGAAGAAGCGCAGTGGACTCGGACGGGGTCTGGCGTCGCTGATTCCGACCGGACCGGCCGACGACGGCACCGACCATCTGAGTCCGCGTATGGGTGCGACGGCCGCTGACGTTCTGCTCGGCCCGCCGGCTTCGTCGCCGTCGGCCGAAGCGCCACAGGCTGAGATCGACGGCGTCGGCGCCACGTACCGCGAGATCGATCCCGCCCTCATTGATCCCAATCCCCGCCAGCCCCGCCAGGTCTTCGACGAAGAAGCGCTCAACGAGCTGGTGCACTCGATCCGTGAATTCGGCCTGATGCAGCCGATCGTCGTGCGCGCCGTGCAAACCGACGGCGCGACGCGCTACCAGCTGGTGATGGGGGAGCGGCGCTGGCGGGCGGCACAGATCGCTGAGCTCACGGCGATTCCGGCGATCGTCCGCGAGACCGCCGACGACAGCATGCTGCGCGACGCGCTCCTGGAGAACATCCACCGCGTACAACTCAACCCGTTGGAAGAGGCCGCTGCCTACCAACAGCTGCTCGATGAATTCGGCGTCACCCACGATGAACTGGCCGCGAGGATCGGGCGGTCCCGTCCGCTGATCTCCAACATGATCCGTCTGCTGCGGCTGCCGATCGCCGTGCAACGTCGGGTGGCGGCCGGCGTGCTCTCGGCCGGTCATGCTCGCGCCCTTCTCGCGCTTGAGGGCGGTCCGGAAAAGCAGGAGGAGCTCGCCGCGCGCATTGTGGCCGAGGGCCTGTCGGTGCGTGCCACCGAAGAGGCCGTCACACTCGCCAACCGAGATGGCGGCACCGCGCCACCCGCGCCCCGCCGCAAGCCGATCCAGATGCCGGGCCTCCAGGATGTTGCCGACCGGCTGTCGACGACATTCGACACCCGCGTCACGGTGAGCCTCGGCAAACGCAAGGGCAAGATCGTCGTCGAATTCGGGTCGGTCGACGATTTGCAGCGGATTGTCGAAATTATGAGCACCGAACAGCACTGAAACTCGACGATCAACCACACGCGGCCGTTCCGTCACTGTGACACATGACGAAAGCGCCGTGGCGGTGCGAATGGGCGCAATCGGGAAAGCAATTGAGCTGCATCAGAATTCGTTCGAAAGGCGACGAAAAATGAAAGATTCGTCGCGGACTACGCCGTTGCCGTCAAGCTCTCCTATCCTTGAGGGTGCGCCGCGCACACCGGCATCGTGTGGAACCCGGGGAGTCTAGTGTCAGCACGTATCACGCCGCTCCGGCTCGAGGGATTCGAGCAGTTGCCGAAGCATGCACGGCGGTGTGTCTTCTGGGAGGTGGATCCGTCGACGCTTCGCGGCGACGATCATCTCAGTGATCCCGAGTTCGAGAAAGAAGCGTGGCTGTCCATGGTCATGCTCGAGTGGGGGTCGTGCGGCCAACTCGCTGTCGAGTCGCCGCCTGATGACGGCAGCGAGTTCGGCCCTCCGATCACCGGCGACGAACCGTGTCTGGGTTACGCGTTCTACGCACCACCCGGAGCGGTGCCGCGGGCACGCCTGTTTCCCACCGCACCGGTCAGCGCGGATGCGGTGTTGTTGACCGCCGTCGCGGTTGAATCCGGCACGGGTACCGAAGGCCTGCCGGGAAGTCTGCTCGCCGCGGTGGTGAACGACCTTGTGCGACGCGGTGTTCGCGCACTGGAAGCGTTCGGGTACACCCAAGCCGTTACCGAATTGGGCGACTGCGGCTCGCTACCCGACGAGTTGGCACCGGTCGTCGAAGTGCTGGGGGACTGCGCGGTGGACCAGTGCATGATCGAATCGGACTTCCTACAGGATGTCGGATTCTCTGTCGTGGCTCCCCATCCGTACTTCCCGCGGCTGCGGCTCGAGCTGGACAAGGGCCTGGGCTGGAAGGCCGAGGTGGAGGCCGCGCTGGAGCGGCTGCTCGAGAACGCCCGCATCGAACTGCCTATCGGAGCCGGGATGACCGGCGCCTCCATGAACGCCGCCTGGTCGGCGTCGCTCAAAAGGTGGGTCTGACCGGACGGTCGGTGGCGTTGGTTTCACGTGGATGACTGGTCGGTGATGTGATCGACAGTCTCGTCGTCGATGAGTTCGGCTGTTCTACGCGGTCTATCTATATGCCGATATGCGCGACTTCAGCAGGGGAGTACACGCGTGATCATCGTTTCAGGACACATAGTCGTCGGACCCGGACAGCGAGAGTCGTACCTGGCCGGATGTGTCGGTGTCGTCGAGCAAGCCCGTCGCGCTGACGGGGGTCTGGACTATGCCATCTCAGCCGACCTGCTCGACGCATGCCGAATCAACATCTACGAGAGGTGGACGTCGCAATCGGCGGTCGATACGTTCCGGGGTGACGGCCCGAGCGACGATCAAAGGGCGGCAATAGTTTCGGCGTCGGTGGCTGAGTATGACGTCGCCGCAGCGCGGTCGCTGTCGGACGGTTAGCGCCGGCCTACATCCCGATCCGGTTCGCGGACGTGGGCAGGCCCCGGCCCAGACGGGTGGCCCAGAATGCGCCCAGCAGGCTTGTGACGATCAGCAGCGCCATCAGAGCGGTGCCATGGTTGGTGCCGAGAGCCACCCCGGTCAAAGCCGGGCCGACGAAGAATCCCGTGGTCCAGCCGAGTGCGGATACCGCGTTGTACCGCCCGCGAAGATCCTCGGGCGCAAGGTCATTCACGATCGCTGTCAGCGTCGGGGCCAGAGTTGTCTCGGCGATACCGAACACCACCATAGTCGCGACAAATCCCCCGATCGCCTGCCATCCACTGCCCGCGTGTCCGGATACCAAGGCCAACGTCCACGCGAGCGCCCAACTCGTACAGGCGATGGCGATCGCTGCGGTGCGGGTACGACCGGCGAGGGCGCGCAGTACCGGCAGCTGCAGCACCACGACCGTCGCGGCGTTGGCGGCGAAACAGATGCCGAGTGCGCTCGCCGGGATGCCGTGATCACGGGTGGCCCAGCCGGGGAACGCGGCGTGATACTGCGAGAAGCCGATCATCACCACCAACGCGGACAGTCCGACTACGGACAGGAACAACCGGTCCCGCAGTACCGCCCCGTAGCCGGGGCTGCCGTGTTCCGCCGGTGGTGACGCCGCGCTCGAGGGCACGGAGACGAGCAGCAGTAGCGGGATGAACAGCAAGAATGTCGCGGCGTCGATGAGATAGATGAGTTGGAAGGTCGCCGGGCGGGTCATGTCGACGACGAGACCGGCGACCAGGGCACCGACCGCGATTCCTGCGTTGAGGGTGGCGTGGCGCACCGCGAACACCGCGGATCGCTGTGCGGTCGTGACGACGGTGGCCAAGAGCGCGTCGAAGGCAGGCCAAGAGATCGAATTGCCGAGCCCGAGCAGCACCGCCGCCAGGAACGCCACCGGTACGCACGTGACCCACCCGAGTGTCGCCGCACCGGCCGCCGAGAACACCAAGCCGACCAGCAGCGCGGGCCGTGGTCCGAAACGGTCGCTGAGGAACCCGCCGACCGGATTGCCGACGAACGACGCGAGGGCGACGCTGGACAGCGCCAGCGCAGCGGTGTCGATAGCGATGCCACGCACCTGGTGCAGGTACACCAGCATGAACGGTAGCGACATACCGGATCCCAACGCGGACAAGGCATCACCGGCAAGGATGATGATCGCCGCCCGTGGCAGCCGAGGAATCAATCGAACCGATTGGGCGCTCTCGACAGTTGTCTGGGTCATCGCTCGTTCCTTTGCAACGAGAGTTCTTCGATGGTCGCGTGCAGATCGCGTCGGCGCGGATGCTCCGGCGGCAGGTTCGCACTCAACGCCACCTCCGCCTGGTCCAGCAGGTGTCGTGCGGCGTCGACGTCACCCTCGCCGGCCAGCAGCACAGCCAGATTGTGCTGAACGAGCGCGACGTCGGGATGGGTCGGCCCGAGCGTGGACTGCAAGATCCGCAAGGCGCGTTCGTAGAGCCGCCGAGCCTCGGCGGAGTCAGTCGCCGCAGTGCTGACCGCCAGGTTCGCACACGTCATCCCCACTTCGTAATGCTCAGCGCCCAAAGCGTTTTCGAAGATTCGCAGGGCTCGCCGGTGGCACGATACGGCGGCCGTTGGATCACCGGAGTCATGGTGCAGCGCACCGATCGCGGTCAAATCACAAGCCACGTCGGGATGGTCCTCGCCGACGGCGTCGATGCGCAGCCCGAGGCCACGCTGAGCGTGGACCAACCCGTCGACCACACGCCCCCGGGCATGGTCGAGGCCGCCGAGGTTGTGCAGCAGCACCGCCAGCGCCTGCTTGTCGGCGACGGGGTCGACATCCAACACGATTCGAACGCGCTCGTAATGTGTTGCTGCATCGTCGAACTGACCGCGGTACTTCGCCGTGACACCGCGCAGGTTGTGAATCGAGAGCACTGCGGGATCGTCGGCGCTCAGTGTCCGGCGGGAGATCCGCAGCGCGGCAGCCAATCTCGTATCGGTAAGCTCGAAAGCCCCACGGTGCAACAACATTCGAGCGCACGCGACTTCGATGTCCACCCACAACGCCATCAGCGCCGCGTCACAGGTGTGGGCCAGCGGCTCCGCGATCCCGGCGGCCCGCTCCGCCAGCGCCTGGGCAGCCACGAAATCCCCTGCGGCTTCCTCGATGTCGGCGCACGTCAGGATCACATTGGCGAGATCAGGTGAATCCGGGCCGAAAGCTGCAATTGCGGCGTCGACCGCTGCGACGCCCAGTAAGCGCGCGTCATGCAGTCGTCCACCCGCCAACGCAGCCAGTGTGGCGTCATGCTGCGCTACCGCCAGACCTGCCGGCCCGGATTCAGTCATCGGTCTCGTCCGTCAGATCCGAGCGGTGACCAGGCTGTGGTTCTGGGTCAACGACCGACGTGGGCGAGTGGTGGTCAGGGTGTGGTTGTTGACGAGGGCCCGCCTCGGTCGGACGGTCGCCAGGCTGCTGATCGCATTCATGATTCCTGCTCCTTGTTGATGTGGGTGATGCCGTCATCTCGGGATCCCCGCGACGACGGCAATACGATCGCGCAGCGACCTCAAGGACTCCTCAAATGCACAGGTTGCCGAGCGCGCCCCGCCTCGCGATAGCCGAGGTCAATGCCCATGCGCCGGTCGAGGACGTAGGTGATCATTGATGTCTGACTCAAGAGGCAGGTCGTGCGGGCGATGGTGGGTGATCTGTTTACGACGCAGCGTGATGAGGGCGATCCGCTGCCGGCTTTGCTGGCCGCGGCTGGTTTCGAGCGGGCCAGGCAGATCGGCCGGGGCGGTTTCGGGGTGGTGTACCGCTGCGTGCAGACCGAATTGGATCGGGTCGTCGCGGTCAAGGTGTTGACCGCTGACCTGGAGGACAACCGCCCCCGATTCATCCGTGAACAGCAGGCGATGGCGCGGCTCACGGGGCACCCCAACATCGTTCCGGTGCTCCAGGTGGGCCAGACCGATCGGGGCCATCCGTTTCTGGTGATGCCCTTCTACCCGCGAGGCTCATTGCACGCGCGGATCTTTCAGGACGGGGTCGTAGCCCTCGACGACGTCCTGCACATCGGCGTGAAGCTGGCGGGGGCGCTCGACTGCGCACACCGGCAGGACATCGTCCACCGAGATGTGAAACCGGCCAACATCCTGCTCACCGATTACGGAGAGCCTGCGTTGAGCGATTTCGGTATCGCCCACTTCGCCGGCGGGTTCGAGACGGCCACCGGCGTGTTCACGGGCTCGCCGGCCTACACCGCGCCCGAGGTGCTGTCCGGTCAATGCGCCGGCCCGGCCTCCGATGTGTACGGGCTCGGCGCGACATTGTTCACGGCGCTGACGGGTCATGCCGCATTCGAACGGCTCGACGGTGAACAGGTCGTAGCGCAATTTGTGCGGATCACCACCGGGCCGGAACCTGATCTCGGCAGGCATGGCGTGCCCGCTGAGGTGGCTGAAGTGGTGGCGCGGGCGATGGCCCGGGACCCCGGGGCGAGGCCTACCGCGGCCGAGCTGGGGGAGCAGCTGCGACGGCTGCAGGCGCGCCACAGCGCGGCAGAACGGCCTGCCCTCGAGCCGGATCGGACGAATCCCGTGCGGCGGCGCGTGCTGACCGGCGCGGCTGCCGTGTTGTTGGTGTCGGCCATCGTGCTCGGAGTCCTGCACTGGTGGGGCGGATCGGGCAGGGCCGGCGGCGGAACTCCGCCGAACCTCGCGGCCGAATCCGACGGGGTTGTGCCCGAGATCGCGGCCACGTTGCCTGCGGGAATCAAGAGTGCGGGCCGGTTGGTGATCGGCGTCGAGGTTCCCTACGCGCCGCTGGAGTTCAAGAACTCGGCCGGACAGATCGTCGGTTTCGATGTCGACCTGATGAACGCGGTCGCCCGGACACTCGGGGTGATTCCGGAGTACCGGGATGTGGCCGCGTTCGAAGACATCATTCCCGAAGTGCAGCGCGGGACTCTCACGGTAGGGGCGTCGGCGATCACCGATACCCGCGAGCGCGAACATGCGGTCGATTTCGTCACGTACTTCCAGGCGGGCACCTTGTGGGCGCAACGGGCCGGCCCGCCGATCGACCCCAACGCCGCGTGCGGGCTCAAGGTGGGGGTGCAGTCGGGCAGTCTGCAGGCAACCGACCAGATCCCGGCGAAAAGTGATGCGTGCGTGGCGACCGGACTCAAACCGATCGAAAAGGTGGTCTTCACGCTGCACAACGAACTGACCGCGGCGTTGATCAACGGTCAGATCGACGCGATGGCCGCCGATTCGCCGGCCACCGCATTTGCGATCAAGCTCAGTACCGGCAGGCTCGTGCCGGCAGGCGTCGTCACTGACGTCGCGCCATACGGCTGGACCATCGGTAAGGGCTCAGGCCTGTCGGAGCCGCTGCTGCGGGCCCTGCAGCACCTGATGCAAACCGGCGAGTACCGAACCATCGCCGCGAAGTGGGGAATTGAGAGCGGCATGATCGACAAACCCGTGATCGACGGTGCCACTGCATGACCGAACACCCTGTCATTCCAGCGGGTCCATCAGGAAAAGCGGTGGCGCAGAGCGCTATTCAAGTCGGCATTCTCGGACCGTGCGAGATGAGCGTCGACGGCAGGGTGGTGCCGCTCGGCTCGCACAAGCAGCGCGCGGTGCTCGCGATGCTGGTCATTCATCGCAACCGGGCAGTCGGGATCGATGAACTGATCAGCGCGGTGTGGGGCGATGCCGCGCATCCGGGCGCGCGGGCGGCGCTGCACACCTACGTGTCCAATCTGCGTGGCGTGATGGGCGGCCCGGGCATCGACACGCACGCGGTGCTGGCCAGGACACCGCCGGGTTATCGCCTGTCTGTGCTCGACGACGACTGTGATGTCGGGCGTTTCGTCATCGCGCGGGGGATGGGCGTGCGCGCGCTGGCCGGCGGGCAGTTCGAGCAGGCCAGCGAACACCTGTCAGTCGCGCTGTCGCAGTGGCGTGGGCCTGTTCTCGACGATCTCCGCGCATTCAGCTTCTTCGAGGCCTTCGCGACCGCGCTCGCCGAGGAGAAGCTCATGACGCACATCGCCCGCGCGGAGGCCGAAATCGCTTGTGGTCGCGTTGGTTTGGTCATCAATGAACTCGAGGCGCTGGCGTGTGAGCATCCCTATCGCGAGCCGCTGTGGGCGCAACTCATCACGGCTTACTATCTGGCCCAACGACAATCCGATGCGCTCGACGCATATCACCGATTGCGGACGGCACTCGACGAAGGCCTCGGCATCGATCCCGGCCCTGTTGTGCAAGCGCTGTATGTGCAAGTGCTACGCCAACAGCCGCTCGATCCGGCGAAGGCTGCTCAATTGCATGCGGACGAGACGATCGAGGCCTTCCATGAGCAGGACACTGCGGTGACCGAACGTCCGAAGGGCCCTGTGTTACGGGGTGCTGACGGGTGCGTGCATCCGTTGTGCGCCTTGAGTACTCGGATCGGGCGCAGCCCCGACAACAACATCGTTCTTGCCGATGCCAGGGTCAGCCGCCACCACGCCGCGATCATCGAGACGGGCAACAGCTTCGTGATCGCCGACCTGAACTCGAAAAATGGTGTGTACGTGCGGGATCGACGGATCCACCCCAGCGAGACCCTGGTGAGCGGAGACGTCATCCGCGTCGGCGACCAACAATTCACGTTCGATATCGCGCCCGACGATCCGCCGAGGTGCTGACGAGCCCCGGACGGTTACGCGCCGCGCGGAGTCTGCTCGACCGACAGCTCGTGGGCCAGCAGCTCTGCGAACGTGAATGTGCCTGTGGGCCGGTCGTTCTTGCCCAGCAGATACAGACGCTTGACCGCGGCGAGGATGCCCTCGGCGATGGCGTCGCGGGTGGCGGTGGAGACCAGCAGATTGCGGTCACGCGGATTGGTGATGTAGCCGACATCCACCTGAACCGTGGGCATCCGGGTCAGCCGAAGCAGATCCCACGTTCGACCGTGCGTACGGCAGTCGCGTAACCCGGTGCGGGCCACCACTTCCCGCTGGATGAAATCGGCCAGGTTGCGACCGATGGTCGACACCGAACCGTGCGAGTTCCCGAAATGGAAGGACGCGACCCCGTTGGCGGAGGGACTGAGTTGGGTGGCGCAGCGCAGGCTGATCATCAGATCGGCGCCGACGGTGTTGGCCGTCGCCGCGCGCTCCGCATCGAGCGGACTGTGCCCGGCCGGGCGGGACGTAAAGGTGTCCATGCCGATGGCCGTCATCCGGCCTTCGAGCCGACTTGCCAAGTCCCACAGGATGTCTGCTTCACTGATCGGCCCTTCCGGACCGTTCATGATCATGCCGTGGTCAGAGCCACCGCGGCCCGGATCGATGATGACCCGCTTGCCGGACAGCCGTGGCCCCGACCGGCGGACGAGCTCCTCCTCGCGGATCGCGTGCGGTGAGCCACCGGTGACGCGGGATCCCAGGAAGTACAGCGAGCGAAGGGTTTCCGGACCGCAGATGCCGTCGGGGTAGAGCCCGTACTCCCGCTGGTAGGACGAGAGGGCGTTGTGGGTCTGCAGACCGAAGTGGCCGTCGACCATCCCGGTGTAGAACCCCAGGTCCTGCAGTCGGGCCTGCAGCGTCGCGACGTCGTCGCCGTACATCGGCGCACCGAACTGGTGGGTGAGCGTGCGCGCACCCAGCCGGTAGGACGCCTCCCGCAGTGCGCGGTATGTCGCCTCGCCGACGATGCCGTCCACCAACAGACCACGATGCTGCTGGAAGGCACGTACCGCTTGGTCGAGTTCGTCATCGAACACATCCAGTGCGACGTGCCTGCCGGTGTTCAGATCGGCGTCAGGGTTGTCGATGAGACCCAGCGACGTGAGCGCTTCCCGGATCTCGGTGACCGCACCGCCACGGTCGCCGTGACGCAGACTCGACATACGGGCCCCTCCAGGCTGGTTTTCGGCGGGTTGCCGAAACTGACCAGCCAGCATTGTCTCAGATTTCGACCACATACCGGAAAACGCCAGGCGAATCCGGCACGGGTCTAACCATCCGTTAACGCAGCGTCAGAGCGCGTCGGCGAGTTCGCGCAGCAGCGCGGCCTTGCCCTTGGCTCCCACGATGCGCTTGACCGGGGCGCCGTCCTTGAACAGGATCATCGTCGGGATCGAGACGACCTGGAAGTCTCGCGCAGTGGCCGGGTTGGCGTCCACGTCGAGCTTGGCCACCGTCAACTCACCGGCCTTCTCCGACGCGATCTCCTCGAGCACCGGCGCGACCATCTTGCATGGCCCGCACCAGGTCGCCCAGAAATCCACCAGCACCGGCGTGCTGCTGGTCAGGACATCGTCGGAGAACGAATCGTCGGTGACCGCTACGGTTGCGCTGTCCTCACTCATGGTCTCTCTCCTGTCGATCGAAAGGTGTTCGGGCTCAGTCGTTGTCAGCCAGCCAGCGTTCGGTGTCGATAGCCGCCGAACAGCCGCTGCCCGCGGCCGTGATGGCCTGGCGGTAGGTGTGGTCCACAAGGTCACCCGCGGCGAACACGCCGTCGACCGACGTCGCGGTGGTGCGACCCACGGTCAGCACATAACCCTCGTCGTCGAGGTCGATCTGCCCGCGCACCAGCTCCGAGCGCGGATCGTGGCCGATCGCCACGAACACGCCGGTGACGGCAAGCTTGGACTCCTCGCCGGTCACGGTGTCGCGCAGGCGCACACCGGTGACCTTCGGCGAACCCTCGATCTCGGTGATCTCGGTGTTGGTCAGGAACGTGATCTTCTCGTTGGCCCGGGCCCGCTCGAGCATGATCTTGGATGCGCGGAACTCGTCGCGGCGGTGGATGAGTGTGACACTGCGGGCGAACCGGGTGAGGAACGTCGCCTCCTCCATCGCCGAATCGCCGCCACCGACCACGACGATGTCCTCGTCGCGGAAGAAAAAGCCGTCACACGTCGCGCAGGTGCTCACGCCCATGCCGGTCAGAGCCTCCTCGCCGGGGACCCCGAGGTGGCGCGCCGCGGCACCCATCGCCAGGATCACCGAACGGGCCTGATGGGTCTCGTCACCGACGGTGACCGTCTTCACGGGACCGCTGAGGTCGACCGCGTCGACGTCCTCCATCCGCAGATCGGCCCCGAAGCGCAGCGCCTGCTCACGCATCTGGTCCATCAGCTCGGGGCCGGTGATGCCCTCGCGGAAGCCGGGATAGTTTTCCACCTCGGTGGTGGTCATCAGCGCACCGCCGAACTGCGTGCCCTCGAACACCAGCGGCTTGAGCTGGGCGCGGGCGGCATACACGGCAGCGGTGTAACCGGCAGGACCCGATCCGATGATGATGACGTCGTGGACGGTCTCTGAGGTGGTCATATCGGCCTTTCTGCCGGATCTTGGCTCGGCATGCGTGTAACGCCAGCCTAGGCCGGGCTGTTCCCGGCTAACTCGTGGGACAGACTACGGGCGTTTGACCACGGTGTCCGCGAGCAACCCGGCGTGTGCGCCGTCGCAATCGGGGGCCACCACCAGGCCCACCACCGCGCCAGGGACGTCGGAGGGAACCAGGATCAGTACACCGCGCCGGCCGCCGACATCCTGCGGTCGGCCACCGAGCACCTTGATCCCCGGCGGGTAACCCAGCGCCGCCAGGCACTGCGCGCGGCGCTCGGGGTCGGTCAGCGGCCCGAGATCGGGCCGGGCGGCCAGCAGGCCGAGCAACTGTGGCTCGGGTAGGTCGACCGTGGGCTGCGGCGGGGTCACCGTGATCCGTTCGAAGCGGGCCGTGGTTGCCGCAGATGGCGGATCGGGACGCATCAGCATGACGCTGCCCAGACCGACAGCGAGCAGCGCCGCGCACGCACCCGCGACGGCGGCGGCCCGGCGTGCCCGTCGCGCACCCCGGTTCATGGCGTGCTCGGGTGGGGGAGCGGCCCGCAGCGCCGCGGTGAGACGGGCGGTGACGTCGGGGGGCACCGGCGGCGCGGTCTGTCCGTCGTCGGCCAACTCCGCGACGTCGCGTCGCACGCGGTCCAGGGCGGCCAGCATGGCCGCCGCTTCGGGATCAGTGCGCACGCGGTGGCGCAGGCGGGCGGCGGTGGTGTCGTCGAGCAGCCCGGCCTGTAGTTCGGCGAGCCGGTCAGGTGTGATCGGCTCGTCTGACGGCGCTGGGTGCGTGCTGCCGTTCATCGGGATCAAAGTATCGCAGCGAGCGGGCGAGTTTGGCCCGGCCGCGCGCACAACGGCTCTTCACGGTGCCCTCGGCGACGCCGAGCAACTCGGCCGTCTCGGCCACCGAGTAGCCCTGCATGTCCACCGCGACGATCGCGGCCCGCTGCTCGACGGGAAGCATCAGCAGTGCGCGTTCCACCACGATCGCGGTGTCGACGCGGTGTGCCGGGTCGCCTGCGGGATCCCGCAGATGACCGAGTTCGGCATCATAGGGCGTCGCGGCAGGCTGAGCCTTGGCCCGCCGCAGCCGGTCCAGGCAGGCGTTGACCACGATCCGGTACAGCCAGCTGCTCACCGCGGAGTCGTACCGGAACGATGCCGCGGTGCGATGCGCCGACAGCAGGGCGTCCTGCACGGCGTCATCGGCATCGTCGTCGTGGCGGCTGGTCAGGTACGCCAGCCGGCGCAGCTGCCGGTGATAGCGATGGACCAATTCCTCGAACGCGTAGCGATCCCCGGAGACGTGGGCCGCGAGCAGCTCGGCATCCGTACGCGTCCCGGCGCCCGCTGACGCTGGTGCTGCCGGATCCCCGGTCCCCCCGAACCTTCCCACAGCCGAACACTAAGGGCTGCCGAAGGCCGCTCCCGACACTTCTTTGCCGCAGTGCCCATCAAGCATGGTCAGCGCCGCGGCCGCCCTGTGGATGACCGATCAGGACGCTGCGCGGACCGTGATCTCGGAGATGTCGGTGCGGTTCTTGCCGTCGACAGTGCCCAGCGTGGTGATCCACACCAGGACGTTGGACGTCGCTGCCGACTTGTTCACCGTGATGGTGTTGGACCCCGGCTTCATCGGCGTCGGAGGACTCAGCTCGGTGGTGTCGTTCAGTGACGACGGCGACGAGCTCTGTGCCGACCGGATCTGCACGGCCGTCCCGGTGCTGTCGAGGTTCACGGTCACCGAGCCGACCACCGTGGGCTGCGGCAGCTGCAGCAGCAGACCGACACCGCTCTTGAAGTTCGGGAACGGTGTGGAGTCGGTGTAGGCGTCGGTGGACCACGCCGTGCCCGGATCACCGTCGATCGCCTGCCCGGCCTGACTCGGGTTGTCTGCCTCACCCCCAGGCGAGAAGACCGTCGCCTTGCTGGGTTTCACGACACTGCCCGACGGCGCCGAGCCGGTCGCCGCGGTGGTCGAGGACGAGGGCGCGTTGAGGCCCAGCTCATCCTTGTTCAGCCCGCCGCCGACGTCGCCGAAGATGTGGTTGAGGACCGAGGCCAGCACGATGAGCGCGACGACGATGACGGCACCGCCTGCGGCCAGGCCGATCATCAAGCCCTTACGCCGACGAGCGGCTGCCTCCTCCGCATCGCCCGTGGCGGCGTACGGCCGGGCCGGCTCGCGTGTCGGTGGTTCCGGCGGGGCTTCCATCAACTCCGTGCGGTCGGCGATGGCCGTGGCCTGCTGCAACAGGTTGAGCAGCGTGGGGGCGCTGCGGATGCCGCCGCCCTCCTGCACCGCGCGGGCCGCCGCCGCGGAAATCTGGAACGGAATGTCGCGGTCCACGGCGCGAGGTTCGACCGGCTGGCCTGTCGCGTCCCGCGCGGCCGGCTCAAGCCCACTGCGGACGCCGGACTCGGGTAGCGGCCAACGGTCGATCAGCAGGGCATACAACGCCGCGCCGATACCGCGGATGTCCTCGTCGGGCGTCGCCTCCGGCAGGGTGGCCGGGAAGGCCAGCGCCACGTCGCCCTCGATGCTCACGCGCACCCGGCTGGGGTGGTCGATCGACAGCGCCACGCCGGCCCGGTGCGCGGCCTCCGCGGCGGCGGCCAGCGACTGGATCGCCCTGGCCCCGCCGATCGGTGACGGCGAGGTGGCGGCAACCTCGGCCAGCGAGCCGCCGCGGATCCACTCGGCTACGACCAGGCCGCCCGACCCGCTGTGGGCGACATCGAGCACCCGGGCGATGCCCGGCACGTCCAGACGGCTGAGTTTGAGGGTGCGCGCCAGGATTTCCTGCACCTGCTCGCGCGGCATGACGGTGTCGGGGTCGACGAACGTCAGCGCCACCTGACGGTCGAGCGCGGTGTCCAGCGCCTGCCAGAACTGCAGGTTCGGCGGGCCACCGTGGAACACCAGCAGCCGGTAGCGGCCATCGGCGATGGTGGCGCCCGGGATCAGCTGCACGTCGTCGGTGGTGGCGGCTTCGACCTGCTCGCGCGGTGGCGCGAACGACATGGGTTCACGCGTCGGGTCGCCGCCGTAGTCGGCCGGGATCCGGGTGGTGGTGCCGTTGGCCGGGCCGGTTGACGACGGGTCGATGACGGCCGTGGCGCCGTTGGACGGGCCGCTCGACGAGATGTCGTGTTCGCGCGTCGCGGCAGCATCGGGCGCGTCCGAGTCGTCGGGCACATCAGGCCGGAAGTCGTCGGGAGTCGGCCTCGGCAGCTTCGTCGTCGCCGTGCTCTCAGGGCCGGGTGCCGGGCCGCCCGCGGATTCGTCGGTCACCGGTGGTCCTTTCCGCATCCCCGCTCCGGCAACCGATGCCGGAGCCCCACCGAAGGTGGCCGCCGGGGTTGGTGGCCACCGATGTGGAGAAGAATTCCTCTGATCAGGGTACGGGACCGCACCCCGGCGGCGTGGCTGGACGGGCAGGGCCGCCGGAGTCGCGGCTACCTCCACGCCCGGTTGCGGCGCCGCGCGGCCGAGCCGACGACGCACCATCGCGAGTGCTGCCTGGGCCTCGGGCACGCGGGCAGCGATGAGTACCCACGCGATGATCGGGACCATGATCACGCCGAGGGCCAGCAGCCGCAGCAGTGATCCGCCCGCACCGAGATGCGCTGTCAGCGACGCCAATCCGAGTAGCCGGTCGGCGACGTGCGCGACAAGACCCGCACCCAGTGATGCCGTGATGGTCACCAGAATCGTCCGTAAGACAGGGCGGCTGACCAGATGGCCGCTCGGCGGACGCAGACTGGACCGCAGCAGCACGTGTCCGACGAGCGCGCCGGCCAGGAAGCCCAGCCCGTTGGCCAGACCGAGGTATCCGGCCACCATGTCGGCGTTGTCGGTGAGATGCGGAGCCACCAGCGAGCCGGCGACCTTCACCGCCGTGATGACGACGATCAGGATGATCGGAGTCCACGGCTGTTCGCGCGCGTAGAACACCCGAAGCTGCAACAGCACCATGGAGTACGGGATGAGGGTGAACGCCGACAGCGTGATCGCCATGCCCAGATAGCCGGCGTCGGTTTCGCCGAAGTTGCCGTAAGCGAACAACGCGCTGCCGATCGCCGGGCCGCCGACGGTCATCATCGCGACGATCGGGATCAGCGTGATCATGGTCAGCCGCGTGGCCAGGGAGAAATCCTCGAGAATGGCCGGAACATTGTTGGCGGCCGCGTTGCGACTCAGCCTGGGCATGACCACCGTCAGCACGGTCACGCCGATCATGCCGAACGGCAGCATCAGCACGAGCCACGTGTAGTTGTAGATCGCAGGCCCCGACGCCGCCGCGGTGCTGGCGATCTGATTGCCGACGATCAACCCGATCTGGCTGATCAGCACGTAGAGCACCATCGCCGCGGCCATGGTGCCGAACTTCTTGAGCCGGTCGTCGATGCCCCACAGCGGACGCAGGCTGATGCGCTCGGCCCGGATCGCCCACAGCAACACTACGGTCTGGGCCACCACGCCCAGGGTCGTGCCGATCCCGAGCACAAGCAGTTTGGCGTTGCCCATGTGCACCGGGTCGACGGACAGCTCGCCCGGCACCAGCACGTACAGGCCCAGCGTCAGAATCGCCACGACATTGTTGAGCACCGGCGCCCAGGCCGGCGGGCCGAAGATGTTGCGGGTGTTGAGGATCGCCATGAACACCGAGGACAGGCCGTAGAACAGCACCTGCGGCAGCAGCAGGTAGGCGAACGCCGTCGTCAGCGGGTCGTTGACCTGCGGGTCGCTGCCCAGCATGACCCGGACCAGCAGCGGCGCGCATGCCACCGAGAGCACCGTCGCCACCAGCAGCAAGGTGGTGGCCAGCGTCACCAGCCGGCGCACGAACGCGGTACCGCCGTCGGGATCGTCGCGTTCGGCGCGGGCCAGCACCGGCACGAAGATCGCCGTGAAGGTGGCCTCCAGCACCAACGCGGCCACCATGTTCGGCAGCTGGTTGGCCACCGAGAACGAACTCGACAGCGCCGCACCGAGAATCGCGGCCAGCAACACGATGCGGAAGAAGCCGGTGATCCGCGAGATCAGGGTGGCAAACGCCATACCCCAGGACCGCGACACCACTGCGGCGTCGGAGAGCTCGGGGCGCGCGGGCGGCCGGGACTGCGGCGCCGGCCCGGTCATCGGTGCGGCTCCCTGGTCGGGGGTTCCTCCGGGTTGAACGCCTGCGCCACCTCGATCGGGTCGGGGCGGTCCAGATCAGCCCGGTCGGGCTGGCCGCGGAACCGATGCCACAGCCGCCGCCCGGCGAGCAGGACCAGCACCGCTCCCGCCGACAGGGTGATGAAGAACAGCACCTTGCCGTAGGCGTTGGAGTGCACCGAGAGACGTACCGGGTCACCCAGCGGCAGACCGTCCACGGTTTGCAACGCGACATCCACGGCGACGCGCTGGGTGAAGTGGACCTCGATCGGAACCCGCAGCGG
This sequence comes from Mycobacterium sp. 852013-50091_SCH5140682, assembly GCF_001665685.1. GTDB lineage: Bacteria > Actinomycetota > Actinomycetes > Mycobacteriales > Mycobacteriaceae > Mycobacterium. The sequence goes on from NZ_LZTB01000012.1 coordinate 71,266, forward strand.
CAGGTAGCCGGGCGGAAGCTCGATCACGCCCATGTCCGTGACCGTCATCCCCGGCGGGGCGTTGATCTGCAGCCGGACCCGGATAGGCACGGGAAGATCGTTGCGCAGCGCCAGCGGTAGCGGGCTGCGTTCCGTCGCGAGCGTGTACGAATCACCCGGGTTCACCACGGTGACGGCGCTGAACATGTCGTCGACGCTGTGCGTGACGATGTCGAGTCGCTGGCGGGCCAACCCGTCGCGGGTGTCCGGCGGCACCGACTGGCTCAGCGCGCGCAGCATGTCCTCCCGCAGCGGGGCGGTGTACTGCGCACCCGTGAGGCCGGTGCGCTCGTCGGTGGTCAACGCCGCGGTCAGGCCCCACAACCGGGCGGTCACCCCGGCGATCCCGCCGGTGATCGAGTCGTCGATACGGCTGCGGGGATTGCCCAGCGTGTCGGCGGGCCGCGGTTGTATCGGTTCGGGTGGCACGGCGTTGGCGTCGGCGATCACCGCGGTCAGCGGGCGGGGGAGAGCCAGCCCGGCATGGATGGTCGTGGCGACCGACGTCAGGATCGCCTGGGCGTCGTCGGGATGCAGCGTCCACACCAGCGGCGGCATCAGGATCTGGGTGCGCGGCTCGGTGTCGCGCGAGAGCCCCCGCCACAGCAGGGCACCTGTGGCGTCCTGGCGGCGCGCGGTCTCCGAGTCATGCCGGACCGGGATATCCATCGTCGGATCGAGGTACGACGGGGCGACCGGGTCGCTGCCTGCACCGGCCAGCGCTGCGCCGACCGCGGGATCGAACGCCGCGGCCACCAGATCTGGGCTGTAGCGCACCGGGGTGACGTCGGCGGTTTCCGGGGCGCCGGTCGCGGAGTCCTGCGCGGTGGTGTGGGCGGCCGCGATCGCCACGGTCTGCCCCTGGGCGCTGAGCAGATCGACCGCTGGGCCGGTGAGCGGTCCGTCGCCGACGATGCTGGCACCCCGCGTGGAGGTGACGCCGAGGATCTGGTCGACGATGTCGCCCGCGCCGTTGGTGGCGATCGCGCTGAGCCCCGCGTCGTTGACGCGGTTGAGCGCGTCCAGGTCGGCATGCGCGTAGGTCGTCGGCGCCACGCACATGCGCTGGGCGAGCCCGCGCAACCGGTTCAGCCAGGCGATCGCGGCGTCTCGGCCGGTACCGGGCCGCGTGCGGGTGCCGGGGCCGGTGTCAGGGGCGTCGTCGACGACGTAGCCCGCGGTCATCGCGTTCACGGTGACCAGCAGATCGGGGTCGACGGCCAGGCACAGCGCGGCGCGGACCTGCCCGGCCGGGTCGACCGACGGGCCGGTGGCGAAATCCACCGCGGACAGCAGGGTGTCCAGCCGCCCGCCGGGAGCCAGGGACGTGGCCAGGTCGTCGTCGATGAGCCGTACCGGTGCGGTGCCGCCGGGCGCTCCCGCGGCCAGCCGCGGACGGTCGGCCAACGGCCACAACATGGTCAGCCCGACGGGCCGCGAGGTGTCGGGCGCCACGACCGAGCTCAAGGCCTCGGCGGAGGAGGCTGCGCCGTCGTCGCCCGGGCCGGCCGGTTGCTCAGCGGGCACACCGATCACCGGCAGCAGGAAGCGGGCGTCGTCGAGGCGGGCCGGTTCCCCGTAATCCGGGGTGCCGTTGACGTTGACCAGCACGGGATAGACCCCGGGCTGCTCGATCTGCAGGGACGGCCGGTCGGTGGCCCGCAGCGGATACGAGAGTGTGAACGGAACCGTCTGGCCACGAGCCATTTCCGTGGACACGTTGATGAAATCGGCGACGGGGGAGAACTTGTCGAGGCTTCCACTGAGGTCGGTGCGCAACTCGGTGGACGAGCCCACGGCACGGGCATGCTCCAACCGGATCACCACATCGCGGACCGGCCGGTCGCCCACATTGGTCACCGCACCGGACACCGTGACCACGGGCTCACTGGTAGTGGTCACGAGTTCGGGGGACACATGATCGATGCGCAGTTGCAGAAACGGCATCTGCCCGGGCTCACCGGCCGCGGCGCGCGGCAGCACACCGGGGACCGTCACGAGCAACAGCACACTGAGGACCGTCAGGATGCGCGCCGCCGTCGAGAGCCAACGGGGCATCGCTGAACCCGCGGTCACGGCCCTTGTCCGCATCCGTTCGTGCGCCGGGGAGGCTGAGGCTGACCGGAGTCGTCACGGCGGTGATTACGGGTGTGCGAATGGGTCTGGGCCCGCCGCCGCGGCGCACTGCGGGGCAGTGGCGGCAGGGCGCCCGGACCATCGGTGTGCAGCTTGTCGATGAGCTCGCCTGCCACCTCGGCCAGTTTGCGTTCGTCGGCATAGGCCAGCCGCGACGGCAATTCGCCCAGCGGCACCCAGGCCACCTCGGTGACCTCGACGTCGTCGTCGGAGAGCTCGCCGTCCTGGAACCGCATCAGATAGTGGTGCACGGTCTTGTGCACGCGGCGGCCTTCGGTGACGAACCAGTAGTCGATGCTGCCCAGGGCGGCCAGCACTGTGCCCTGAATACCGGTCTCCTCCGCGACTTCTCGGATGGCGGTCTGTTCGGCCGTCTCGCCCAGCTCGATGTGACCCTTGGGCAGCGACCACAGCATCCGGCCCCGGCGGTCGACCCGACCGATCAGTGCCGCCACCTGGGTGTCCTTCGGGCCGTCGATGCCGTCGATCACCAGCCCCCCGGCCGAGGTCTCGTGCACGGTGCGCAACCGTTCGGGTGGACGCCGCGGCCGCGGCTTGCGTTGCTTGGACTGGTCTCGCGGGGTGGGATGCTTGTCACCGTCGTCCGTGGACTCGGCGGGATGTTCGCTGGGCTGGACGGTGTGATGGTCGTTACCCGTGTCGGGCGGGCCGGCAGCGCGCTGCGCACGGCGTTGGCCGCGGCGGCGACCGCGGCGCCGTCGTGGTTTGGCCTGTTCGCCGTCCGACACCCAAGCGATAGTAGCTGCCACGGGGTTGCGGTCCTGCCACACTCGCCGGTAGCGGGCCCACTGGGCACACTAGGCTGTCCGAACGTGTCCGATGCCGCACCCGATGACGCCGAACTGCTGGCCCGCGCGCTGGTGGCGCTGAACCAGCACGGCGAACTGCTGCGCGGGCTGGGTCAGGTGTTCGCTGCCGGCGGCCACGAGCTCTACCTGGTGGGCGGCAGCGTGCGTGACGCGTTGCTGGGCCGCCTCGGCACCGATCTGGACTTCACCACCGACGCGCGACCCGAAGCCGTGCAGAAGATGTTGCGGGGCTGGGCCGACGGATTGTGGGACACCGGAATCCAATTTGGCACGATCGGTGCTGCCAAGGGCGATGAGCGCGTCGAGATCACCACGTTCCGCGCCGACAGCTACGACCAGGTGACCCGTAACCCGACGGTCGAGTTCGGGGACACCCTCGGCGACGATCTGGTGCGGCGCGACTTCACGGTCAACGCCATGGCCGTGCGGATCACCGCGGACGGTCCGGGCGAATTCTGTGACCCACTCGGCGGTTTGGCGGCGTTGCGGGCCAAGACACTCGACACCCCGTCGGCGCCCCAGGTGTCCTTCGGCGACGATCCGCTGCGGATGCTGCGGGCCGCCCGCTTCGTGTCACAACTCGGGTTCGCGGTCGCCCCGCGGGTGCTGGAGGCCCTGCTGGACATGGCACCGCAGCTGGCTCGCATCACGGTGGAACGGGTCGCCGCCGAACTCGACAAGCTGCTGCTGGGCGTGGACCCCGTCGCGGGCGTCGATTTGATGGTGCAGACCGGGCTCGGCGCGGTGGTGCTGCCCGAGGTCGGCGAGATGCGGATGGCCATCGACGAGCACCATCAGCACAAGGACGTGTACTGGCATTCGCTGACGGTCCTGCGCCAGGCCATCGATCTGGAAGACGAGGGTCCCGACCTGGTGTTGCGCTGGGCGGCGTTGCTGCACGACATCGGCAAGCCCGCGACGCGCAAGCACGAAGCCGACGGTGGCGTCAGCTTCCACCACCACGAGGTGGTCGGCGCCAAGATGGTCCGCAAGCGCATGCGCGCGCTCAAATACTCCAAGCAGATGGTCGACGACGTCTCCCAGCTGGTCTACCTGCACCTGCGGTTCCACGGTTACGGCGAGGGCAAGTGGACCGATTCGGCGGTCCGGCGCTATGTCACCGACGCCGGTCCGCTGCTCGGGCGGTTGCACAAGCTGGTGCGGGCCGACTGCACCACCCGCAACAAACGCCGGGCCGCGCGCCTGCGGAGCAGTTACGACGATCTGGAGGCGCGGATCGCCGAACTCGCCGCCAAGGAAGACCTGCAGCGGGTCCGGCCCGACCTCGACGGCAACGAGATCATGACCATCCTCGGCATCCCCGCGGGCCCGCAGGTGGGCGAGGCGTGGCGGTACCTCAAGGAGCTGCGGTTGGAGCGCGGCCCGCTCGAGCACGACGAGGCTGTCGCCGCTCTGCAGGAATGGTGGAACGCGAGGGCCTGACCGTGCGTCTGATCAGTCATGGACTACTGCCTTGGCGATCCCGACGGCTCGGCCACGATATGGACTGCTGAGCCTGCGGTCGACCTTGACGGCGACGGCACACCCGACGGGGTTGGGCTTGATTTCGACGGTGACGGTCGGCTCGACGATGTGATGGCCGACCTGGATGGGGACGGCATCGCCGAGCACGTGGTGCTGGACACCGACGACGACGGCCGCGCCGAAACCTATTTCACCGACGACGGCTCGGGCACCTGGGCGTTGCGGGTGGACCGCGGCGGGCAGGTCCGCTGGTTCGACCTGGACGGTGTGGAACATCCCGCCGGGCTGCCGCTCGTGGACTTCGCCGGCGACGGCTCGGCCGACGATCAGCTGCTCGACGTCGACGGCAATGGCCTGGCCGACCGCGTGCTCTCCGGCGCCCGCGCCTATGTCGACACCGACGGTGACGGGCGGTGGGATCTCACGTTGACCGACAGCGACGGCGACGGTCTGGCTGACTCGGCAGGCACGGTGGCTCGCGATTGACCCTGCGCTCAGGGCGCGGTTTTCGCGGTTTTTCGCGCCGTGGCCGCAGAGTCAACGACTGCGGGGCCCTGCTAGTCGGCTGCTCAGCCCCGGCCGGTTCCCGGCGGGCCCGCGAAGGCCTGGGCGATGGTCAGCCACTTCTCGGCGTCGGCGCCCACGGCTTTGACGTCGAGCTCGGCGGGCGCGCGGCGCTGCGTGACCAGCAGGCAGAAGTCCTCGGCCGAACCCGTCACACGCTGCGTGGCGTCCTCGGGTCCCCACGTCCACAGATCACCATCGGGACCCTGCAACTCCACCCGGAACGCCTCGGCCGGCACCGGCAACCCGTGCAGGGCGAAGGCGAAATCGCGGGTGCGCACGCCGATGTGGGCGATCGAGCGCAAGCGCGCCGTGGCGGGCCTGCGAACCCCGAGCGTGTCGGCGACATCGAGCCCGTGAGCCCAGGTCTCCATCATCCGGGCCGTGGCCATCGACGCCGCGCTCATCGGTGGGCCGAACCACGGCAGCTTGCGACCGTCGGGAACCGTCAGCAGCGCGTCGTGCAACCGGCCACGGGTCTGGCGCCAGTCGGCGAGCAGCTCGGCGGGCGGGGTGGCCGCGAGCTCCTCGGCGCCGGCGTCGACGAATCCGGTGGGGTTCTTCATGGCTTCAGCCACGACGTCGTTGAACCCGGCCTCATCGGTGACGGAGATCAATGCGACCCGGTCGGTCCACAGCAGGTGGGCGATCTGATGGGCGATGGTCCAGCCCGCCGCGGGAGTTTCGGTGGCCCACTGTTCGGTGGGCAGGTCGGCGACGAGCCCGTCGAGTTCGTCGCTCTCGGCACGAAGATCGGCCACGATCTGCTCTGCAGTCGACATGCGGGTCAGCGTAGACCGGCTTGTCAGGTGCGCCGCGGCGCGGCCACCGCCGCGTGAATGCCCAGGCCCACCAGGTAGATCACCGTGCCTGCCACCACCAGGCCAGGCGATTGCCCGTCCGCCGGAATCACCGCGGCGGTCGCGGAGGTGGCCGTGATGAACGAGATCCAGAACAGCGCGTCCTGCACGGTGAAGACATGCCCGCGCAGCGCATCGTCGACGTCGAGCTGCATCGCCGAGTCCGCGCACAGCTTCACCAATTGCCCCGCGGTTCCGAGCAGGAACCCGCAGGTCAGCATGACCGGCAGCTGCAACCCGATCGCGGCGAGCTGGACCACGGCGGCGAATACCAGCGCCCCGTTGGCGGTGGCGTAGCGACCGAAGCGGGCGATCACCGCGGGCGCGGCGACCGTGGCCAGAAACGCGCCGCAGCCCGTGGCGGCGAGAAACACCACCGCCGTACCCAGGCCCAGGCCGGCTACCTGTGCGGGAGTATCGGTGTGCCGCACGATGACGAGCACCAGCAGGGTGTTGATCCCGAGCGCCATGCGGTGGGCAGCGAGCCCGGCCAGTGTGGCCGCGACAGTCGGCACCGACGCCACCGTGCGGGCGCCGTGCACCCACCCGGTGGACACCGCGTAGAACGCCGAGCCGTGGATGGTGCGTTTGCTCTCGTGCGGGCCCAGCACGTGCGGGCCGAACCGCACCGACAGCCACAGCGCGAGCGCGACCGGGGCCAGCACGCTGAAGATCACCACGGACGCGCCCGCGTCGCTGGCTCCGAACAGCCACCGCGGCACCAGCATGAAGTTCGCCCCGAAGAACGCCGCGGCCGACCCGATCGCGGTGGCGACCGAGTTCATGGTGACGACCCTGGTATCGGGCACCACGTCGGGCAGCGACGCCGACAGACCGGACGACACAAAACGGGTGAACCCGTTGACGATCAACGCGGCGAACAGGACGGCGACGTCGCCGGCGCCGAAGGCCAGCAACACGCCGGTGAGGATCACCAGCACCAGCCGGCCCAGATTGGCGCCGATCATCACCAGTCGGCGGTCCCAGCGGTCCAGCAGGGCGCCGGCGAACGGGCCGAGCAACGAGTAGGGCAGGTACAGCACTGCGAACGAGCCTGCGATGGCCCACGGTCCCGCGGCGCGTTCCGGATTGAAGATGATCGCACCGGCCAGCCCGGCCTGGAACAGACCGTCACCGAACTGGCTGACGGCCCGCAACTCGAGCAGTCGGCGGAACTCCGTCATGCCGCGCAGCGACCGCCACAGAGCAATGGGGGCGGCAGCGTCAACCACGGCAATCACATTCTGTTCGGGGGCTGTTCAGCCCGCGATCGGCGACCTGTTCCACACTACAAACTTTCTGGCCCTACAAATTGCGCACCGCGCGTGGTTGTTCGCCACGTCTCGGCGGTGCTGGTGACATGATGGACAGGTGGCGCCGTCAGAGGATCCGGAGGACTTCATCGCGCCTGCGGCGCACCGGGTACGACCGGGGACGCTCCTGCTGGCCAACACCGATCTGCTGGAGCCGACATTCCGTCGCAGCGTCATCTACATCGTCGAACACAACGCCGGTGGCACGTTGGGCGTGGTGCTGAATCGGCCCAGCGAAACCGCGGTGTACAACGTGCTGCCGCAGTGGGCCAAGCTCGCCGCCAAACCGAAGACCATGTTCATCGGCGGCCCCGTGAAGCGTGATTCGGCGCTGTGCCTGGCGCTGCTGCGCGTGGGCATGCATGCCGACGGGGTGCCGGGGTTGCGCCATGTGCAGGGCCGCATCGTGATGGTCGATCTCGACGCCGACCCGGACACGCTCGCCCCGATCCTCGAAGGCGTCAGGATCTTCGCGGGCTATTCCGGCTGGACCATCGGGCAGCTCGACGGCGAGATCGAGCGCGACGACTGGATCGTGCTGTCGGCGTTGCCGTCCGATGTGCTGATCGAACCGCGCATCGACCTGTGGGGCCGGGTGCTGCGACGTCAGCCGCTGCCGGCGTCGCTGCTCGCGACCCACCCGATCGACACCAGCCGCAACTGACGGGCTCGGCAGGGATCAGCTACACGACAAGGTGCAGCTGGCGCACGATCCGGTGCATCCACCCCCACTGCTGACGGCCGAAGCGGCCTCGGCCCGGGCGACCACTTTGGCGCTCTGCCAGCAGCCGGCTGCCACCGTGGCAACCGCGCCGATGACACACACCGTCACCACCACGACGCCGGTCCGCGGCTCGGCGGACAGGGCCGCGACACCGCCTGCGGCGAGCATCACCGCCGCGGCAAGCTGGGTGGGGGCCACCGCTCGCAGCACGGTGCGGACCGGATCACCGGAGTGCGGCCTGGTCAACAACCACAGACCGAGGATTCCGACGATCACGGCGACGCTCAGGCAAAGCAGCGCGGCGATCAACATGGGCCACACAATACGAGGCGGATGGGGCTCCTGTCAGGTCGGGTTCGGCTGGGTGGGACCTAGCCGTGCAGGCCCAGGAGCTGCGGCAAACCCGCTGCAGGCGCTGGTGCGGGGGCGGCCGCAGGCGCGGGCAAACCAGGCGCCGGGACACCAGCCGGAGCTGCAGCCGCGGCCGCGGCGGGTGCGCCCGGTGCTCCCGGTGCGCTCACCTTGAACCCCGCCACGATCGCGTCGGTCGCATCGGCGGCCGCCGATACGCCTTGACTGGCCGCGCCCGAGTTGACCGACAGGGACACCAGGTAGCGGTCGGGCCCGACGGTCGCGATGACATGCCGGCGCGAGGTGTTAACGGTCTGGCTGTCAGCCCGGTAGCTGCCCTCGATGAACGACGACGGGAAGCCGTTGAAGTCGCCCATCGTCATGTCGGTGGTCTGCCACGCCATCTGCTGCAGGCTGTCGACATAGCCGTGGCTGATCGCCTCGACCGGGTCGAAGTTGCCGATGAGCTTGTAGACCACGACCTGGGCATTCGGTGTGTACAGATCGGTGCTGGAGCGGTCGGCGATCACCGCGAAGGCGTCAGGGACGTTCGGATCGGGCACCGTGGACCAGCCCTGCGGCATCGGAAGCACGATGCTCAGCGCGGTGAAGTTGCGGCTGACCTGGGGCTCGAGCTTGACCCCTTTGCTCTTGAAGTAGTCGGCGATGGTGCCGGAGGTGGCGGGGACGATGGTCGGCGTCGGAGCGTCCCTCGTGCTCGACGAATTCGCGATGATCTTCCGGCTGCAGGACGT
>NZ_LZTB01000013.1 GCF_001665685.1 Mycobacterium sp. 852013-50091_SCH5140682
ATGCGATCGTCGGCAGCGTCAGATGTGTATAAGAGACAGGGGACGGCCGGTGCCCCGGACAGGGCGTCGCGGGCGGCTCTGGCCATTTCCCCGGCCGATGCGTACCGGTGGGTGGGGTCCTTGGCCATGCCGCGGGCGATGACGTCATCGAATGCGCGCGGTATGCCGCGGCGCATGATGCTCGGCCGCGGCGGGGCGGAGAACATGTGGGCGCTCATGAGCTGGCGGAGATCGCCGGTCTCGAACGGCGGCCGGCCGATGAGGCATTCGTAGAGCAGGCAGGTCAGCGCGTAGATATCGGCGGGCGGCCCCACGGTGGCGCCGGAGAACCGCTCCGGCGCCATGTAGGCACTGGACCCGATCAGCACGCCCGTCATCGTCACGGTCGCCTCACCGCCGATGTGGGCGATGCCGAAGTCCACGAGGTACGCGAAATCGTCGCCGGTGAGAAGGACGTTCTCGGGTTTGATGTCGCGGTGCACCAGACCGTCGGTGTGCGCGGCATCGAGGGCTGACGCCACCTGTGTGACGATCGACACGGTCCGCGCGGGATCGAGCGGGCCGTTGGTCCTCAGCACTTCTTTGACGCTGGCCCCCTCCACCAGTCGCATGTCGATGTAGAGGACACCATCAATGTCGCCGAAGTCGTGCACCGGGATCACGTGGGGTTCCTGCAGCCGCGCGGCTGCCCGCGACTCGCGACGAAACCGCGCCTGATAGCTCCGGTCGGCAGCCACCTCGGTGCGGAGCAGTTTCACCGCGACCATCCGGTCCTTCACCGTGTCGTAGGCGCGGTACACCTCCCCCATTCCCCCGACGCCTATCAGCGACCTCAGTTCATACGGCCCGAACCGGGTGCCGACGCGCGGGGCGTCGTGGGGGGATGCCATTCCACGATCCTTTCGGCCGCCTGGACACGGTCTGCGACCACCATCCGGGCAGACGACCGTCAGGTCGCCGGTGCACCAGGCGTCGCGGTATCCAGGCGGAGCGGTCGCGCGACGCGGTTTCACCGAGCCCGGGCGGGACGCGGTGGTCTCGGGAACGAGGATAGCCGGAGGTCGTCAGTCGAACGACGAGTGCGGCGCTCCGATGCCCGGGTCGATCGTGACCGGGCCCGATGCCGAGGGCGTCACCGGGAAGTCGAAGATGGCGGTCGGGATGTACACCGTCGCACAGGCATTCGGGATGTCCACCACGCCCGAAAGGCGACCCTCGATCGGTGCGGCACCCAGCAAGAGATACGCCTGCTCAGGGCTGTAGCCGAACTTCGTCAGGTAGTCGATGGCGTGCAGGCAGGCGCGTTGATACGACAGGTGCGAGTCCAGGTAGCGCTGTTCTCCGTCGAGGGTGACCGAGGTGCCGGAGAACGCCAGCCACTCCGAGTACTGCGGATCGGTGTTGCCGGGCATGAATATGGCGTTCTCCCCCACGCCGTAGGTCTCCATGCCGCCGGGGATCACGTCGACCCGCAGATCGATGAAGCCGCCCATCTCGATGGCGCCGCAGAAGGTGATCTCGCCGTCGCCCTGGGAGAAGTGCAGATCGCCGACCGAGAGGTTGGCTCCGTCGACGTACACCGGATAGAACACCCGGCTGCCCTTGGTGAGGTTCTTGATGTCCTGGTTGCCGCCGTTCTCCCGCGGCGGGGCGGTGCGGGCGGCTTCGGCGGCGGCCTTGGTGAAAGCATCCCCGGTGAGGCCGCCGAGGATCGCGTCACGCGGCTCGGGCGGCAGCGCCAGCGGTGGCACCCGATCGGGGTCGGTGGCGATCAGGGCGGCCTCGCGGGTATTCCACTTGGCCAACAAGCCCGTCGAGGGCGCCGTGCCCATCAGGCCGGGGTGCACGATGCCGGTGAACTCGACGTGCGGGACGTGGCGTGAAGTGGCCTTCTGGCCGGAGAAGTCCCAGATGGCCTTGTAGGCGTCGGGGAACTGATCGGTCAGGAATCCGCCACCGTTGAGCTTGGGGAAGATGCCCGTGTAACCCCAGCCCTGGCCGGCCAGCGGACCGGAATCCTCCTGCGGGATCGGCCCGACGTCGAGGATGTCGACGATCAGCAGGTCACCCGGCTTGGCACCTTCGACGGCGATCGGACCGGACAGCACGTGCACCGTCGTCAGCGGCGCGTTGAGGATGTCGTCGGCGGAGTCGTCGTTGACGATCGCACCGTCGAACCACTCGCGACAGTGCACGCGGAACGAGTCACCCTTCTTCACCGTGACCGCGGCCGGAATGTCCGGGTGCCACCGGTTGTGCCCCAGCTTCTCCTGATCGGTGAACTTCTTGGTCGAATCGAGCGGGAACACAACTTCGGGCATTGATCCTCCTTCAGGGGCGGGGCAATTTTTGGTGAAGCGGGTTACGGGAGACCTTCTGCCGCCGAAGCGACGGTGAGGGCGAGGTGACGACGGCAGGACGATCGGCGGTGGCGCGCGTCGAGTCCTGCAGCGCCATCGCGGTCTTGTCGGCACGGCCGAGGTTGGGCGACGACATCATCCGGCGGGCCGCACCGCTACAGCTCGGGCAGTCGATCACGTCGGGACGCGCATCCATCGCAAACCGTCGTTCGGTGGTGGGGCAACCGGAGTCGCAGCGAAACACGTACAGAACCAACGGCTTTCCTCACCATCTCCGGAACTGCGGTCGAGTTATGAGCCACCCTACCCACGGATGGCACTGTGCGCGCGCCACTTTGACAAAAAAATTTCCATCTGGAATTGATTTTCGTATCCGACTCGACGTCATCCTGAAACTCTGGTGCCGAGTGGCCTTGTATCCGTAAGGATGTCCGTCATGGACCACATCACCTTCGTGCCGACCGTCGAGCAGATGAACTACACCTTCGGCGGCGCCGAACCCGTCATGCGGATCAAGCCCGGCACGGTGTTGACCCTCTGGGCCGAGGACGCCTTCGGTGGCCGCATCACCAGCCTCGACTCGGTGGCCACCGTCGCACTGGACACCGAGGACCTCAATCCGCAGACCGGCCCGTTCTGGATCGAAGGCGCCGAGCCCGGTGACACCCTCGCGGTCCATCTGGTCGACCTCACCCCGGCCCGCAGCTGGGGCGCGTCGACGCTGATCCCGTTCTTCGGCGGGCTGACCAGCATCCCGGTCAGTCCCACCCTGCAGGACCCGTTGCCCGAGCGCACCTGGATCTACGAATACGACTCGGCCGCACGCACAGTGGGCTTCTCGGCCCGGGGCAGCGACTTCGAGCTGACGTTGCCCGCCAACCCGATGCTGGGCACCGTCGGGGTCGCCCCCGCGCGCCGGGAGGTCCGCAGCTCACTGGTGCCCGACGCGTTCGGCGGCAACATGGACTCGCCGGACATGACCGCGGGCGCCACCTGTTATCTCCGGGTCAACGTCGAGGGCGCGCTGTTCTCGCTCGGTGACGGGCACTACCGCCAGGGCGAGGGCGAAGCGTGCGGTACCGCCGTCGAGGGCGCCATGAACATCACGGCCATCGTCGACCTCATCAAGGGCGGCGGTGGCCCGGCGTGGCCGCGGCTGGAGACCGACACCCATCTGCTGGCGATCGGTTCCGGGCGCCCGCTGGAAGAGGCGTGGCGGGCCGGCCAGGTGGAGATGATCACGTGGCTGGGCGAGCTCTACGGCCTCGACCGGCTCGACGCCTACCAGCTTCTGACGCAGATCGCGCTCGCGCCGATCGCCAATGTCGTCGACGTGAACTACAGCTCGGCGACCAAGATCGACAAGCGGCTGCTGCCGCCTGCGGCCGCCTACGGCGGAATTCACGCGGAGCTGCGCAGCGCTGCGCGGGCGCTCGGCGCCATCTCCTATCCGTAGGGGGCTCACTAAACGACCGCTCAACGGGATAAGGTCGGCCGCAGCCCTGCCCGAATCCGATACCAAGGTATTTCTCCCGATGGCCGATCCCAGCAAATCCACGACGACCCACGCCGGGATCGCTCGTTGGATTCGCCGACTCGCCATTCCGATCATCCTCGGGTGGATCGGCCTGGTCGTCGTGCTCAACATGACCGTGCCTCAGCTCGAGGCCGTCGCACAGATGCGGTCGGTCTCGATGAGTCCGGACGAGGCGCCGTCGGTGATCGCGATGAAGCGCGTCGGTGTGGTCTTCGACGAGTTCCACTCCGACAGCTCCGCGATGATCGTGCTCGAAGGCGACAAGCCGCTCGGCGACGATGCGCACTACTTCTACAACGACATGGTCGCCAAGCTGAAGGCCGACACCAAGCATGTCGAACACGTCCAGGATTTCTGGGGTGATCCGCTGACCAAGGCCGGCGCCCAGAGCAACGACCTCAGAGCCGCCTACGTACAGGTCTATCTCGTCGGCAACATGGGTGAGACCTTGGCCAACGAGTCGGTGGAGTCGGTCCAGAAGCTGGTCAAAGGCCTGTCCCCGCCTCCCGGCGTCCAGGTGTACGTGACCGGCCCGACGGCACTGGCCGCCGATCAGCAGATTTCCGCCGACCGCAGCGTCCAGATGATCGAGATGGTCACCTTCGTCGTGATCATCACGATGCTGCTCCTGGTCTACCGATCGGTGATCACCGTGATCATCGTGCTGGTCATGGTGGTCCTGGAGTTGTCGGCGGCGCGTGGCGTGGTCGCGTTCCTCGGCTATCACAACCTGATCGGGCTGACACCGTTCGCCACTCAGCTGTTGGTCACGCTGGCGATCGCCGCCGCAACGGACTACGCGATCTTCCTCATCGGCCGCTATCAGGAGGCCCGGGGCAACGGCGAGGACCGGGAACAGGCTTACTACACGATGTTCCACGGCACTGCGCACGTGGTGCTGGGCTCGGGTATGACGATCGCGGGCGCGACGTTCTGTCTGCATTTCACCCGCTTGCCGTATTTCCAATCGCTGGGTATCCCGATGGCGGTCGGCATGGTGGTCGCGGTGTTCGCGGCGCTGACTCTCGGGCCTGCGCTGGTCACGGTGACGAGCCGGTTCGGGCGCACGCTGGAGCCCCGGCGAGCCATGCGAATCCGGGGTTGGCGACGCTTGGGTGCTTTCGTCGTGCGCTGGCCGGGACCGGTTCTGCTCGGCACCATCCTGCTGTCGTTGGTCGGGCTGCTGACGCTGCCGGGCTACCGGACCAACTACAACGACCGCAATTACCTGCCCGCCGATCTGCCCGCCAACGCGGGATACGCCGCCGCCGAACGCCACTTTGCGCCGGCCAAGATGAATCCCGAGTTGCTGCTCATCGAAACCGACCACGACGTACGCAACTCGGCCGACTTCCTGGTGATCGACAAGATCGCCAAGGCCATCTTCCAGGTGCCCGGCATCGGCAGTGTGCAGGCCATCACGCGTCCGGACGGTAAACCGCTGAAGTTCAGCACGATTCCTGCCCAGATGAGCATGGGCGGGGTCATGCAGACGATGAACCGCAAGTATCTGACCGACCGGGCCGACGACATGCTGCTGCAGGCCGACGACATGCAGAAGACCATCGACATCATGGACCGGATGATCACGCTCATGGAGGAGATGAGCGCGACGACGCACAGCATGGTCGGCAAGACCCACGTCATGGTCACCGACGTCGCCGAATTGCGGGACAGCATCTCCGATTTCGACGACTTCCTGCGCCCGCTGCGCAACTACCTGTACTGGGAACCGCACTGCTACGACATCCCGATGTGCTGGTCGATGCGGTCGGTGTTCGACGGCCTCGACGGCGTCGACACCATGACGGCGGCCATCCAGGAGTTGCTGCCCGACATGGACCGACTCGACGCGCTCATGCCGCAGATGGCGGCGATGATGCAGCCGCAGATCGAGACCATGAAGAGCACCAAGACGATGATGCTCACCATGTACCAGACCCAGAAGGGTCTGCAGGATCAGATGGCGGCCATGCAGGACGGCCAATCCGCCATGGGTGACGCGTTCAACGATTCGAAGAACGACGACACGTTCTACCTGCCGCCGGAGACGTTCAACAACAGCGACTTCAAACGCGGCATGAAGAGCTTCATCTCCCCCGACGGAAAAGCCGTGCGGTTCATGATCTCCCATGAGGGCGACCCGCTTACGGCAGACGGCATCAAGCTGATCGACGGGATCAAGCTGGCCGCCAAAGAAGCCATGAAGAACACGCCGTTCGAAGGGTCCAAGATCTATCTGGGCGGCACCGCCGCGACGTTCAAGGACATGCAGGAAGGCAACAACTACGACCTGATCATCGCCGGCATCTCGGCGCTGTCGCTGATCTTCATCATCATGCTGCTCATCACTCGCAGCCTGGTGGCCGCGGCCGTGATCGTGGGGACGGTGCTGGTTTCGCTGGGCACGTCGTTCGGGTTGTCGGTCCTGGTATGGCAACACCTGATCGGGATCGAGCTGCACTTCATGGTGATGGCGATGGCGGTCATCGTGCTGCTGGCCGTGGGCGCCGACTACAACCTGCTGCTCGTCGCGCGGCTCAAGGAGGAGTTACCGGCGGGCATCAATACCGGCATCATCCGGGCCATGGGCGGCAGCGGCTCGGTGGTGACGGCCGCGGGCCTGGTGTTCGCGTTCACCATGATGTCGATGGTGGTCAGTGAGATGACCGTGGTGGCACAGGTCGGTTCGACGATCGGGTTGGGTCTGCTGTTCGACACGTTGGTGATCCGGTCGTTCATGACGCCGTCCATCGCGGCGTTGATGGGTCCGTGGTTCTGGTGGCCGCAGAGGGTTCGGCAGCGCCCGGCGCGGGGCGTGGTGGCGCGGGCGCTGGAGCGCTCGAGCTCCTAGCCCATGACCGACGCCGCGATCAGGAGGTCGGCGGCGGCGTCGACCCGCGGTCGGTCCTTGGTGACCAGCGCGTCCTGGCACAGCCCACGCAGCCCGGACACCACGAGAGTGGCACGTGCGCAAGCGTCCTCGTCGGCGTATCCGATGGTGCGCAACGCCGCGGCGATCGGTCCGATCATCACCTCGACCGCCGTGCGGGCCGACTCGCCGTAGGTCTCGGGGTCGGTGACGGCCAGGCTCAGGACCTGCAGGAGCAGCCGGACATTGCGGCGCTCACCCCCGCGGGTCAGCTCGCGCCACATCGTGCGGGCGGCGTCGGTGAACTGTTGTGCGGTGGTGACGTCACTGAACATCTCCCCCAGCTGCGGACGGCTCGCGTCGAGGGCCTGGGTGAGCAGCTCGGCGCGATCGCCGAAGTAGTACAGCAGCATCCGTTTGCTGGTGCCCAGCGCCTGCGCCATGGGCGCCAGTGACATATCGCCGATGCCGTGCTGTTCGAGATAGGCCACGACCGCCTTCAACAGCTCTTCACGTTTGACGGGATCTGCGGTTCGGGCCACCCCTTGACTGTACCGATCGGTACGTTTATAGTCAATCTTGTATCGATCGGTACACGTATTGCGGAGAAAGGTGAACCATGACCGGCCCGAGAGTCGCCGTCATCGGCGCAGGCATCGGTGGACTGAGCGCCGCGATCGCGCTGCGCGCCAACGGCATCGACGCGACCGTGTACGAACAGGCCCATGAGCTCAAGGCGCTCGGCGCCGGAGTGGCCATCGCAACCAACGGATCGCGAGTGCTCAAGCACCTCGGCGTGGGCGATGCCCTGACGAAGGTTGCCGGCCCGGTGACGCATTACCGCTTTCGCACCTGGCAGGCCGAGCCCATCGCGGGTGAACCGTCGACGCTGTCATTCGGCGATCCGGCCCGCACCTGGTTTCTGCATCGCGGCGAGTTCCAGCAGGTACTCGCCGACACACTGCCCTCTGACTCGCTGCGCCTGGGCCGATCCTGCGTCGGCGCCACCGAGCACGCCGACGGCGTGCGCGTCGAGTTCGCCGACGGCACAACGGTCGACGCCGATCTGGTCGTCGGCGCCGACGGCATCCATTCACGTCTTCAAGGCACGGTGACCGCGCCTGCCGAACCGGTCAGCGAGGGAATCATGGCCTACCGCGGCTTGATTCCCGCCGAACGGGTCGACGGGATCGCCGACATGCACGCCAGTTCCATGTGGCTGGGGCCCCGGCAGAGCTTCCTGGCCTACCCGGTTTCGGCGGGCCGGCTGCTCAATATCGTCGCGTTCGTGCCGACCAATCTCACCGTTGCCGAATCCTGGACCGCGCCAGGCGATGTCGCCGAACTCGCCGCCGCCTACCGCGGTTGGGATCCCCAGGTGAGCGCCATCATCGACGCGATGGATTCGACCTTCCGGTGGGGCATCTACGATCGCGAACCGCTCGACCGCTGGTCATCGGATCGCATCACCCTGCTCGGCGACAGTGCCCACGCGGTCACTCCACACCTCGGGCAAGGCGCCAACCAGGCCATCGAAGATGCCATGACCTTGGCGGTACTGCTCCGCGGCGCACGACCCGACGAACTGCCAGAGCGGTTGCGCCGCTACGAAACTCTGCGGATGAAGCGCACCGGCCAGGTCCGCGCACAGGCTCGCGCCGCCGGGCGTATCTACCGGTCCACGGAGCTGACGCCACGCGCCCAGGCCGAACAACTGCAGACCATTCTCGACAGCGTCGCGATCAACACCTACGACGCCCAGCAGGTGGCCGAGACGGCGCTGGCCACCGCCTGAGTGTCACTTGCGGACCAGTTCGAAGACGGGAATCACCCGATCGGTGCGCGTCTCGTAGTCGGCGAACCCTGGTGCTCGCTGCGTGACGATCTGGTAGATGCGGTCCCGCTCATCGCGAGGAAGTTCACGCGCGGTGACGGGCGCGGGGGCGTCGGTACCGATCTCGACCGTGACGTCCGGGTTGGCCCGAATATTGAAGGCCCACGAGGGATCCCGGTCCCGTCCCGCTGACGATCCGACGATGTAGATGGCCCCGTCGATGTCGAAGTAGGCAACCGGATTGACCCGCTGCGCCCCGCTCTTGGCACCCGTGGAGGTGAGCAGCAACAGCGGGAATCCCTCGAACTGGCCGCCGACCTTGCCACCGTTGGCGCGGAACTCCTCGATGTTGCGTTCGTTGAAGTCGCGTTCGCCCTGATCCGTCATGGCTTCATCGTGGCACGTTTACGGGACTACCTGCCGAGAGCGGCGAGTTCCTGTGGCGTGACCAGACGCTCCTGCTCGGCGGGATAGCGCCGGCTCATGATGGGGCGACGGATCAGCAGGAGGGCGATCCGCGCGGTTCGCGTGTCGAACGTTCGGCTCATGTTCACGGTTTCACTCCATCCCTCTGATCGTCCGTCGAATACACGACGTGTAGGGCCGCCAGGTTCACCTGGGAAGTGATCTCGCGCCCTTCGTGCACTCATATCACTCTGGAAACATTGGACTTCTTCTGTCACTTTTAGAACACGACTCAGTCACATCTCGCACCCTATGGCGCGCCTTAAGCATTTCCAGTAGGCGACTGTGAGAAAGTGCCGCGCTCCCGCCGACACTACGGTTTCTTGTGCATTTTCGGGGATTTGACGCCAAGACCCGTAGTCTCGGCGAAGTGGTCGAACCCGTTACGGCAAGACGGTTTTCATCAACATCACGTTGTAGGCCGACCACAGCGACAGGTTGAAGTACAACTCCTTGCCCGTCGACCACGGATGCAGGAACGGCGCGTAGATGCCGCCCGGGAACTGCATCGAGGACACCAACATCTGTTCGGGACTCCACGGCCCTTGTGGCGCAGGGGCAGTGCGTGCGACGACGTCGTTGGCGCCATTGCAGTAGAGCACCAGATACTGCTTGAGGTACGTGTTGTACTGGGCTGACATCTCTCCGACCGGACCCGGGATCACCGGGGTGGCCGCGGCAGGATTGCCGGGCACCCAGGAATTGCTGTCGCCGTTCCAGTACTCGTAGCGTCGTTGATCCGGCACAGCGCCTTGGGGAACTCGGGCGATGTAGGCCGATCCCCCACGCCCTGACGGCGTGCCGAACGTGTAGAGGTACGGGTCACCCGGCCCTGGCTTGAGGAATGCCCCCATCTGGAAGTTCTCGTTGCCCGGCACAGCGGCAAGCCTGGGCACGGAATCACCCACCGCGCGGATGCTGCTGGGATACACCCCCCAGTTCTCGCCGTTGTCCTGGGACACCGCGATGCCCGAGAAATTGGTGTCCCAGAAGCCGTTGTCGCCCCAGCGCTTGATGGACATGAAGTTCAAGTACTGATTTCTGCCGACCGAGACGCCGGATGTCGGGATGATCCCGACCTCGGTGGGCGCCCACTTGATGCTGTTGACGATCTGCTTGGAAAGCCCCGGCGCCCACACCGGCGAGCCCGAATAGCGGTTGGCCTTCACGCCATTGGGCACGGAAATGGTCTGCGACAGCGAACCGTCCTGACTGCGGAACAGGGTGTTGTAGCGCCACTGTTGTCCGCGGACGCTGCAGTAACCGTAGGTATCCCCGAAAGCCATCAGCACCTGATGCGCGCCGGGATCGCCGTTGTCCCACATGATCCCGAGATCTGTTCCCGAGATGGCGAACCGCTGGATGGTGTTGTTGGGGCTGTCCGGGCCGGTCACCCAACCCACGAGTGACGTTCCGGGCGCGGCCGGTGCAGGCGCGGCCTCGGGCGCCGGGGCCGGCGCCGCGTTGGGAACGGGCTGAGCCACGTTCGGCTGAGCGGGGTTGTTCGGAACGACAGGACGTGGCGGTGGTTCCACCGCCGCCTGCTGGCGCACCGGCGCGGAGTGCTGGCTCAACGGCGAGAGCGCGTTGAGGAGCATCTTGGGCAGCTGTCCCAATCGGGGCAGCGGCGCACTGTCATTCGCACCGGCAGGCCGGTGACCCGTTGGCGGGCGGTTGAGCCCGGGCAACGCCGGAGTGGCCACGGCGTTGGCGGGCGGCTGGGCAGCGGCGGCGGCTCCCGTGCACGGTTCGGCGCCCGCGGGAGGGGCGACGCCGATTGCGACGACGAGCCCCATAGCGGCCGCCGACGCCACCGACAGTGATGCGATTCGAGGACGCGGCGACATCTCACCCCTTCCAGAGGGCACGACGTCCCATTGACGTCACTAGCTGACTGATGTGACGATAGTGACCGAAGTGAAGGTTGCTGCTCCTGATGCATCGATAGGTATGCTTCTGTGACCGTGTCGCAACCGTCGGCGTCCGGGCCCAAGGCCTCCGGTGTGGTATTTCGGTCCACCCCCGGACGCACGGCGAATTCGCGACAGCTGTGCGTATTGTGCTGCCCGCAAACAGGATTCACCGCGCCAAAAAGCGGTGCCTGCGGGTTCTCAACAGGTGAACAGCAATAAAATGTCGTTCAACTGGCGCGCGCACATCGTTTCCATGTGTCAGCATGTGTGCGTGGAGGCACGCCACATCGCTCTTCTGATCGGCGCCGCGACAGCGGTGCCGACGATATTGCTGGGCGCGCCAACGTTATCCGCGCAGGCGGCCACGTGCCCCGACGCCGAAGTGATCTTCGCCCGCGGAACCACTGAAGACCCGGGCCTCGGCCCCACGGGTGAAGCATTCGTCAATTCCCTGCGGTCGCGTCTCAGTGGCAAAACCGTTGGCGTGTACGCGGTCGACTACCCCGCCACGATGGACTTCCCGACCGCCGTCGACGGCATCTCGGACGCCCGCGCACACGTCCTGGCCACCGCATCGAACTGCCCGCGCACCAAGATGGTGATCGGCGGGTTCTCCCAAGGCGCCGCCATCGCAGGCTTCGTCACCGCCAGCGTGGTTCCTGACGGCGTTCACGCGACGGACGTGCCCACCCCGCTGCCGCCCGACATCTCCGATCACGTCGCCGCGGTGGCCCTCTTCGGCAAACCGTCGACGCGGTTCATGAAAGCCATCAGCGAGCCACCGATCGCCATCGGCCCGCTCTACGCGGCCAAGACCATCGACCTGTGCGTCGACAATGATCTCGTCTGCGCATCCGACGGTAGAAGCTTCTCCGCGCACAATCAGTACGAAGAAGCCGGCATGGTCGACAAGGGCGCATCATTCGTCGCCAACCAGCTCCAGGCCAGCTGGGCCGCCGACGCTATCGCGAATCCGCCGGCGGCCGGACCCGCACCAGGCCCGGCCCCGGCACCCGCCGCACCCGCGACCTTGACGCCGCTGCCGGCCGCACCCGCGCCCTCGCAGCACCTCCCGGCGACGGTTGCCGCACCGGGTCCGGCACCAGCGGCGACGCCCTCCCCTGTACCGCAGGCCCCCGCCGCACCGCTCACCTAGCCGGTAAGGCGCATCCAGGCGGCATCACGGCCGCTCCCCAGGCCCAGGGCGCCAGGTTGCGGAATGGGTCGCCTGCACGGATCTCCTGCAACTCGGCCAGGTCGGATTCGAGTGTCGACTTGGTCTTCGCCCGGACCGTGGCCACCCAGTCGTCGGCCGCGACATCCGCCGGACGTGCGGTGTCGATGGGCGCGGAGAACCGGGCGTACAGGCGCTGCGGGCGCGGCACCAGGGTGGGACCGATACCGCGCATCAGCTGGATCGCCATATCCGTTCGCCCACTGAGTAATTCGCTGGCACGCCCGCTCACGCGCGACCATACTCCTTCTCGCGTTGTCAGGATCTTGTACACGTCGTCGCCACCGATCACGGCCGCGGTCACGATCGGGTAGCTGTGCTCGGCCGCGAGCCGGGCGAATCCGGCGCGGTCCCCCCACAGCAGTGTGTAGAGCTCGTCTTTGGCCTTGGCGATTTCCCGGCCACCACCGGGGAACACCAGGATGGGCTCGTTGGCCGACATCAACTCTCCCGCGGCGCGAGGTTCACCCACGATGCCGCCACCGGCCGCGACGAACTCGGCGGGAAGTCCCTTGAGCTTGCCGAACTGTCGATCCATCAGCGCCCGGACACGAATACCCAGATGGCGTTGCACCTCATAGAGAATCAGCCCGATTTCCGTCGACGCCACGGCGGTGTGGTTGCCCACGATGAGGAATCTGCCGTCGACAGGCAGGTTTTCAAGCCCGTCGACATAGGGTTTGTACACTGGCCGGACGTGGTCCCACTTTCGCGCGGCCGCCAGGATGCCTTTCTCGATAAGGTCAATCCGGGCCTGTCTGTCGTTGAGCGACTTCATGATTGACCTTCCATGACGGCGTGCATCCGCACGGCGATGTGACGGACGTGCGGTGCCGGGGAATCCGCCCCCTCGGTCCCGGGTGACGTAGCCATCCACCGGTCCATGCCGAGGCGGACAGCGGTGACAGCCAACGCGGCAATCACTGTGGGGTCATCGGCGTCGTCGATGCGCTCCCCGGCCCGTTCGGCGATGGTGTCGGCGATCTGTTGCGCGAGATGGTCAACCCGTGCGAGGAACGCTGCCAGGACGCTGGGATGCTCGGAGGCCACCGTCAGCGCCTCTTTCATCACCTCACGTTGAGGCGGCAGCTCAGCCACGTTCGCCATCAGCAGGTCGATGACATCGGTGAGCATCTGCCGAGGGCTGCAGGGCCCGGCGGCGATGAACGTGCGCACTCGATCGGCCGCAAGCTCGAACGGCCCGTGTACGAGCGCCGCTTCCTTGCTGGAGAAGTAATTGAAGAAGGTGCGCTGCGAGATCCCGGCGCGGGCACTGATCGCGTCGACCGTCACCTTGTCGAAGCCCTCATCGCGGGCCAGTTCCAAGGTGGCGCGGTGGATCTCCGTCGCCGTCTCACGGCGCCGTCGCTGACGTAGCCCTTCGGATTCCACACCATGATTATTGCAGACTCTGCAGACTCTGCAGACTCTGCAAACTTTGCACACTACGCAGACGTGCTGACGGTCGCATTCCTCGACTGCAGCTGTTTGCTCAGTCAACGACGACCTCGTTCGCCGTCTGCGGTTTTCGAGTGTTTTCGTCTTTTGCCGAGATCAATTGCTCACACGTTGCTACCGTGCGGCCAGACGAGAGGAACACTCATGCGTGTCACCCCGAACACCTGTGCTCTTGCAGCCCTCGCGGTTGCCGTCGGTCTCACGGCCTCCGCCTGCAACGGCTCGACGGAATCGGCGGCTCAGACAACGACACCTGCCGCAGCTCCGGCGGCCGTGGACCTGCCGTCGCTGATTCCGGCGCCTGCTGACACCCAGCAGACCAAGGGCCCCAATCAGATCGCCGACAACGGCATTCACATGTTCTACCAAGTCAACGGCGCACCCAACGACGTCCTCAACGCCTATAAGTCGGCGCTCGAGAGCAAGGGTTGGCAGGTGACGACCATCGTGACATCGGCAGGCGGCAGCTCGGGTGGCGGCGCCACCTACACCGGAACCCACGGCGACGCATACGGCGTGTTCGACGGCGGCGGGTACAACACCAGCACCTTCATCGACGTCTGCACGTGGCCGGCCAAACCGGCAAACCCGAATTGCAGCCGCAGCGACCGGTAGGCGCCGCGCCCGTTTGACACACCGATCCCACTGCCAGCGACACCGGTGCGAGCGTTACTTGCGCCCAACAGGTTTGGAACTGACGAAACTGGCAATTCCTCCTCGCGACAGATTTTCCGTTGCTACCTAGAGGATCGGACTGACCATGATTGTGCTCGGCATCATCCTTCTGTTGATCGGCTACTTCACCGGGTTGTCGATCCTGTACACGATCGGTGGCATCCTCGTGGTGATCGGGGTCATCCTGTGGATCCTCGGCGCTGTCGGCCGCCCTGTCGGCGGGCGCAAAGTCTGGTTCTAGCCCAGCGGTGGAGGCGCTACGGCCCTACTCCGCCAGCAGCGGGATCACTCCGCCTGCAAGCACGGCCATGACCTGGCGCTTCGACAGTCGATGAGACAACGCGACGTCGATGCGCCGGGTCTGGTCGTGGGCCGTCAGCGGCGTCCCCGCCCGCAGCGCATCACGCACTCCGTCGATACGCAGCACATCGCCTTGGGCGATTCGGTCGTAGTCCTCCGGGTTTGCGAACTCGAGCGCGAGGATGCCGAAATTCGCCAGGTTCTGCCAGTGAATCCGGGCAAACGATTTGGCAATCACCACCCGCAGGCCCAGATATCGCGGAGTGATGGCAGCGTGCTCACGCGATGAGCCCTGACCGTAGTTCTCTCCACCGAGGATCACATGCCCAGTGCCGGAGGCGATCTCAGCCGCCCGCGCGGGGTACGTCTCATCGATCTGGGTGAACGTGAACTCGGCCAGCTTCGGGATGTTGGACCGAAATGGCAAAGCCCGACCGGCCGGGGAGATTTCGTCAGTGGAGATGTTGTCGCCGACTTTCAACAACACCGGCGCTTCGATGTGGTCCGGAATCGGGTCGAAGTCAGGCAGGCCGGAAATGTTGGGTCCCTTGACCAACTCCACCTGCCGCGCTTCGGATTCGGGCAGCGGCGCCACCAGCATGGCGGTGTTCACCGACGCGTGAGAAGGCAGATTCAACTCCGGGTAGGCCAGACCGAGCTGCTCGGCCAGATCACGCGGGTCGGTGATCTGACCCGTCAACGCCGCGGCCGCAGCCGTCTCCGGCGAGCACAGCCACACAGCGTCCTCGCGGGTGCCGGAACGACCGGGGAAGTTGCGGGGCATGGTGCGCAACGAGTTTCGGCCTACCGCGGGCGCCTGCCCCATCCCGATACAACCCATGCACCCCGATTGGTGGATCCGCGCTCCGGCGCGGATCAACTCGAACGTCGCCCCCATCTTCGTCAAATCCTCCAGGATTTCGCGCGACGACGGGTTGACGTCAAAGCTCACCGCGCTGTCGGTTTGGCGGCCGCTGACCATCGCGGCAACGATGGCGAAGTCCCGCAGTCCGGGGTTCGCCGACGATCCCACCACCACCTGGGCAACCGGTTCGCCGGCAACCTCGCGGACCGGCACCACATTGCCCGGTGACGTGGGTTTGGCGATCAGCGGCTCGAGTGTCGACAGGTCGATCTGTTCGGCGATGTCATAACGCGCACCATCGTCGGCCAGCAACTCGGTGTAGTCGTCCTCCCGGTCCTCTGCGCGCAGGAACTCCCTGACCGCACTGTCAGCGGGGAACACCGAGGTGGTGGCCCCGAGCTCGGCGCCCATGTTGGCGATCACGTGGCGGTCCATCGCGCTCAGCGTGGCGACGCCCGGCCCGTGGTACTCGATGATCCGGTGCACCCCACCTTTGACGCCATGGCGGCGCAGCATCTCCAGGATGACGTCCTTGGCCGAACACCACTGCGGCAGTTCGCCGGTCAACTCCACACCCCAGATCTCCGGCATTCGGATGTAGAGCGGACGACCGGCCATGGCGAGCGCGACCTCCAATCCCCCGACGCCGATGGCCAGCATGCCCAGCGCGCCGCAGGCCGGCGTGTGCGAATCCGAGCCCACCATCGTCACGCCCGGTTTGCCGAACCGCTGCATGTGGGTCGGATGCGAGACGCCATTGCCGGGCTTTGAGAACCACACGCCGTACCGCCGGGACGCGGACAACAGAAATTCGTGATCCTGCGCGTTCTTCTCGTCAGTCTGCAGCAAATTGTGGTCGATGTACTGGGCGCTGAGCTCGGTGCGCACGCGGTCCAGCCCGAGGGCTTCCAGCTCCTGCATCACCAGGGTGCCGGTCGCGTCCTGTGTCAACGTCTGATCGATGCGTAACCCGATCTCCTCGCCGGGACGCATCTGCCCGTCGACGAGGTGCGATCCGATCAATTTGGCTGCGAGGGTGTAGGGCCCTTCCTCACCGGGAAAATCAGTCGGCATCTCAACTCCTGCCAGTTACCTGTCCGGCGCCGCCCGTCGGCGCCGTCCTTAGGAGTTCCCATTGAGCTGCGCGGCTAATAGCGGTTGGCGCGATTACCGGAGTGCTCCGGCGGGAATCCGCATGCCTCCCGCGCCGAACTCTTGTCAGCGTGAGCCTACGGTTTCTGCCACGGCGGCTTCTCGACCCGTGCGGCTATCTGTTGGGCGATCTTGACGGCCGAGTCCGCAGGGTTGGCGCTGCACGTGTTGACGTCGACCACGACGTTGTTGTGCGCGGTCAGGGCCCGACCACAGGCCCAGCCGCCCGCCTGCGCGTTGGACTGGGTGCTGAGGGTGCTCAGCATCCCGTCCTTGTCCGATATGGGTGCCACGTCCCACTGGGTGCCGGACTGTGTGTGCCTGTAGTGCGTGCACGCGGGCCACTGTTTGGCCGAAGCGTCGTAGAACGCCTTGGCCTGATCGGCGCTTCCGTAGAGAACCACCGCCTGATGGGCGTAGTGGACGAAGGTGTCGGGCTCCCTCATGGTCACATCGAAGACGTTGGTGTAACCACTGTTCGCATAGATGGGCGCCTGCACCGCACCGTCGATCGCCAGACAATCTCGAGGCTCCATCGTCGCGCTGTCGTCAGACATTTCGGTGTTGGTCGACGTCACGACCATGCCCCCGGCCGCCATGGTCGCGTTGATCTCCTCCGGCGAAAGCAGCAACGCGGGCAGGATCTTTGGGGCCAGCGGCAACGGAGCAAACGACGTGATCATGGGCGTGGTCGGCGTTTTCGCGGCCGGTTGCTCCTGTGACTGGCCACAGCCCGCCGCAAGGATGCAAGCAGCACTGACGGTGATCGCGGTTGCCACAAAGCGCATGTGTCGTCCCCTATGTCTGCGCCAGCACATCTGAGTCGCGGTGACTATTTTCCTACCCTTGATGTGTCCAGGGAAACAACAAAGTCGTTTTCAGCGCGGGACATCCCACGCGACATGTGAAGACTTTGCTAAACCGTTACCGAATCACCACCACCGGGGCACAGCGAGTCGACAACCCTTGAGCCGGGTGTCCCAACCTGGATCAGGACTTTTCGCTCGAAAACTTCTGCGCGGCAATGGGGATGGGTATCAGGTCCTCTCGACGAGAGGCACCGTTTCTGCTTCGACTGCGCAGTTACGGTTCGCACACGAACGTCGGCGACGACGTCCAGGTCGCCGTGGAGCCGGGGTGCGTTGTGTCATAGGTGGTTCCAGACGCCGTGCCGTCACCTCTCACATTGCCTTCGTAGTGTCCGACCGAACCGTTGTCCCAGTACACGTCCATGAAGATAAAGTTCCCATCGATAACACCCTTGGGCGAACCGTGCATCCTGGGCACGGGGTCATTTGATGGCCGGCCTATCGCTGTCCCAGAGGGCGTTCGGGGGAAATTAACCTGGGCACCGCTGAAACTCATGGTCCAACCGTTGGACTGGTAGAAATCGTTGCCCTGGCCGAAATCCCACTGTGCACAATCGTCCGCGTGGGCCAACGGAGCGGTTGTAGCCAACGCAAGAACACTTGCTCCCGTCGTGCAGGCGGCCCGCGCCGCGGTGGCCAGTTTCTTGCGGGTAATGGTGTTCATGATGTGTTCCTCCCTTGAGTCCCAGACTCGCTCGCATTCACGAGCAGGACACCGCGGGGTGTCCTACAGCCAAGACTGGCACCGCCGTGGCAGCCGTGGTAGAGGTTCGGCCAGAAGTTCTGGGTTTGCCGTCCGGCTAGACGCGGCCAGCAATCCTCAGAGGCGCCGAGCATGACCCAGCACTCCTACGACTAAAGTGCGTGCAGTGTTCGATGACCTCTGGGCTGCCGCAACCCAACACACTTTTCTGCAGGCCGTTCGTGACGGCACCGTCTCCAACGCGGCATTCGACCGATGGCTCGCGCAGGACGCGTTGTTTGTCGCTGATCTGCTGACCTTTCAGGCTCGGCTGCTGGCGCGGGCGCCGCGGTCTGCGCAGGCGGTCCTTGTCGGCGGGTGCACGGCATTGGTCGCCGAACTGGACTGGTTCGAGGACCAGGCCGCGCGGCGCCACATCGACCTGCCTGCCGCGCCGCAGCAGGCGACGCTGGCCTACCGGGAACTGCTGCAACGGCTCGACAACGAGCCCTTCGACGCGGCCGTCACCGCACTATGGGTCATTGAGCGGGTGTACCTGCTGGCCTGGACACATGCGGCGTCACCGACCACGCCCTTCCGAGAGTTCGTGGAGCATTGGACGGTGCCGGAATTCGCTGCCTACGTCGATGGTCTCGCCGCTCTCGCGGCGGACGGGCACGACTCGTTGGTGGCAGAGGTGCTCAAGCTCGAAGTGTGGTTCTGGGACATGGCGTTGGAAACGCCGTGACAGCCGCAAAGTGCTGATTCGCGTACTGCGATCGCCTCGTCGCGGCTGATGCCGCTACGGCTACGGCTTAGCGAGAGTTGGCGCGTCGTCTGACTGGGGCATCTCGGGCGGCGGCGATTTGGCTGTCAGCGGACCCATGGGCTCGGTTGCCGGCTGATTCGAGTCCGGGCCGCCCCGCAAGGTCGGCGCCTCATCGGACGCGGGACCCGAAGGAAGATCTGATGGTTCAGCACCTCGCGCGCCTCGCCCCTGAGGGACCGTTGGAGGCGAGGAGTCAGGCGCGGTTAGCAGCGCAGCATCGGCCCTGGCGCGGACGGCGTCCGATTCTGCGTTCACGCGCCTCATGACGGGGTCGAACCGCGCCTGCACCGCATAGGCGTCCCTCTCTTCCGGCAGGGTCTTGTAGCGCTGCTCCCAACCGAATGCTGCATCGCGGGCGTCGTTCATTTCTTTCTCAGCGATCTCGATAAGTTGTTTGGAGGCAGGAGGTTTGCGGACCAGTATCTCATCGAGTTGCGCGTTGAGCTTTTGCCACCGCGCTGTGGCATCGTCCATCTCCTGGTAGATACGCTTCCTTTCCGCCGCTCCCGCGCCGAAGATGCTCTCGTACCATTCCCGCGCTGCCTTCGACTCGGCACTGCCCGCCGCCAGTGGCTCGTTCACTGCCTGGTCCGCCACCATCCTGGGAATCCGGAGTTCCTCCACGAGCTCGATGGGCTCCAATCCCTCAGCGGCCTTCATGCGCGCCATCATCCAGAACTGCTCGGCGTGGCGAGCCTCGTGGTAGGCACAGCTCACCACGTCCTCGAATTCTGCATCGGTCAGTCTTTCCTTGGCCAGCAGCTTGCCGAGAACCTCAACGTTCCAGGGGCCCTTGTCAAATGCCATGTACCCCTTGTTGTCGAAGATGGCCATCGCCGCGGGGATGCCCTTCTCCTCCAAGACCGGATTGACGATGCCCACCAATGCGTTCAGCCGTGTTCGCGCGTCGGCCGGCTCGAGGAAGAACTTCTTGACGCCAACTGCAAGTCGGGCCGTCTTCTCCATCGTGGCCATCTCACCGAGTGCGATTCCCAAGATCTCGTCGGCCGCCCCGCCTCCGATGCCTGCTCGACTTCCCAGGAAGTTGCGCGCCGCCTCGACATCCTCGGCTGCCGTCGACGAAGCTGTCGACGCCCGTCGTTGGCGCATGAAGCCCTGAAGGTCGTCCGTGACCTCCGAACGCCAATTCTCCAGCCGCCGAACGCTTGCCGTGTTGACCGCCTTCGATTCGATAGTGGCCCAACCGCCCGCCCGCTCAATGGTTTTCGCCGGTCCGAGAACCTCAATGCCCTGCGACAGCGCCTGGTCGGCGTCAGTCGGAGCCAACGTCGCCAGTTTCGCGAGGGTGGCACCGACATCATCTGCACTCTTCGCACCGCCGGCGGCGATGAACGCGTTGATACTGCGGCCGGCGGCCGTATCTTTGCCCACGATGGTCAGCAGGTCCTCGGCCTTCTGCCCGGAACGAGCGACGACAGAGCCGACGCCGTCACGCTCGATTGCCTGCCCCACCACGATGACGCGTTCCTCGGCTGACAGTGCCGAAAGCCTCGTCAACTTCGCGGTGACCTCTTCTGCGGCCACGAGCCCGGCGACGCGCGCCGCCGCCACCCCAGACACCGCGGCGTGCCCGAGCATGAACACGTCCAGAAGTGCTGCGGCTGTGTCCAGCGCAGCCGTCGTCGCTGCGTCATTCGCTTCCTCTTTGCTCACCACCGCGCTGTCGTCGTTGAACCCGGTCTTGCTAGCGGCGCCCTGCTGAAGCGCCTGATCCCACGAGTTGGCCGCGACGGCGCCCGACGATGCAGCGCCGATCAACGCTCCGACGACTGGGGTGGCGGCGCCGCCGGTGCCGATCTCCACGGCGATGATCAGGGCCATCGTGGCGAAGCCGAGCGCCGCTTTCATTGACTCCTCAGAGCCCTTTTCATCGACGACGTATGCCTTCAGGAACTCGCGGTCGAACGCGTTCGGATACTTGGAGCCGTAGAGCTTTTCGTGGACCGGCAGAAGGTGTTGAAACCCGAGCGATTGGGTCGTGACGTTTGCGCGGGTCTCTTTGATGTTGTCCAGGATCTTCGTGAACGCTCCGCGGATCTGCACGCGGGCTTCCTCAAGGCTGTGACCTTGCGTCGCGGGCTGGCCCTGGGCTGCGGGTGCTCCAGAACTCACTCCGCTGACATCGCCTCCGATTGAAGCGAGGGCGTACAGCGCCGGATTCTGGTTGAGGATGCGGTTGATCGCCTTCTCCAGGCCGTTGTACGCCGCTTGCACCTGCTCGTTGTTGGCCATCGGTGACTGTTCGTTACCGTCCGGCGTATACGGTGGATGCTCGCCGGGCTTGAAGGTGAAGTGCTTTCGCAACTGCTCCTGAGTTCCGGGCGCACCGGCCGGAGGGGCGCTGTCCGTCGGCGTCTCCGGGGCCGGTACCGGCACCGGGCCCTCGGCGTAACCGACATCCAATTTGAGCAGGTTCTGCATCGACTCCTTGAGGTCAGTGACACGCTTGGCCAGTTGTTGTTGCTCGGTCATCGCGGCGTCCTGAGCGGCGGTGGGCTGAACAGGAGCACCACCGTCGACGGCGACGCCAAGCCGCCCCGCCTCGTCGGAGATGTGCTTGGCGTTGTTCTCCAGATTTCGGTCAGCAAGATCTCGTGTCGCCCAGGCGAAATCGGACTCCATGATCCTCATCCATGGGACATTGTTGATTTCAGCGCCACGGTCTTCGCATCGCTTCCACATGTCGTAATCGGATTGCGTCATCGACGGCTGGTGACCGTAGGCCTTCCACGCTTCTTCGAGTGTTCTCTCGTCGTCTGGGCCAACCCACATGTTGGTGAGGACGATGTTGCAGATCGACAGCAGTTGTTGCGAATTGATCGGCGGGAACGGCCGGAAAGGCTTGAGGCTGTCGGAGTCTCCTGTCTTGATGGCCTCGTCGAGCGTCTTGGGATTGGCTTCATCGGCGCGCTGGACCACCTGAGTCTGGGTATTGCCGGCTAACATCCGACTGACAGCCAGATTGCCCGCAGTGCGCTGCAATGCCATCAGGCTGACCGGCACCGTCTTTGTGTATCCCGTGGAAAGGCTCGACGTCTCCTGCTTGCGAGTCGGCCTCGCGGTGCTCGCGCCAGCCGCCTCCGCCTGTGGCAGGTGGTGTTCCACAGGTCGATCGTATGTTGACCCACGGTGCCCAAAGGCGCAGTCTTTTGTTCCCTCTCAGCCGCTCGTACAACGAAAGCCGTTCAGCTGGAGTCAGTTCAAATATCCCACAGCTTCCTCGCACCGTTCCTGCATCAGATGCAGGCGCAAAAACTAGTCAGCACACACGATGGCAAAGCAGGCGACGACCATCTTGGGCGTTGCTCTGCAACTTGGAGTCATGGCCAACGTGCTCGGCGCCAATCCGGTGCGAGACGTCCAGCCCCTGCGCGCCCAGACTCGCCCCAACGGCGCAGTGGCGCTGACTGCCGGGGAACTGCGCACGCCTGTTGCGCAGGCTCGAAGCATCCCCGTTTTGCCGGGGTGACGTCCTCATCGACCCGACCACGCTGACATAGCGACCGGCCTTCGGCGCTCGAAATTACTCGCATCACTGGACGGACTTCGGTGCTGACGCCAACACCCTGACCGTTACCGGCAAGCTGAAGCAGGGCGCCGGCAAGAGACTGATCCGCGTGGACGACACGAAGTCGGCCGCTGGGCGTCGCACGCTTCCGCTCTCCCAGTTTGCGGTGGACATGCTGCGCGTCTGCCGGGCCGCACCCTACATCGTCTCTTCCATCGACTGAAAGCTCCAACAGCTCAAAGCAATCGCGACGGCTCACGTCCATCCCCGGTCGCGGCGTCATGAACCACGTGGAGGTTGCGGGC
Organism: Mycobacterium sp. 852013-50091_SCH5140682; assembly: GCF_001665685.1. Taxonomy (GTDB): domain Bacteria; phylum Actinomycetota; class Actinomycetes; order Mycobacteriales; family Mycobacteriaceae; genus Mycobacterium. Next base: position 22,880 of record NZ_LZTB01000013.1, read on the forward strand.
ACATCCTGGTGCAGCTCGTTGTAACTCATCGCGGTCCGAACGCACGCGAACCGGCGCACCGGACCTGACGGCACCGTGGTGTACTCCGTTTCACGACGCCGTCGAACAAAGGCGTGCCAAAGGCGCTCCTTTCTAGTGCACTCGAAAGACGAGATAAACTGAGCCCCAGTCGATCACGTGCCGTACACCAATCCGACCATAACCGCGGCCACGGTTCGCCGGATCCCGTGTGAAAACGCCAACCTGCGCGAAGGGGTTCCACCAGTCAATGCCGTGCAGCGAGCGTTCCCCGACCAATTCGCCGTCGTCGGTTGCCATAACGAAGGTGTACTCGGTACCGGTTGCGGGCCCGCCGTGGCGGCGATCTTGCGCCGCAATCCCGCCGGGCTACGCGGACGCCAGTAGGGCGGCCCGTGTTGCGCCAGTTCCTCCCAGTCCGCGCATGCGGCTACAACGTACGCGACGTCGCCTTCCGCCATCGCCCGGATTCAGACCGCCGCCCGCCCGTTTCCGTCCGTGTTCCGCCCAGAGTCCGTCTGCCTCAGCGTAATTCAGAGATGCTGCTTATTAGCCTGCAGACTTACAAGTAGCGCGTCTAACCACTGAAATCCGTCAGAGGGCGATCCTTTGAGTCCCGTCCGCAGTGTGTCGCTTCACGCGTTTTGAGTAAACGAACATCCGCCCCAGCAGCCCTTCGCGCGAAAGACCAGCAGGAACATCCCGGGCCGAGGCCGGGGCGTCGTTGATGACGACGTATCTGTTTCGTCCTGTGAATACAGCGATTACCTTCCCCAGGCTCTTCGCACATGCCATCGGCAAGGACTGCCAGCAGCGGGTCGTAGTCTTGGTCATCGATCCCGTCAGGGTATGCGGCTCGCAGAATGGTCAAGACTGGCTGCAGGCAACCCTCAAGGGGCATCGTTAGACTCCTTGTCCGATGCGGGATTCGGCAGTTGCGTCACCTTGTGCTGTGCAACGAGATTCGCGGAGGCTTGAAATCAGCTTCGCCTCGCCATCGTCGGCCAGCCCACTCCAACCATCGCGAGAAGGCTGCTTGGTTGCTGTGTATCTGCTGCCAAAAGACAGGTAGTCCACTACGCGCGTCCCCCGAACGATCCGCAAGCACAATCGACCTTGTACAAACAGACCAGGGCTACCTGTGGCTACGCCGCTGACCAACGGGGAAGAAGGAGCGATGGATATTCAGGATAAGTGGGCGTTCTGTAGCAAGTGCGCCACTTTGTTTTGGAACGGTCACGTCAACAAAGGGCAGTGCGCCGCAGGCGGTGGCCACAACGGCGACATCACACTTCCATACTTCGTCGCCCACAGCGGCGCTGCAGGCCCAGACCAAGTCAATGGCTTCAGATTCTGCGAAAAGTGCCACATCCTCTACTTGCAGAAGGACTTGGATCCATTCCATAGTGACGGGAGCACACTCGGGGTATGCCCGGCAGGCGGGGGCCACGGGACGGAACACTCATTCGCATATGTACTGGACCGCGACCACGGGGACCAAGCGCACGGAGAGCACAAGTGGTTTGCATGCCTAGCGTGCAATGGCGTCGTCCATGGACCCGAAGGGGATCGTGCATGTCCAGGCCATAGCGAATTTGTGATCGGTCACTCTCCGGGAGACTTGAACGACCCACCCTTGCTACGAGTGCACTTCTTTGGCGATTGAATTTCGGGGTTCAAGTTCGCTTCACTGTCTGCTGCGGCCCATTCGTGTGTGGGTGGGCTGGTCTTCTTTGTGACTATCTCCACGCAACAAGTATGAGCAGCGGCGCCAGGCAGCCAGCTCGCAGTTAGAGCCGTTACGTGTCTCGCGCAAGAAAAACCTCTTCCCGGGTTCGCCCTTGGCATCGGCGCAACCGCCAATCAGAATCAAAGTCCGTTAGAGAATACGGGGAGCCCCCAACTCTATCCAGCCATTGCGGAGTCACCTTAGGCATCACATGGCACTGAGCATTCCGTCCAATCAAACCAGGGAGTTAACAATGTTCGAGCGTAATGGAGTTGTATTCTTTCCTAGAGGCAGTCGCGCCGATTACCCCAATCATCTGGCATTCACGCTGCTAGCCTCGGTGTCGCTCGGTGACGTCCGATTTCCGTTCGGCTTCTTCATTGAGGAACAGAATGGAAAACGTTTCGTTCGTCCCGGCACGGAGGACGAACGGACACAGTTGCTCCTCAAGGCGTTCCCCGACGCCGCCCCCGAGATGCTTTCTTCGGACCGGTGCCTACACGGCGGCAGCGACGGCGGGGAGGGTTGTCATATTCTTATATCCTGCCCTCTGCAATTTGAATGCATGCAGGTGTTCGACAATCCTGTGGCGGGGACCGGTCACTACACATGCGCCTGTGTCGATAGGTTCTGAGCCCGGCCCGAGCCTGGCGACAGGCAGGATTCTCATTCGTCGTTTTGGTGCCCATAATCACCCGTAGGACGATCGCGGCTCAGTATGGCTACTTCGTCAGGGCTTCATGGATGCGCGCGGCAACCACCTCGTCGTCCAGATACCCAGAGATGCTGTGCCGGTTTTCGGTCTTGTTCGAGATATCGGTCTTGTTCTCGATCTCCGGCGCGGCTGGGTCAATCGGGAAGTTCTTCGCATCCAACGGGTAGAGCGCTACGACGTCGCGCGGGTCCATCGCATTGAACCAGGCATCGGCACACTGCGGGATTCGCGTCGGTGCGAAACTCTTCAACTTCTTGCGAATCGCGGTGATGGCCAGTGGTGACCCGACCGTGACGAAGAGCGGAACCTGCCAGTTGCGTAGGTGGCCTTCGCGCCGAAACAGGTTGTAAGCGACAACGGTTCCTAACGAGTGCGAGACGACGACCGTCTCAACACCCGGCTTCATGGCCTCACAGATGCCATCCTCGATGACCTGCCGAATCCCAGAGTCGGTGAGGTAGACGTACACGTCATGGGTGAAGAGCGCGATCGTCGGACTGCTGCTCTCCGGCAGGAACCGGTCGATCGCTTGCAACGCCGCGCGGACCCATGGCCAGTTCAGTGGACCCTTCTCGACGACGTCTTGACCGGCCACCTCGGCCAGCTGCTCGTCGGAGATGCCGCGTTCCCGTCGGATCTCGTCGAGCATCGCGAGCACGAACTGTTTCTCGGCGGCGTCCGTCTCGTCCCCACGCACGATCACTTTGGCGGCTTCCGCAACCGTTTTGCCTTCACTGAGGTCGAACAGGGTGTTGCCGTAGTACGGAAATCGGACCTGAGTCTCGGGAATGGGCAGGGTCAGGCCACTTTTCGCCAGGCCCTCCCCCAACGCATCGAGCCATTCTTTCTTCAGCGCGTCGGCATCCTTGTTCTGTTGTGATCGTCCGTGAATGAACACGAGTTCCCGGGTCATCGAACATCCTTACGTTGCAGGGCATTTCGCAACTGTCCAACTCCTTCGCGTCCAAACAGCGACCACAGTGAGTCCCGCATCGTCCGTTCGATGCCATCCAATGCCGGGTGCAAGCGGATTCCGTGCGCGTTCAGCAGGTGCCAGCCCTGCGAGAGCAACGGAACGAACGGAACAACCGGGACATTGATCGTCACGTGCCTGCCGACCAGCTTGCGTGCCAACAGTTCGACATCGAAGATGCTCACCCCGAGATCTCCTCGCAGCGCGTTCGACATTTCGTCGATCCGCCCGACGGTCTGCAGGTCGTAATAGGCGTACGCGGCGTACACCGCGATCGTGGGGTCGATTCCCTTGGCGTACTGCATCTGTCGCGCCAGATCGGGGGCATCGTCGCGGTCGAGGCGGAAGCGACCGTGCTGGGCGGACGACGATGCGACACCTCGCAACGATCGGATCTCATCAGCCCGCTGCGCATACTGGGACCACCGCCAGTTGGTTTCGCAGGGTTCGCATGCGATATCGACGAGTTCGCCATCGTCGAAGGTCAGGCCGGTGATAAAGCCCGGCATGCACGGCACCAAAGCTCCGTCACCGCGTTCAAACGTGACCAACACGCTGGCGGCCGGCCCGTCGATGCCGTTGATCCGGAGCACCTGGCCGTCGGGTGCGATCATGTCGAGTTCGGCACGTGTCGCGAACGCGTCGACCATGCGAGCACCTCGAACTTTGATGCCGCACTCAGTTTCGAATACCTTCGGCCCGAAGGGCTCTGCGATCCTCTCGGCGGTCAGGACCAGATCCGTGGCCCCGGGTACAGGCGCGTCCCGAGTCAGGTCGAGTTGATCGGGCAGAGACACCACGTCGGCAACATCCAGATGTGTCGCTACCGCCGAACGCACCAGATCGGCTGTCAGACTACCCAACGTCGGCAATAACGGCGTCGGCGGAGGAGGGATCGGCGGTCCGCCCGCAGCCGGTGGCGGGGCAGTCAGGCGCGCCAGCCACTGATGACGCGAGGCGATGATCGCATCCGGGTTCTGATTGACACGGCCCAGTAGGCCCAGCGCCCGGACCCGCTGTGTCAGCTCACTCAGAAGGTACTGCTGGAGTCCGTCCGGCCGGACGTAATGGAAAGTGTCGCCTGGTGTCTCGCCCGGCTCGAGTACGTCGGGGCGGGTCCCGTCCAGTGCATCGAGCATGGCGTTCGTATAGAGCGCCGAGTAGTTCCCGGCCGCCACGGCCGGGTCCTTGATCTCGGCGGCGGTGCGACCGAGACCGCACGCGTAGAACACGTCCACCGGTTTGGATTGCGCGCCATCAGGTTCGGTGTTCGGAAACACACAGCTGCCCTTCACGCTCTGCGCCTGAATACCTTCCGGTGCCACGCGGCAGGCATCGGAGATGAAGACAACATGCTGGACGTCACCATAACGGGCGAATTCGATGGTCTCAGCGAGATCCACAGCCGCATTCGGATTGTCCGGTGCGCGCGAGAGCAACCACTTCTCACCACGGCTGATGTTCACGCCGTGTCCGGCGAAGTAAACAATGAGCTGCTCTACACCGGCGCCTCCCGTGATGGCATCGATGGCGTCGAAGATCTGGTCAGGCGTCACAATTCCGGCGGCGTCGGTGATCAGCTTCGCCTGCGTGCCATCGACCATTCCTTGTTGCACGGCCCAAGCGTGCATCCGCTCTGCACCTTTGGCGGCATCATTCAGGCGCTGCAAACCGCCCGTCTGATCCACCCCAATGAAGACTCCCCCGCGCCCCATGCCTACCTCGCCGTATCGCACCAACCCTGCGGATGCTGATAATGATCTGCCTGACGCTGGCGCGAGGCAAGGGCGCAACTTCGTTTGAGACTTCTCTCGCCAGCCGATGATTCCTCAGTCAAAGACGTTTGCTGGCCGCGCGGGAGTCGAAGTCGGAGCGTTGGATGGGAGTTGATTCTTCACTTTGTGAATTCTGCTTCCGCGGGAGCGCACATCTTCCACGTGCCTTCTTCTTTCCGCGGATATAGCGAACCGGAGTGATTGGACGCCGGTCGCTGGAATTGAATCTCTGCGACGTCACCTTTCACCGTGACGTTGGTGACGTCGAACGGTTCACGGCCGTCGGGTGTCCCTTGTCCAGAGTCATCAGGATCGAAGCCCTCACTTTCGGTGACCTCGTCGCGCTCTTCCTTGCACAGCGTCGCCAGCAGCTGTCCTGATCCTGGGTGTCGATCGCATCGGCGAACTGGGAAGCGACGTCCTTGATCGCATCCTTATCCCCGGTCCGAAACAACCACATCCAACCACCGATGCCACACAGGATCAGCAGCAGCGGAACTGTAATCGCCAGGGCGATCAGTAGCCGCGACCTTCGCGGCGCTGTCGGCGCCTGATGTCCTGACCACGGTTGCCCATACCCCGGCTGCGGGTACCCCTGAGAACTCGGTTGCGAATAGGAGTGACTCGGCGAGGCGTCCGATGGTGGAAATCCAGCAGGAGGGTAGCCAGGTTTCGGCCCGAAACCTGTTGGCGGGTAGGCCAGTTGCTGTGGCGGCGCCCATCCGGTTGCAGACAGAGGATGCCGGTCACCACCAAATGGGTCGCCCCCATACGGAGGTCGCGACGGTGGCCCTGTCACGACGCATCCAGCCGGCCGGTCATCAGTCGGTCGAGCTCGGTGCCGAGATCTTTTGGCGGGTCGATTCAGCGAAGGTTACGAACTCGGAGGGTTGCATGACACCGTAGGACTCCCAATCCGTTGCGGTGAACCCGGCGTGAGTGTGGCGCAGGAAATTCTGTACCGGGTCGGGGAAGGTATCCCAGAACCGGGGGGCATCTCCGGTTCTCGCCGGGTCCCACCCCATCCAGCACACATAGTCGTCCTCGTTGTGCTTCACCACATAAACCAGAATGAAGAAACTGTCCTTAGGGGCCTTTACCCAAAAAACTCGGACATCAATGAGCCGTTCCCGCAACACCTGGGCGAACCGCGGGATCATCGCCAAGAAATCACCGTCCCAGTGAGATAGTGCCGCCTGTTTTCGTTCCTCAGGGCCGACTCCGCTCAGTACCCCGCGCCAGCGATCCGGAACCTCGTGGGCTCGGCCAGAATCCGGCGTGATCAACTCCGCGGTTCCTTTGACAGTCAAATCAGCAGCCACTTGATCGAAGTCGATCTCCATGCGACTCATCCTCCGTTGGCTTTAACAAGATTGTTGATGATGTCTTGCAACTGATCCCTGGTTTGGTTCTGCAGGTGCAGCTGCTTTCCCACCCAGTTCCGGTCTGCCTCTGGCAGTAAGCGTTCGGCGCTGCCGCAATTCTTCGCTTTGTTTGCAGTCCACGACAGCCATTGGTAATTCAGCGGCAATCGAGTCAACATGAACATCTGATCGGACGTCAGCTTCAGGAACCCTGGGAGCTTAATCAGCTCGGCAAGCGCGACGATGTGATCTGGGAAACGAGCGCATCACCGTTCGATGATTTTCCGATTTTGCGGTATGGATAGACCGGGTCCGACGCGACGCCCCGACCTTGCTATCGCCCGACACAGAATGGCAAGCATCAACCGAGGTCATACAGCTCTGATGTGGGGCGGGCGGGGCTCGAACCCGCGACCAATGGATTATGAGTCCACGGCTCTAACCGACTGAGCTACCGCCCCGGGCGCAGCTGCGCGGAACCTATGGTCGCATACCCTCGGCAGGCGGCGCCCGGAGGCCCGACCCGGGATTCAAATCGCCGTTGCCGCGCGCCGAACGCAACGACGCGCGACCATGATGCATGACCGCATTGCGGCTCGTCCTGGCGGCGTGCCTGACCGTGGCAATGGCCGGGTGCTCGGCGCCGCACGCCGCGGCGCTCAAGACCATCGACCCCGCACACTTCCAGACGGCGGTGCAAGACGCGGCGGCGAAGCTTCAGGTGCCGGGTGCACTGGTGCTGGCGCAGACTCCGCAGGGCACCTTCACCGCGAAGGTCGGCACCACCGAACTCGGCGCGCAGAGCCCACCGCAACCCGACACGCACTTCCGGATCGCCTCCAACACCAAGACCATGACGGCCGCGCTGATCGTGCTGCTTGCCCAGGACGGCAAGCTCACCCTCGACGCGCCGATATCGGCCTACGTCCCGGGTGTCCCCAACGGCGAGAAGATCACTCTCGCAGACCTGTTGACGATGCGCAGCGGGCTCTACTGCTACACCGACGCGCCCGAGCTCTCGACCGCGCTCGACCAAGACCCGGCGAAGGCGTGGACACCGCAGGAGGTGCTGGCGATCGCGTTTGCGCATCCGCCAACCGCCCAGCCGGACAGCACCTACGAGTACTGCAACACCAACTACGCGCTGCTGGGCCTGGTCGCCGAGAAGGTGGGCGGCCGCCCGCTGGCGGAGCAGTTGCATGACCGCCTGTTCGCTCCGTTCGGGATGAACAACACGCTCCTTCCGGCCATCGATGACACGACGCTGCCCGAACCGTATGCGCACGGGTACATGTACGGAACGACGCTGTACGCCATGGTCGACGAGGATTATCCGGCCGACGTGATCGCCGCAGCACGAGCCGGCACCCTCAAGCCGGTCGATTACACCCACCAGAATCCGTCGTATGCCCAGGCGGCCGGCGGCGCCATCTCCACGGCTGCGGACCTCGCCACGTGGATGCGCGCTTTGGTGACCGGCAAGGTCTTCAATGCGGACTACCACCAGCAGTGGCTGAACAGCCTGCGGCCCGAGGACCCGGCCAAGCCGGACGGTCAGCGGTACGGGTACGGCATCAGCCACCAGCGCTACGGGCCCCACGCCGCGATGCACTACCATGGCGGAGAGATGCCCGGCTTCAACTCTTTTATGGGATACGACCCGGACAACGATGTGGCGCTGGTCATTTGGACGAACCTGACGCTGTCCCCGGACGGCAGGACGACTGCAAACGCGTTGGTACCCACCGCATTGAACGAGATCTACGCCGGCCTCAATCTCGGCTGAACCCGCCCCTGGCTGCGCTGACACTACGGTTTGTGGCGCGGAATCGTCGAAATCACGCCACAAACCGTATTGTCGGCGGGCCTCAACCGTAGATCGGTTGTCCGTCGTCGCCCAGCCGATACTGCTCGGTGCCGTCGGTCACGCGGGCCCCGTCGGCGCCCAGCGCCACCGCCACCTTGTTGTACCCGTTGCGCATCACGTCGAGGGTGAGCTCGATGGCTTCCTCGGGGGAGAAGTGTTGCAACAGTTCATCTCCCGACACCCGCGCCGGCGTCCAGATCAGTGCGTCGACATACCGTAACGCGGCCTTGTGCCGGGCGGACAGATCGGACTGCTCGTAGTGGTCGATCTCGTCGTACACCGACTCGCTACCGCCGGCCTGCAGCGCACCCGTGTCGCGTAACGACTGACACAGTCGGCAGTTGTGCTGGCGGGCCCCGCGGAGCCGAACGATCTCGGAGGTCACCGGATCGACCGAGCGCATCTGTCCCACCGCGGGGAGGAAGACGTTCATCACAAAGTCGGCCGGTTGGGTGTCGTGGTCCCAGCTGGCCGGCTCGAGCGCCACGTCCACCCCGAACGAGCGCAGCCCGGCGTGCACGCGGGGCACGAAGTCCGCGATGTAGATCAGGGTGGACACGGTGAAGACCTCGGAGCCCAGCAGATCCACGATCGCCGCCCGCTGCGCGTTGCTGATCCCGGTCACGTCCATGCTGAACTGCTCGGCGAACTCGCTCACCATGGGATCGACCGCGCCGCCGGTAGTTTCCGCAGGCAAGGGCGCCAGCCCGGTGGTCGTGGCGCACACATCGCGGATATCGGCGTTGATATCGGCCCATTTCGGCGGCGACAGCGCCACCAAACGTGTCAATTCAGTGCACACACCGGCAGTATCCACCACCAGTGCCGCCGCCACGCCGGATTTACTGAGCCTGGCTTACTGACGACATGTGGAAGTCGGGGATCCGCAGGGTCGGCATCGATGCCCGGGTGGCCCAATCGCCCCACTCGCGTGGCAGTGTCACTTCGCTCACGCCCGCCTCGGTGGCCCGCCGCAGCAGATCGAGCGGGCTCTCGTTGAACCGGAAGTTGTTGACCGCGGCGGTGACCTCGCCGTCCTCGATCAGGTAGACGCCGTCGCGGGTCAGCCCGGTCAACAACAGCACGGTCGGATCCACCTCGCGGATATACCACAGCGTGCTGAGCAAGAGCCCACGCTCGGTGCCCGCGATCATGTCGGCCAGCTCCGCCGATCCGCCGGTCATCAGCAGGTTGTCGGCGGGCGCGGTCACCGGGACGCCGTATTCGGCCGCGACGGCACGCGGATACGCCAGCGCGTCGATCACGCCGTCGCGCACCCAGTCGACCCGGCCGATGTCCATCCCGTTGTCGAAGATCGACGTCCGTTCCGAGGAGTTGGGGACCGCCACAAACGGTTGGCACGCCAGCGATTCCGCATACGGATCGGAGTACAGAGTCAGGCCCAGATCGGTGAGCCGCTCCCCCACCCGGGTGCCACCCGGCGCCGAGAGGGCGGTGCGGCCCTCCTGCGCGCCGCGGCCGTCCATGGTCCACGTCAGATAGATCATCATGTCCGCGACCGTGGACGGCGGCATGATGGTCTCGTAGCGCCCGGCCGGAAGCTCCACCGTCCGGGACGCCCAGCCCAGCCGCAGCGCCAGGTCGTCGAGCAGCGAATCGACCGGAACCGCAGTGAAATCCGGCGTGCTGAGGCCGGCCCAGGCACTGGCCCGGTCCCGCTTGGCGTTGATCTCCACCGATCCGGTCGGCTGGGTGTAGCGCCGCCGCAACCCAGCCGAGGTCGCCACGAACGTCGTCTCCACGACGTGCCGGGCGTAGCCGTAGAGCCGGTCCGATCTGCCGAAGCCACGGGCCAGGTCAGCGGCGACGCCGGCGAACACCTGCGCACCGGTGCCCGGGACGGGCTCATCCCAATCGGCGGGGACGCCGTCGGGCGGCAACGGCGGAGCCGCGTCGCGCGCAGGAGGAGCGGCCGCCGCGGCGGCTTTGGCCGCGGCCACCAGATCCGGGATCACCGCCGGATCCACCTCACTGGACCGCACCGACCCGACGTGGGCTTTGTCCCCTTGGCGCACAATCGATATCACAGTGGTGGTGCGGCTGATCGATTCCCCGTTGGTGGTCATCGAGTTACCCGCCCAGCGCAGCGCCGCGTCGGCCCGGTCGGTGACCAAGACGACAGTCTCGCTACCTGGACCCGCGGCGGCCAGCGCGATGTCGACGACCTGTTGTGCGCCGATCATCGGCCTGCCTCCGTCCGGGTGTTGAGTACGTTGATGCCACGGAACAGCGCGCTGGGACAGCCGTGACTGACCGGCGCGACCTGACCGGGTTGGGCCTTACCGCAGTTGAACGCCCCACCGAGACGCCAGGTCGACGGTCCCCCAACGGCTTCCATCGAACCCCAGAAGTCGGTCGTGGTGGCCTGATAGGCGACGTCGCGCAGTTGTCCGTCCAGCCTGCCATCGCGGATCCGGTAGAACCGCTGCCCAGTGAACTGAAAGTTGTACCGCTGCATATCGATTGACCAGCTCTTGTCGCCGACGACGTAGATGCCGTCGGACACCCGGGAGATCAGCTCGTCGGTGCTGAGGTCCTCGGCGGCGGGCTGCAGTGACACGTTGGCCATCCGCTGGATCGGCACGTGATGCGGCGAGTCGGCATACGAGCATCCGTTGGACCGGGCCTGGCCGAGCCTTGGCGCGAACACGCGGTCCAACTGGTAGCCGACGAAGATGCCGTCGCGCACCAGATCCCACGATTGTGCGCGTACTCCCTCGTCGTCGAAACCGACAGTCGCCAAGCCGAATTCCACGGTACGGTCGGCGGTCACCGTCATCACCTCGGAGCCGTAGCGCATGGTGCCGAGCTTGTCCGGGGTGGCGAACGAGGTTCCGGCGTAAGCGGCCTCGTAGCCGATGGCCCGGTCGTATTCGGTGGCGTGTCCGATCGATTCGTGAATGGTGAGCCACAGGTTGGACGGGTCGATCACCAGGTCGGTGGGGCCGGCGGCCACCGAGGGCGCCTTGGTCTTCTCGGCCAGCAGCGTCGGCAGCTCGGCCAGTTCGCCGGTCCAGTCCCACACCTCGTCGCCTGCCACCGCCTCCCACCCACGCGCGGTGGGCGGCGCCAGGGTGCGCATGGTTTCGAAGGAGCCGACGGCAGCGTCGACAGCGATGGCTTCCAGGGAGGGCAGCACCCGCACCCGCTGCTGAGTGATGGACGACCCAAAGCTGTCGGCGTAGAAGGTCTGTTCCTTGACCGCGTGCACGCCCGCGGACACGTGGTCGACGCCGTCGGCGGCCAGCAACCGCCCGGAGTATTCGTCGAGCAGCGCGATCTTGTCGGCGGACGGCACGAGGAACGGGTCGACTCCGTAGCTGGACACCCACGTCACGTCGCTGTAGACGGGTTCGGGTGCCAGCTCGATGCGTTCGGCGTTCAGTGGCGCGAGCGTCGTCGCCACCGCCACCGCCCGCCGCGCGGTCTCGGCCGCCACCGCGGGATCGAGTTCGGCGTGCGAGGCGAATCCCCAGGTACCGTCCACGATCACCCGCACGGCCAGGCCGACCTCACGGTTGACCACCGCCGTCTCCAGTTCTCCGTCGCGAAGCTGGATGATCTCGGTGGTGATGCGGTGGATCCGCAGATCCGCGTAGGTCGCACCGGCGGCCAGAGCGGCTGTCAGTGCGGCATCGGCCAACGCGAACCGGGGCAACTCCAGGAAGTCGGCATCGACACGTCGCTGAGCTGTCACCTCTCCACGGTATCGACTCGCTCCGCCGCCCAGGATCGGCCCCTAATGTGGCCTCTATGGCAAAAGTCAGTCGGCGGACGGTTCTGGGTGGCGCAGCGGTCGCCGGGGTGGCCGCAGCGGGATTGGGCGGATACGAACTGTTGCGCAGGCCGGACGCCGCCACGGGCAGCCGGCCCAACATCTTGGTCATCGTGGTCGACCAGATGCGCGCACCGCAGTGGTTCCCCGACGCAGCGCAGCTCGGAGCGTTGCTGCCGAACCTCGATGGCCTGCGAGCGCGCAGCACGGCCTTCGGTTCGCACTTCAGCGCGTCCAATATGTGCACGCCGTCCCGAGGGGTGCTGACCACGGGGCTGTACTCGCACCAGACCGGGTGTCTGTACACCGGAGAAGGTCCCACCGAGTCGACGCTGGCTGCCCGGTTCCCGACCTGGGGAACGATGCTGCGCGACGCGGGATACCGCACGTGGTGGTGGGGCAAGTGGCACCTCGGTCACGAGGCCGACAACACTCCCGACGGGCTCGACGTTCACGGATTCTCCGGCGGCACATACCCGTCGCCCAACGGAGCGCCGAATCAAGGTTTGCAGCAGGACCCTTCGATCGTCGACCAGTTCGCCGGCTGGTTCGATGACCACGCGACCGATGGCCCCTGGTGCACGACGGTGTCGCTGGTGAATCCTCACGACATCTGCTGGTGGCCGAAAAACCCTCTGCCCGAAGATGTTCCGCACTACTTCAGCGCCAAGCCGGCCAATTTCGAGACCGCCGAGGATCTGCGGCGCCGCGGTAAACCCCAGTTGCAGATCGACTACATGAACTTCATGTCGCCGTTGATGACCGGTGCGCTGGACTACACGGGGCCCGACGCCGCGGCGCAGTGGGCCCGGTGCCTCGACATGTACCTGTGGCTGCACCAGCAGGTCGACATTCAGATCGGCCGAGTGCTCGACACCCTTGCGGCCCGGCCGGACATCGACAGCAACACCGTCGTGGTATTCACCTCCGACCACGGGGAGTACGCCGGCTCCCACGGGCTGCGTGGCAAGGGCGCCGCTGTCTATGACGAGAGCATCCGGGTGCCGCTCTACATCAGGGATCCGTCCGGGCACCTCACTCCGAGTGCGGGCCAGGTGCGGACGCAACTCACGTCCAGCGCAGACCTCGCGCCGCTGCTGCTGACGATGGCACACGGCGGGGCGGGCTGGCGTTCGGATTCCCGGTACTCGTACCTGGCGAGCCGTGCGGACATCGCAGGCATTGCCGCCGACGCCACCGCACCCGGTCGGCCGTGGGTCGCGCACGCCACCGACGACATGTCGGTCGAGGAGATGGCGGCGCTGCTGAGATCCCCACTGGCACAGAAGGTTTTCGGGGCCAGCGGTCCCCCGACGAACATTCCCACCTCGGCGCCCAGCCATATTGTCGCCGTGCGGACAGCCGACGCCAAACTCGGCATGTACACGTACTGGAGGCCCGGCAGCATGGACATCGACACGTCGCGGCCCATCCATCGCGAGTTGTACGACTACGCAACACCTTCAGGGGTTCAGGAACTCGACAACCAGGCGGACCACAGCCCTAAACAGGCCGCGCTGCAAGATCTGCTCGATCATGAAGTGCTCCCCGAACTCCGAGCCCCGTTGCCCGACTTCCTCGACGACGCGCAACAGCAAGGTTTGGCGAACATGAAGGAACTTGCTGCCCTGCGCGGAGGCTGACGCGCAAAGCGCTTCCCGGCAGCGCTGAACGTACTAGCGTCGTTGCGACAATCGTTGCCCGCTAGGAGGTTGGCGCATGCGCGTGTTGGTCACCGGCGGCACCGGATTCGTGGGCGGGTGGAGCGCGAAGGTGATCGCCGACGCCGGGCACTCCGTGCGGTTTCTGGTGCGCAAACCCGAGCGCCTGCACACCAGCGTTGCCCAGCTCGGCGTCGACGTTTCGGACTACGCCGTCGGCGACATCACCGACCGCGAGTCGGTCCTGCGCGCCCTCGACGGCTGCGACGCCGTCCTGCACAGCGCCGCCCTGGTCGCCACCGACCCCAGCCAGACCGACCGGATGCTCAGCACCAACATGGCCGGCGCCCGCAACGTGCTGGGCGGCGCCGCGGAACTCGGCCTGGATCCGATCATCCACGTCTCGAGCATCACCGCGCTGTTCAACCCCGACGTGGACACGCTGCATGCCGACCTGCCCGTGTTCGGCGGAAGCGACGGCTACGGCCGGTCCAAGGCGCAGGTCGAGATCTACGCCCGTGGAATGCAGGACGGTGGTGCACCGGTGAACATCACCTACCCCGGCATGGTGATGGGTCCGCCGGTCGGCGACCAGTTCGGCGAAGCCGGCGAGGGGGTGGCCGCGGCCCTTCAACTCGGAGCGATTCCAGGTCGCAGCGCAGCCTGGACGATCGTCGATGGTCGAGATCTGGCGGCCCTGCACGCTGCGCTGCTGCAGCCGGGGCGGGGGCCGCGCCGCTATATGGCCGGCGGCCATCGCATTCCGGTGGACCGACTCGCGAAACTGCTGACCGAGGTCAGCGGCAAGACCATGCTCGCCGTCCCGGTTCCCGACACGGTGCTGCGCGCGGCGGGCCAGGTGCTCGACCGGCTTGGCCCCTACCTTCCGTTCGACACCCCCATCACCGAGGCCGGCATGCAGTACTACACCCAGATGCCGGCGTCTGACGACTCCCCGAGCGAGCGCGACCTCGGCATCACCTACCGCGATCCACAAACCACCCTCGCCGACACCGTCGCCGGGCTGCGCCGGCTCAACGGGTGAGGTGCCCACTCCTTTCGCCGCGATAAATTTTGCCCGCAGCGAGCGGCACGGCGTCGACAGTGCAGGCAGCTCCTCAACGAAGCCTCGATCCGCCGTTTGCCACCGGACCTCCGATCGCCGGGCACCTGGCGTCGGCGATTGGCGCTCGTTGCCTCGTCACAATATGTTTCTGGGGTGATTTCCTCTGCTGCCGGTGCAGTCGCGCGTTGGATAGTCCCCTCCCTGGCAGTTGCCGCCGTGGCGTGCGCGGGTGTCGCAGCCGAGACGGCGCCGGTCAGCAGCCCAGCGGTGCGCCTGGCCAGTGACGGCAACCCGCTGGCCGGACAGACCTTCTACGTCAACCCCGACTCCAAGGCGATGCGCGCGGCCAAAGGCGCGGGCAGCCCCGAGCTGGATGCCATCGCCAACACTCCGACGGCCTACTGGATGGACAACGTGTCGAGCCTCGCGGTCGACTCGAAGTACATCGCCACGGCGCAGGCGGCAGGCACCATGCCGATCCTGGCCCTCTACGGAATCCCGCATCGTGACTGCGGCAGCTACGCCGCGGGTGGGTTCGGCTCGGCGGATGCCTACAAGGGCTGGATCGACGGCGTCGCAGCAGCCATCGGCAGCGGACCCGCGGCGGTCATCCTCGAGCCCGATGCGCTGGCCATGGCCGACTGTCTGTCCGGCGCCCAGCGCCAGGAGCGCTTCGACCTGATGAGCTACGCCGTCGATGCGCTGACCCGCAACCCGGCCACCGCCCTGTACATCGACGCCGGGCACTCCCGCTGGGTGAGCGCCCCGGAGATGGCCAACCGGCTCAACCAGGTCGGCGTGGCCAAGGCACGGGGCTTCAGCCTCAACACCGCGAACTTCTTCACCACCGATGAGGAAATCGGTTACGGCGACGCGATTTCAGGAGCCGTCGGGGGCAAGCCCTACGTCATCGACACCTCGCGCAACGGCGCCGGGCCCGCAGGCGGCGACATGTACTGGTGCAACCCCAGCGGTCGTGCGCTGGGCGTCGCACCCACCACGGCGACCGGAAACGGAAACGTCGACGCCTTCCTGTGGGTGAAACGGCCCGGCGAATCCGACGGCTCGTGCGGCACCGGGGAACCATCCGCGGGCACCTTCGTCAACCAGTTCGCGGTCGACCTGGTGCGCAACGCGGGGCACTGACCCCGTCGGCGCAGCATGGCACCATCGGTCAGCGTGACGTCGATGGAGCGGCCCATGCCGCCGCTGAATGGTGATGAGCGCACGACGCTGGAGAGTTGGCTGGACTTCTACCGTGCGACGCTGGCCGCCAAATGTGAAGGCCTCGATGACGAGCAGCTGCGCATCGCCTCGGTGCCGCCGTCGGAGCTGACCCTGTTGGGCTTGATGCAGCATGCCGCAGAGGTGGAACGGAATTGGTTTCGCCGCGTGCTCACCGGTGAGCCTGCGCCCGCCATCTTCGGCCCGCGGGATCACCCCGAGGGCCACGACGGCGGCTTTGACGTATCAGCCCAGTCGTCATACCGCGCGGCATTTGAGGTCTGGCAGGACGAGATCAGCCATGCGCGCGCCAACTGCGCGCAGCGCGCGCTCGAGGACACCAGCCCGTTCATGGGCGGCGAGGTGAGCCTGCGCTGGATCTACACCCACATGATCGCCGAGTACGCCCGCCACTGTGGACATGCCGACCTGATCCGCGAACGTATCGACGGCGCCGTCGGCGCCTGAACCGCCGCGCTCAGCCGATCGCCGGCTGCACGGTCGCGACGCATTCGCCGAAACCGATGGTGACGAAACCGGGTCGGCGGGCGTGTGCGGTCAGCGTGATCTCGTCGCCGTCTTCGAGAAAAGTGCGGGTCTCACCATTCGGCAGGGTGACGGGATCCTTGCCGCCATGGCTGAGTTCCATCAAGCTGCCCTCGGAACCGGGGTCCGGGCCCGACAGGGTGCCGGTGCCGAACAGGTCACCCGGCCGCAGGTCGCAGCCATTGCTGGTGTGATGCGTGATCATCTGCCCCACGCCCCAGTACATGTGCCGGGTGGAGGACCGAGCGAGCACGGCCGGTGCGTCTCCCCTCTCGCGCATGCGGGATGTGCGGATGCGGACCTCGAGGTCGACAGCGAGGCCGCCGTCGTCGCGGGACGACGCGCTGTCGAGATAGGCCGGCAGCGGCGGATCGTCGACGGGTCGGCTCAGCGGAATCCGGAACGGCGCCAACGCTTCCGGCGTGATCACCCACGGCGAGACGGTGGTGCCGAAGTTCTTCGCCAGGAACGGGCCCAGCGGCTGGTACTCCCAGGCTTGGACGTCGCGTGCCGACCAATCGTTGAGCAGGCAGTAGCCGGCGATCTGGCTTTCGGCCTGATCGAGAGGCACCGGCTCGCCGAGACGGTTGCCCGGCCCGATCCACACCCCCAGTTCCAGTTCGAAGTCCAGCCGCCGGGTCGGAGCGAACGTGGGTGTCTCTGCCAGCTTGAGCTGACCGTGCGGGCGGATGATCGGCGTGCCGCTGACGCGGACACTGGATGCCCGCCCGTGATAGGCGATGGGGATCCACTTGTAGTTGGGCAGCAGCGGCGCATCGGGCCGCAACTGCGCACCGATGTTGCGGGCGTGGTGGATTCCGACGTAGAAGTCCGTGTAGTCCCCGATGCGGGCCGGCAGCAGGACGTCGACTTCCTTTACCGCAGTGAGGAACTCAGCAACGGCCCGCTGGTGTGCGGCGCCGTCGACGAGCAACGACTGAAGGTCGGTGCGCAGCGCGACGCGCGGTGCGGCACCGAGGGCGAACAAATCGTTGAGGGTGCCACCCGCCGCGGCGCGGGCGGCGTCCCGGGCCGCCTCGCTGAGCAATCCTGACGCCGCGAGGGCGCGCAGGTCGAGGACGGCGTCGCCGATGCGGACCACACCGCGCGGTTCGTCGCCGGCGCTCACCACACCGAACGGCAGGTTCTGCAAGGGGAAATCACTGTCGGGCCCCGCGGAGGGGACCCAGCTTCTGGGCGGTGTCACGGCCGGCTGGGGTCGAATCGCTTGGTCAGCCCGCTCCAGCAGTCCGAATAGTCCAACTGGCGCTGCGGAACATCGGCGGCGTAGCGCGTAACCCTCTGGGGGAAGCGGGTTTCGAACATGAAGGCCAGCGTGTTCTCCTGTTTCACCGGTTTCAGTGTGGCGGTGCTGGCGGCCTCGAAGGCCTGGGCATCAGGGCCGTGGGGCATCATGCCGTTGTGCAGGCTGAAGCCGCCCGGCACAAAGCCATCCGGCTTGGCGTCGTACACGCCGTGAACGAGTCCCATGAACTCACTCATGACGTTCATGTGATACCAGGGCGGACGGAAGGTGTCCTCGGCGACCATCCACCGCTCCGGAAAACAGACGAAGTCGACGTTGGCAGTTCCCGGGGTCTCGCTCGGCGATGTCAGGACCGTGAAGATGGACGGGTCGGCGTGATCGAACAGCACTGGACCGACGGGTGAAAACCGGCGCATATCGTACTTGTACGGAGCGTAATTCCCGTGCCAGGCAACGACATCGAGCGGGCAATGGTCCAGCTCGGTCTGCCACACGGTGCCGCCCCACTTGACGTACAACGTGCACGGCTCGTCACGGTCTTCGTAGGCTGCCACGGGGGTCAGAAAGTCGCGGGAATTGGCCAGGCAATTGGCGCCGATCGGTCCCCGTTCCGGCAGGGTGAAGGACCCGCCGTAGTTTTCGCACAGGTAGCCCCGCGCCGGGCCGTCGGGCACTTCGACACGCAGTTTCACGCCGCGCGGGATGACGACGATCTCGGCGGGCTCGGCATCGATGATGCCGAACTCGGTCCAGAACCGGACCGTCCCGTGTTCGAGGACGAACAGCATCTCCGCATCGCCGTTGTAGAAGCAGCTGTCCACCATCGAGCCGGTGATGCAGTAGACGCTGCAGGCGAAACCCGTACGGGTGCCGACGTCGCCGCCGGTGCTGATGGTCCGGATACCGGTGATGAATGTGGTGGCCTCATCGGGTATCGGCAGTGCGTTCCAACGCATTTGGGCGATGGGCACGGGCGGGGCGTCATCGGGTGCCGAACGCCAATGGGCGACTCCCCCGGTGCCGCTATCGGGATCGGTGGCCACGGCCGTGAACCGGCCCGAGTGGGCGACGCTGGGCCGGATGCGGTACAGCCAGGACCGCTCGTTGTGGGCCCGCGGCGCGGTGAACGGTGACCCGCTCAGCTGCTCGGCATAGAGCCCGTAGGCGCAGCGCTGCGGCGAGTTGCGGCCGACCGGTAGTGCCCCGGGTAATGCTTCGCTTTCGAAGGCGTTGCCGAAGCCGGACTGGTAGTCGGTCATCAGAGATTGCCGCGCTTTTCCTGCTCACGCTCGATCGACTCGAACAGGGCCTTGAAGTTGCCCTTCCCGAAGCCGAGTGACCCGTGCCGCTCGATCAGTTCGAAGAACACCGTCGGCCGGTCCCCCAACGGCTTGGTGAAGATCTGCAGCAGATAGCCGTCCTCGTCCCGGTCGACAAGGATGCCGCGCTTGTGCAGTTCTTCTACCGGGACCCGTACCTCGCCGATGCGGGCACGCAACTGCGGATCCTCGTAATACGCGTCGGGCGTATCGAGGAACTGCACGCCTCGCTTGCGCAGCACGTCGACGCTGCGCACGATGTCGTCGGTTGCCAGCGCCAGGTGCTGCGCCCCGGGCCCGCGATAGAACTCCAGGTACTCGTCGATCTGCGACTTGCGTTTGGCGACAGCCGGTTCGTTGAGCGGAAACTTGACGCGGTGGTTGCCGTTGGCGACGACCTTCGACATCAGCGCGGAATAGTCGGTGGCGATGTCATCGCCGATGAACTCCGCCATGTTCACAAAGCCCATGACCCGGCGGTAGAAGTCGACCCATTCGTCCATCTTGCCGAGCTCGACATTGCCCACGATGTGGTCCAGCGCCTGGAACAGCCGCTCGGATGCGGCCGCACCCTCGACATGCGTACTCGTCGCCGGCTGGTATCCCGGCAGGTAGGGACCGCTGTACCGAGTGCCGTTCACCTCCCGCTGGACAAGGGTGTGCCGGGTTTCCCCGTACGCCGCGATGGCCGCGACCCGCACGATGCCATGCTCGTCGGATATGTCGTGCGGCTCTTCGAGCACCGTCGCGCCTGCCCGTCGCGCCTGCCCGATGCACTTGTCGACGTCCGGGACCTCGAGCGCGATGTCGACGACGCCGTCACCGTGCTTGGCCTGGTGGGCCACCAGCGGGCTGTCGGGGTTGACGGCTCCTTTGAGCACAAACCGGATGGAACCCGACCGCAGGACGAACGCCTTGTGGTCGCGGTTGCCGTTCTCCGGGCCCGAGTAGGCGACCAACTCCATGCCCCAGGTGGACTGGTAGTAGCTGGCGGCCTGAGTGGCATTGCCGACGACGAAAACGATGGCGTCCCAGCCATTGACGGGGAAAGGGTCATTGCTCTGGTCGTACTCGACGAGGCCCACGAGCTGTCTGAGCTGGTTGAGATCGAGCTCAGCCTGCTTTTCCTGCTCACTCAAATCGATCTGGTCGGTCATGATGGCATCCGTTCCATGCACCATGGTAGTTCCGGAACCACCCGTGCGGGTGCAGGCGCGGCCGACGTGGACGGCGGCAGACTCACTGCACCGGCAGCCTCCACATCGGGTAGAGCGCCGGACAATCGGACACGACCAACTCACCCATGGGTTCGTAGCCGATCGCGGTCAGGGGCGCGGATTCACCGCGGCTTCCTCCGGTGTCGACGCGAGTTCGCCACTGATCGGGTCGGGTTCGACGAGGGGCGGTACATCCTCGCCCGCGAGGACACGGCGCATCCGGTCCTTGTCCAGCTGGCCCTCCCAATTGGCGACGACGAAGGTGGCCACACAGTTGCCCAGCAGGTTCACCGATACGCGCATCGAGTCCATGATGCGGTCGGCGCCGAGCAACAGCGCCACCGCGGCAACCGGGATGGCGCCGTGCCCGATCGCCGCGACGGTCGCCGACAGCGCCAGGAACGACGAACCAGGAACCCCCGCCATCCCTTTGGAGGTCAGCATCAGGACCAGAACCGCGGTGATCTGCTCACCCAGGCTCAGGTCTACGCCGAGTGCCTGAGCGAGGAACAGCACGCAGATCGACAAGTACAGAGTCGCGCCGTCCAGATTGAACGAATACCCGGTCGGCACAACCAGACCCGTGGTGGTGCGCGAGCAACCGGCGTTGGTGAGCTTGGTCATGATCCGAGGTAGCACCACCTCCGTGGAGGCGGTACCCAACGCGAGGAAGAACTCATCTTTGATGTAGACGAGGAATCTCCACAGGTTCACGCCGGCGAACACCTTGACGATCACCGCGAGTATGACGATGAACAGCACTGCCGCCAGGTAGCAGGCGGCGATCAGCTTGCCATAACTGGCCAGCGAGGCGATGCCGTACTGCCCGATGATGTAGGCCATCGCACCGAAAGCGCCGAGCGGCGCCAGCCGCATCACCCAACCGATGATGGTGAAGAAGATGTGGCTCATGTGATCGACGAATTCGAGGATCACCGGCGGACCGGACTCACCGAACTTGGCCAGTGCGAGGCCGAACAGCACTGCGAAGAACAGCACCTGCAGCAGCGCGTTCTCGGCGAAGGCTGATACGACCGATGTCGGGATGATGTTGAGCAGGAATTCGACGGTGTGCGGCAGCTCGCCGTTACTCGTCTTTTTGGCGACGGCTTCGGCCCCGGTCACCAAGGTCTGCGGGTCGATACTGAAACCGGCGCCTGGTTTGACGAGATTACCGACGACCAAGCCGAACAGAAGCGCGAAGGTCGTCACCGCCTCGAAGTAGACGAGCGCCTTCACTCCGATCCGGCCCACCGACTTCAGATCTCCGACGTGAGCGATACCGAGCACCACCGTGCAGAAGATGATCGGCGCGATGAGCATCTTGATCAGCTTGATGAATCCGTCGGCCAGTGGCTTGAGAGCGCCACCGGCGTCGGGCCACAACCAGCCGAGGAGGACACCTGCGACGATCGCTACCAGCAACTGGAAGAACAGCGATGTGTACCACGGCGGCCTGTTTGCCAGCCGGACCATCTCACTGTTCGGCGGATCGATCGTATGTGTCATTCGCGAAAAGCTAGATTTGCGTTGTTATCCCGACGTTAAGCCGTCGCTACCCCGCTGTACCGATCAAGAGATATTCCGCCGGGGCGACCATCAGACTGAAACATCGGCGACCCCTTGTCGCAACACCGCGGAGCTATCCTCGCGAGCATGCGGCCTCGACGGCGTTCGGCCCTGCTCGAACACTTGGCCGCTTTACCAGGTGGCCCCTCGCAGCAGGCCGTCCTCGATGAGCTGCGCCGCACGATCGTCTCCGGCGGTGTACCGCCAGGAACGTCGATACCACTGACCGAGGTCGCGAATCTTTTTGGGGTCAGCCAGATCCCGGTGCGCGAGGCGCTGAAGACCCTGATGGGCGAAGGACTCGTCGCCCATCGGCGAAACTCCGGTTACACAGTGGCCCTGCTGACGGCCCAGGAGTTACGCGAGATGTACATCGTGCGCGAAACGCTGGAGTCCGCGGCACTGCTGGCCGCGGTGGTCAACGCGAGCGACACGGATCGAGCAGTTGCTGTCGCGGTGAACAACCTGCTCGCGCAGGCGGTCGCCGACAACGACGCGGTCGCCTATCACCGACAGAGCCGGCACTTTCATGCCGCACTGACCAGGCCATCTCGCATGCACCGATTACTGCACATGCTCGAAACGGCGTGGAACGTCACCGAACCCGTGCAATCTATGGTCCACGTCAGCCCCGCGGCCCGAAAGCAACTCCACGCCGACCACGGTGCGATGCTGGACGCATTTCTCGCCGGGGACGCCGAGCGGTTGGTGGCCGCCTCCGAGGCGCATGCCGCGCGCCTCAACGCCGTCATCTCGACCCTGCCTGCGGATACCGGGCTGCTGGCCTGAGTGCCGAATATATCTTTCTCGCAATTACGGCATAGCGCAGCGGAAACAGCGGGGAAACAGTTCATCCCTACCGTCGGTCGATGACTGAAACCGCTGTACCTCAGACGACAGTACCGCCCGGCACTGCAGTGGGGTCCGGGGATCTCGTTGAGGCGGCCGGGCATCCGGTCGGCAGCGGTGAGATCAAACCGGGCTACGACCCACGGCTCACCAACGAGGATCTCGCACCGCTGCGCAAGCAGACCTGGGGTTCGTACAACATCTTCGCGTTCTGGATGTCCGACGTACACAGCGTCGGCGGATACGTCACCGCCGGCAGCCTGTTCGCGCTGGGACTGGCCAGCTGGCAGGTCCTCGTGGCACTGCTGATCGGCATCACGATCGTCTACTTCCTGTGCAACCTGGTCGCCAAGCCCAGCCAAACCGCAGGCGTGCCCTACCCGGTCATCTGCCGGACGGTATTCGGAGTGCTGGGGGCCAACATCCGGCCATCATCCGTGGCCTGATCGCCTTGGCCTGGTACGGCATTCAAACGTTCCTGGCGTCAGCTGCGCTCGACATCGTTCTGATCAAGCTGTTCCCGGCGCTCGCGCCGTACGCCGTGGTCGCCGACTATGGATTCGCCGGACTGTCATTGCTGGGCTGGGGCAGCTTCCTGCTGCTGTGGGTGCTGCAGGCCTGCGTGTTCTGGCGCGGCATGGAGTCGATCCGCAAGTTCATCGACTTCTGCGGCCCGGCCGTCTACGTGGTGATGTTTCTGCTGTGCGGTTACCTGATCTTTCAGGCAGGTTGGGGTGCAATTGATCTCAACCTGGGTGGGGTCACCTACACCGGCTGGTCCGCTGTGCCGGTCATGCTGGGTGCCATCGCACTGGTCGTGTCGTACTTCTCCGGCCCGATGCTCAACTTCGGCGACTTCTCCCGCTACGGACGGTCGTTCGAGGCGGTGAAGAAGGGCAACCTGTTGGGTCTGCCGGTGAACTTCCTGGTGTTCTCGGTGCTGGTGGTGGTCACGGCATCGCTGACGCTGCCAGTGTTCGGCGAGCTGATCACTGACCGGGTCCAGACCGTGGCTCGCATCGACTCCACGTTCGCAATCATCTTGGGCGCGTTGACGTTCACGATCGCCACCATCGGCATCAACATCGTCGCCAACTTCATCAGCCCCGCGTTCGACTTCTCCAACCTCAGCCCACAGCGCATCAGTTGGCGTGCCGGTGGCATGATCGCGGCGGTCGGTTCGGTGTTGATCACACCGTGGAACCTCTACAACAACCCCGAGGTCATCCACTACACGCTGGAGACCCTCGGTGCGTTCATCGGCCCGCTGTTCGGTGTCCTCATCGCCGACTACTACCTGGTGCGCAAGCAGAAGGTCGTAGTCGACGATCTGTTCACCATGGACACATCCGGAAAGTACTGGTACCGGGGCGGTTACAACAGAGCCGCAGTGATCGCCACGGTGGTGGGTGCCGTGTTGGCCGTCATCCCCGTGCTGCTCGGCGGATCGGTCGCCGGCATGCACACGGCGGCGCAGTACAGCTGGTTTATCGGCTGCGGTGTGGCGTTCGGACTTTACTACGTACTGGCCAAACGGGACAGTATGGTCGCCGCGTCGCTGTAGGCGCGTGAGATTGCGTCCAGGGTCGTGGTTTCTCGAAAATCACGACCCTGGGCGCAATTTCAACGTCGAATGCCTCATACGGTGCGACGCTTGAGGGCTCGCAACGTCTCGAGCGTCGCGCCGGGCGCCAGGGCCGCCACGTCGGCGGCGGTGAAGGCGCCGCAGTCCAATCCGCGCAGCACCACTGCGGCCAGCGCCTCGGCGGTTGCCGGCTCGTCGACGATCGACCCGCCGCGCCGGTCGAGGTAGGCCTGCAACCTCGGCGCGGCCGCTGTCATCGCGGCGCGGAAGAACGCGAACGTCGCGAGCCAGCGAGTCACCAGGTGTCCGGGATGCATATCCCACCCTTGGTAGAAGCCGCGCGCCAGCGACCGGCTCACCAGACGGTGATGCCGCCGGATCGCCTGCGCCACTTGGTCGTCGGAACCCACCGGGGCGACCTGGGTGGAGCCGTCGCATATCCACACGCCGGTCTGTGCGGCCGCGACCTGCATGACAGCCTTGGCATGGTCGGCCACCGGATGGTCGAGGGACTGATGCTGGGGTGCTATTCCACAGGCCGCGCTGTAGTCGTAGGTGCCGTAATGCAATGCGGTGCAGCGGCCGTCGGCACGCTGGATTGCGTTGGCCACGGTGGCGGTGCCGTCGGGGTCGAGTACTGCCTGCGGGCTCTCGATCTGCAACTCGAAGCGCAGCGCACGCTCCGGCAGGCCGTGCGCCGATTCCAGGGCCTCGCACAGCCATACCGCCGCGGTAACCTGCTCGGCCGCACGAAGTTTGGGGATCGTGAACACAAACCCGTTCGGCAGGCCGCCGTCGAGCACACGCTCCAAGGTCCGCACAGAGCGCGGTCGCTCGGTGACGGTCAGCCCCTTGATCCGGATCCCGGCGCTGTCGAGGCCAAGTGCGTGCAGCGTCTGACCGGCCTGCACCGCGTCGGCGTCCTCGACGTCGTCGGGCCGGCGGCCGTAGCCGTCCTCGAAGTCCAGCCTCAGATCGGCGATGGGCGCCTGGGTGAGACGCTCCCGCACCAGGGCCAGTTCATCGGGGTCGCCCAGTTCGGCGAACACCGCGGCGTGACGGTCCAGCAGGTCGAGCGCCGCCGCTCCCCATTGACGTGGGGTGTCCGGCGAGGCATCCGCTGCGCTCACGTAGACGGTGTGCACCGGTTGGATGTCACTGCGGTCGCCGGGAAACCGGCTGGCCAGCTCCGCGTCGACCGTGGTGAGCAGCTGGTCGACGCGGGACAGTGTGTCCTGGTCGATCCGTGGACGGTGTTGTGCTGGCACCGTCATATCGTTGCGCGTCGACGCGTTCTCGGCACGGCGAACGCCGCATATCCGCAAACAACCGGGGCACCAGCATGGGCACCGTCTCGCGGTAGGCGGCGTAGCGCGCGCCCAGCGTCGCCAGCAGGTCGCGTTCCTCCAGTTGTATTGCCAGCAGAATCCAGCCGGTCGTGACGGTGGCGAACAGCAGATGCGCCGCGGTCATCGTGGGCGCCGCCCAGAACGCGACGATGAAGCCCAGGTTCAGCGGATGCCGCACGGCGCGATAGAACAACGTGGTGCGAAAGCCCGTCTCGGCCTGTGGCCGCGCGGTGTTGAAAACCTGTCGTAGCCCGAACAACTCGAAATGGTTGATCATGAACGTCGACGCCAGCACAATCCCCCAGCCCAGCCAGAACAGCGACCACACGGTCATGCAGGCCGGCCGCCAGTCGATGTCCCACACCACAGCGGGTATCGACCGCCACTGCCACATCAGCAACGCCAGCGTCGAACTCGCGCAGAGCACGTAGGTGCTGCGCTCCATCGCCGTGGGTACGTAGCGCGTCCACCACCGTTTGAATCCAGGGCGCGCCATCACGCTGTGCTGGGCGGCGAACAGCGTCATCAGAAGCACATCGACGACGACCGCGACGCCCACCGGCGCTGCGAGGGCGTCATCGACGCTGCGCGGGGTCAGGCCACCTACGAAGCCGATGGCATAGACGAACACGGTCAGGAACAGTGCATAGCTGATCGCGCCGTATGTGATTGCGAAATAACGGTTCATGACCACAAGCGTGACGCCGGCTGCGCACCCCGAAATGAGGCATTTGCCTCAACTTTCGATCCCGCCGACCAGCCCGCACTCCAGCGCGTACATGCTGGCGCCGATCCGGTTCGAGACGCCGATCTTGGCATATGTCCGTTCGACGTGATTGCGCGCCGTCTTTTCGCTGATCACCAGTTTTGCGGCGATCTCCTTGTTGCTCGCGCCTTGGGCGACCAACCGCAGCACCTCGACTTCACGGGCGGTCAGCCCACCGGGACGCAGCGCGGCACGTCGTCCGCGATGCCCGGCTGCGTGCAGGATCGCGTCGACGGCGACCTGGTCGAGTTCCCCGTCGCGCACCCGGGTATGCAGCCGGCGGGCCGCGCCCTGCGTCGACAGCGGCTCACGATACGGTCTGGGCTCCACAGCCGACTGATACGCAACCGCGGCCGCCACCAGCCGGTCGGGCATGGTCAACTGCCGCGCTCTCGCCCCGCGCGGATAGCCGCGGCCGTTGAGGTACTCATGATGATTGGCGGCCACGGAAGCGACGCGCTGCAAACCGGGAATGCGGTGCAGGATCCGCTCGGTCAGATACGGATGCAGACGTACCCGCTCGAACTCGGCCAGCGTCAAAGCGCCTGGCTTGGACCAGATTTGATTGGATACGCCGATCCGGCCGATGTCGTGAATGTGCGCTGCCCGACGGGTGAGCGTGACGTCTTCGGCGTCGAGCCCCACGCCTGCGGCGGCATCCGCCGCCAGTTGCGCGGCGGCGCGCGAATGACCAAGTGTGAACGGGCATTTCAGGTCGACGAAATCGCCGAGCGCCGTCAGCAGCGCATCGAGCGCGGCCGCGTCGAGTCGGGCGTTGCGATCCGGCGCCTGCTGAAGCGCCATGGCCCAGATGTCCCCGTTAGCCGGGACCGCCAGCAACGCGTCCGGGTCGGCCATGAACGCGTCGACCACCGCCGGGTCGAACTGGCCGCCGCGGCGGCTCCGAGCCATCGCCACGGCGCCGCCGGTGCCGTACTCGCGGTCGTGCACCTCCACCATGTCGGCCAACTGCGCGACCCGCATCTCGATCGGAATCGCCTCGCCTGACACCCCGCCGGGTAGCCCACCGCCGTCGAAGCGTTCGAACGTGTGCCGCAACGCCGTCTGCACGTCGTCCGCCAGTCCGATCCGCTGTGCGAGCAGCGCAGCCGATGTGCAGTGCGAGTGGATCAGTTGCGAAATGTGGCCGCGGGCATCGAGATACAGCGTCGAGATGGTCTTGAGCCGCTGCAGCAGCGATGCGCCCTGGCCGACGTTGCTGAGCAGGAAACGCTGATACGGCAGGCCCGACCAGTCGACCAGATAGGCGCCACGGCGTACCGCGATGTCGTCGCCGAACCAGCGGGTGTATTCGTGCGAGTCCGCGTGGCATCCGATCCACATGATCAGTGTCGAGTAGTAGACACAGTCACGCTGAGCTCGGGGCAGTCCCAGGCGGTCGGCGAGGCGCGTGGCGATCACTGCCGACCGCAGCATGTGTTCGGTCGGTTGGCCCAGGCCCAGGTCGATGGCCACCGACAACGCCGCGAGAACCTCAGCTCGCGTCGGAAGCTCATCCTGGCGGTCGACAGTCACGTGCTGATTGTGCGCTCTGGCGTCGTCCGGGTCAGCGGGACAGCTCGAGTCCGTCACACCGGTGCCTGCCGACGTCGAACGTCTCGAAACAGCCATGTCCGATCACACAGACGCCCCGCTGCGGCAGCCGGAAATCCCCAAGGCAGGCTTGCTCGGCCAGCGCCATCGGCGCGCCGAGGTCTCTACCGGCCAGTGTGGCGACCGAATCTTCAACTGCCCATACTATTTTGGGGGCGATCCGGTACCACTGACCGTTGGGTAGCGTTCCGCCGAGCTGCACTCGGCCCATACCGAGCAGTGGGCCGACGGCTCGACTCATCGCTGCGAGTGCGGCCGCACTGCGCCACGCCGATGCGGGCAGCCGGGAGCCGATGGCGGTGGCCAGCCGGGTCGCTGTCGTGCTGCAAATATCTACCCGCCAATCCAGCAGGCCGGCAATGGAAATGTGAAGCGTCCACGGCGTCACCCAGGCAGAACTGATGTCGCATTGGACCGGCGCGATCGACGTGGCCGAGCTGAAATAGCGCGAGCAACTCTGCGCGCCCGGCGTCGTTGCGTAGAACGTCCATACGCCGTCGGGATCACGGTGCCACACCGACCGGTAGCCCGGTGCGAACGAGCTGACGGGAAAGTCCCGGAACGCCAGATAATGTCCGCTGGCGAACGGCAGGCCCATCACGCCGAAACCGGCGACCCGTTCGTCGGGGCCGGGCGGCAGGCGAAGGCGTTCGGCGGCCGCGGCCGGGATGACTCGGGGCGGTGTGCGTCGGTGGGTCATGCCAGAAGCTTCGGCGTTCACCGCGGCCGTCCGCATGAGGCATCTGCCTCACAAACAGATCACCCGTTTCGGTGTGTGTCGAGCGGGCGTTTCGCGGCAAATTTGGAAACGGTAGAAGATATTTGGGTTGCGATCCTCTCTGCACCTGTTGGACAGTTTGTCGCATAATTCATGTCGCTCGTGAGCCATCCCGCGGATCCGGACCGCAGACAGGGAAGCCTATGCCGACTGTTCAAGCACCAGCAGCAGGCTGCTCGCCGCTACGCCGCCACTTCACTTCTCGTTACGCGACACGGCTCTTCGCTCTGTTGCTCATCGTTGCACTGACCGCACTTGGGTGCAGCAACGGACGCCAGACGCTGGCTCGGGATACTCCCGCAGCGGAGTCGACGAGTAGCACGAGAGCGTGGTGGCGGCCAACGGGTACGCCGACCTGGCAATGGCAACTCAATGACGAACCGATCGATGCGACGGTCGACGCGGAGGTGTTCGACATCGACCTGTTCGACAACTCTGCCGCCACGGTTGGCTCTCTTCATGCCCAGGGTCGACGCGTGATCTGTTATTTCACCGCGGGTTCATGGGAACCGTATCGGCCGGACAGCCATGCCTTCGCGCCAGATCTCTTGGGCGGGCAAGTCGAGGCTTGGCCGGATGAGCGCTGGTTGGACATCCGCCGGGTCGACGCACTGCGTCCGCTCATGGCTTCACGGTTGGATCTCTGCCGTGACAAGGGGTTCGATGGTGTGGAGCCCGACTGGCTCGATAATCATCGTCAGCGCACCGGGTTCGACATCACCCCGGAGGACCAATTGCGGTTCAATCGGATGCTCGCCGACATGGCCCACGAGCGCGGCCTGGCTATCGGGTTGAAGAATGATCTCGATCAGGCGGTGCTCTTGGCCGATTTGTTCGACTACTCAGTCGTCGAGCAGTGCGTGGAGTTCGACGAGTGCGCAGCGCTCAAACCGTTCACCGACCGGGCCAAGCCGGTATTCAGCGCGGAATACCATGTGACCCGCGATGTCGCCTGCCCGCAGGCTGAGCGTCGAGGCCTGTCCATGGTACTCAAACGTGTGGACCTTGATAGGTGGCGTGAAACATGCTGAAGGACAGGATTTCTGAGCGCCAGAATCAATGTGAAAGCGGAGTTTCCGTGACATCTCTACGGCCGATGCGGACAAAGATGTCGGGCCGCTTCGCTCGATAGAAGAGGCCGAGGGCGACCCCGACGAGGCCACTGCCCCAGACCGCGGCCTGCAAGATCACCGCGTAGACGCCGGAGCCGCCGGTAAGCGTCGAGAAGTTCATGATTCCCAAGATCAGTAGAACGCTCATCGCCACCAGTGATACCGCCGGAGCTACCATAGACACCCACAGATTGACCGAGTGTGCTCCTCGCTCACGCCTGAAGTAGGCGAGGACGGCAAGGCTCACGAGAGCGAACAAGACATCCGCAGCCACGATGGACCTCGCCCGGCGATCGTCACAGTCCCGCGACTTGGGGCGCGTCGCCCGCCGGCACGACGATGCGCGCGGCAGGCAACGCTGGTCATCACGCGATTCTATCTAGCAGCAGCAGAACCGGCCCTATATCCAGACATAAATCCTCGCACTCGAACTATGTTGGCGCATAGTCCCGCCGTTGACGTCAGACCTGAATCTGCCCGCCGTCGACGGCCAGCTCCGCACCGGTCATGAAGCTGCTCTCGTCGGAGGCCAGGAACAGCACCGCGGAAGCGATCTCCTCCGGGTGTCCGAGCCGCTTCATCGGCACCTGAGCAGTCAACCCGTCAAGCAATCCCTGCTTCTGCTCGGCAGGCGCCAAGTCGGTGAGTCCCGGGGTTTCGATTGGGCCCGGGATAACGGTGTTGACCCGGATCTTGCGGTCGGCCAGTTCTGCGGCCCACGTGCGGCCGAGAGACCGGATTGCGGCCTTGGATGCCGCATAGAGGCCGAACGCGGGCATGCCCTTGGTTGCCGCGGTCGACCCGGCCAGGATGATCGACGCGCCGTCGTTGAGCAGCGGCAACGTCTTCTGCACCGTGAACACGGTGCCGGCCACGTTGCGGTCGAAGTTGTCCCGGTAGTGCTTCAGCGTCACGTCGGCGAGGGTCGCGAAATCGCCGCCGCCCGCGTTCGCAAAGACGACGTCCAGCCCTTTGCCGTGCTTGGCGATTTCGGTGGCCAAGACGTCGAGTTCTTCGGGCTTGCTGATATCGCTCTGCACACCGTGGGCGCCGATCGAGGCAGCCGCCTCGTCGAGGCGGGTCCGGTCCCGGCCGGTGATGAAGACGTAGGCGCCCTCCTCGGCCAGCCGCCTCGCGGTAGCGAGGCCGATGCCCGAGGTTCCACCTGTGACGAGTGCCGTCTTGCCGTCTAGCTGTCCCATGATCGAGCTCCGTTCTGGTTGTGAGTTTCGGCGTTGCGGACGGTATAACCTACGTGATAGATCACCTATTCCGCCGAGTTCAGCACCGTCCACAGTCGGTGGATGCGGCCATCGGATATCTCGGCCACGTCGAAGCCGGACGCCACGGTGGTGTCGTCCGGGGTGCGCACCTCCCAGGCCAGGAAACCCAGACCGCGGGTTTGTCGAACCATGCCGACCTTGACAAAGTGCAGCCCCTGCAACTTTTCCTGCAGCTCAGCTGCTTTGGCGTTCAGTTCGGCATGGCCTGTGGCGACACCCTCGTCGTCGGTCCACCGCACATCGTCCGCGTAGGTCGTCGCGATCGCCTCGGCGCGGCGCCGAGGGTCGCGCTCATTGAACACGGCCAGCAGGTTGGCCTCCATCAGGACGGTGATCACGTCACTCATAGGTCTACTCCCATATTTAGGTGATTATTCACCTAAATACTAGCGCGGCGCGGGCGGGAGAGAGCTGTTGTGATTGAGGTTGACGTGGATGTGCTCCAACGCAGCGGTGAACGGTGCGAGCAGGTTCTCGGGCAGCGGGTCGAAGAACAGCCTGCGTACGAGGTCCACATGGCCGGGAGCCGCATCATCGATGGCCCGCCGCCCGTTCGCCGTAAGGACGACGTTCGTGGTTCGGCCGTCCGTCGCGCCGGTACGCCGCTCGGTCAAGCCACGTTCTTCCATGCGCCGCAATTGATGTGACAGCCGGCTGCGCTCCCAGCCGATCTGCGCGGCAAGGTCACTGATGCGCATGCCCTCGTCGCGGTCGCCACTCAGCGCGACGAGCACGTCGTAATCGGCCAGCGACAAACCTGATTCGGCCTGCAACTGGCGGTTCATCTCGTAGCTCATCCGCAGCTGCACCCGCATGTAGGCGACCCAGGCGCGCTGCTGCTTCGGCGTCAGCCATTCCTGCTTACGTGATGTGCCCCGCACTTTTCTTGGCGTCACGCTTGTCAGTATGACGGTCGGCGAGGCTGCTTGAGCAGAACATGCACGTACCCAATCGTGTGACTACCTCACCAGCCGCAGCTTCAGCTTTGTGAAATGTCTTGAGAAGTCGGTGTTGTCCATCTCGACAGGCTCCGCGAGTGCGATACGCCGGCATCGCGCCGCCACCACTTCGAACACAGCCTTGGCCTCTGCGCGTGAAATGACCTGCCCCACACAGCTGTGCACGCCCATCCCGAAAGAGAGATTGCGGCTTTGCTCCGCCGGTCGCAGGTAATCGAAGCGTTGCGCATCGGTGAAGACCTCAGGATCGCGGTTCGCCGCCGCCAGTAGGTATCGGATGGTCGATCCAGCCGGAATGTCGGTGCCACGAATGGTGAGATCTTCAGTGGTCACCCGATAGAAAGATAGTTCTGGAGGATCGTAGCGGACGATCTCGTTGACAATGGCGTCGCGAACCTCCGGCCGGTTTCGATACGCGTCGTAGACATCGGGTAACTGCGCAAGAATGCTCAGGCCTGCCGCGATGATGTAGCCGACGTCCATGTGCCCCAGGCTGTAGAGCATCAAGATCGTCGCCCGCATTTCGTCTTCGGACATATCGCCGCGCATTTGCGCAGCCACCAGAGCATCCGCCAGACCGTCGCCGGGCGTCTTGCGCTTGGCTTCGATCAAGGGAATGACCCGTTCGGTGAGTCTGGCGAATCCGACCTCCGCCATCTGCAGTGTTCCGGGTCGCGGGCACGCCGAGAGCATCGGCATTGTGCTCGCCATCTCGGTCATGACACCTTCGGCATCGTGGTCGGGAAACTGAAGTACGCGACACATCGTGCGGTGCGTAGCGAGCAGTGACAGGTCATGCCATCCGTCGAGAGTGTCACCCCGCATCTGGTCGATGATTTCGTTGGTGACAGCAACGGTCGTGGTAACCCACTCGCGGACCATCTTGGGTGTGAACCACTTGTTTGTCTGGCGGCGCAAGCGGGTGTGATCAGGGACGTCGCGTCCGATGACGGTTTCACGGGCGACCGACCAGGGCCCGGCCAGATCCCAGCCCGGCTCGACGGACATGGCCGGATGCTTGCCGAATTCCATGATGTCGTCGTACCGCGAGACGACGAAAGACCCTGTGTCATCATGCAATACCGGCACTTCGGCTTGCGCCCGCGCATACCAAGGATACGGGTCCCGTTCGAAGTCCGGGTCATCCCACGGCAAGTAATCGTATGCGCTCAGCTTGCCATCGCCGGCCGGCAACGTGCGACCGCCGTTGATAACGACACCTCCAACGAGACGTTCTGAGAGAGTGGACTTTTCATCGCTTGCCGCCTGCACGGTCGGATCACCTTCCAACTGGATGACGCGTAACGATCGACCTTCACTCGGCCTGTCGGCCAACTATGCCGCTCATCCGAATGAGCTTAACGCTTCTTTATGTGTACCATATCACAGTGAGGGAGCTCGGCATAAACATCCATACGGGGAAACAGCCAGTCACAGCGCGGTTTATTACGCCAAGCCGCTCCACCTGCAGACCGCCATCCCATGGCCATCATGTCGATATGGCGGGCAGTGATCGAATGTTCATTAAATATTTGCCCAGCCCGAACCGGAAGGACAGTCGAACTCAGATGACCAACATGAACAAGCGCGTCGACGGCAAGGTCGCCGTCATCACGGGGGCAGCACAAGGAATGGGCGCTGCTCACGCTCGGTTGCTGTCAGAACACGGCGCTCGGGTCGTCATCGCGGATCTCGCCGATTCCACGGGACAACAGCTAGCCGATGGCCTCGGCGACGACGCGATGTTTGTGCACCTCGACGTCACCGATCCCGCACAGTGGGCAGCGCTGGTCAAGACAGCCAACGCACGCTTCGGTGACATCGACGTGTTGATCAACAACGCAGGCATACTGATCATGCACTCGGTGGAGACAGCAACTGTGGCCGATTACCGAAAAGTGGTTGATGTCAACCAGATCGGAACATTCCTCGGCATGCAGGCAGTGATTCCCGGAATGAAGCGTGCGGGGGGCGGCTCCATCGTCAACATCTCGTCTACGGCCGGCTCCGTCGGGTTCGCCGACCACATCAGCTACGCGGCCACGAAATGGGCGGTGCGTGGGATGACCAAAGCCGCGGCCTTGGACGTCGCCCCATACGGCATACGTGTCAACGCGATCCTGCCCGGCGAAGTCAACACTCCGATGATCGCCGACCTGGGCCTCAGCGTCGACTCAACACCGCTGGGCAGGTTCGGGGATCCCCGAGAGATCGCCTATCTCGCTCTATATCTCGCATCTGACGAATCCCGCTATACCACGGGCGCCGATCACGCCATCGACGGTGGCTACACCGTCGGCTGACCTAATTGCCCTGCGCCTCGGTCAGGCGCATGTACGACGCGTGCCCCGCCAGTGGCCGCGGTGTCGCGGAACTGGGTCAGCCGCGAAGCCTGCGGACGTTTCGTCGTCCCGCCGTCCCCGGCACGTCGCGCGGATCAATGTCGAGCACCAACAACGCGCGGCACATGGCGACAGCCTGATCAACGCACAATTGCAGGCCAGGCTTGGTGCCGTCCCACTTGCACCACTCCTTGGCCGTGTCCAAGATCTTCACCACCACCTTGGCGAACTTGTCGACATCTGATGACGGGTACTCGAGTTCGCGCGCGGCCGCGGCGTGCATCTGCACATACAGGCGCAGCCACTCCCGGGATTCGTCGCGCATGTCGCGCGGCAGGAATCCACCGATGCGATCACTGGCGAGCAGGATGTCCCACATATCGTTCTCGGGACTTTCCAGCTGCCGCCGCAGGTGAACTGCGATCAGGGTGTTCCAATACTCATCGACGTCCGTCGTCTTATCGACGGCTTCCAGTATCGCCGAGGCGAACCGATAGAAATGCCACCGATACGCCTCCAACACGATCTCGTCCCGTCCATCGGCGAAGTGGCGGTAAATGCTGGGAGCCTTCACCCCGACGCGGTCCCCCAGGGCGCGCATCGTCACCGACTGGTAGCCGTTCGTCGATGCCAACTCGACGAACGCTTCGAGGATCTGCTGCCGTCGATAGGTCATGTGCGACCAGTCCGCCTGCTCGACGTAGGCGCGCAACTGATCGGCGGCTCGTAAACGTGGCGACAATTGTTCGCGTGCCTCGGATACGCGCCCTGCGGGCGTCGCAGCTGTCGCCTCTGGCATCCATCGGTCCTTCCGTCGCCGGCGCAGACCGGCGAACTCTCGTTTGCCCAGGCACGATTCGGGGGAATCTGCCGCACCTTGCCGATCAACCTTACGCGGGACCGGTATGGACTGTGGTGCGAACACTCTCAAGTCATGAAACACCAGCTAGTGCCCTACGGTGGTAATCTTACGAACGTTAAGTAGAACCTGTCACACCGTACCCCGAGATCAGGCTGCTCAGCACGGTTGAGAGCTCGTCACCCGCATAGTGAGGACCACAGATGGCAGTGGCCAGGAATAGCGCGAGCAACGGCGCGCCGAAACGTGAACGAAAATCACGGACCGGACGCGAAACTGTCGGACGCGAACGCGTCATGCAGGTCGCACTGCAACTGTTCCTCGCCAACGGATACGCAGGGACCAGCCTCAAGGCGGTCGCTGATGAACTCGGAATCTCCCCGCCGGCGCTGTATTGGTACTTTCCGTCGAAGGAGGAGCTGTACGGGTCGGTCATCGAGCAGTCCATGCGCGATTTCCTGGACTACGTCCGCGGAGCCATCACCGACAGCGACCCTGTGTTCAAGCTGAGCCAACTCGTCCGTGCACACGTCACTTGGCAGCTTCAACAGTCCGAGATCGCTCAGGCCTTCGACCTGACGATGGCGCTCAAAGGCCGTGCCAGCGATATTCCGGAAAGCCGGTTGGCCCCTGTCCGGAAGCTCGAAAACGACTACCTCGACGACGTTCGCGCCATCCTCCGAGAGGGTGTCGAGGCAGGTGTGTTCGACGTCGATGACTATGTCACAACGGCATTCGCGATCATCACGCTGTGCGAGTACGTCACGACCTGGTACAACTCCAACGGTCCGCTGTCGATACCTGCCGTAGCCAACCGCTACGAAGCACTCGTGCGCAGAATGGTCGGGGTCGTCTCCAGCCGCGTCGCGCACCACCCGGAAGCACTCAAATCCAACAGATGACACAGATGACACCACCGCGGCCGCTACCGGGCGGCCGAGGCGCCGTGAGCCTTCTCCGCACTGAATTGGGCGGCAATCGCGCGCCGATCGACCTTGCCGCTTGCCGTGCGCGGGAGCGGGTTGAGTACCCGGATTCGTTCGGGCACTGCGTAATCGGGCAGTTGCGCGCGGAGCCGCTCACGCGCAGCGGTCTCGTCGAAGACGTGGCCGGGCCGTTCCTCGACCGCAGCCCAGATGCGGTTCTGCAGGATAGGGTCGGCGACACCGAACACGCAGCCGATGCCCACTGAATCCATCGCGGCCAAGAGACCCTCGACATGGGCGGGAAGAACCTTCTCACCGCCGCGGTTGATGACGTCGTCAACGCGGCCTTCGATGTAGTAGAAGCCATCCTCGAGGCGAGCCAGGTCGCCCGTGCGCAGCCAGCCATCCTGGATTTTCGTCGCGGTCAGATCCGGTTGACGCCAGTAGCCCGCCATCATGGTCGGGCCCTTGACCCACATCTCCCCGACCTCACCGGCGGCCACGTCGAGCCCATCGTCTTGCCCGACGATGCGGATCGCAGTGCCGGGAACCGCGAAACCGACTGATTCACCGCGACTTTCGGCGTACCGGGGCGGGAGAAAGGACACCGCTGAGCCATACTCGGTCATCCCATAGCCGTGGCACAATCGCATGTTCGGCCACTTCGCCAAGAGCTCATCGATCCAGGCGGCCGGCATAGGCGAGCCGCCGTACAGCAGGACCCGCACCGAGGCCAGCGCCTGCTCTGCCCCGTCGGCGAGCATGATCAGTCGATGGATGCTCGGCACCGCGGCCAGATAGGTGACGGGCCGAGCAATCAGAGCGGCAACAGCGTCTTTGGTGTGGAACTTCCGCAAGAGGTCGGTGCGGCCACCGAGCAGCAGCATGTGGCCGAACTGGTCGACAAAACCCGTGTTGTGGAACATCGGCACCACGACGAGTGTGGAATCGGTGCCACCGGTGCCCAGCACCCTGACAAACGCCCAGGAAGCCTCGGCGAGTGCCCGCTGAGTCAGAGTGGCGCCCTTCGGCTTTCCGGTGGTCCCCGAGGTGAAGCTGATAAGCGCGGGCGCTTCGGTGTCCGGCGCCGCAGGCAACGGGGCTGCGTCGACGACGTTGCCGTCGCTGAGCGAGCGCACCTTGCTCGCAGGCACTTCCGCAACGATGTCCTCGTGAGCGTGGTCAGCCAATACCAGAACCGCGTCCAGTAGTGCCACCTGCTCGGCAAACTGCGACGGGTTCAACCGGTTGTTGGCCGGAGCGATCACCGCGCCGAGGGCAAGCACCGCCATATAGTGGACGACCCACGCTATCTCGTTGTGCCCCACGATGACCACGCGGTCCCCTGGCTGAACACCTTGCTGGGCCAGCCAACCTGCGCAATGCGACACCGCTTGCGCGAATTGGGAGTACGTCAGCTCGCGCGTCGACGCGGTCAGTGCCAGGGCATCAGGCGTCGTGGTTGCCCAGTGATCCAGCGCGGCGGACAGTGTCGGGAACGGCAGTGGGCGATTGTCGAGGAACTCTGTCATCGTCGTGCTCCTAGCGGTACTTGGTATGCGGGTGGTGATCACGTTGCGGAAAGCTCAGCGTCCGCGCCATTGCGGCGCACGTTTCTCGGCGAAAGCCCTGGCCCCCTCGATGGCGTCGTCGCTGACAGGCACCAAAGGTGCCACCTCGAGATCTCGGCGGGTGACGGTGAATGCATCTTCGTCCGACAAGCCTTGGGCCGCTTCGACAATCTCCAGGGTGGCTGCAACCGACAGAGGCGCCGCTTCGCAGAGGCTCCGGGCCAGCTCCATCGCAGATTCGAGGACGAACTCGGCGGGTACTACCCGGTTGACCAATCCCCACCCGTGGGCTTCGTGGGCAGTGAAGCTGCGGCCCGTCAACAGCAGCTCCAGCGCCAATGCTCGCGGCAGCCGCGCAGCCAACCGGATGACACCGCCGGCGTCGGGTAAGACACCGATACGTGCCTCGGGAAACGAGAACGTCGCTGCGTTGGACGCAACGACCAGATCGGCACCGAGCATCATCTCGACACCCCCACCATAGGCGGACCCGTTCACGGCAGCGATGATCGGCTTGCGGCGTCCGAACAATTCGGTGATGCCGGCGAATCCACCGGCTCCGTGGTCAGCATGGGCGGACTCGCCATCGTTGGCGGCCTTGAGATCCCAGCCTGCGCTGAAAAACCGATCACCGGCCGCGGTGAGCACTGCGACGCGGAGGTCGTCGTCGTGGTCGAGCCGCGATATCGCGGCATGTAGGGCCCGGCTGGTGGCAGCGTCGATGGCGTTGGCCTTCGGCCGGTCCAGCGTCACCGTGAGTATGGGTCCATCGATATCGATGGTGACCCCTTCGGCTGCCGTCATCTGAATCCTCCTGCATGGTTCGAGTCCGGCTGGGGGCAGGCAAAACCCGGGCTGCCCCCAGCCGCGGTCTTCGAAGGCGATGCCGACTCAGAGGGTCAGTACGACGCGTCCCACGACCTGCCGTTCATCGAGCTTCGTCAGGGCGGTGCCGTACTCCTCGAATGGGCCGGTCTGCTGCACAACCGGTTTGATGAATCCGTCGCGGTAAAGTGCCATCAGCTCATCCCAGGCGACCCGGCTGATCCCCGCGGTCCACAGGTAGTCCGACTCAACACCGCGAATATCGGTATTGGTCAACAACAGTCGGTTGACCTTCACCGTGGGAATTTCGCCCGACGCAAAACCGACCGCCAAAACGCGGCCGAGCGGGGCCAGGGTTCGCAACGCATTACGCATGTCGCCGCCGACGACGTCCACGACGATATCCACGCCCCGGTCCCCGGTCAGTTCCCTCACCTTGATCGGCACATCACCGCGCAGGACCGCGTGGTGGGCGCCCGCTTCCAGCGCTACTTTGGCCCTCTCGTCGCTGGAGACCACGGCGATCACCCGCGCACCCAAGCCGGCGGCGACCTGGATAGCGGCCAGGCCCACCCCGCCGGACGCCCCGAGCACCATGACCCAGTCGCCTTTGGCCAGCCCACCTCGGGTTACCAGCGCAAAGTGCGCGGTGAGGTAGTTCATCGGGATCGCCGCGCCTTGGACGAAGTCCAACTCGTCGGGCAGCGGGTACAAGCGATCCTCGCCCACCGAAACCTGTTCGGCCGCAGCACCGAAACTCAGACAGCCGGCCACCCTCGTGCCCGGTGAGAACTCGGATCCAACCGGGCTCTCAAGCACGACCCCGGTAAAGTCCGATCCAGGGCTGAACGGTGGTGCGGGCTTGACCTGATACTCACCGCGAGACATCAACAGATCGGGAAATGCGGGCGCCACCGCTTTCACCTCGACGAGGACTTCGTCGTCTTCCCTCGTCGGGGCGTCGATCTCGATGACTCGCAGCCCGGTCGGCCCGTCGTAGTTGGTCGCACAGACCGCGCGCATCAGACAGTCTGTCCATTCGCGCCTGCTGCGACACCGACCTTCGCGTTGGCTGCGGGCAGCCCGAGGAACTCACGGTATTCGGCCGGGGTGGCGACCGGGCGGCCGGTGACCTGTGAGATGAGTTGGCCCATATGCAACGCCTGCAGGTTGCTCTGCACCTTGTCGTCGCGGTGCGGCCACAGGAAGTAGGTGTCTTCCATTCCGACGCGGATGTGCAGACCCATCAGCGCAGCCAGCGCGGCGACGTGGGTGGACGCCCGCCCGGCCGCGCAGACCATGATGAAGGCGTCCGGGTCGACATCTTTGATCGCCGCGGCTGTCCGAGTGAGGCATTCGATCATCTGACGCGGGTTCTCCATCGGGCTGCACCCGGGCAGCGCGGGCAGGATGAGCCACACCGCTGGGGTGTCGATGAGTCCGGACTTGATCAGGAAACGGTCGGCGTTGGAGACGTCGGCATCGGTGTAGACGGCGATTTCAGGCTTTGCGCCGGCCTCATTGATCAGCCGCACCTTGTCGATCATGATCGGGGCGGGCTTGACGAACAGTGAATCCCCGATGTACGTCGCGGTGGTATTGATCGGCGCCGCGTCGAGCACGCCTTCGTTGAGGACCTGCTTCATCAGTTCCCACTCGCCCGACAACGCGGGCACAAGGCAGCCGTCGACGACGATCTCGGGAAACTCCTCGCGCAGCGGGCTGATGACCTGGCGGAACCGGTCCGGCGACAGCACGTTGTAGCCGTCGTCATCGCGGACGTGGATGTGGACGGTGCTCGCGCCGGCCTGATGGACCTCGCGCGCCGACTCGAGAATCTCGCCGGGGGCGATCGGCTGGTTGGGGTTCTGGTTCTTGCGGAAGAACGCTCCGGTGATCGCCACCGATACGACCAGCTTCTCCGGAATGTCCCACGGCGTGGAGATCGGCACGTCGTGGTAGGCCGAATGCTCCAGATCCAAGACGGTGGGGATCCCGTAGGGCCGCCAGATCATCTTCTCGCCTTCGCGTGCCACGCCCTTGTTGACGCGGTCCCAGTCGATGTTGACCATGATTGTTCCTTTCGGTGTGGGCCCTTTCAGAGCCGGGCGGTCATGAGTGAAGAGTTGTGGTGCTCAGCTGCGTACGGGAACGGCGCCCAGCAGATCCCGGATCCGGACGTGTTCAACGACCTCGCCGTCACGGGTGCGGTACGCGGTCATGCCTCCCCCACCGGCGGACACCTTGCGCAGTGCGGCAAAGAAGTCCTTCGGCTGCAGCACTTCCGGGGACACCGCGCCAGGGCCGGGCACCCCGCCGTGCAGCGCGACCAGGGCGCCCGCTGCCGCAGGTGTGCCGGTGGCGTCGTCCTGGCTCATCGTGTCGCCGGACATGAAGCTGATGCCCTCGCTGCCCACCCGCACATCGACGATGAGTCCGGACCCGACCGGCTCGCGATCGCCGTGCGCCTTACGCGCGGTCTCGAAGATGGCGTGCATCGCCGCGGTGCGGTCCGGCCCCTCGGGCAGCCGGGAGACGGCCCAGCCCAGATGAGTGAAGTCCTCGGGAATCAAGCCGCCCTTGTTGTGAGCCTTGGTAACTCGGGTGAACCGCGGCAGCGTGAGGACTTCGGGATGACTGAGTGTGACGACGACCTGCTCACCGACCGGGTCGGGAAAACTCACCCGTTCCGGACCAAGGGCGTCCCAGCTCGGGGTGCCCCCGAGTTCGGGGATCGCGGTAGCGAACGAGTGCGCAAAGTGCGGCACCACAGCACCCACCATGTCTTTGGCGTCGACGCACCATGCGATCGACACATCGGCCTCTCCGTCGGGAAGCGCATCAAGCGCGAGCCGCACCAGCACATTAGTAGTGCCCGGCGCCGAGCCCATCCCGATGAGCGCGGTCACCCCGGCTGATTTGGCGGCATCGTCGCGCGCCAGCAGCAGCTCGGTGGCGTCGGAATCATCGCAGATATCAAGGTAATCGGTGCCCGCGGCGATCGCCGCGTCGAGGATGATCGGGCCAAGGGTGTAGTACGGGCCGGTCAAGTTGACCACCAGATCAGCACCTCCGAGCACCTCGCGCAACCGGTCAGGCTCTGCCAGCAGGTCGAACTCGACGCGCTGCACCTCGTGAACACCGACCTCGGCCCATTGGTCAGCACGAAATGCGCGGTCGCACAGCGTGAGCCGCATCGGGTCAGTGCAGCGTGCGAATCCACGTAACAGCCCGGAGGCTTGGGCTCCGGCCGCACCGAGGACCGCCACTGTCGGGTTGCTCATGGGCGTCTTCTTCCTTGTCATGCGCGCAGTGGATCTGCCCGCGGTGATTGCGTGGATCGGTGGGGTGGTCGGCGCGGCGG
Organism: Mycobacterium sp. 852013-50091_SCH5140682; assembly: GCF_001665685.1. Classification (GTDB taxonomy): domain Bacteria; phylum Actinomycetota; class Actinomycetes; order Mycobacteriales; family Mycobacteriaceae; genus Mycobacterium. Next base: position 65,168 of record NZ_LZTB01000013.1, read on the forward strand.
ATGGACTTCGGTCGTCGCGCTGAGAGGTTCAGCCGCGCCGCAGCGCGGTCGCTTCAGAGTCGATAGCCAAACCGCCTGGTGTTTCAACGAATTCGACGCCGTAGGTAGCCGTGGCGTGCTCGGCCGTTTCCCAGCCTTCTAGGACGTCTTCCAGTACAAGTCGAGGATCACGCTCGAACGGCGAGCCATAACCGCCGCCCGAGGCGTCGAACCCGTGCACGGTTTGGCCGGGCTCCAGCACCATCGCCACGGTGTTCGGCAGCTTGCGCCTGGTGCCGTCAGTGTCTTCGAGCCATGCGGCCGCCAGTGTCCCGTCGGCGCCGCCGGCCACACCCTTTGACGGCGTGATCTGCCCGTCGCAGGGGTAGATGAGCGAGATCGGCTCGTCCTTAGGGGTGTAGGCGTATTCGAACGACGGCCCGCCGCGGTACTTTCCGGCGCCGCTGGTATCGGGCACCAGGCGCAGGTGCTTATATACGATCGGCATCTTGATCTCGTCGATCTCCACCGAGTCCCGGTACATCAAGCCACTCGTGCAGGGCACGCCGTATGTCACCCAGCCATCGGCATAGGCGCTGCCGGGCCCGCCGTTGGCGGTGATGCACAGTTGGTTGACGAACTGCTCGTCGGTGCGTTGATCACGTCCGGAGAGCACGGCGTAGCCGGCACCCACGCCGACAGCACCCTCGGCCACACCGTACGGTTCCCCGAGTTCCGCGAACGCTGCGCCCACGCAGTTGATCAGTCGGTCGGTGACGTTGGTGGTGGCCACCGAGCAGCTGTGCGGGAACTTCGGCTTACCTACTGCCGAGCCTTCGTTCATCTCAACGCCGATACGACGGAACGCTCCGGAGTTCTTGGGAACCCGCGCCGGTATCGCGTTGAAGATGCCGCCGAACACCGCAGCTCGAGTGGTGGCCTCGGTCAGGTTCAGTCCGCAATCGACGTTGGGCCCGTTCTCGGTCAAGTCGACGTCGATACGGCCCTGTTCCGGTTTGATGTCGATGCGGACCCGAAAGTCCAGGCCGTCAGGAAGATACGGCTCGAAGGCGTCATGCCGACCCGCGTTGCGCAGGGTGGCCGCGGGCAGCGATTCGATCGCCTTGGCCATCACCGTCTCGCTGTAATCGAGCCAGTCGGTGACGAACTGGCGGATGGTGTCGATGCCGTACTTTGCGACCAGTTCCTTGAGGCGACGTTCGGCCACCCGAGCGGCTCCGACCTCGGCCAGGAAGTCACCGTACCACTGCGACGGTACCCGAATTCTGGTGCGACACATGCGTATGACGTCGTGGACGTTCTGATAGTCGGACTGCACCTTGACGGTTGGGAAGATGACGGCGCCCTCTTCATACACATCCTTGGCCGCCGCATGGTAGGTGGTCGGCAGGGAGTTTCCGGTGTCGGCCTGGTGCGCCTTGGTCACCGTGGTGAACAGGTGCTCGCCGTCGATGAAAACGGGTACCAGAATGGTGTGGTCGGCGGCGTGTGAGTTGCCGATGTAGGGGTTGTTGTCGAGGTAGGCGTCACCCTCACGCATGTCCGGATGCGCGATACGCAGTGCCTGTGCCTGTAGCTGGGCACCGAATACGTGCACCGGAATGCCCTCGGCGGCCGTCAGCAACTCGTCGTCCACGGTCAGGATCGCGCACGAGAAATCCCGAGCACTGTTGATGACAGCCGATCGAGCCGACCGCAACAGCGTGTTGGTCATTTCCCGCACGATGCCGTCGACCTTGTTGGCGATGATGGCGGTGCGGACCCCGTCGAAACTGTTCTGGCTCATCGTGTCTCCTCGGTACCGATGGAAAGCAAGTAGTTGCCGGAGTCGGCCACTGTGGCCGACATGCCGGGGAAGACGACCAGCGTGGTCGTGGGCTCCTCGATGATGGCCGGCCCCTCGACTCGCGTGCCCGGCGGCAAGTCGACCGGCTTGTACACCTCGGTGTCGACCTCGCCGGTGTCCCCGAAGTAGCACCTGCGCCTCGAAGTCGGTTCCCCGGTGCGGAATTCCGCCTCAGGGTGGGCTCGGTGCACCCGGGGCAGCTTGACAGTCACGCGGGCCCGCCAGTTCAGGAACTCGATGGCCGATTCGGGGTCGCGCACGGCGAAGATGCGTTCGTGCAGATCATGGAAGGCTGCGAAGAGTTTCTCGCGCACCCCGTCGGCCCCTACGCGGCTGCCGGGAAGCGGAGCGTCGATCGCCCACACCTGCGACTTGTAGCGTGCCTCGACGCCGAACTCGATCTCGTAGTCGGGGTGCTGACCTCCGAACCGGCTCGCAAAATCCTGCAGCCGCAGTTCCAGACTGTCCAGGACCCCGTCGACCGCCTCGGTCGCGAACGCATCCGATGAGGTGATGAGTGCCTGGGACTCCTCCTTGACGATGTCGGCGAAGTGCATGCCCGACGCCGACAGGGCCGAGGCGACCTTCGGCAGGACCATCCGGCGCGACCCCAGTTCCGCGGCAATCTTCATGATGTTGATACCGGCCGCACCGCCACCAGCGACCAGGGTGCTGTCTTGCGGGTTGAGACCCTGAGCAATGGTGATCTCGTGGACGGCCTTGACCATTGCCTCGCTCGCCAGGGAGAGGATGCCCCATGCGGTTTCGTGGATGCTGAGACCGAACGCGTTGGCAAGCTTCGCGATCGCCCGTTCAGCGGCCTGTACGTCGAGTTCCATGCGGCCGCCGAGGAAGTAGTCCGGATCGAAATACCCGAGCACGCAGGCCGCATCGGACAAGGTGGGCTCGGTACCGCCCCGCCCGTAGCAGGCCGGGCCGGGCTCCGAGCCTGCCGACTGCGGGCCGACGCGCAGCAGCCCGCCCTCGTCGATCCAGGCGATCGAACCGCCTCCGGCACCGATCGAGCGAATGTCTACCGAGGAGATGCCAAGGAGGTCGCCTTCCCACTCCGGGCCCAACCACGTGTCGCGGGAATGAACGACGGCGCCGTCCCTCGAGATCCCGACGTCGAACGTCGTTCCCCCGGTGTCGCAGACGATCATGTCGCCGCCCAGGCCTTCTTGCAGCGAGTAGTTCAGCCCGGCCAGTGGCGCCATCGACGGGCCACTCCGAGCGGTATTGATGGGCGACTCGATGACCTCGTCGATGTTCATGACGCCGCCCATGCTCGTCGACACCAGGATGGTTCCGGCGTACCCGAAGTCGCGAATATCGCGCTCGAGCTGCCGGAAGTGTTGCTGCATGAGCGGTTTGAGGGAGGCGTCGATCGCAGCGGCCGAGGTACGGCGGTACTCCCGAATGATCGGGGCGATCTGGTGCGACAACGTCACCGGAAGATCAGGACATACCTCGGCGATCGTCTTCTCGACGAGCAGTTCGTGTTCAGGATTGACCACCGACCACAACAGTGACACCGCGACTGCTTCGAAGCCGCCTTCTCTGATGGCCTCGACGATGCCGCGCAGTTGCCCTTCATCGAGCGCTGTGATCACCGTGCCTTCGGAGTCGATCCGCTCGCGTACACCGAAGGTGTATCGGCGCGGAATGTACGGCTTCGGGTAAGGCTTGGTGAAGTCATAGCCGTCTTGTTTGCCGCCCTCCTTGAGGAGCAGCACGTCCTCGAATCCTTCGGTGGTCAGCAACGCGGTCTTGGCGATGTTGCGGGTGATGATCGCATTGGTCGCCCGGGTCGTGCCGTAGATAAACAGGTCGGTCTCATCGAGTACCTGCTTTGCGGTCGAACCCAGTTCGGCTGCAGCCGCTTCCAGTGCGTCCAACAACCCCCGGAACACCCGGTCATGCGTGGTCAGCGACTTGCCGATCACCTGGGCCGACGACTCGTCTTGGATAACGACGTCGATGAATGTTCCGCCGGTGTCGGCCGAGACTTTGAAACCCATGAATGCTCCCTACAGATCCCTGATTGGTTCGTGTGACGCAGTACGGAGGTGACGGCCGGCAGGGAGCCCCCGAGGACATGTGTCCGGGTGGGGCCGACCGTCCTTCACACCAGCTCGATTGATTTATTTAATATTAAGTAAGGTGCCTCGTCAAGGGTCGAATCGGCCACCACTCCCGAAGGGGCGAACTTCCGATCCCCCGCAGACAAGCCCGCGGCGCGCGCCAGGCCGGCACCCGCAGATGTCAGTAAAGCGCAGCTCATGAGCTCGATGCGGCGATTTAGTGGTGGCGCGTACCCTGGCCGCTCCGCGCCATGAGCCATAGCTGAGCACTCCCTCCATGCGGTTAACGTGGGTTTTACGTCCGGGGCTGGTGTCGCCCTCAGTATCAAGCTAACATTCGTTCGCATGTATGGTCCACATCACGTTCTGTTTCGGGCATACGGATCTCTGGAGGAGCACCACTGTGAGCGGTAGACACCAGAAGCAGGTGGCACCGACGATCGCGATCGTCGGCAGCGGCCCGTCCGGCTGCTACACCGCCCAGTTCCTACGCAAAGACCTGCCTGACGCCGAGATCACGATTTTCGAAGCGCTACCGGTGCCCTATGGGCTCGTGCGCTACGGTGTGGCCGCCGATCACCAGGGCACCAAAGCCGTCGCCGCACAGTTCGACCGGATGTTCAGCCGCTCCAACGTCACCTTCGTCGGCAACACCCGCATCGGTGTGGACATCGACTTCGCAGCTATCACAGAGTCATTCGATGTCGTCGTCGCCGCCACAGGCCTCACTGCCGACCGCGAATTACCCGTTCCCCAAGAAGCCGGCGCCCGGGTCGTCGGTGCAGGGCGCATTCTGCGCCTGCTCAACGCATTTCCCGATGCCGCGGCGCCGATGCTCGCGCCGCTCACCGAACCACTCGGCGATGAGCTGGTCGTTGTCGGACACGGCAACGTGGCAATCGATGTGGTACGGCTGCTCGCCAAAGAACATCGACACTTCCGCGGTTCGGATGTCCACGATGAGGCACTGCGGGCTCTTCGGCCCATAGCGCCGAGATCGGTCCGTGTCATCGGGCGGTCGTCGGCAGAAAACGCCAAGTTCGACCTCGCGATGGTACGGGAGTTGTGCGCTCTCGACACGGTCAACGTTGCCGCCGAAGGACTCGACGCCGATGTGTCCAGCCCTGTCGCCGACCTTCTGCGCGAGGCGGCGGCGCACCGTCCGACTCAGGCCGCGAGAGCCACGACCGTGACATTCCATTTTCAGACGGTGCCGAGATCCGTTCGCGTTCAGAGTGGTCGAACCGTATTCCACGTCACCGATCCGGCCGGAGCGGCGGCCAGTTATCCCGCGGACACCCTGATCACCGCAATTGGTTTCTGTCACAACAACATCTCGGCCCGAGATCCGTGGACTGCTCCCCACGTCTACCGGGTGGGCTGGTTCGAGCGCGGCGCGCGAGGCAATATCGCCGAGAACCGGAAGCACGCCCAGCGGACGGCCAAGGATATCGTCGCAGACCTCCAGAGCGGTCGGACTAGGTACGGACGCAGCCCGGGTTTGGCCGCGGTGCGCGATGTCCTGCAGCACAGCGTGGTCGACTTTTCCGGCTGGCAGGCCATCGATGCCACCGAACGTCGCGCTGCCGATGATGAGCGCTGCCGGCGCAAGATCACCAGCCTCGACGACATGGTTTCCATAGCCGCGGTCAATCATTGCGTTCGGCAGCATGCCGGACGCTGAAAATCCGTTTTTCTCAACACATTTGAATGAGCAGAGGAGCCCAGTAACCGATGACCGAGATACAGATCCTGTTCGGCACCGAGTCCGGCAACGCCGAACTCGTGGCTGACGACATCGCCGAGACCTTCACCAACGCCGGTATCGACGCACGTGTGGTTCCCATGGAGGACGTTGACGTTGCAAGCCTGGCCGACCTCGGCACCGTGGTTGTGGTGACGTCAACCTACGGTGAGGGTGAGTTGCCTGCCACCACCGCACCCTTCGCCGAAGCCTTGGTCGGTGCAAAACCGGACCTCTCGGGCCTGCGGTTCGCGGCCTTTGGTCTCGGCGACAGCAGCTACGAGACCTACAGCAACGCCGTCGACATCCTCACCGAGCATTTCGCCGGCCTTCGCGCTCGACAGATCGGCGAGACCGGACGCCACGACGCGGTCAGCGGCGATTCGTTCACCGACGTCGCCACGTCATGGGCCAAGACCATCGTCGATTTGCTGTGACAACTCGCGACCTCCCGTCCGCTTGAACGAAAGGCCTGCAATCCGTGACCACCCCGACAACCCATTTCCCGCCGACCGAAGAGCACTATCTGCCGTTCGACAACCCCGAGTTCATCGACGCTCCGTGGCCGTGGTTCGACCGACTGCTCAGGGAAAAGCCTGCCCTGGTTCTCAATGACGGCACCTTGGTGCTGAGCAAATACGCCGACGTCGTCAAGTGGGCGAAACATCCGAGCCTGGTCGCAGTGCCCCCAGACGGCATCGGAGATAGTCCATGGGCGGCGAACTTGAACTCGGTCCTGCTCACCGAGGGCGACCGACACAAGCGCATTCGACGTTCGTTCGCAAGTTGGCTGACCCCGAAAGCCTGCCGGCAGTGGGCCCAAACTGCGGCCGACAGCGCCCGAAACGCGTTGGACGGCATGGGTTCCGACGGCATCATCGACGGTCACCTCGCACTCGGTGTCCAGCCTGCACAAGACGCGATGGCCCACGCTCTCGGCGTCCCGCCCGAGGACGGTTTCCCGCTCATCCATGCCACCAACCTCACGATGATGTCGATGGGCATTCAGCACTCCCCTGACGATGTCGTGCGCGCACACGAAGGATTCGGCTACATGATGTTCGAATCCGAACGGCTCATTGCCGAGAAACGACACAATCCCGGCGACGGCATGTTGCTCGACACCATGATCAAAATCGTGGACGAGGGTGGCCTCAGCGAGCGTGAACTCAAGGAGTCGATCCAGATCCTCTGGGGCTCGGCCGCGCACAATCCAGGACACGTCATGGCCTCGGCGTTGGTCGACTTTGCCGAATTTCCGCACGTGCTCCCGACCTACCGTGACAACCCCGATCAGCGCGAAGAGATGTTGCTGGAGATCTTCCGTCGCGCACTTCCTGAGGTGGCGCTCGACCGATTCACCACCGAACCTCTGGAGGTAGCCGGAGTACACCTGCCCCGTGGCGCCATGATCCGATTCATCCTGGGTGCCGCGTTACGCGATCCGGAGGTGTTCCCCGACCCCGACACGTTCGACCACACCCGCCCCAAGCAGTCCAGCGCCGTTCTGGCATTCGGCGTCGGGACGCACAACTGTGCCGGCCAGGCGATCGCACGGGCCGTCCTGCGGGCCGTGCTCGACGTCGTCGTGGAACGCTACAGCGCAGTCGAGCTCATCGGCGACCCGGTGTGGTCCCGCTCGGATCGCCACCGCAACTGCGAACGCCTCATCGTGCGGCTGTCGTGATGACCAGGCTGCGGCTGTAATTTAATGATTATTAAGTCAAGAAATCATCTTGGCGGGTGCCCCGCGGGGGATTCACCATGACAGTCACGGGCGCTCGGCCACTCCGGGCATCTCAATCGGGCCGGTCTCATCCTGTGTTACCAGGGTATTTCAACCGCTTGCAGCGGACCATGCCGCTCGATGCACTCCATCGACACCGTCACACCACGCAGCCGCACCCGCCGGTCATTCCACGGATGTTCAGCATTGACATCAATCTATTTAACATTCATTATATGGTGCGAGTCACAGTAGTGGCCTCCCCGGACCCAAGGAAGCGGTGATCCCAATGGACATCACCCCCACGACCGCTCAGACGCAGACATCCACCGGCGGCAGCGCACGGCTATCCGGCCAGATGAGCACGACACAACTGGTGCTGTCTGTGCTGGCGTTCTCGTCGCCGCTGACGTGTTTGGCAGGCTATTTCTCGCTCACCATCATGACCACGGGCGCGACGGCCCCCGTGGCGTTCCTGATCGTGACCGCAGTTCTACTGGTGTTCTCCGTCGGATACATGGCAATGACCAAGCACATGCCGCGCCCCGGCGCCTTCTACGCCTATATCTCGGAAGGCCTCGGCAAGCACCTGGGATTGGCCGCGGCGTTTCTCGCGACCATGTCGTACACCGTCATCGGGATGGGTGTGTATTGCTTTGCCGGGCTGACAATCTCGGGACTGATCGCCAAATGGGGCGGCCCGGACATCCCGTGGTGGCTCACCGCACTGGTGGTCTTGATGATCATCGGCGTGCTGGGGTACTTCAACGTCGAAGTGTCGGCCAAAGTGCTGATGTGGGTGATGTTCGTCGAAGTCACCATTGTCATGATCTTCAACGTCGCCGTCATCGGTCGCGGTGGCCAGGCCGGGCTCAATCTCCAGCCGTTCAACGTTTTCGAGTTCGCCCACGGCCAGGTATGGGCCGGGTTGTTGTTCGCGATGCTGGTGTTCATCGGGTTCGAAGCCACCGCGCTCTACCGCGACGAAGTGCGCGACCCCGACCACACCATCCCGCGCGCCACCTACATCGCCGTCGTCTTCATCGGTGTGCTGTACACATTGACCGTCTGGGTTATGGTGATGGCCTTCGGCGCAGGCGCCCAGCAGGTCGCCCAGGACAACACCGCCGGGATGTTCGGCGTGGCTGCTGAACATTACGTCGGCTACTGGTTCAGCAACGTCGCCACCACGCTGGTCATCACAGCAGTCCTGGCGTCGATCCTGTCGATTCACAACGCCGCTACCCGCTACCTGTTCAACCTGGCCGCCGACGCCGCCCTGCCACGCAAACTCGCGGACGTCCACACCCGCCACAATTCGCCATACCGGGCATCGGTGGCGATCACCGTGCTGTCGCTACTGGGCGTCACCCCGTTCGTGCTCGCCGACCGAGACCCGAGCATCGTCTATGGCCAGCTGGCAGGGCTCGGCAACGCCGGGGTGTTCATCCTCATGGCCCTCGTCAGCGTCGCCGTCGTGGTGTTCTTCGCCCGTCACGAACGCCGAAGCGACGAAACCGTTTGGGCCACAACCATCGCTCCGGCCCTGGCTGCGGTGGCACTGTTTGCCTTGGTGATCTTCGCGCTGTCCAACTTCGACCTGGTCGTCGGATCGTCCAGCGCCAATGTGGTCCTGCTGAGTGTGCTCGCCGCGTCGTTCCTCATCGGGGTTGTCATCGCCGCCTGGATGCGGAGCCGACGGCCGGCAGCCTTCGCATTGCTCGGCGGCGCCGGTCGCTGAGACCCCTCAGCCCAACTGCTACAAGGCGGCTCGGCCGAACTCGGCCGTCCGCGTCAACTCGCGTGCCCAAACCACTGATCACAGAAGGGATCAACATGACCATCGAGAACACAGAACGTGTCATGCACGCGTACCACGATGCGTGGGAACGCGGCGACCAGGAAGCCGGCATGGGTTTCTACGCCGAGGACCTGGTTGTGCACATGGGCGGCGGCGGGCCACTCGCCGGGACCTACACCAGCCGTGACGATTTCAACACCAATTGGATCGGCCGGGTCGCTGCGTTCACCGACACCTGGGACGTCATCGGCAACAACACGCTCCTGGTCGGCGAGGACGGCGTACTGCTGCTGGTACGGGAGCATTGGGCGCGCGGGGACCGCTCGGTGACGACCGAACGAATCGGCTATTACCGCGTGGCCGGCGACAAGATTGTCGAATGCCGCTTTGCCGACATGAATCAGCCTGAAGTCGAGGCGTTTTTCGGCGACCTCACCTGACACGCGAACCGGCGACCAAACAACCATGATGCAGCCAAGCGATAACGCGGTGCCGGCAGGGGCCCAGCCAGAGCCGACGGGTTGGGCCCTGTCCACCGCCGACGATCCTCGTGTCACCGCGGAGCAGGAACACGAGGACTACACCTACCATGTCGTACCAACGACGGCACGCCTACCGCGCCGGGCCGTTCTCGGCAGTTGGTGGTCGATCGCCAGCGCGATGGCGTTCCTGTATTACGGCGTGCTGGCAGCCACTCTCGCAGGGACGCAGCAGGCCCTGATCGGCCTTCTCTTGGTCATCGTGGTCAGTTCCCTGCTGGGCGCCTTCGCAACCAATGCGTCCATCCGCCGGGGTGTGAACTCCATGCTGCTCACCCGCGAGATCTTCGGGGTCCGCGGAGCGGTTGTGACGCCGCTGATCTGCGGGCTGGGCGCGCTCTACTACGCGGTATTCGAGTCCAGTGTGATGGCCGCTGCGCTACATGCCTATTTTCGAGTGTTCGACATCCGCGTCTGGTACGCGCTGGTCATCGTTGCCATGACGCCGCTCATGCTCGGCGGTATGCAAACCTGGCTCAACAAACTCAACTCGTGGTCGCTGCCGATCTTCCTGACCGGTGTCACCGCTGCGGTCGTGGTCGCCGCCCTGAGGTTCGGCTGGAGCGCCGACTGGTGGACTGCCGGGCCCGGCACCGCATCTCCAAATCCTTTGCCCGGCTGGCTGACTGCCTTCATTCTGTACATGGGCAACTGGCTGCTCGTACCTGACACTCCAGAATTCGCGCGATTCGGCCGCATCCAGGACCGGCGCTTCCACGCTCACATTAGTTTCGGATGGGCGTTCTACCTGGTGGCGTATGGCTTCAGCGGGGTGGCGGGAATCCTCATAGTTTCCTGGGCGGCCCCGGGCACCACGATCGCCGAATCCGCTGTCACGACAGGCATTGTCGCCTCGTTAGGTGCAGCCGGCCTGGTCGTGGTGATCGTCAGTCAAGTCCGCATCAACTCGGCCAACTTCTACGTTGCGAGCACCTGCTTGGAACGCGTGGTAGGCCAACTGTCGAGGCGCAACCTTCCGCGACGCGCATGGGTGGTGCTGCTCGCGGTGGTGACATTCGTGTTGATGCTCACCAACGTATTCAGCTACATCGCAACGGCGCTGGCCTGGCAGGGTATCGTCACCGTCTCCTGGGTTGGCATCGTGACGGTGCACCTGCTCCGCGTTACGCCAGATCCCGAGATCCGCGCCAGCAGACTGCCCATGCTTACAAGAGGTTTCGTCGTTTGGGTCGCCGCGACCGGAATCGGGCTGCTAGCCCTCAACTTCGGGCCACCGACCACGGCGAGTCTGGCGCCGCTGATCTCGCTGTTCGCAAGCATCATCCTGTATCTCACGCAGGTTCGCGTGCTGCGTCGCCGCCTTGGCGCCGGACGCTCCGTCGACGGGCGCGAGGCGATCGACGACGTGTGGAACACGCGCACACTGTGCACGAACTGCGGGCTGAGCTACACGACCTATGAAATGGACGCTCTGGAGGGAGCGCCGGACATGCCCCGATGCCTGGAGTGTCAGCTTGAGTCACCCCGTCACGACACTCACATCCATGAACCGAACATCCCCAACACTGCATAGGAAGGCAGATACCGGTGTCACCATCCCTGCAAGACAAGGTAGTCATCGTGACCGGAGCAGGCTCCGGCATGGGCGAAGCGATGACACAACAGTTCGTCACCGCAGGCGCTCGCGTCGCCGCGCTGGACATCAATGAGGCGAAGGCCAAGGCTGTGGTCGCCGCCCTCGGCGTCGCCGACAACCAGGCAACCGCGGTCGCCGTCGACATCGCGTCGGAGGAATCGGTGACCGACGCCGTCAGTCAGGTACTCAGGTGGGCAGGCCGCATCGACGTACTGTGCAACAACGCAGGCATCATCGACAGCTTCCGCCCCGCCCACGAGGTCCCGATCGAGGAATGGAACCGCAACATCGCAGTCAACCTCACCGGGCCGTTCCTGATGTCACGTGCAGTCATCCCCGATATGTTGAGTCGTTCGCGCGGCGTCATCATCAACACCGCATCAATTGCTTCGATGAGCGCCGCAGGCGGTGGAACTGCTTACACCGCAGCAAAACACGGTGTGCTGGGTATGACTCGCCAGCTGACCTTCGACTACGGCACCCGCGGCATCCGGGTCAACGCGATCTGCCCGGGCGCGACGCTGACCGGCCTTACCGTGCCTGAGGGCGACGCGAGCCATCTGCCGGATTCCGACGCCGAGATCGCCCGTATCCCCGCCCAGCGGTGGTGCCAACCCGCCGAGATCGCACGGTTGGCGCTCTTTTTGGCCAGCGACGACGCCGATTACATCCATGGCGCGGCCATGGTCATCGACGGGGGCTGGCTGACCGCCGCCCGTAACCCGATCTAGACGCAACCGCGGCACGGTAGGACACCCAGATGAGATCCGACAACCTGTTGGACGAGACATCCGACGACGCGGCGTCTGTGCGCGAGGCGCTGCTGTGCCGGGCCTACGAGGGCGAGATCATCGGCTGTGCCATGTACGACCGGATGGTCAGCGATCCGGCGTACCCGAAGAAAGATGCCCTGCATCTGCTCTACGTGGTCGAGCGCATCACCGCCGAGGCTCTCGAACCATTGATCACCCGCTACCACGTCGCGGTCGACAACGAGTCCGCGACCCGCGAAGGCCACCAACTCGCCGCAGCACTGTCAGGACAGCCGTGGAAGGACATGTGGGCGAAGGTCATTCGGCTGGCTGATGACTACCTTTCGGACTTTCGGCGGCTGGCCGATGTCCTTGACGGGGACGACGCCGCCGTTGGCCGGCAGGTCGTCGAGCACGAAGAAGCACTGATCGCGTTTGCCAACCGCGAGATCGCCGACGCCCTCGATCCGTTGGCCCCACTCGTGGAGTATCAGAGACGGTACGCACGGTAGTGCGTACCACCCTCGGCCGAGGATCGGGCCGCCGCATCATCCCCGCACCATCATGGAAAGTTCAAGGAGCAGAACGTGTCTGTAGGTAACGGCGCGCAACTTGCCGGGCGCACGGCCATCGTCACCGGCGCGGGACGCGGCATCGGCGAGTCCATCGCACTCACCCTCGCCGACCGCGGAGCGCAGGTCATGGTCGTCGGTCGAGCGTCGGAACCACTCAATACGACAGTGGCAGCCATCGAGGAGCGGGGAGGCACCGCATTCGCGGTGCAGGCCGACATCTCATCCTCGGCCGACGTCTCAGCCATGGTCTCAGAAGCGATGAGGCGGTGGGGGCACATCGACATCCTCGTCAACAACGCCGCGATTTTCGACGAACCGCCGTTTTTCGACTTGGATGAGAAAACCTTCCAAGCCACGTTCGCCATCAACGTGACCGGAACGTTTCTGCTGTCGCAGGCCGTGGCCCGGCACATGGCCGACGCCGGGAAGGGATCGATCATCCATATCTCCTCCATCGATGCGCTCGGCGCCGACGGTCCCTTCACCGCGTATACGGCCACCAAGGCTGCGGTAGTCAGCCTCGCCCGCACAATGACCATGGAGCTGGCCCCGCTGGGCATCAGAGTCAACTGTGTGGCACCGGGTTTCGTCAATACCGACATGGTGCACAAAACCTCGACACCCAACGTTCTGCAACACATGCTGAACGACTTCACCCGGGTGCCGATGCGTCGGCTCGTCGAGCCCGACGAGATCGGTGCGGCCGTCGCTTTCCTGGCCTCCGACGACGCATCGGCCATCACGGGAATCAATCTCGTCGTCGACGGCGGGCTCACCTCCAACCTGTTCGTCATGGAGACGTTGCCCGAACCCATGATTCCGTTGGGCGAGGACGACTAGCCAAGCAGGTCGGACCACATTGATCGGATCACACAGGTGACCGACCCCGAGTCGTGGGGTTGGCGAGTGAGAGCGCGTTGTCGCGGTGAGGATCTCGGCCTGTTCTTCCATCCCGATGGAGAACGAGGACACGCCCGCCGTCGTCGCCAGGAGCTCGCCAAACAGCTGTGTGCGCAATGTCCGGTCGTGCCTCAATGCCGTGAACACGCGGTGGCTTACGAAGAGGCATTCGGCATCTGGGGTGGACTCACCGAAGACGAGCGCAGCCGCCAGCTGCCAGACCGCGCGGTACGTCTGCGGACGCACCGCGCCCATGAGCGGCACGATATGACCGACCGCGGCGAAAGCTCCATGTGACACACGTCGTTCGGGCGGTTGGTGATACTCGGGCCCGAGTTACGACGTTCACAGCGGAAAACCCGCGTTCTGGCGGATGTTGGAACACCCGGAGAACGCGGGTTTTACGCCCCTTCAGCTCAGATCAGCCGACCTTCTGCCTGCCGATCCGGGCAAAAGTGGCGGGACGCCGAACGCGGTACACGGCAGCAAGCACGATGCCGGCCACAAAAGTGCCCCAGAGCACAATCTGCAGCGCCCACGCCTGCGCCAACGAACCGCCGGTCATCGACGTGAAGTGCGTGATGGCCAGATACAGCACCGTTGCCATGCTGATCGAGCTGAGCAGCGGAGCGATGAACATGTGGAACACCCTGCGTTCGGTGATATCTGTGCGCCTGCGGAAGAACACCAGTGCACTGACACCGGTGAGGAACATCAGCACCAGTACCGCGAACCCTCCGGTGCCCGCCAGGCTGGCGTATACGTGGCCGGGATCGGCCTTGGCGATCGCAACACCGCCCAGCACAAGGAGCAGCACTGCCGTGACCGTCACTGAACTGACATAGGGCGAGCCATGTTTCGGGTGTACCCGGCCAAGCTGTCCCGGGAGCACCTTATCGACCCCGAGGGAGTATGTGTATCGCGCCAGGATGTTCTGCACGGAGAGCAGACAGGCAAAGATCGACGAGCACAGCAACACTCGGACGAGATCGGTTGCCCACAGGCCTACATATGATCGGACCGCATTCGGGAACATCCCCGCGTAGTCGTTGATCGCAACATCCTGCGCCTGGCTGGGGCCGTAGGCAACGATCAGCAGCCAAATGCTGACCAGGTAGAAAACTCCGATGAAAACCACCGCGCCGTACGTCGCCCTGGGAACGGTCTTGTCAGGGTCCTTCGTCTCTTCCCGGAAGATCGCAGTGGCCTCGAAACCGAGAAAACAGGTGGCAGCGAACAACACCGCCAACCCGACATCTCCGGCGGCGAACCCGGCCAACGAGAATGGTTGCAGTGAACGGCCTTCCGGGCCTCCCTTGACCATTACAGCGGCATTGAAGATGAGCACGATCAGGATTTCGCAACCCATCACCACCGACAGGACCTTCGCCGACAGGTCAATGCGGAAATACCCCAAGACGCCGGTGGTCGTCACGCACAGCACCGAATACATCCACCACGGGAGGCTCGGGCCGTGAAAGGTCTCGCTCACGAGGCTCGACGCGATGGTTCCGAAGAATGCGACTGTACCGACGGCCATCGTCACGTAGCCGAACATCGCCAGGAAGCTGGACCCCAAGCCGGCATGCCTACCCATACCAGCCGTGATGTACGCATAGAACGCACCTGGGTTGGGGAGATAGCGCGTCATGGTGGTGTAGCCGACGGCGAACAGCAGCAACAGGACAATGGCAACCGCGAAGGCGATCGGCGCGCTGCGGTTGTACGTGAGCACGAACACTGCGAAAGCCGCGACCACTGTGAGCGGAGCCGAGAACGCCAGGACGGTGAGCATCAACTCCACCACACCGATTCGGCCCTGGAGTTTATGTCGGGTGTCATCGGCAGACGACGGGTCTTGCGCCGTCAACGGCGGCGGGATCTTCACCTGATCGGTCATGTAAGGCCCTTCGTTTCCCTGTCAGAGCGGCTAGATAAATGATGTTTAAGTAAATGCAGTCAGCACATGCGTCGCCGCGGATCAACCAACGTGTGGCTCGGCGTTGATATTCGGTTGTGCCTGCAGATGGTCGCCCACACGTGATCCAGACCACTGGCATCACGACTGTAGATCACACTTAACTAACATTCAATAGCAGCGCTTCGGACGAGAAGGCCCGAACAACCGCGTACACGATCTGACCCGCCCGTAACGAACCTCAGTGCACCGCTTTCAACGCAGCATCGAGGAAGGGCAACCGCCCAGCGGGCTCACTCACCGTTCCCCTCGAGCGCCTGGCGACGACCGTCGACCACGCGACGACCATCCCCTCGTCCACCAACTGATCGCGCCACTGGCGAAGAGTTGGCATCGCGAACGTAATTTGCAGACGCGGATTTCGATAGGTGTTGGCGCAGTCGTCCGTTGGCTCCTATCGCGTGCCGCTGGGTGCGCAGATGGCGTCGACCGACGAGGGGCCACACAGTATGTGCCGTCGCTGCGTAAGCCCACGGCCGCCAAATCGTCAGATCACCGTGAGTACGGTTTTTCCGGTGGCATTGCGTACAGATTGGGCTTGGCCAGCATGTTCCAGTGGGATCGTGGTGGCGACGGTGGGAGTCAGGACTCCACGGTCGACGAGATCGGCCAGTGCGGTGAGTCCGAGCCGGTCGGCTTCGACGAACAGCCCTGCCACTCGGATGTTGCGTGCCGCTGCTGCCTCGGCAACGACCGGGAGCGACTGGGGCAAGGTCGACACCAGCATTCCGCCGGGTTTGAGCACCCGCAGCGCTTTCTCGGGGTAGTCGTGTCCGATCATGTCGAAAACCACATCGAGATCAGCAAGCACGGCACTGAAATCCGTTGTAGTGTAGTCGATCACCTCATCGGCACCGAGATTGGTGACGTAGTCGGTGACTGTGGGATCAGCCAACGCGGCGACGTGGGCGCCGCGCGCTTTGGCGATCTGTACCGCGAGGTGTCCTACCCCACCGGCGGGTGCGGTGATGAGAACCCGGCTGCCGGCATCGACGCGGGCAGTCTCTACCAGCGCCTGCCAGGCAGTGAGCCCGGCCAGCGGTAGAGCCGCAGCGTGCACATGGTCGAGCCTGGCGGGCTTCGGTACGAACACCCGGGTGGGCGCAACCACGTACTGGGCGTAGGCGCCGTGACCTTTCGGGAACGGCAGCAGACCGAAGACTTCATCACCGGGACGAAACAGCGTCACTCCGACACCGACGGCCTCCACGGTCCCGGAGACATCCCAGCCGAGCACGAAGGGCGGTGGGCCGACGAACATGCCGGCCTGCCGATTCATCGCGTCGACGGGGTTGACCCCGGCTGCGTGCACGCGAACTTGGAGCTCCCCCATGCCCGGTTCGGGCCGGTCGATCTCGACGATGTGCAGGACCTCAGGGCCGCCGAGTTCGTCTTGACTGACCGCTCTCATCGGGTTGCTCCAAGGAAGCTGTTGACCTCGCCGGCGAAGTCGTCGATGTGTTGGAAGAGGAAGCCGTGCCCGGCGTCGCTGTAGAGGACGACTTTGGCGTCAGGCAGCTTCTGCGACATCGCGTAGCTCGCGTAGGAGTTGATCATGACGTCGTGTGCGCCGTTGGCGACTAGGACGGGCAGCCTCAACTCACCGAGTCGGTCGTAGTAGCCGCCGAACGTCGCGATCGCCCCGAGCTGGGCGCGATAAGTGGAATCCTGCACTGCTGCTTTGGATTGGACGAGGCGGGTGTCGAGGCGGCGCAATGATGCCAGGCCGGCTGACCGTCCTTGTTCGGTCTCGGGAAAGAAGAGGTACAGGTAGTCCTCGTCGTCGTTGACGGCGTGTTGCAGGACTTCCCCAACCCGCGGCGGCGGGGTCGGTTGGTCGGGTACACCGGCCGGGGTGCTGCCTGCAACGATCAGACGGCGCACCAGGTCCGGAGCGCGGAGGGCGACTCCCTGGGCGACGATGCCTCCGAGGGACCAGCCCAGAACGTCGACCTGGTGCAGGCCGAGTGCGCGGATGAAAGCGATGGCGCCGTCTGCGAGTTGGTCAAGGCTGGTGGGGGCGGTGCCGGTGGTGAAGCTGGTGCCGCGGTTGTCAAAGACGATGACTTCGCGTTCGGTGGC
Organism: Mycobacterium sp. 852013-50091_SCH5140682; assembly: GCF_001665685.1. GTDB lineage: Bacteria > Actinomycetota > Actinomycetes > Mycobacteriales > Mycobacteriaceae > Mycobacterium. Next base: position 82,792 of record NZ_LZTB01000013.1, read on the forward strand.
CAGCGCGTCCAGCAGCTGAGGGTCCCAGTGGTCGATGGTCCCGCGCAGGCGCATGCACAGCACCAGCGGCACGCCACCTGGTGCGCCAAATCGCCGGTAGTGGAAGCGTTCTCCGTCGGGCCCGGCGACGAACCGGTCCTCGGCATGGTCGGATTGGTAGGTCACGATGCTGGTCTCTTTCAGTCGAGGTGGATGTCGGTCAGCGAGGTGGACACCACGAGTTGTTCGGGTATCGGGTGGTTGTCGGCGTCGCGGACGTAAATCAGGCGGGTGCGCGGGATCACGACACCGTTGATCTCGTCGAAGTCGGAGATGTAATGGGCAGCGGGCGAGCCGCCGGCGATGTCGACCTGGTAGTCGCGGCGGCGGATCAGACCGTCATCGTCGATGTAGAGCACTTGGTGCGGGCTGTGGGTGGCGACGCTGTCGGGATAGTCGACGTGCAGCCGCCGCCAGCGCTGGCCGGCTTCGGTCCAGGAGTCGCCTTCTTCGGTTCGTACGCCGGGCAGGGTCAGGTTGTACGGTTCTGCGGTGTAGCTCCACATCGCGTAGCCGGTGAAGTAGGCGAGTTGTAGTGCTGTCCAGGGTGTTTCGAGGGTGTGGCCGGCGAAGGAGGCTCGTGGGTCCTCGAGCAGTTCGACGGTGTCGCCGTCGGTGGTCTCGATGCTGACCCGCTGCGGGGTGTACGCGGTGCGCAAGTTGGCGGCGGTGAACGGCCACAGCGAGGTGCGCTGGTCTTTGATCCAGACGGTGATGTGGCCGTCGTCGACGATGCCCGGGACTTGTTTGATGTCCCAGATGGCGCCGCCGAAGCGCTTGCGCGCGGTGACCGAGGTGAGTTGGCGCCAGCGCTCGAGGCCTCCGTAGGCGCGCAACGTCGTGGTGAGAAGGTCTGTCATCGATGTCCTGTCCGATAGCTGAGCGGGCTGCAGCGCTATCTCGGGCTGCGGCTTTCAGGTTCACATCGAGCGTGCCGAGCGGGTATCGGTCAAATGACCATCGCCGTGTGGTCCCGGATGGTGGTCATCTGACTGATAACTGCCGCAGCGGGGCGGCTTCACAATCACATCCATGCCTTTTATCGACGGCTCTGACGGAGCCCAGCTCTACTACAAGGACTGGGGCAGCGGCCCGGTCGTGGTGTTCAGTCACGGGTGGCCGCTGAGTGCCGACGCCTGGGACACCGAGATGAAACTGCTTGCGGACAAAGGGTTTCGGGTGATCGCCCATGACCGACGCGGGCACGGCCGCTCGGAGCACACGTGGTCGGGCAACGACATCGACACCTATGCTGCGGACCTGGACGCGCTGGTGCGCCGGTTGGGGCTGACCGACATCGCGCTGGTGGGGCATTCCACGGGCGGTGGTGAGGTGGTGCGCTACGCGGCTCGCCTCGGCGCCGGCCGGGTGCGCAAGATCGTCACGATCGGGGCAGTGCCGCCGGTGATGGTGCAGTCGGCGGCCAATGCGGAGGGCACGCCGGTGTCGGTGTTCAACGGCATACGCGCTCAGGTGCTCGATGATCGTTCGCAGTATTGGAGAGAACTCGCCCTGGCGTTCTACGGATTCAACCGCGCCAACACGGAGTTTTCACAAGGGTTGGTCGATCACTTTTGGCTGCAAGGGATGCGGGCCGGGTTGGTGTCAGTCCACGACTGTGTGCAGGCCTTCTCCGAGACCGACTTCACCGACGACCTCAAGGCGCTGGACGTTCCGATTCTCATCGCCCACGGAGACGACGACCAGATCGTGCCGATCCATGATGCCGCCGCCAAAGCGATCGAGCTGGTTCGTTACGGTCGGCTACGCGTCTATCCGGGTGCGCCGCATGGCATCTACGGTGCCTACCGCGAGCAGTTGATGGGTGATCTTCTGGAGTTCATCGGCCCCTAGGCCGGGGTCAGATTCACCAACGCGACGTCGACGGAGGACACCTTGCGTCCGTCGCGGCGCCGGAAACTCAGGCCCACCATGTCGCCGGTGTCGGCTTCGATGAAGCGGTAGGCACTGCTGTTCTCCCGTGCGATGTGGCGATGTCCCCATTGCCCGACGGCGGCCAGCACGGAGATGAGGTCGCGGCCCGAGTGGGTGAGCTGGTATTGGCTGCGGGTGCGGTCTCCTGGTTCGCGGTAGTCGACAGATTCCATGATGCCGGCGGTCATGAGTTCGGAGAGTCGCGAGCTCAGAACTTCCGGTGCGATGCCCAGTTGCTCCCGAAACTCCGAAAATCGGGAACGGCCGAGCATGGCCTCGCGGATGATCAGGATCGCCCACCGCTGTCCCAACACCGACATGGCGCGGGCGATGGGGCAGACATCGTCAGACCAGGAATTGGTGCGCATCGTCACATTCTAGCTGAATACGTCAAACGTACTCAGCTATGCTAACTTGGCCCAGGTGATCATCATCGGACGCACCGCCGAGTTGGCTGTCATCACCGACGCCCTCGCCGCCGTCTCAGCGAGCGGATCAGCGCTGGTGATCGAAGGCGAGGCGGGTATCGGCAAGTCGACCCTGCTCACCGCCGCCGCCGAACGCGCAGGCTTGGATGGCTTCGCCCGGCTGAGCTGTTCGGGTTTGCAGAGCCAGTCCGAGGTGGGTTTCGCTGGTATTCACGAACTGATCCACCCGCTACTGGCGCACATCCGCGACCTGCCGGCCCGCCAGCGCAGCGCACTGCTCACGGCATTCGGTCTGGAGGACGGTCCCACCCCTGACCGACTGCTGGTCAGCCTCGCCGTCCTGAGCCTCCTCGAAGACGCAGCGACCCGGCGGCGGCTCATCCTGGTGATCGACGACATCCAATGGCTGGATCAATCCTCGTTGGACGTCCTCGCCTTCGTAGCGCGCCGCCTGGCCAACGCACCGTTGCTGCTGCTGTGCGCCGAACGCACCACCATGGCGGGCCCCGTGCACCAGTTGGAGGGGCTTGCCCGCCTCTCGCTGGGACCCCTGCCCACCTCCGATGCCGAACAGTTGCTGACCCATACTCTGAGTACCTCGCCACGGCCTATGGATGCTCATTTGCAGCAGCGTGTCCTCGAACAGGCCAACGGCAATCCCCTGGCGGTCATCGAGCTGACGTCGGCGATCGGTGAGCGCGGTACTGACACCACGGTGTTCGCCGGGGAGCCGCTGCCGACTGGACGCCGCGTCGAGCGAGCCTTCCTCAACCAGCTCGACGCCCTATCCGCGCCGGCGCGCCGACTCCTGCTGCTGATCTCGGCCAGCGACGGATCCCTATCCGAGATCGACGCGGCCGCAACTCGTCTCGGACTTGATCTGACCGAGAATCTGGATCCGCTGGAGCGGGCCACCCTGGTCTCCGGGTGTGGTGGGCGCATTCAGGTGCGCCATCCGCTGATCCGGTCCACCGTCTATGGCGCCGCGCCGCTGTCGGCGCGCGCGCTGACGCACCGGGCGCTGGCCGATGTGGCGGCCGACCCCATCCGTGCTGCCTGGCACCGCGCCGAGGCGGCATTCGGGCCCGATGAACAGGTGGCCGCCGAGTTGGAGCGCGCCGCCGAACACGCACGGTCCCGCGGCGCCGGAGCGGAGTCAGCCGCCGCCCTACGTCGCGCCGCAGTCCTGTCAGCCGACGTGGCCTCTCGCGTGCGCCGGCTCAGCGCCGCCGCCGAGGTGGCCCGCAGCGCGGGCCTGACCCGGGAGGCCATCAGCATCCTGTCCGAAGCCGAACCTCTGGCCGACGGTCACGACGACGCCGAGCCCCTGGCGATCACGCGTTTTGTCCTCAATGCCACTGCAGCGTTGCCGGGCCGAACGGCCAGCGAGCTGGTCGCGTTAGCGCGGAAATTTGCCGATCGCGAACCCCAACAGCGCGAACTGCTCTGGGCGGCAGCCATTGAGTGCCGCATGCATGGTCTCGGCGAGGACGCCCGCCGCGACGTCGCGGCGGCTATCACTGACCTGGGCGGGCCCGCGGCCGACCCGCTTCTGGCGGTCGCCGCCGCGTTGGTGGAAGACACGGGAACTGGGCTGGCTCTGCGGACCCAACTGCCGCGCTTGATTGATGAATTCAGCGACCAACCACTGCTGCTCATGGGGATGGCCTTTGCTGCCGAAGGCATCGCGGAACGCACCCATGCGCTGGCATGCTGGACCAGCGTGGGTCAGCGCTCCCGCCACCGCGGATCACCCGCCAACGAGTGTGAAAGTCTGCGCGGCTCTGCACAACTACTGCTGATCCAGGGCCGTCCTCAGGCCGCGGCCATCGCCGCTCAAAACGCTGTGCGCATGGCCGACGACATGAACCTGCCGATGACCGAGGCGTCCGCTGCGGGAATCCTGGCCCGCGCGCTGACCTGGCTGGGACAACCCGAACGTGCCCGGGGCGCCCTCGACCGCGCGCGTATGGCGCTGGCGCCCGACCCGGCCATCCTCTGGAATGACGATGCGCACTGGGCCGCCGGTCTGGCAGCGCTGTGCGCGGCCAACCACGCCGAGGCACTGGGCCACCTGCTGAAGATGACGTTGCACCGCACCTCTCGACGTTGGGCAGTCGCTGACCTGGCCGAGGCCGCCGCCGGTTGCGACCGAGCGCACGTGGTGCGACCACTGGTGGCCGACATCGCCACGCAGGCAGGGCATTTGGGCACCGGCCTGGAGACCATGCTGGCGCAGCGCGCCCTCGCGTTGCTGGCCGACTCCGATCACGAGGCAGACGCCGCGTTCCGAGCCGCGCTGGCGGTCGGCGAGACCGCTGACGCCGAGTTGGAGCTGGCCCGCACCCACCTGCTCTACGGCGAGTGGCTACGCCGCCGACGACGCATCGTCGAAGCACGCACCCACCTGTCTCTGGCACTGGCTGCGTTCGACACCGCGGGAGCCGCAGCCTTTGTCGAACGCAGCGCCGCAGAACTACGCGCCGCCGGGGTTTCCGGGGCCGGCGCTGTGTCCAAGAGCGACACCACAGCCGATCTCACCGCTCAGGAGCTGCAGATCGCGCAGCTGGCAGCCTCCGGCCTGACCAATCGCGAGATTGCCGATCGGATCTATGTCTCTCACAAGACCGTTGCCGCGCACCTGTACAAGGTATTCCCGAAGCTGCGCATCACCAGCCGCAGCCAACTCCACGCCGCGTTGGGGGAACTGGTCAGCTGACCGATACCGTCGCACCCCGCCAGCGCGCACAGTGGTCTCGCCACTGTGACCAAGGAGGGACCGATGTCCGATCTGCTCGAACTGACCATGAACGCCCACGGCGGACTGGAGCGCTTCACCCGATACTCGTATCTCACTGCCCACTTGCATCAAGGTGGGGTGCTGTGGGGCCTCAAGGGACAGCCCACCGTGCTCCAAAACGCGCAGGTGCGTGTGGATTTGAAGAACCAGTCCGTGTCGCACGGACCGTTCGCGCCGACGAGCAATCATTCCCGATACACCCCGCAGCGGGTCACCATCGAAACCCCTGACGGCGACACGGTCGAGCAGCTCGACGATCCGCGCGCCTCGTTCGCCGGCTACGCGATGGAAACCCCGTGGAGCCACACCCAGGTGGCCTACTTCGCCGGCTACACCATGTGGACGTATCTGACATCACCGTTCCTGCTGGCCCGCACGGGAATCGTGGCTGAAGAGATCGAGCCGTGGAGCGAACAGGGGCAGACATGGCGACGGTTGCGCGTCACCTTCCCGCCCGACATCGCGACCCACAGCACCGTGCAGACCTTCTACATCGATGCCGACGGGCTGGTGCGCCGCCACGACTATGAAGTTGACATCCAGGGCAGCAACCCTGCTGCGCGGTACCTTCTGGAACCGGTGACGGTGTCGGGGATCGTGCTGCCGACCAAGATGCGGATCTACCCGCGCAATGCGGACAACACCGCTGCCGCCGACCCGTTGATCGTCGCGGTCGACCTGAGCGGTTACCGGTTCGAGTGTGCTGCCGGGCGCGGCGGCCTACGCTCGTCTGGCTGTCGCGCCCAGTAGTCGCCGCAGGATCCAGAACACCCGGCCGATCGAGCACAGCCCGGCCGTCGCCAGGGCCAGCAGAACGATTTGTAGCCACGGATACCCGCCGGAGCGCGTCGCATCCATCGTGATCGCGATCAGAGCGCCGGCGAACAGCGCCCCCTGCCAGGGCAAGACCCCAAGGAACGCCTGACCGATCCGTCGTTCGTCAGCGGCGGGCAGCTCTACCGGACCAGTAGGCACGCGGATCAGGTTGAGCAGCAACGAGATACTGGTCAGGGTCACCCCACCCATGGTGGCGGCGATGGACGACAATGATTGATACAGCGCCCGCCGAGTGTCCGGTGGGACGTGGGAGAGACCGAAGGGCACGACATCCTGTCGGGCCAGAAGCGACCACACGGCGATCACCGCCGCCGCTGGGACGATGTCGAGCCAGATGTGGTGCACCCAGTAGTAGCGCCACCGCGCGCTGTATCGCGATGATGTCATGTGTGCTGCCTTTCGCGCCGATGCAATGGTGGGCAGACGATGACGCTCATCGCCTGCCCACCGGATTGCATTGCTATTACTGGTGTTTGGTGCGGGCTGCGATCAGATCCAACAACATGTCATCGCGATCGGCGGCCAGCTCACCGATGGAGCGGCCGTGTGCCTCGTCCAGGACTCCCGTGATGATCTTCTGTTCCAGCTCCGGGGTGAAAGACGGGTTGCCCAGCGCCGGCCAGCCCTCGGTCATCCGGGGCATGAGCGTCTCCATGAAATGCGCGATCCCGCCTTCTCCGCCACCGAGGTGCCACAGCAGGTTCGGACCCATCACTCCCCAGCGCAGGCCAGGACCCCAGGACACCGCGTCATCGGCGTCGGCGACCCCGATGACGCCATCGCCGATGAGGTGTACCACCTCTCGGTAGAGCGCGGACTGCAACCGATTGGCAACATGGCCTGGCAGTTCCTTTTTCAGCAGCACCGGCTTCTTCCCGATCGCGGCGTAGAAGGCCATGGCCGCGTCAATCGTTGCGGTGGAGGTGCGGGTTCCTCCGACCACCTCCACCAGCGGGATGACATGTGGCGGATTGAACGGATGCCCGATGACGGTCCGCTCTGCTCCGACGCAGTCGGCTTGCATCACGCTCATCGTGATGCCCGAGGAGCTCGAGGCGATGATGGTCTGCGGCGGGGCGGCCGCGTCGATATCGGCGAACAGCTTGACCTTGAGGTCAGGGCGCTCGGGGGCGTTCTCCTGAACAAAATCACTGTGCCCGACCGCCTCTGCGAGGTCGGTGGTGAAGCTGAGGCGGTCGCGGGAGGCACCGTCGGCGAGGCCGAGACGGGCGGCGGTGTCCCAGGCGGCGTCGACGTAGGTGCGTAGCGCTGCTTCAGCACCGGGGCCAGGATCAGTGGCCACGACATCGAATCCGCGGGCCAGGAAATGGGTGGCCCAACTGGCCCCGATGGTGCCGGTGCCGACGATCGCGATCTGTTTGATGGTGGTGATATCGACTGTGGACATGGTGCTACTCCTGTGTGGTGGGGCGGTCAGCGTCCGTGCCAGACCGGGGAACGTTTCTCGGCGAAGGCCACTGCACCCTCGCGGGCGTCGTCACTTCTCAGCAACGGTGCAGCAATCTCGTCCTGGCGGATGAAGGCCTCGCCTTCAGGTAGCGCCTGGGTCTCGCGGACAACCTGCTTGACTGAGGCCAGGGCCAGCGGTGCGTTCATGGCGATCCGTGCGGCGAGCGCCTGAGCGGCGCTGAGTGCGGATCCTGTGGCTGCGAGGTCGGCGACCAGTCCGTACTGCTGTGCCACCGGCGCGGTGATGGGATCGCCGGTGAGCAGCAGTCGCATGGCGAGATGGTGAGGCAGGCGATGCGGAAGCCGCACCGCGCCGCCTTCGCCGGCGATCAGGCCACGTTTGACCTCGGGAAAACCGAAGGTGGCGTTCTCCGCGGCGACTATCAGATCACAGGCCAGTGCCAGTTCGAATCCCCCACCCAGCGCCCAGCCTTCGACCGCCGCGATCAACGGTTTGGCGACCACAGCCCGGGTGAGCCCGCCCAGTCCGCGCCCGGGCAGCACCGGTGTCTGCCCACCGGCAAACGCCTTGAGATCCATTCCGGCGGAAAAGGTTCCGCCCGCCCCGGTAAGCACCCCGACAGCAACCGCGGGATCGGCGTCGAGGCGGTCCAAGGCCGCGCCGAGAGCCACGGCGACGTCATGGTTGATCGCGTTGCGCTGGGCGGGTCGGTTCATGGTGATGGTCAAAACGCCGTCGGCGGCCTGCTGCTGCACCAGTTCTTCTGCGCTCATCGGAGCACCTCTGTTGCCTGCGGGATGGCCTGCGCGGTGCGCAGTTCGGTGACCTGCTCAACGGTGAATCCGAGCTGCGCCAGGATCTCGTCGTTGTGCTCCCCGTGATCAGGGGCGCGCGTGGCAGGCACCTTCTGCTGGCCGCGAATCGTGATCGGGCTGTTGACCGTATATTCCAGGTCTGCGGCGCCGCTGATCGGGACAACCACCTCGCTGGCCTTCAGCTGAGGATCAGCGGCCGCCTCTTCCGGGGTCTGGATGATGCTGTAGGTGATCCGGGCGTGATCGAGGGTTTGCTTCCAGTAACCGGAGGGCCGGGCCGAGAATTCACCGTCCAGGACAGCGGCCAGTGCCTCCGAATGGCTGCGTAAACCTGTTTCGTCGGCGAACCGTGGATCAGCGAGCAGGTCGGGTCGGCCCAGTGCCTCAACCAGTTTGGGCCAGTGCTGAGGGCGGGCCACCAGCATCAGCCATCGGCCGTCGCTGCATTGGTAGGGGTTGCTCAGCGGATTCACGGGCGCGGTGCGGTCATGGAGCTCATACGGCGTGCCGCCTGCCAGCGCCGCCGAAACCAGGGTGCCGGTGGCCCACACGCCGGTGGCCAGCAGGGAGGTCCCGACATTGGATCCCACACCGGTGCGCTCGCGGTGATACAGCGCCGTGGTGATGGCCGCGTAGACGGCGGTGGCGGTGGTGTAGTCGCCGCTGCCCCATACGGGCGAGGTCGGCGGCGCACCGGCGTCGCGAGTGGCGGCCAGCAGACCGCTGCGCGACCAGAAGGCTGTCAGGTCGAAGCCGGGCAGGTTCGCATCATCGCCGGCATCGCCGAAGCCGGTGATATCGGCATAGATCACCCGCGGGTTCCACTGGGAGACTTCGTCGTAGCCAAGGTGCAGGGCTTCACGGGTGCCGTGCGGAAAATTCGTGATGACGACGTCGGCCCATTCGACGAGGCGACGCAAGATGGTGGTGCCACCCTCGGATTTGAGGTCCACCGCCATGCCGCGCTTGTTGCGGTTGGCCAGGTGCCAGCTGTAGTTCCCCGCGGCGACGGGGCTCGGTGGTAGCGAGCTGAGTACGCGCTGGGGGTCGCCGAGCCCGGGCGGCTCGACCTTGATGACGTCGGCGCCGAAATCGGCCAGCATCGTCGCTGCGGCCGGGGCAGCGATGAAGCTGGCGATCTCGACGACCTTGAGTCCGGCGAAGATGGCGGCAGGTGAAGGTGTTGTCATGTTGGTGCTCCTCACACAAAGGCGCTCAGGCCGCCGGTGATGGACCGGCCGACGATCAGGGTCTGCATTTCCCGGGTGCCCTCATAGGAATAGAGCGCCTCGGAGTCGGCGACGAAGCGGCCGACGTTGTAGTCCAGAACGATGCCGTTGCCGCCGAGCAGTTCCCGTGCCCAGCCGACACTTTCGCGCATGCGTACCGTGCAGTACGCCTTGGCCAGTGCGGACTGCTCGTCGCGGTACACGCCCTCGTCTTGGAGCTGGGCCAGGCGCACCATCATGCCCGCGCACGCGGTGGCATTGCCGAGCATCTTGACGAGCAGGTCCTGCACAAGCTGAAATTTCCCGATGGGCCGGCCGAATTGGGTGTGCTCCACCGCGTAGGCCAGGGCGATCTCGTAGGCGGCCCACATGACACCGACGGACTGCCAGGCCACGCCACTACGGGTCTGGCGCAAAATCTTGGCGGTGTCTTTGAACGAGTTGGCGTTCTGGAGCCGGTTTGCCTCCGGCACCCGGCAGTCGGTGAGCACGATATCGGCGTTCTGCACGATGCGAAGGGCGATCTTGTTCTCGATCTTGGTGGCGGTGAAACCCGGGGTGCCCTTGTCCACAACGAAACCCAGCACGCGGTCGGTGTCGACGTCGCGGGCCCAGATCACGATGTGGTCGGCGAACGTCGCGTTGCCGATCCAGCGTTTGGCACCGTTGAGAACCCACTCGTCGCCGGCGCGGCGTGCAGTCGTCTGCATGCCGCCTGCCACGTCGGATCCGCCGTGCGGTTCGGTCAGACCGAACGCGCCGATCTTTTCGAAGCGGCTCATCGCCGGCAACCAGCGGTTCTTCTGCTCCTCGGAACCGCAGGTGATGATGCTCCCGATGGCCAGGCCGGTGTGAACGCCGAAGAAGGTGCCGATCGAGGCGTCGGCGTGCGCCAGCTCCATCGCCGTGATGCCGTTCATGAGATTGCTCGGTTCGGTGGCCGACGACGCCGGGTCGGCCCAGTCCACCAGGCCCAGCCCCGCGAACTCCGGGATCAGATGATGCGGGAATTCTGCTCGGGCCCAGTGGTCGTCGACGATCGGAACGACCCGGGTGCGGAAGAATTCACGCAGCCGGTTGATCGTGGCGCGCTGTTCGTCTGACAGGATCTCCTCATAGGCGTAGAAGTCTGCCTTGAGCAGGCCCTCGCCGAGATCCTGAAGGGGGATCGCCGGCAGCGCTGTGGCGTTGGTGGTCATGAGATCCTCTCGTGTGTTGATGTGCGCACTTCATTGTGTCGATACGCGCAGCAGCATTGCATCCGTGAAAACCACAGTCCCACAATTCAATTGGATGACATCCGGACAGCACGAGACCTGCCGGCACCCTCTCGGTGACGGCAGGTCTGCGTAGGCGGGTGCTATCTGTGCGCGATGCCGGTGAGTCCAAGCTGCTGCGATGCCGCGATGGCGGTGTGGATCAGGATCTCTGCGTAGGTGGGAAACGAAACAGCCAGTCGGGCAAGGTCATCGACGCGTCCCGTGCCGGTAGCCAGCGCAACCGAGAGCACCTGGACGATGTCGATGGCGCGATCGCCGACAACGTGGCCACCGAGGATCTCGGCAGTCTCGGCGTCGATGACCAGCTTGCAGAATCCATCAGTGCGGCCGTCGATGATCGGGCGCACGCAGGTGGCATAGTCGACGCGGCTGCAGTGCACCAGCGCGACGGTCGCACGTGCTTGCGCTTCGGTTAATCCGACGGATGCGTACTCCGGGTCGGTGAAGCTCCCCTCCGGCGCGTAGTGGTCGGTCAGCGGTGACCGCAAGCCGCCGACTGCGTTGTCGGCGGCGACGTATCCGTCGCGGATCGCTTCGGAGGCCAGCATCGATCTGCCGGTGATGTCACCGGCCGCGAAGATGTGCGGGGCGCTGGTGCGCAGATATTGGTCAGTGCTCACGAATCCAGCTGCGTTCACGGCGATCCCAGCGGTATCCAGGTGCAGATCGTCGACGTCGGCGATCCATCCGACCGCGCTGATGACCAGTTCAGCATCCAGACTGTGCCGCTGTCCTGAGTCGGTGTACTCCATCCGAATGCCGGCGCCGTTGCGGGTGAACGACTCGATGGTGCCGAAGGCTTCCCACACATCGATACCGGACTGCCGGAACCCCTCGGCGACACCGGCTGCCACGTCAGCGTCGGCATGCGGTAGCAATCGTGCACCGGCCTCGAAGACGCTGACCCAGGTGCCAAAGGCGTTGAATATGGATGCCACCTGCAGACCGGTCGCACCGCCGCCGACCACGATCATCGATTCGGGCACAGTGGTCAACGTCCAGGCGTCACTGTGCGTGCCCAGTAGGTCAAACCCCGGTATCGGCAGCGTCTTGTTCGTACCGCCGGTGCACACGATGAACCTGTCCGCAGAAATGCTCAGCCCGGAGTCGGTCTGTACTCGATGGCCGTCCAGGAATCGCGCACGACCGGTGTTCTGATAGAGCGTGACACCTTGAGCGGTGATCTGCCGCAGCAGAAATGATGATGCCCGCACATCGTCGACGACAGCCGTCACGCGCCCGAGCACCTGGCTGTAGTCCAACTCCGGGTAAAACCCGGTGATGCCGTAGCGGCCCAGTTGGCGGGCGTCACGCAGCAGGCGGGCAGTGTGCGCCAACGTGCGTACCGGTACCGGCCCGTCGTTGGCTGCCATTCCGCCGAATCGGCCTGCGGTGATCATTGCTGTCCGTGCGCCGAGTTCGGACGCGCGTGTCGCCGCGGTCACCCCGGCAGGCCCCGATCCGAGGACCACGACATCGAAATCCGATGCCACCGTTTACTTCCCGATTCCGGCGATTCCGGTCAAGCCACCTGGGACAGAGGCCACCACCCAGTCACCGGTGCCGGCGAGGGACACGGCGCGGATCTGTCCTCCCAGGTCGCTGACATAGGCGATCCCCGCTGCGGTGTCCACGGCCAAACCGATCGCCTCATGGAAGTCACCGGCGAGAATGTCGATCGCCCCGCCGGTCTGACCCGGGCCCGGAATTTGCGCGCGGTTCAGCGTGTTTCCCCTCGGCGGTGTACCGCGGTCGGTCCAGTAGATCACCCCGCTGTCGAGATCCAGTTCCAGGTCGATGGGTTCAGGCAGTCCAGACCACAACACCTCCACGGTGCGGGAGTCGGCGGTCTGCCCGACCGGGATGTCCAGCGCGGTACGGAAAATCCGGCCGTCCCCGCCGTCGGAGGGCCCCTTCTGCGTCCAGTACAGATGGTTGTTGCGCTCGTCGACGGCTACCCCGACACACTGGTTGCGGATGACACGGCGCTCCTGCTCACTGTGGGTCACCACGACTTCGTCGCGCATCTGGCCGGTGTCCAAGGACACGCTGCGCACCGCTGCGCCCTCTCGGTCAGACCAGTAGAGACGACAACGCGACCACGCACCGGCCAACTGCTTGCCGGTCACGAAGCTGCCGGACTCCAGGACCGTCTGACGGTCCGAGCCGTCGAGTGCGGCGCGCTCGAGGGAACCGTTGCGGCGGTAGAAGTCCAGGTCGCTTTCCTGTTGCGGCGGGTGGTCGGCGGGCAGACCCGGCGCCCCCATATTCGTCCAGTAAAGAGCGTCGGCGTGGGGGTCGACGACGATGCCGTCGGGGAACTGGCTGACTGCGGTGAGAAAGTCCGTGACCGTCCCGTCGGCGAGGTCAACTTTGACGATGTGCTGCCGACTCGGGTTCAGGGCAAGCAGATGGGTGTACATGATGTCTTTCTGTCGCGATGAATGATGTTGGACCAGAACAGTTACGACGCTGCTCGCGGCGCCTGGGCCGGGGCGGCGTTGACCAGCAGAGCCAGCTGCGTGCGGGAGGTGACCCCCAATTTCCGGAACACCTTGTGTAGGTGATATTCGACGGTCCGGTGCGTGATGAACAGTCGGGTGGCGATCTGGGCGTTGGTGGCGCCTTGCGCCACCATGCGGCTGATCTGTTCTTCGCGGGCGGTCAACGCCGGCCCGATCGGCACTTCGGCGAAGGTGCCGCCCGCCCCGGCAGCGGCCAGTTCTAGATGTGCGCGCTGCTCGAAGGCCGGCATGCCCAGCTCGGCGAAGTCACTGGCCGCGCGCCGTAGGTGCTCGCGCGCCGCGACGGCGCGGCGCCGGCGGCGCAGCCAGTCCCCGAACAGCAGGTGGGTGCGGGCCAGTTCGGGCCGCAGCGGAGTACGTTCCAAGTGGCTGAGTGCCTCACCGAACCAGACTTCGGCAGCGGGCCCGTCGGTGAGCAGTGCGTGCGATCGTGCGCGCACGCCCCGCGCCCAGTGGCTACCACTGGCCAGGGTCACCTCGTCGAGCCGGAGCAGGGCTTCCTTTGCCTCCTCGCGACGTCCGGTCCGCATTGCTGCTTCAACCAGCTCGGCCAGCGCCCAATTGCGGTAGCCCTGGGCGGGCTGATCCTGAGCGATGTCGCCGGCGGCGGCGTACGCCTGCTCGTAACAGCCCAGCCCGTTGTAGAGCACGGCGGCAGCCCAATTGATGAAACACAGACCCGCACCATCACCGCGGCGATGGGCGTCCTGGGTGCCGGCCAGGATCAGATATCTGGCCTGGGTGTCGCGGCCGGTGAACGCGGCCAGACCGAGTTGACTGTAAGGAACCACACGCCCGCCGGCCACCGCGGTCACCGACTCCTCCTCATCGGCCAACGGAGCCACGTCACCCACCTTGCCCGTCAACAGCAGCGTGGCGGCGCGATCGGTCAACGCAGACGGCAGCATCGACACCGGGCCCTCCTTGCGTAACGCACGAAGCAGCTCGATCGAACATCGTTGCCATGCGTCGAAATCCCAAGCCAGCCCGGCTGCGCGACCGGCCAGCCAGAGGGAGCTGGCGTTCGCACCGCGGGCCCACTCAGGCCGGCGCGTGCATTCCAGGGCATCGCGCAGTGCCGGCATCGCAGCGTGCGGGCCGTCGGTCACGAAGCGGGCCACGCTGTCGAGCACGTCGTCGCCCGGCCGCCGACCCTCGGCGATGGCGTCCCGGGCGGCCTCGGCGACCAGGCTCAGCGCCCGCCCGGCGTAACGGCCTGCCAACAAGCCGGCGGGCAACGCCTCCCGTGAGGCATCCAGCACGGTCATCGCCCGAGAAACTGGCAGACGTGCTGACCGAATTCGACCGGATACTGGTCCAGGAAGCCGTGCCCGGCATCGGGATAGATCCGGATCTGAGCGCCGCGAATCCTCTCGGCCAACAGGTAGCTGTTCTTCGTGGCCATCATGGTGTCGTTGTCGCCGTTGGCGACCAGCGTCGGTTGCGTGATCGCCGTCAAGCGCTCCAGCTTGGCCGATTCCGGTATGCCCCAGGTCATCAGCGCCTGATATTGCGCATCGCGACACGCCAACGTGGTCTCGCGGTCACGGTTCTCGGTGCGGGCGTGGGTGCGGGCCAGATAGTCCCAGCCCCGCTTCACGCTGGCCTCGGATCCCGAAAAGAACAAGGACAGAAAGCCCTCCGGGGTGATGTCGTCAGCGCATGCCCAGCGATACACGTCGTCGGACCAGCGGTGCAAATCAGGTGCACCCTGCGGCGCGGTACCGGCCAACACCAGACGACGCGGCAGCCGCGGCCGAATCAACGCGATCTCTTGGGCTATGTGTCCGCCGAGCGAAAAGCCGAGCACGTCAATCGATGTCAGTCCCAGAGCCTCGACGAACGCGAGCGCGTCTCTGGCCATTCCGGCCACGGTGTCAGGGACCACACCTGTCGACCCGCCAACCCCGCGCAGATCGACAGTGATGACCTCCCGGTCCGCCGAGAGCACATCGAGCAGGGCCGGATCCCAGTAGTCCAGATTGCCGCGGAAGTGCTGCAACAGCACCAGCGGCGGCACCGTCGGTGACGGTGTTCCCAACCGGCGGTAGACGAATGTGTCAGCGCCCACCTCGACGCGCAGATTCGCCGCGAATCCCGCGCCCACAGTGTCAATGGTCGTCATTTGTCAGCCTCCCATGTGGTGTGTTGATCAAGCTGCGCGTCAAGGCTGGCAGCCGTGCACCGGTGCGGGTATCCGACAAATGACCACTTCCCCGCCGCCCAGGCGACGGCGTCTAATCCATCCCGCTGGTCCGGCGCCATAGACATCTGACCTATTGCCGCCCACCGCGATAACCGCGACACTGGCTCAATAACGCACTCCCGCAAAGGAACAGGACAAATGATGACCTACTCCACCGGTCGACCCAACCCACACCAGCGGTTGCTGGCGGTGTGCGCGTGACCACGATGACCGCCATCGCGTCTTTCGCAGGCCTACCAATTGACGATCCCGATGCCCTCCGCGACATCGAGGTGCCTGTTCCGGATCTCCGCTCCCACGATGTACTTGTCCGCGTCGAGGCTGTGTCGGTAAATCCCGTGGATATCAAGCAACGCGGCGGCCTAACCCCGTCGACATCCCCGGTCATCCTGGGGTTCGACGCTGCCGGTGTCGTGGAGGCGGTCGGGACCGCAGTGAGCACCCTGGCGGTCGGTGACGAGGTCTGGTATGCGGGCGACATCAGCCGGCCGGGGACCAACGCACAATTTCACGCTGTCGACGAACGCATTGTCGCCCGCAAGCCGAAGTCTTTGTCGTTCAAGGACGCCGCCGCCCTCCCGTTGACGACGATCACCGCCTGGGAAGCATTGTTCGAGCGGTTCGCCCTGACCGCGGACTCCACTGGGGACCTGCTGGTTCTGGGTGCTGCCGGCGGGGTGGGCTCGGCGATGATTCAGCTCGCGAAGAAGCGCACAGGCATCCGCGTGATCGCCACCGCCAGTCGCGACGATTCCCGGGCATGGGCATCGGCACTGGGTGCCGACGTCGTGATCAACCACCACGACCTGCAGCGGCAGACTCTGGAAGTCGCCCCCGACGGGGTGGACTACGTGTTCTCGCCGCACTCGGCGGGCAACATCGACATCTACGCCGCCATCACCCGGCCGTTCGGCCACATCACCGCCATCGATGAACCCGACGGCCTGGACCTTCTGCCGCTGAAGGCCAAGAGCATCGCCTGGCACTGGGAACTGATGTTCACGCGTGCGCTGTACTCCCACGACATGATCGGACAGCAGCGCCTGTTGACCGAGGCCGCAAAGATGGTCGATCAGGGCGAACTGCGCAGCACCGTCACCACCGCCATCAACGACTTCAGCGCGACCGGATTACGTGAGGCGCACCGACTCGTCGAATCCGGACGCATGATCGGCAAAGTGGTGGTCTACCGGTGAGTGAGCGACAGGTCGATTTGGCGGTCATCGGGTTCGGCAAGGGCGGCAAGACCCTCGCCGCCGCGCTGGGCGGTGCGGGCTGGCGGGTGGCCATGATCGAGCAGTCCGCGCAGATGTATGGCGGCACGTGCATCAACGTCGGGTGCGTCCCGACGAAATCGCTGGTGTACCGGTCCGAACACCTGGGCACCGGCTCGGCGCACGACGCGCAGTACCACGACGCGGTGGTCGCCACCGCCGAGCTCACCGCTGGGTTGCGGGCGGGCAACTTCGCAATGCTGGACCGCCTGGCCACCGTCGAGGTCATTACTGGCGCGGCCCGGTTCGTCGACGCCCACACCGTGGCCGTCACCACCGCGGACGACGACGAGGTGACTGTGACCGCGACGTGGATCGTGATCGGGACCGGCTCTCGCCCGACCTTTCCCGACCTCCCGGGGCTGGCCACCTCACCGCTGGTGCGCACAAGCACCGACCTGTTGGTCGAGGAGAATCTGCCGCAGCGGCTGGTGGTGCTCGGCGGCGGGTACGTCGGTCTGGAGTTCGCGGCGATGTACGCGGCGTACGGATCAGAGGTCACCGTGCTCGAACGGCACGACCAGGTTCTGGCCGCCGAGGACGACGACGTTGCCGAGGTGGCACGGAAGATACTGCAGGACAAGGGTATTCATGTCATCACCGGCGCACGGGTGACCGGCGTGCACGATACCGTGACCTATCGGTATGACGGCGCCGAACACACCGCACCCGCCGACGCCGTGCTGGTGGCTCTGGGCCGCGAACCCGTCACCGCCGAGCTGAACCTGCAGGCGGCCGGCGTGCACACCACACCGTCGGGTGCCGTACCCGTCGATGACCATTTGCACACCAACCAACCGCACATATTCGCCATCGGCGACGTAAACGGTGGCCCACAGTTCACCTACATCTCCCTCGACGACTATCGCATCGTCCTCGATCAACTGATCGGAGCAGGCGCGCGGAGCACCGCCGACCGCTCCGCGGTGCCCTACGCGTTGTTCATGACGCCGCCGCTGGCCCGGGTCGGGCTGACCGAACGGGCCGCGCGGGATGCCGGCCTGAACATCAAGGTGGCCGCGATGAACGTCGCAGAGATGGCCACCGTGCCGCGAGCCCGCATCGTCGGCGAGCCCGTCGGCCGGATGAAGGTCGTGGTGGATGCCACCACCGACCTGATCCTCGGGGCGGCGCTGCTCAGCCATGACTCCCACGAGGTGATCAACACCGTCGCGCTGGCGATGCGGCACGGCATCACCGCCACCGCCCTGCGGGACTCGATCTACACCCACCCCTCGATGACCGAGGCGTTCAACCAACTACTGAGCGCCCTATAACCGCACCAATGCAAACGTTGACTAGAGCTCACCTTGCCGCGCTCTGGTCAGTATTCGGTCGCCGCCGACACGTTATGCCCAGCGGGTCGCCAGGTCTGCGGACCCACCGCGCTCTCAAGACGGTCGACTAGCGCCGACCCCAAATGATCACGGTGCCGACTATGGATACAGACCCCGTAGCCGGTGCGCCCGGGCGACCGTGTCCACCGCCAGTACCGTTGCCGCCTTACGCAGGGAAAGTCCTTGCTGTTCAGCCAGATCCGTCACCGTCCGCCAAGCCTGGAACATGCGGTTCTTCAGCCGAGCTTCCACCTCCGCTGCGCTCCACCAGTAGGCCTGATTGGCTTGTACCCATTCGAAATAGGACACCACGACGCCGCCGGCGTTTGCGAGAATATCCGGCACGACGAGCACGTCATTGTCTGCCAGGATCCGGTCAGCCTCCGACGTCGTCGGACCGTTTGCTCCTTCCACAATCACCGTCGCCCGGACACGATCCGCATTGAGTTCGTGCAGAACACCTTCGACCGCAGCGGGGATCAGGAGGTCGACGTCGAGTTCGAGCAAGCCGCCGCCGTCCAAGACGTCGCCGTCGGGATATCCGGCGATGGAACCATGGGCGGCAGAGAACTCGGCCAACTTCGGAATATCAAGTCCACGTTCGTCATGCACGGCAGCGAACTCGTCACTGACCGCTACCACACGGGCGCCCTGCTCGTGCAGGAACTGTGCGGCGCCGCGGCCGACCTTTCCGAATCCCTGAACGGCCGCTGTCGCGCCTCGAACGGAGACACCGCGACTGGCCAGTGCTTCCGCCGCGATATGGACCAGGCCCTGTGAAGTGGCGCCGCCACGGCCGAGCGACCCTCCGAGGGAGAGCGGCTTTCCGGTCACCACACCGAGGGTGGTGTGCCCACGGTTGACCGAAACAGTGTCCATGATCCAGGCCATCGTCTGCTCATCGGTTCCGATGTCAGGAGCTGGGATGTCACGTTCGGGCCCGATCAGCGGGAGGATTTCGCTCGTGTAGCGACGCGTCACCCGCTCAAGTTCCGCGGTGGAATACGCCTTGGGATCGATTCGGACGCCACCCTTTGCGCCACCGTAGGGCACGTCGATGAGAGCACACTTCCAAGTCATCCACATCGCCAAGGCCCGTACCTCGTCGATTTCCACGGCGGGGCTGTATCGCAGGCCTCCTTTCGCCGGACCGCGTGACAGATTGTGCTGCACGCGATGTCCGGTGAGAACTTCGATGGTTCCGTCGTCGCGGCGTAACGGAATGCTGACCGTCACTTCGCGACGAGGTCGGCTCAGCATGGTGACCATGCCGTCGTCGAAACCGAGGTGTTGTGTCGCGTCGCGCAACTGTCGCTGCGCGTCGCCGAGCGGGTGAGCGCGGCGGGGAACGGTGAGCAGGTGGTGAGTCAACGTGGTCTCCCGTCGGTCGGTCGGCAGTCCTGTCAACTCTCTCCGGGAATCAGTTCCGGTGACCGTGCCACTTTGGAACATCTGCGTAGCGTTTCACCGAAACCTCAAGGCACCCTGGGCGTCAGGCGGCTCGCCAGCAACTCGGCCAGATGAACGCCACGTCGATCGGACAGCTGCTCGATCTGCGTTCGGCAAGAGAATCCGTCTGCCAAGATCACTGCGCTGGATGAGATCTCACGCAATGCAGGGAGCAACTGAGTCTCCGCCACCGCGGCCGAAAGGTCGTAGTGGCCGCGCTCGGCCCCAAAATTGCCCGCGAGCCCACAGCAGCCCCCCACGGACGTGATCCGGGCACCTGCGCGGTCGAGGAGCGCGCGGTCCGCCTGCCAGCCCATGACAGCGTGATGGTGGCAGTGCGGTTGAGCAAGTACCTCTACGTCGGCAAGGTCGGGGGTCCGATAATCGTTGTCGCTGACCAACAGTTCGGCGAGCGTCTTCACCGCTGCGGCGACCTCGGCCGCGCGCTTGCCGCCGACGAGTTCCGGTAGATCGGATCGCAGCGCCGCGGTGCAGGAAGGTTCGATGCCGACGACGGACATACCTTGGCTCACATAGGGATGCAACGCCGCCGCTGTTCGATCGAGCCTGCGGCGGGCGCCGTCGAGTTGGCCGGTCGAGATCCAGGTGAGACCACAACAGATGTCTGCCCGCGGTATATGGACCTGATAGCCGGCGGACCTCAGTACCGCGATGACAGCGCTGACGACATGGGGTGTGAAGCTGTTGGTGAAGGTGTCGACGAACAGGACGACCTGTTGGGTCGAGGTATCGGCCACGGGCTCTTGCGGCGCGGCCCGCCACACAGAACGCTCAGACCTGGGCCCGATTCGAGGCAACCTGCGGCGGGCATCGATGCCTGCCAACCACGCAGCCACAGGGTGCAGCAGCTGAATCCCGCTCAACGCGTTGGCAAATCGAGGTGCCTTGCGCGCCGCACGCAGCCACAGCGGGAGCAGACCCAGCGAGTAGTGCGAACGCGGGCGCAGTCGGCCACGATATCTGGCATGCAGGACCTCTGATTTATACTGGGCCATGTCGACGCCGGTCGGGCAGTCAGATCGACAGCCCTTGCAACTGAGGCACAGGTCCAGCGCCTCACCCACCTCGGGCGCGGACAGTCCAGCTGATCCGAGATTGCCGGCGACCGCATCCTGCAGAATGCGGGCACGCCCCCGTGTCGAGTCCTTCTCCTTCCCGGTCGCCTGGAACGAAGGACACATCACCCCGCCGGCTGACGGGTTCGGCGCTACGCATCGTGCCACGCCCGTGCATCGATGCACCGCCCCGAACAAGCCATCGGCATCGTGCGGGTAGGTGAACGCCGGCGGGCTCTTCAGCACTACCGGTTTGACGTAGCGGATGTCCGCGGTGGCCGGCAGCGGGTCGACGATCACGCCCGGGTTCATCAGATTCGTCGGATCGAAATGCCGTTTGACCGCACGGAAGAGCTCTATGGCAGCGGTCGAATACATATGGCCGAGCAATGAGCTACGAGCCCGGCCGTCACCGTGTTCGCCCGACATCGAACCGTCGTACGACGCAACGAGTTGTGCGGCATCGTCGAGGAACTCCGCATAACGGCCTCTGCCGCTGGGCTCATCAAGGTCGAAGTCGATACGCACATGCACGCAGCCATCGCCGAAATGCCCGTACGGGACGCCCATCAAGCCATGATGCGACAGCAGATCCTCGAACTGCGTCAAATAGGCGGCCAAGTGCTCCGGTGGGACCGCGGCATCCTCCCAGCCGGCATGTGCGGATCGTCCGCCATCAGTTCGGGCTATCAACCCCGAACCATCCTCGCGAACCTTCCACAGTGCCGTGGCCTCCGACGCCGACCGAACCTGACGGAATCCCACTGCCCCGCAAGCCGTCGCGGCTGCAGCCACATTGGCCTCAAGCTCACGGCGATCGTCACCGGCAAACTCCACGAACAACCATCCCGCCCCGCGCGGCATCTCAGGCAAGGAGCCCGGACGAAGCCGACGGACCACATCGGTGATCCTGCTGTCCAATCCCTCGCAGGCAATAGGTTTGAGCGGCAGGATCGCTGGTACAGCTGCTGCGGCGGCCACCATATTCTCGAACCCCAGTACGCCCATCACCCGGTGCGGCGGGTCCGCGACGAGGCGTACGTCAGCTTCGATTACCACGCCCAAGGTCCCCTCGGCCCCGACCATGAGCCTGCCCACGTCGAATCTGTTCTCCGGCAAGAGCGCATCAAGGGCGTAGCCGGACACTTGGCGGCTGAAGCGCCCGAACTCGGTCCGGATCACCTTCAGCGACGCCGCGGTGGTGGAGCGCAGTTCTTGCAACAGCTGCGACGCCACATCGCCACGATCCAGCGTTCCCAGCCGCAGATGCTCCCCCGCGCTGGTCACGACGTGGAGCCCACGAATGTTGTCACTGGTTCGGCCATATCCGAGTGCCCGGGATCCGCAAGCGTTGTTGCCGATCATCCCGCCGATGGTGCACCGAGAATGCGAGGAGGGGTCAGGTCCGAAACGCAGTCCGTGCGCCGCGGCGTGACGCTGAAGAGTCGCATGCACAACTCCGGGTTGCACTCGGGCAGAGGATGTCTCGATATCGACGTGCAGAACGTTGTTGAGATGCTTGCTGTGGTCGACGACCAGTCCGGCACCGATGGCGTTGCCTGCGATCGATGTTCCCGCACCGCGGTTGATGATCGGCACCTGCGTTCGGGCGCACGCGGCAACGATCGCATCGATCTCCTCGGTGTGCCGGGGGAAAGCCACCGCGGCGGGTAATACCCGGTAGACCGAGGCGTCCGACGAGTACAAGGATCGGGTCAGCGCGGTGTCGTCGACGGCGATGCCGTGGCTGCGCAGATCTGCCACAGCCGCCCTGACGGCCTCGGGTTCGGGCCGTGGCGGTGTTGAATATTCCATTGTGTGTTCGGCTCTGTTGTCAGTGTTTTCCTGGTTCAGGATCCGTTGCCCCGCAACGCGGGGGCCGTGACTCCGAGTTGCGCGACATCAACCACGTCGCGCAGCGGCACACCAGCTTTCCACCGCCGCAAGTTCTCGGCGAAGCAATCGACGACGCGCGCTCTCCATCCGACAAGGTCCCCCGAGGCATGAGGCGACACAAGAATGTTGCCTCTTTCCCAGAGCGGACTGCTTTGCGGCAGCGGCTCTTGGTCGAAAACGTCGAGGGCCGCACCACCCAGGTGTCCCCTGTCTATGGCGTCGATCAGATCGTCATCCACGACCACCGCGCCGCGCCCGACGTTCACGAGCCGCGACCCGGGACGCATCCGCGCAAGCCGGCTCGCGTCGAACAGACCGCGCGTGGCCTCCGTGAGAGGAAGGGTGAGCACCACATCAGCTGCCTCACCGAGCATTCGGTCGAGATCGTCAAAAGCGGCAATCGCGCCGAGCACAGGGTCTTCCCGGGCCGAGCGACCCACGACGGTGACATCCATCCCGGCCGCACGCAACAGCAGCACAGTCTCCCGACCAACTGGTCCGGGCCCGACAACCAGAACCTTCCGACCCAGCAACGGCTCTGTCTCGCGGTGCAGCCACCTGCGTTCCTGTTGAAGTTCGATGGTCCGGCGCAGATCCTTGGTGAACATCAGGAGCACACCGAGAATCCACTCTGCGATGGGCCGTTCGCACACCCCGCGAGAGTTGGTCACGATGATGTCGCTGTTCACGATCTCGTCAGTGAGCAACGCGTCCACCCCGATGCTGGACGTGTGGATCCAGCGAAGCTCCCCTGGGCCGGCCTCCCGCAGCAGATTACTTCTGAAGTCGTTCAGGAACAGGACCTCGGCGCCCGACTGCGCGGCCCGAAGCTCCTCAACTGTTCGGACGATGACGATCTCGGCTTCGTCTGTCAGCCGGTCCACGGGTGGCTCCGGCCGCCCCTGCGGCACGATGACGATCGCCTTGGGCCTCACCGTGGTACTTCCTTTCTGTCCCGGTGGCATGATCACCAGCCGCCCTGCCAACCGCTCATCAAGCCGTACGGCAGCCGCTGTGGCTCTTCATCCGGCAGACCCTGCAGGAAGTCGAAGTCGCAGCCCTGATCGGCCTGCAACACGTGATCGAGGAACAGTCGGCCGTAACCGCGGCGGTATTTCGGCTCAGGCATCTTCGTCTCCGCGAGTCTGCGTGCGATCTCCTCGGCCGGGATGTCGAGATCAAGCCGCTGGTTCTCGACGTCGAGCACGATCGGATCACCGTCGCGCACCGCCGCCAGAGGTCCGCCGACGGCAGATTCGGGGGCGACGTGAAGGACCGTGGTACCGAACGCAGTTCCGCTCATCCGAGCGTCCGAGATGCGGACGATGTCCCGCACCCCCTTGCGCAGCAGGTGCTGGGGGATCGGCAGCATTCCCCATTCCGGCATGCCGGGAGCGCCCACCGGACCGCTGTTGCGCAGCACCAGAACTGAGTCTTCGCTGATGCCCAACTCGGGATCATCGATGCGCCGGCCGAGATCGTAGATGTCCTCGAAGACGACGGCGGGCCCACGGTGCTGCAGCAACTCGGGCGAGGCCGCACTCCGCTTGATCACCGCTCCGTTGGGCGCGAGGGATCCGCGAACGACGGCGATACCGCCTGCGGTGTCGAAGGGTTCACCTAGTGTGCTGATCACCGCGCGATCGGGATGCGGCGCCGACGCGTAGCCCGCACCCAGCGTCTTCCCGCTGACTGTGAGCGCGTCGGGGTTCAACAGCGGGTCGAGTTCCTTGAGTACCGCGGCGATACCACCGACCTCGAAGAGTTGCTTTACGAGGTATTCGCCGGAGGGTCGTACGTTCACGATGCGTGGAGTGCGCTGCGAGATCTGGTGGAACCGGTCGAGCGGCAGGTCCACCCCGACGCGGCGGGCAAGAGCCAGGAGGTGCACGACGGCATTGGTCGAACCGCCGACCGCCATGAGCAGGGTGATGGCATTGTCGAACGCTTCGGCGGTCAACACTTCGCTCGGCCTCGGCCCCTGGCAGATCGCCATCTCCACCGCGCGCCGACCGGTCGCCTCGGCCGCCGAGGCCCGGCGGGAGTCGACTGCGGGAATCGAAGCGGTTCCTGGCAGGCACATCCCGAGCGCTTCGACGATAGATGTCATCGTGGAGGCGGTTCCCATTTCACTGCAGTGGCCGGCGGTCGGCTTTGCGGCGGCCTCCAGCTCATCGAAGTCCTCCTGGGTCATCCTGCCGGCCCGCAGTTCGTCGGCGTAGCGCCACGTATCGGTGCCGACGCCCAGCTGCTTCCCCCGGAAATGCGCGGGCTCCTGGGGTCCCCCGGTCAACATGATCGTCGGGATATCCGCGCTTGCGGCCCCCATCAATTGAGCCGGCACGGTTTTGTCGCAGCCGCCGAGCAGCACGATGGCGTCCAACGGGTAGGCGCGAATGGATTCCTCGACATCCATCGCCATGAGATTGCGAAACAACATGGCCGACGGTTTCATGAGACTCTCGCCGAGGGAGATCGTCGGGAACTCCAACGGCAAACCTCCGGCGAGCAGTACGCCGCGCTTGACCGCATCCGCGAGGAGCCGGAAGTGGATGTTGCAGTTCACCAGTTCGGACCACGAGTTGGCAATCCCGATCACAGGACGGTCTTTGATGGCAAACCGGGAGAATCCCTCCGCCTGAATCGCTGTGCGGTGCACGAATCCGGTGAGATCGTGCGGACCGAACCAGCGGGCGCTACGGAGATCGCTGGTGTTCGACTGTTGCATGGCTGGGTTTGCTCCTCGCGTACTGGATGTCGGTATCAGGGATGTTCGGATCTCGTTGCCACGAGCGGGATCACGTGCGGGTCAGTGGGCACGCTGCGCTTATCAGGCGGCCGAGGTGCCCCCGTCGAAGGCCATGGCGGTTCCGGTCGCAAAGGTGCCGTCGAATGCCAAAAAGGCGATCGCCGCAGCCACCTCCGCAGGTGTGGCGAGCCTGCCGAGCGGCACAGTGGCCTCTTTGTCGCGTAGCGCCCGCTGCGGGTCTGCCTCGTGAGCCAGCCCTGCTCTCAGCATGGGCGTGTCGATCAGGCCGGGGCAGACGGCGTTGACGCGCACGGCAGGGGCGAGTTCGAGCGCCAGCGCACGGGTCAGACCGACCACACCCGCCTTGGCCGCGCAATAGTGAGCGAGCCCGGGGACTCCCATCGAAGCAAGGTCAGAGGCTACATTGACGATCGCGCCTGCGCCCGCATCCCGCATGTGCAGACCGGCGACCCGCGAGACGGTGAACGTTCCCGACAGGTTGGTATCGATGACCTCGCGCCAGCATTCGTCACTCAGGTCTTCCAGCGAAGCGTAACCAGCGACACCTGCGGCATTCACAGCCACGTCCAAACCACCGAACGCTTCGATGGCATCGCGTACTGCGGTCGAGGCCGACTCTGGATCGGAGACGTCGGCGACGAATCCCTTCGCACCATCCCCTAGATCGGCGACCACTCGCTGCAGTTCCTCGGATCGCCGGGCAAGTAAGGCAACCCGTGCGCCACGGTTGGCGAACAGACGTGCCGTCGCCTCTCCGACACCTGAGGTGGCACCCGTGACGAGTACCCGCGCGTGCTCGGAACAGATCCCTGGCGCCCGTTCCACCATGATTTCCGGAACTCCCTCGTCCTCGGCGTGTCCAATGTCGAACTCCAGTACAGCCGCCGGATTCAGGGATCAGATGTTTCACATTGACACACCATGGACCTCCCGCTCGTTCCTAGGCTGTCAATGGATGCCGATCAGCGTTGCGCGGGGAGGCGTCCCCGGACATCACCATCAATACAAAGGAATTCCGTTGAAGCCGCAGAACAGCATCGGAGTCGGTCTCATCTCGGTCGGGTGGATGGGGCGCCTGCACTCGCGTGCCTATCTTGCCGTCCCACAATTCTTCCCCGAGCTTCCGCATCACGCGGAGCTCGTGATCGCGGCCGATCCGGACGACGCCGGACGCGCCCACGCCGAGACGGCGCTGGGTTACCGGAATACGACCACCGACTACCGCGAGGTGCTCGCCCACCCCGATGTGGACGTCGTCTCGATCTGCTCGCCGAACTTCCTGCACCACGAGATCGCGCTGGCCGCAATCGAGGCCGGCAAGCACTTCTGGATCGAGAAGCCCATGGGCCGCAGCGCCCGCGAATCGCGCGAGATCGCCGAGGGTGCCGCAGCCGCGGGACTCGTGACCGCGGTGGGATTCAACTACCGGCACGCACCCGCTGTCGCGGAAGCCCGCCGCCTCATCCGCTCCGGCGCTCTTGGACGTATCACCAACGTGCAGATCCGCCTGCTGACCGGCTACGCCTCGGATCCGACGCAGGTTTTCACCTGGCGTTACGAGCAGGCGTACGCGGGCTCGGGGGTTCTCGGTGATGTGCTCAGCCACGGCTTCGATCTCGCCCAATACCTCGTCGGCCGAATCTCTTCCGTCAATGCGCTCACTGGAACCTTCATTCCGGAACGGCCCGTTCCGGCAGGCAATTCATCGAATACCTTCGACATGGGCGCAGCCTCGGACGTGACCCGCAAAGTCGAAAACGAAGACTATGCAGCACTACTCGCCCGTTTCGAGGGAGGAGTGATCGGCATGCTGGAATCGACACGGGTGGCCATCGGACCGCACGCCGAGTACATCGTCGAGGTCTACGGCACGCAGGGTTCTCTGCGCTGGAACTTCGAGCGCATGAACCAGCTGGAGTTCGCCGAGGATCGCCGCGGCTATCGCACCATCCAGACCGACGCCTCCTTCGGCGAGTTCCGGCGCTTCCAGCCGGGTCCCGGCCCGGGCATCGGGTTCAACGACCTGAAAACCATTGAGGCGTGGCTGTTCTTGCGCTCGGTGACCGAAGGAAAACAGCTAGCCCCGTCGGCGGCCGACGGCTGGGCCGCATCCGAGTTGGTCGACGCCTCCTTGCGCAGCGCTGAGTCCGGCGCATGGGTCGACATCCCTGAGGTCAGCGGCGAGACGACGTACGGTACGTAATCCGAAGCGCGGGGCGCTGAGTCACGGATGTGGCGCAGCGCCCCGCCGCTCGTCGCGACGTCTGCCTGCCGGCTCAACTCAGGTCGAGGCCGACCGCTTCTCCCATGGTTGCCGAACGTTGTGCGGCATCTGCGATGAGCAGAGCCGCGCGGCCGTCCTCAAAGGTGGGGCTGGAAGATCGCTCACCGCGTACGAGCTTCACGAACTCGACGAGCTCGAGCGCGTAGGCCCGTGCGTAGCGCTCCAAGAACGGCTCGACGTAGGGCGACCTGGATTCGACCATCCCGGCGCAGGAGAAGCTGACAAGACTCGTAGGTGCGTTGGCAACCTGTAGTACGCCATTGGCGCCGAAAGCCTCCAGGCGCTGGTCGTAGCCGATGGCACTGTGCCGTGAGTTCGTGATCGTGACGAGGGCACCGCGAGCTGCCCGCAGCGTCACCGCAATCGTGTCGAAATCACCGTGTTCGCGGGCGCCGGAGTCGAACAGCCGGGCACCCGTCGCACTCACCTCCACGATGTCACCCACGAAGAAGCGTGCCATCTCGAAATCGTGAATCGTCATGTCCCGGAAAATTCCTCCCGACACTGCGATGTAGTCCGCGGGCGGCGGTGCGGGATCCCGGCTGACGATCGCAAGCTGTTCGAGCTCCCCGATCTGCCCGTCGCGTACTCGGGCATGGACCTCGGCGAACGCGGGGTCGAAACGCTGGTTGATACCCAACGCGACCGGTACGTCGGATTCAGCGACCTTGGGGCGCAGTGCATCGACGCACGCGATGTCGAGGTCGATCGGCTTCTCGCAGAGCACCGGTAGGCCGGCATCCACACACGCCTCGATAAGTTCGACGTGAGTGGGTGTCGGGGATGCCACGAGCACGGCGTCGATGCCGCCGGATTCGATCAACTCCTCCGGAGAGTCCGTGACCGTTCCTCCGTACCGGGCGGCCACATCAGCTGCTCCGTCGACGACGGGATCGGCGACCGACGCGAGCACGGTTTCCGGGTGCTCAAAAATGTTGGCGGCGTGCATCCGTCCGATGCGACCGGTTCCTATGAGTCCGAAGCGAATTGGCTGATTCATTGCTGGTTCTCTCCCGCGCGAGATCAGGTAACGCGACCTGGCGCTACTTCGCGGTGTGGCCGCCGTCGATCACGACATCAGCCCCGCTGACGTATGAGGATTCTTCTGACACCAAGAACACCACCGCGGCCGAGATCTCCTCGGGGCGGGCCCACCGTCCGAAGTGGGAGGCTTCGGGTGGCAGCGCGGTGGGATCCGCACGCAGCAGCGGAGTATCGGTTTCGCCAGGAAGGACGGTGTTCACGCGAATACCTAAATGCGCCAACTCGATTGATGCCGCTTTGGTCATCCCCCGCAGCGCCCATTTCGACGCGACGTACGCGAAATTGTCGCGGAACGCGACCATCCCCGACGTGGAGGAGATGTTGACGATCGATCCTCCCCCGCTTCTCTTCATGGGCTCGAGAACCGCCTTCATGCCGAGGAACGGTCCAAGCTGATTCACCTCGATGACGCGGCGGTACTCGCTCTCGGAGACAGTGTCGACGCGGCCGATCCCGACCACCCCGGCATTGTTCACCAGCGCGCTCGGCGGGCCGAACCGGCACGCACACTCATCGACCACCCGCCGCCAGTCGGCTGCTGAAGTCACGTCTCCCAACAGCCAACAAAATCGCTCATCTCCGACTTCCGAGAGGATCTCAGGACCCGCCCCTGCAGCGACGTCAAAGCCGACGACACGTGCCCCTGCCGTCAACAGCGCACGCACATGGGCGGCTCCCATTCCGCGGCCCGCACCGCTCACCAAAACGATCTGGCCGGCAAGGCGCTTGTCCGGATATTCCTCTGTGCACTCCCCCGGCGACGTCACGCGCTCACTGCGCTGTGTAGGCACCGTCCACCACGATCTCTGAACCGCTCATATAGGAGGACTCGTCCGAAGCCAAAAATACTACGGCAGAGGAGATCTCCTCAGCTCGTGCCCACCGCTTGAACGGAAGCTCATCTGTTGGAGGCATCGAACCCCCGGCACCGGATTCGATGTTCTCCCGGATCATCGGGGTGTCTGTGTCACCGGGGCACACCGCATTGACCCGGATGCCCAGCTCGGCGAGTTCCAGTGCAGCAGCCTTCGTCATGCCTCGCACGGCCCACTTCGATGCGACGTACGGGAAGATGTCGGGAAACCCCACCAACGCCGCGGTCGAGGCGATGTTCACGATCGAGCCTCCGCGCTCCCGCATGGCCGGGAGGACCGCCTGCATGCCAAGGAATGTTCCGACCTGGTTGATGTCGATCACGCGACGGTAGTCCTCTTCAGAAACGCTCTCCAACGACTGAATCGGTGATATACCCGCGTTGTTCACCAGAACGTCGATGCTCCCGAACCTTTCGAGGCCTGCGGCCACAATTCGCTCCCAGTCCCAGCCGGACCTGACATCCCCTTTCAGGAACAACAGGCGGTCCGAGCCGAACTCGTCGACCAATGCCGGTGCTTCACCTTCGTTGATGTCGAAGGAGACGACGCGCGCGCCCTCATTCGCCAAGGCCCTGGTATGCGCCAGTCCCATCCCGCGCGCACCCCCGCTGAGAACTGCGACCTTGCCTTCGAGTCGTGTGCCGACCACGTTCCGTTGTCCTCTTTTCCCAGATATTGACCTGCTCAATGGTTTACTGTCGCCCGATCCGGGCGTACACGTCTGCTCGGCGGTTGCGCAGCACGTTCCCGTAAACCCAACCGACGACGAAGACGAGCGGCACCAGAACGGCAAGCGCCGCGGAGACGAGCGGGCCCGCGCCGATGAGTTTGTCGAGGTTCGACACGCTCAGCACGAACACCACGGAGATCCCCGCCAGCCCCAGCAACGGCGCGACCACCGTGCGCCATAGACCGCCGCCGGTACCCCGTACCGGGTTCCTCTTGAAGTACATCAACACGGCAAGACTCACGAGCCAGAGCAGCACCACTATCCCGACTGCGCCGACCCCGTTGACCCGGATGTACACGACGAAGGCGTCGGTCCCCACAGCCTCGAAAGCCGTGACGGCGGCGATCACGAGCACTGCGACGATCTCCAGGCATGTCACCAACAGCGACGCGCGAAACGGGGAGTGGTGTTTCGGATGCGCCTTTCCGAGCACGGCAGGCAGGACCCCGTCGCGACCGAACGAGTACAGGTAACGCGACACAGCGTTGTGCTGGGAGAGCAATGTCGCGTAGGTCGAAAGAATGACCAAACCGTTGACGATGCTGGGCATCACGGCGCCGACGTACTTCAGAGCGAGGTCGCTGAACATCGTCGACACATCGGCGCCCTGCCGTGCCGCCTCGATACCTCCCGAACCGATGCCGGTGAGCATTGCGGTGGCGGCGAGCAGGTAGAAGGATCCGATGACGACCACCGCGGCATAGGTCGCCCGCGGGACGGTCTTGATCGGATCCTTGGCCTCTTCGCGATAGATCGCCGACGACTCAAAACCGCCGAAGCAGAGAAAAGCGAAGAGCACCGCCAGACCGAATCCGCCGGACGCGACTCCGTTCCAGGTGAATGCCGCGGCCGGCACACCGTCGGGGCCTCCGTCGAAGAAGATGCGGAGATTCACCAGCAGCACGAGGAGGACCTCGACGCTCAGCGCAACCGCGAGGGTCTTGGCGGAGAACTCCACCTGCACGTAGCCGGACAGACCGGTGAGCATGACACCGGCCAAGGCGAATACATACCAGGGCATCGAGAAGAGGCCCAGCCCTTCGACGAAGAACTGCCTCGCGTAGAACCCGAAGGCGGCCCAGGTCGACAGCAACAGCACCGAATAAGTGAACAGCGCAACAAATGCACCGCCGAGACCGAGACGATTACCCAAACCCGCTGTGATGTAGGTATAAAACGCGCCTGGCCGGTCGACGTACCGAGTCAACGCTCCGTAGCCGACAGAGAAGACGAGGAGGATGACCATCGTGAGCAGAAGGCCGGGAACGACTCCCTCGCCCGCGAACCCGATCATGGCCGGCATCAGACCGACGACGACGAGAAGCGGTGCCGCCCAAGCAAGAATCGCGAAGACGATGCTCCCGACGCCCAGCCGCCCCTGAAGGCGAGGCGTCGTTGTCGCCTCACCCGGCGGTGCCGCGAAGGCGACCCCCGCGGCGTCGGTTGTCGGTTCACTCGGACATTCGGCCACTGGCCACTCCATTCATCGCTTGAGATCGCTTGTCACCCACCCGGTGTGTGTCGTGGCGCGTACGGCCGCCGCCCACCGGCTGTCTCTTATACACATCTGACGCTGCCGACGATCGCATAAGTGTAGATC